>NZ_JAMYRH010000014.1:0-161443 GCF_040321305.1 Mesorhizobium sp. M0478
GATGCCAGTCTCTCGCCAAACCATCGCCGGTCCTCCGGCGGACAAGAAAACTGTCACCCATGCTATCGGTCCATTCTGTTACCTATCTATCCGGTTCGGACACGCCCTTCCTCTACCCCGTCGATCGGGGGAGAGGTGTCGAGAGAAGCTCGACGGAGTGGGGGGGCGATCCTGGCGGGGCAAGACCACCACCGCGACGAGACCTTGACCGGGCGGAGCTTGTCGTACACACGATTTGTGACGATTTCGGAGAACAAAAATGGCCGCCGCAGACGACATCGCTCTGATCCAGAAACAGGAAGAGACGCTGGTCTTCCCGGCCTTCGACGAGGCCGTCGCGTTCAAGGTCGGCGCGGCGATCCGCGAGCGGGCGCTGGCCGAAAAGCTGCCCATCATCATCGATATCAGGCTGTGGGATCGGCCGCTGTTTTATGCCGCGATGCCCGGTTCAAACGCCTCCAACCCCGACTGGGCACGACGCAAGATCAATGTGGTCAAGCGCTACCTCAGGAGCACCTATCGTCTGGTGCTGGAACAGCAGCGACCGGACCGCACCTTCAAGGTCGGCGAGGGGCTGGATATTGCTGATTACGTACTGGCCGGCGGCGGGTTTCCGGTGACTGTAAAGGGTGCCGGCGTCATCGGCGTCATCGCCGTCTCCGGCCTGCCGGAACGCCAGGATCATGGCGTCGTCGTCGATGCACTGTGCGATCATCTCGGCGTCGATCGGACACAATTGGCGCTGCCGCCGGAAGGTAAATCGTGACGTTGGCGCTGCCCCTCATCCGCCTGCCGGCACCTTCTCCCCGTATAGTGACGGGGAGAAAGGACAAGCTCGAGCGCTGGCGATCCCCTCTCCCCGTCTTTCACGGGGTGAGGGTGAGGGGCAGCGCCAACGTTTGCTCATTTTGAAAACCGCCAGTTACGGCCAAGGATAACCGTGCTCGATCCCAAATCCTTTCTCATCTCGATCTTCAATGCCGCTGTTGCCGCTGCCGATCCTGAACGGACCATCAGGGATCATCTGCCGGCCAGGCCCAAGGGCCGCACCATCGTCATCGGCGCCGGCAAGGGCTCGGCGCAGATGGCGGCGGCATTCGAGAAGGTGTGGGATGGCCCGATCGAAGGGCTGGTCGTCACCCGCTACGGCTATGGCGCCAGATGCGAGCGCATCGAAATCATCGAGGCGGCACATCCGGTGCCGGACGCTGCCGGTCTTGAGGCGTCGCGGCGCCTGCTCGAAAAGGTGCAAGGGCTGACTGCGGACGACCTGGTAGTGGCGCTGATATCGGGCGGAGGATCGGCGCTGCTGCCGTCGCCTGCCGCCGGCCTGACGCTCGCCGACGAAATCGCCGTCAACGAGGCGCTGCTTGCCTCCGGCGCGCCGATCGCGGCGATGAACACAATCCGCAAGCATCTCTCGACCATCAAGGGCGGCCGGCTGGCAGCTGCCGCCTGGCCGGCCAAACTGGTATCACTGGTTGTCTCTGACATTCCCGGCGACAACCCGGCGCTGGTGGCCTCCGGCCCGACCGTGCCCGACTCCGGCAACCGCGCCGATGCGCTGGCCTCGATAGCGGCCTACGGCATGAAACTGCCCGACGCCGTCATGGCGCACATCAACTCGCCAGAGGCCGATGCGCCAGATCTGGATGACCAGCGCTTTTCACGCAATGAAGTGCACCTGATCGCCTCGGCTGGCGTGTCGCTGGAAGCGGCAGCCGCTGAGGCAAAACGGCAGGGCATCGAAGCCGTCATCCTCTCCGATTCCATCGAGGGCGAGGCGCGCGAGGTCGGTGGCGTGCATGCAGCCATTGCGCGCGAAGTGGCGACGCGCAACCGGCCGTTCAAAAAGCCGGTGCTGATCCTGTCCGGCGGCGAGACGACCGTGACCTTGCGGGCCCCTGTTGACGGAAAAAGGGGCAAGGGCGGCCGCAACTCCGAATTCCTGCTCGCCTTTGCCATCGGCATCAGCGGCGCGGAAGGTATTCATGCACTGGCCGCCGATACCGACGGCATCGATGGCTCGGAAGACAATGCCGGCGCCTTTGCCGATGGCTCGACTGTCTCGCGCATGCGTGCCGCCGGCATCGACGCCAAGGCGATGCTGGCCGGCAACAATGCCTGGACGGCGTTCAACGCGATCGGCGATCTGTTCGTGCCGGGGCCGACGGGTACGAATGTGAACGATCTGAGGGCAATCCTAATCAGTTAATCTGGCCGTGGCGGCCGAAGTTTTCCAACGTTGGATTCACGACCGTGAAGCCACCCAGCTTCGTCATCCCTGGGCGAAGCAGGAGCGAAGCTCCGTCGCGAAGACCCCCGGGGATCCATTCCGTGATGTTAGCCGTCGAGCGCAACGGCATAATTCTGCACCGTAGCAGCGTGCAAACGTCGCGGCATGGATCCTCGGGTCTGCGCTGCGTCGCTTCACTCCTTGCTCCGCCCGCGGATGACGATGTCGCTGAGGCTTTCGCTCATCTCACGACCCCATCAGCCGCTTCACCTCTTTCATATCCTTTAGGAACCGCTCGCGCTCAGCCTCCTTGTCCGTCGGCTCGTGAATGCGCAGGATAAAGGAGGGGTGGATGGTGATGAACACGCGCAAGCCATCCTCGCGTTCGATCAACTGGCCGCGCATTTTCGTCACGGCAATGGCCTTGCCCAGCAGCGACAACGCCGCCGTTGCCCCAAGCGCCACGGCGAGGTCCGGCTTGATCAGCTCAAGCTCCCGGCCGATCCACCAGCGGCAGGCCTGGACTTCGCCGGCATTTGGCTTCGAATGGATGCGGCGCTTGCCGCGCGGCTCGAACTTGAAATGCTTGACGGCGTTGGTGACGTAGACTTTTTGCCGGTCGACGCCTGCGTCATCGAGAATTGCATCGAACACTTTGCCCGCTGGCCCGACAAAAGGTTTGCCGGCGAGATCTTCCTGATCGCCCGGTTGTTCGCCGACGAAGACCACTTTGGCATCATCCGGCCCCTCGCCGAACACGGTCTGTGTCGCGTCGCGCCACAACGGGCAGCGGCGGCAGCCTTTCGCGGCTTCGCGTAGCTCGGAAATGGTGTTGGCGTCATCGTCCGGCGCCTCGGCCGGCTCGCGCTTCGGCCAATGTTTCGCCTGCAGCTTGGCGTGGTGCGGCGCCGGCATTGTCGGCAGTCTGGCAATCATATCCCTGGCGGCCTCGTCCGCTCCTGCGATCAGATCTGGAATGAGCGAGGCCTCGGGAAGGTTCCGCCAATATTTCTTCGGCATCTCCTTCTGCATCGCCTTCACCTTGAGCCGCGCCGGGTTGAAGATGTTTTCGAAATAGGTCAGCCACAACGCCTCGGTGTCGTCCTGATCGGGTGCATCGCCCTTGGCCGCACCCGGCCCGATCGCCAGCCTTTCGCCGTTCCAGTCGGCGGAGGCATAGGGCGTCAGGATGGTCCAGCGCATGCCGGTGAACCGCCGGACGAAGAAATCCGCGTTGCGCTCGACAATGAAATGCTCCGGCTCGAACCAGGCGACGTAGCGCTCGTTCTCGCCGTCGCCGATCTTCCGGAAGCGTACGAAGGCATGCATCTTATGGCTGTCGCGCCGCACCGCCTTTTCCATGGCTTCGAGCCGCCTGGTGTCGGGATCGGATGCGATCGCCAGCAGTTTCGGCTCGGTTCGCAGGCGCCAAAGCATCCGGTAGAGAAAGGCAAACCGGCCGGGGTCGGAGTGGCAGAAGGCGGTTTCTGCACGGGCGATGAACTCGCGCGGGACGGTAAGCTGCGCGCCCTCTGGCACCGCCGGCAAGGCATCTTGAGGATCATTGGCGTCGGACCCGACACCCCAACTAATATCCTCAGGCCGGACCTCATTCAGCGCCAGACGCCGTGCCGCATCGCGCCAACCGGCGAAATCGGTCTGGCTCGCTAGCCGGACGGTGTATCGGGCAAGGTCGAGCTGGGCCGGCTGCATGGTCAAAACAGCGACAGTTGTTCGCAGGACTTTACGATCGTGTCGCGCAGGCCTGTCTTGTCGGTGAGTCCGCCCGGCGACCAGCCTTCGGCGATGATGAAGGGCCTCAGCTTGGCGATCGAATGGCAGATCCGTCCGACATCTTCCAGCCGCATGCGTCGGTGGCGGCGGGTTTCAAGGATCTTCGCCACCACCTTGGTGCCCAGACCCGGAACCCGCAGCAGCGCTTCGCGGTCGGCGCGGTTGATGTCGACGGGAAACCTCGCCCGATTGCGCAAAGCCCAGGCGAGCTTGGGGTCAATGGCGAGGTCGAGCATGCCGTCGCTGCTGCCGGCGAGGATTTCCGGCTGCGAAAAGCCGTAGAAACGCATCAGCCAGTCGGCCTGATAGAGCCGGTGCTCGCGCATCAGCGGCGGTTTTTGCAGCGGCAGCGACGATGACGAATCCGGGATTGGGCTGAAGGCGGAATAATAGACGCGCCGCAGGTGATAGCTGCCATAGAGCCGCGCGCTGGTGTGCAAAATGCCGTCGTCGGATGTTTTGTCGGCGCCGACAATCATCTGCGTCGACTGACCTCCGGGCGCAAAGCGTTCGCGCTTCTTGGTCCTCAGCGTCGGCTCGGCCTTTTCCTCCATCTTCCGGCGCAGGTTCGCCATGGAAAGCCGGATCGTTTCCGGCTTCTTCTCCGGCGCCAGTTTCTTGACGCCCTCATCGGTCGGCAGTTCGACGTTGATAGACAGCCGATCGGCGTAGAGCCCGGCCTGCTCGACCAGTTCGGCCGAGCTTTCCGGAATGGTCTTCAGATGAATATAGCCGGAGAATTTTTCGTCCAGCCGCAGCCGCCGCGCCACTTCCACCATTTCGGCCATGGTCTCGTCGGGCGAACGGATGACGCCGGAGGACAGGAACAGGCCTTCGATGTAGTTGCGCCGATAAAAGTCCATGGTCAGCTTCACCACCTCGTCGATGCTAAAGCGGGCGCGGCGCACATTCGATGACGAGCGGTTGATGCAGTAGCTGCAATCGTAAATGCAGAAATTGGTGAGCAGGATTTTCAGGAGCGAAATGCAGCGGCCATCCGGCGCGTAGGAATGGCAGATGCCCATGCCTTCTGTGGAGCCGATACCGCCGGATTGGAGCGAATCCTTCTTCGCCGAGCCCGACGAGGCGCAAGAAGCATCGTATTTGGCGGCGTCAGACAGGATTGCCAGCTTTTCACGGACGGTAGGTGCGCTCATCCGTTCATGATATGTTCTTGAAGGCTGCAGCGCCACCTCATTTGATGCAGGCGGCGAAAAAGTAATCGCCGCCTGATCGTCGGGCTAGCAGGACGACTGCCCGAGTTCCAGGCGGTCTCTCAGACCTCATGGAGGTAGAGGTGGTAATCCAGCTCGCTGACGGTGCGGGCGACGCGCAGATACTCCGACTGCTTGATCGCCACGAAGGTGCGATGCAGATCCTCGCCAAGCGCCTCTTTCAGGAAGCTCGAGGCCCGCGCCGCCTCGATCGCGGCGCGCCAGTCGACCGGCATGGTCGTGCGCGTGACGGCGGCTTCATAGCCATTCCCAGTGGTTTCGGGGCCGGGGTCGAGGCCTTCGTCCAGACCTTTGATGATGCCGGCCAGCACCGTTGCCGCGATCAGGTAGGGATTGGCGTCGACACCCGACGGCCGGTGCTCGATGCGCCGGTTTTTGGCGTCGCCCGCCGGGATGCGCAGCGCCACCGAACGGTTGTTGACGCCCCAGGTCGGCGCCACCGGCGCATAGGACTGCGAGACGAAGCGCCGCCAGGAATTGGCGTGCGGCGCAAACACCAGCATCGATTCGGCCATGGTCTGGATCAGCCCGCCGAGCCCCTGCAGCAGCGGCAGCGACCAGCTTTCGCCGCCAGCCTCGGCAAAAACGTTGCGGCCGTTCTTGTCCTGCAACGAAACATGGAAATGCATGCCGGAGCCGGCGTATTTTTCGATCGGCTTGGCCATGAAGCAGGCGGTGACACCATGGCGGCGCGCCTGCGCCCGCACCAGCCGCTTCAACATGACGAGGTCGTCGGCCGCCCGCATGACATCCTTGCGATAGTTCAGCGTCAGCTCGTACTGGCCGGGCGCGTATTCGGAAATCACCGTTTCGGCCGGAATGCCTTGCGCCTTAGCCGCGGCATAGATGTCGGAAAACAGCGGCTCCATGCCGTGCAGATGGTCGACGGAATAGACTTCCGTCTTGGCCGAGCGGCGGCCGTCGAGCACGGCGTCCGCCGGCTTTACCTTGCCGTCGGCGTCACGCTCATTGGCAAGCAGGAAAAATTCGAGTTCGAAGGCGCCGGCGGGATAGAGGCCCTTGGCCGCCAAGATGTCGACCTGCCTGGCCAGCGCCAGCCGTGGGTCCGACGACATAGGCTGTCCCTCGAGATGGTACATCGCCATCAGCAACTGGCCGCGCGGCGGGTTCGTGCCGTAAAGCGGCACCAGCGTGCCGGGGATCGGCCATGCCCTGAGATCGCCGTCTCCAGTCGTCCAGATCAGCCCGGTTTCGTGCACATCCTCGCCGGTGATGTCGAGGCCGAGGATCGAGATCGGCATGTGGCGGCCGCCCTCGAAGATGCTTTTCAGCTCATGCCGGCGCACGATCTTGCCGCGGCCGACCCCGTTGGCGTCGGTCAAGACGATATCGAAGGCTTCGATTTCGGGATGGGCGTCGAGAAAGGCTTGCGCCTCGGCGGGCGTCGAGCCCGAAGGTGAAGTCATGATTAGTGTACTCGAGTTTGGCTTGGCAGCTTGTCTCATGCCGTCAGCCTTGCCGCAACCGTGGCGAAGGCGGTGATCAGCCGGTTGACCTGGGCGCCGGTGGTGGCCGGCGAGATCAGCATCATGTTGTGAAAGGGCGCGATCAGCACGCCCTGGTTGACCAGCGCGACATGGATAGCCGCCTCAAGCTCCGGCGCATGGGCAGTCTCGGCTTCGGCGCCGTTCCTGAGCGGGCCAGGGGCGCAGATGAACTCGACGCGGGCGCCGACGCGGGCGACATGCCAGGGCAGATTGTAGCGATCGATGACGCCGGTCAGCCCGGCATCGAGCCGCAGGGCGAGGCGATCCATCCGGGCATAATTCTCCTGCGTCATCACCTCTTCGAGCGTTGCGCGCATGGCTGCGAACTGCAGCGGGTTCGCCGACAGCGTCGTGCCCATGCCGGAATAGCCCGGCTCCTTGGTTCGATTGTAGTCGGCATAGCGCGAGGCGACCTCGTCGCTCATGCCCCACACGCTTGCCGGCACGCCACCGGCGATCGGCTTGCCCAGCACGAAAAGGTCGGGCTGCAGCCCGAATTTTCTGGTGTAGCCCCCTGGGCCGGTCGAGATGGTGTGGGTCTCGTCGATCAGCAGCAGCGTTCCGGCCGCGCGCGTCAGTTTGCGCAAGGCGTCGTGAAAACCCGGATCGGGCAGCACCATGCAGGAATTGGTCAGCACCGGCTCGGCGATGACGCAGGCGACATCGCGGTCGGCGAGCGCCGCTTCCAGTGCAGCAACATCGTTGAATTCGATGACCTTCGCCGTCCTGGTCAGGTCGCGGAATTCGCCCGCCAGGCCCGGCCGGTTGACAGCTTTGCCGTCGACCAGCCGGACCATCGTCTCGTCGACCGAGCCGTGATAGCAGCCGTTGAAGACCAGGATCTTTTCCCGACCGGTGATAGCGCGGGCAACACGCAGCGCGAAGCGGTTGGCGTCGGTGGCGCTGGTGGCGATCTGCCAGAACGGCAGACCGAAACGCTGTGTGAGCAGCGGCCCGATGGCCAGCGCATCCTCCGAAGGCAGCATATAGGTCAGGCCGCGCCCGGCCTGGCGGCGGATGGCGCGCGCCACCGGCGGCGGCGAATGGCCGAACATCGAACCGGTGTCGCCGAGGCAGAAATCGTCCAGCCTGTTGCCGTCGATATCCGTGATGGCGGCGCCCTTGGCGCTTTCGACCAGGATCGGGAATGGCGTCGGCCAGTCGTTCATCCAGTGCATCGGCACACCGCCGAAGAAGCCTGGCAGGCCGTTACCGACCTTGGCCTGCGATTTCGGCCGCGCCTTGCGGAAGGTGTTCGCCTCGCTTGTCCGCAATGCAGCGATGCGGTCACGGCTGATACCGCCAATGGACGCCTTTGAACTGTTCGTGCTGTACATGAAATCCCTCTCGGCCGGCACACTACCCAATTGGCGACGGCAACCGCAATTGGCCGTGTTGGTGCGCTGCATTGGGTCAGCAGCAAGTTCGGCAGACTTGACCTTCCGGCGCAGTCGGGCGCCAATGCGATCGGGTCTGTGGTTTGGGGAGAAGAATGCGGACGATCATCTGCGCTATTGCGCTACTCTTGTCGGCCGCTGCGGCTTCCGCATCGGGCGGCGTCTGGTGTTCCGTCGATGACAAAGCGGTGCAATTCGAGGTCGGCGCCGGGGTCACCAGAGGTATGGGCGGCCCGACCTTCAATTTTCGCGGCGATCTCGAGATACTTGGCCGGCCGGAAGGCGACAGTCTGCGCAAGACCGTCTTCGAGGATTCCGACCTCACCCAGTACTGGCTGGACGACAAGGAGTTGCGGCTGAACGTCTACCACGAGCATCAGCTCGGAGATAAATTCAACTCTGTCGAACTGACGATCCTGACCAAGACCAGTGACGAGGGCGTCTATGACGGCCGGTACACGCTTGCCGTCTACGACAACGCCGCCGACACGGAACAGGACGGCAAGCCGAAAGAATTGACCGGCAAGGTGTCGTGCGGAGCCGAATAGGTCACGCCGAGATATCGATGACGCCGCAGTCGCCGGCGGCACTGCCGAAGGCGACCCGGCGCTCTTCCTTGTCCCACATCATCGCGGTGATGGCGCCCATGCCCGGGCGGCGCAACAGCACCTCTTTGGCATCGGTAAAGCGCACCGCCATGACCATGCCGTCATCATAGCCGACGGCGACGACATCCTGGCTCGGATGGCAGGCAACCGATGTCACCATGGCGTTGCCGCGCGTGCCGAGCTCCAGCGGCGCCTTGCCCATCGGGCCGTCCTTGCCCGAAAACGGCCAGACGATCGCCGCCGGCGCGCCGGAACTCGCCAGCCACTTGCCCTTCACGCTCCACGACAGGCTTTTGACCTTGCCGGGATAGCCGGTCATGCGCATGTGCTTGCCGTCGGCGAGCTTCCAACCATGCAGCGCGTTTTCCTGCATGGTGGTGACGAGGAAGGCGCCATCCGGCGAGAAGGTCACGCCGGTATGGGCGCCGGCCCATTCCAGCTCCACCGGTCTGCCCTCGGCGGCCGGGAAATGCAGCGTCGCGCCATTGTAGCGGGCGACGCCGAAGCGCATGCCCTTGGGGGAGAAGGCCAGCCCCTCGACCGAACGTGGATGGGCAAACTCTTTGGTCTTGCCGTCGGCAAAGCGCACGAACGCAGTCTTGCCTGTGGCATAGGCGATAGCGCCTTGCGGCCCGGCGGCGACGCTGGTGATCCACTTCTTGCCGGCGCTGGCGAGTTCGCTGACATTGCCGCCGGCGGCAACGGCAAAAATCTTGCCGTCCTCGCCGCCGGTGATCAGGCGGTCGTTGGCGGCGTCATGGAACGTGGAGAGCAGGCCGTCATTGGCCTGAATTGTCTTGTGGCCGTTGTCGAGCCTATGAACTGTCCCATCGGCGAGCGCAAAATGCGGCACGTTGTCGAGGAAGACGGCGGCAAGGCAGTGACCTTCCAGGTCGAGGGGAGCAACTGTGGGCATCAGGACCATTCCAATGAAGCTGTCACCACTCCCGGGAAGCCACTGAGGCGGCCAGGCCTGGCGTCAACCTTCTCCCCTTGTGGGAGAAGGTGGATCGGCGCGCAGCGCCGAGACGGATGAGGGGTGTTGAACGGATCGCCGTCGGTGCCGAGCTGGAGCACCCCTCATCCGACCTCGCTTCGCGAGGCCACCTTCTCCCACAAGGGGAGAAGGAAGAGCCGGCAGCGCTAGCGCCATAGAGTCCGGAAATCAAGCCGCCTGGCAGGCGTCAAAGCTCTTCTTCAGCCGTTCGGCGTCAAGCTCGCGGCCGATGAACACCAGCCGGCTCTCATGCTTTTCGCCGTCTTTCCAAGCGCGCTGGTGGTCGCCTTCGATGATCATGTGCACGCCTTGGATGACATAGCGCTCGTCGTCGCCCTTGAGCGCGATGATGCCTTTCAGCCGCAGGATGTTGGGACCTTCCATCTGAGTGATCTTCTCGATCCACGGGAAGAATTTCTTCGGGTCCATCTCGCCGCCGCGCAGCGACACCGACTGCACGGTCACGTCATGGATGTCGGAGGGATGCGCGTGACCGTGATGATGATGGTCGTGATCATGGTCGTGGTGATCGTGGTCGTGATCATGATCGTGCGCCTCAAGGAAATGCGGGTCGTTTTCCAATGCGCGCGACAGGTCGAAGGCGCCGCGGTCGAGCACTTCGGACAGCGCCACGCCGGCGCGCGTGGTGCGGTGGATCCTGGCCGCCGGGTTGATGGCGCGGATGGTGGCCTCGACCTTGGCCAGTTCTTCGGGCGTCACCAGGTCGGTCTTGTTGAGCACGACGACATCGGCGAAGGCGATCTGGTCCTCGGCTTCCTTGGAATCCTTCAACCTGAGCGGCAGGTGCTTGGCGTCGACCAGAGCCACGACAGCGTCGAGTTTGGTCTTGGAGCGCACGTCGTCGTCCATGAAGAAGGTCTGCGCCACCGGCACAGGATCGGCGAGGCCGGTGGTCTCGACGACGATGGCGTCGAAGCGGCCGGGACGGCGCATCAGGCCTTCGACGACGCGGATCAGGTCGCCGCGCACCGTGCAGCAGACGCAGCCATTGTTCATTTCGTAGATTTCCTCGTCGGATTCCACGATCAAATCATTGTCGATGCCGATCTCGCCGAATTCATTGACGATGACGGCATAACGCTTGCCATGGTTTTCCGACAGGATGCGGTTGAGCAGCGTCGTCTTGCCGGCGCCGAGATAGCCGGTGAGAACGGTCACGGGGATTTGCGTCTGTGCTTCGCTCATATCTTGCCTCGAAATGGCTGGGCCACGGAATTGCGGGCCGCAAGAAGGGATTGTTGGCCTGATATAGGATGTGTGCCGGCCTTTTGCACGAGGCAAACCGCCTGGGTGTTTGACCCAGGATTGACGAAGCGGATGGGTAGACCCGAGAGGCCGAGTGCGAGGGATGCCGACCATCAACGTGTCGCCGGAAACGCCTCTTCGTTGACCTGTGCTGAGCCGCGCCGCGTCAAACCGTTGCAATCGCCTTGGCGGAAACTCGTTTGTCATCTAACTGAAATAAACATCTGGCATCACCATTTCGAGCACCACAAATGCTTGCCGGCAAAGCTGTTTCGAAAGCCGGAATCTTTTGGATCGTCGATTGCCAACCGGCCGGCTGCGTCTATGCTGCACGCACCGGTACGGCCGAAGAGGGATCACCATGGCCAAGGCGGACAAGACTGCAACGATGAGCCGGCTGCATTCGGCGGCAAGGCTGGCAAGGACCGCGCTGGCGGCGCGGCTTCTGGCGCACGGCTTCTATGCCGGCCAGGACCAGATCATGCTGACGCTCGACCGCGAGGACGGCCAGACGCCCGGCAATCTCGCCGGCCGCCTCGGCGTTCGCCCGCCGACCATCACCAAGACCATCAACCGGCTGCAGGCCCAGGGCTTTTTGGAAAAGCGCGCCTCTTCCGCGGATGCACGCCAGGCGCATATCTTTCTCACCGACACCGGCCGCGAGATCATCCACGCCATCGAGAAGTCGGTGAAGAAGACCGAGAAGCAGGCGTTGAAGGGCCTCGACAAGAAAGAACAGAAGACGCTGTTCAAGCTGCTCGCCCGCATCGAGGCCAATTTGTCGAACGAGGAGCTGGTGCTTGTCGACGACGATGGCGACATCGACGATTGATCTTCCTAGGCGGCTACCGAAGGCCCGCGCACCAGGGTCGACCAGCGGCCGGGCGTCAAGCCGAATGCTTTCTTGAAATGCCTGTTGAAATGGCTCTGGTCGCTGAAGCCGGCGCCAACGGCAATCTCGGCCAGCGGCTCGCCCACCTCGATCATCCGTCTTGCCTTTTGCAGCCGGCGCATCAGCAGGAACCGATGCGGGCTGGTGGAATAGGTCGCGCGAAAATGGCGTGACAGCGCATAGCGGTCGAGCCCGGTGACGGCTTCCAGCTCATCGGAACGAACGGACCGCTCGGCATTCTCCTCGAGATAGCCGCGCGCCAGCGCTGCCGCACGCGAGGCCGACTTCCCCATCGGCTTTGCTTTCTGTCCCGCATGACGCCCCAGATGCTGCGCCAGCTCCGCAACGAAATCGGCGACGAACAGCTCGTCCAGTTCCTCATCGAGCGGCGACAGGGCCGA
The DNA here is from genome assembly GCF_040321305.1 of Mesorhizobium sp. M0478. NCBI lineage: Bacteria > Pseudomonadati > Pseudomonadota > Alphaproteobacteria > Hyphomicrobiales > Phyllobacteriaceae > Mesorhizobium > Mesorhizobium sp. M0478. Next base: position 12,335 of record NZ_JAMYRH010000014.1, read on the forward strand.
AAGCAGCGTGCCACGCAAGGCAGGATCGCTGACCACAGCATCCCTGACGAAAGGCAGCGGCGCGCCGTCGAGGCAGTCGAGCAGCAGTGAGGGTTCCAGATAGAGGATCCGGTAGCGCAGACCATCCTCGGTCCCGGCGCCGCCATCGTGCACTTCGTCGGGATGCAGCACGATAACCTGGCCGGGCAGGCTGTGGTTGACAGTGCCCCTGTAGTGGAAGCGCTGCACACCGGAAAGCGTCACGCCGACGGCAAGTGTATCATGACGGTGTAGGTCGAAGGCGTTGCCATGGAAATGCGCCTCGATGCGCTCGATGCCGGTGCTGCCTGGCGCCGAGACGATCCGGTCTTCATCCGCGCACGAACGTCCAAGACCCTGTGTCGCCTCACCGTCTAGATCGTGCGTCATCACCTATCCCTGCCCTTCATGGGCGTGCTCCGGAGTCCTCATTTTGGTGTTCGATACGAAATTTGCAATCGTGCTGCGGGACGATCTCGCCGTCTGGCAAAAGCTCAACGTCACGGCCTTCCTGACCAGCGGCGTCGTCGCGCAATTCCCCGACATTATCGGCGAACCCTACCGCGACCGCGCCGGCAACCTTTACAATCCTCTGTCGATCCAGCCGGTCATCGTGCTTTCGGCCGATGGGCCGACGCTCAACTCCATCCACCGGAAGGCGCTGGAGCGGCGCGTGACGGCGTCAGCCTATGTCGAGGAGATGTTTGCCACCGGCTTCGATGCGGCCAACCGCGCCGTCTTCGCCGAGTTCGGCCCTGAGGACGCCAAGATCGTCGGCATCGCGCTGCGTGCCGACAAGAAACTCGTCGACAAGATCACCAAGGGCGCCCGCATGCACGCCTAATTCAGCAGGAAGCGTGTAACGGCGCTCATGAATTCAGTCGGCCGCTCGACGTTCAGCATATGGACGCCCGGAAGCAGTGTAAGCGTGGCGCCGGGGATGCTGGCTGCGATCGCCTCGCTGTGGCTTGCCAGTGTTACCTTGTCGTCTTCTCCACCGATCACCAGGGTGGGGGCGGTAATGAGGGAGACAGTCCGGCGCAGATCGCAATCGCGTACGGCGGCGAAGCATCCCGCGAGACCTTGGGGCGGCGTCGCCAGGACCATCGCGCGGAACGCGTCGACGGTTTCGTTTGGGCCGGCAAGCATCGAGGCGGGAAACCAGTTGTGCATGAACATGTCCGCGGCGGCCGACATGTTGCTCGCAGCAAGGACAGTACGGATCTGCTCGTCAAAGTAAGAAGCCGGCCCGAGATGTGGCGAGGTGTTGGAAAGGATGAGACGCTCGATGCGGTCCGGGGCATGGATACCCAGCCACTGCCCTACGAAGCCGCCCAGCGACAGCCCGCAGAAATGCACGCGGGCGATCTGAAGCGCATCCAGCAGCTCAAGGACGTCGCGGCCCAGCCGATCGAGCGAATAGGCTCCGGCCGGAGCATCGGAACTGCCGTGGCCGCGCAGATCATAGCGCAGCACCCGGAAAGATCCGGCAAATTCCGCAAGCTGCCGGTCCCACATATGCAGGTTCGTCGCAATGGAATTCGAGAGCACAAGCACAGGGCCGGCCCCCGCCAGCTGATAGGCGATCCGGCAGCCGTCGCCCGTCGTAAAATAAAGCGTGTCAGTCATCTGGTCCTCATCTCACCCTGGCGAAAGGAGTTCGATGCTCCCGCCGCCCTTTGAATGAGCCACCCTAGGCCTCGTAATTATCCAGGAAAATTACTATGATTGGACGATCTCAGTAGGTTTTTACGATAATGAATGGTCTAAAACTCCACGACCTACGGTGCTTTGACGCCGTGGCAAGCGAGGGCAGCTTCCAGGCGGCCGCCCTTGCCTTGAACCGATCGCATCCATCCGTCTTCGCCGCTGTCGCACGCCTCGAGCAGTTGCTCGGGCTCACACTTCTCGACCGCAGCGGATATCGGGTGGGGCTGACGGAGGCGGGCCGCGAGTTTCACGCGCGAGCGCAGCTGACATTGCGCGAGCTCGACCATCTGCGAACCTATGCGGGCCAGTTGGCGAGCGGCGAGGAGACGGTCCTGCGTGTCGTCATGGGTGATCTCTGCCCGCGACCGCAAATCCTGCGTATGCTCAGCGGCTTCTTTGCCGAACGCACCGGGACACGCCTGCACCTGGAGTACGAGGCGGTCGGCGGTCCGCTCGAACGGTTGATGGAAGGCTCGGCTGACCTCATCTTCCATCGCGCGGATCCTTCCGATCCGCATCTCGAGCGGATCGATCTCTGCGCGGTGCCCCTCGTGCCGGTGGTGGCGCCTGGGTTCCTTCCGTTCGCGCCTGGCCGCGAGATTGCGCCGGAGCAGATGCGGCCCTTCACCCAGTGCGTGATCCGCGACACGGCGCGGCGGCCATCGCCGGAGAGCTATTTCCTCATCGACGGTGCGCATCAGTGCTCGGCGCCGGATCATCTGATGAAGAAGGAACTGATCCTTCACGGACTGGCCTGGGGCCATCTGCCGGCATGGCTGATCGAGGACGAACTGCGGGATAGGAGGCTGATCTCGATCGCTGGTGCACATCTGCCCGGCCGGACGGAGACCCTGGCGGCGGTGCGCCGGCGCGACCGACCGCATGGACCCGTCGCCCAGGCGTTGTGGCTTCATCTCCAGGCGCAAGTGGCATCCGGCGAGGCGCTTTAGCCGGCATAGGATCGGCCCGCGCTGAGCCTGCGCGCGGCTCCTGTTGTGCCAGTCGCTTTTGGCTTGCCGGGCGCAGGCGATTGCCGCAAAGGTTAAGCGTTGCTCCTCCCTGCCCGGCCTGACATTGAACGTTCCCGCAAAAGCAGACGAAAGCGCAACGCCGCCCGCGGCGATGCTGTTCATGCTTTCCACCTATGTCTTTTTCACCTTTCTCGACACATCGAGCAAATATCTGGTCCTGGCCGGCGTCTCGGCGCTGATCGTCGCCTGGGCCCGCTTCACCGTCCATGTCCTGCTTGTCGGCGTCTTCCTGCGCGGCTGGCGCGAGCCGTCGCGCTTCCGCGCCAACAATTTGCCGGCCCACATCCTGCGCGGCGGTCTGCTGTTCGGCTCGACGATGTGCAACGTCATGGCGCTCAAAACGCTTCAACTGGCCGAGACCACCTCGATCTACTTCTTCGGGCCGATGGTGATCACCGCCCTTGCCGGGCCGCTGCTTGGTGAATGGGCCGGCTGGCGGCGCTGGCTGGCAATCCTGTCGGGCTTTGTCGGCGTGCTCGTCATTACAAGGCCGGGCATCGGCGTGTTCGGCATCGGCCATCTTTTCGCGCTCGGCTCGATGCTGTCGAACAGTTTTTACGTCATCATGACGCGGCGGATGTCAGCCAGCGAAACCTCGGAAAGCCTGATCCTGTTTTCGGCGCTGGCGCCGGCCGTGCTGCTTCTGCCGATGCTGCCGTTCTCGCATGGGCTGCCGCAGGATGGCTGGCACTGGTTCATACTGGTGATGCTGGGCGTGTTCGGCGCCGGCGGCCACTGGCTGCTGGTGCAGGCCTACCGCCTGGCGACTACCACGGCGCTGGCGCCGTACCCCTATTCGCAGATGGTCTGGATGATCCTGTCCGGCTGGATCATCTTCCACCAGTTCCCCGACCGCTGGACGCTGGTGGGTGCTGCCATCATCGTCGCCAGCGGCCTTTACATCATCCATCGCGAGCACCGTTTGCGGCTGCGCAATCGCACGACCGTCGATGCCGAGGCGGAGGCGCTGGCGAAAAAACTTTGATTTGCTCCGAATCCGATGGCATAACGCCGCATTTAAAAATTTTAAAAAAACTCGGGGAGCGAAGGGCTGGCACAAAAGATCAAGCTTTCGACGATCGCGGATGCGCTTGGCGTCTCCACGGCCACCGTCTCCCTCGCCTTGCGCGACAGCCCGCTGGTCGCAGGCGCCACGCGTGACCGCATCAAGGAGCACGCGCGGGCCATCGGTTATATCTACAATCGCCGCGCCGCCTCACTGCGCACCTCGCGCTCGGGCATTGTCGGCGTCGTCGTGCATGACATCATGAACCCGTTCTTCGCCGAGATCCTGCGCTCGATCGAGAGCGAACTTGACCGCAGCCGGCAGACCTTCATCCTGTCCAATCACTACGACCAGCTGGAAAAGCAACGCACCTTCATCGATACGCTGCTGCAGCTCGGCGCCGACGGCGTCATCATGTCCCCGGCCATCGGCACGCCGGCCTCTGACATCGTCATAGCCGAGGAAAACGGCCTGCCGGCGGTGCTGATCGCACGCAGCGTGGAAGGCGCCGACGTGCCGGTGTTTCGCGGCGACGATGCCTATGGCACGGCACTTGCCACCAATCATCTGATCTCGCTCGGGCACAAGCGCATCGCCATGATCGGCGGCACCGACCAGACCTCGACCGGGCGCGACCGCTACCAGGGCTATCTCAACGCCATGGAGGCCGCCGGGCTTGAGGTCAGGCCGTCCTGGCGCATCGCCGGGCCGCGCACCAAGCAGGGCGGATTCGAGGCGGCTGGACAGTTTCTGGCGCTTAAAGACAAGCCAACCGCCGCTTGCTGCTGGAATGATCTGGTCGCCATCGGCCTGATGAACGGCATTGCCCGCGCCGGCCTGGTGCCGGGCGCCGACATCTCGGTGACCGGCTATGACGATCTCGAGGAGGCGGCAATCGCGACACCGGCGCTCACCACAGTCTGGAATGGCCAGCGAGAGGTCGGCCGCCGTGCCGCCAGCGCGCTGCTCGACAAGCTGAACGGACAGGCGGTACGGCCGTCACAGGAACTGATCAAGCCGGAACTGCATGTGCGCCAGTCGACCGGCAAGCCGGTGGAGCGTGCATGACCAAGACTGATGCGTTGCAGACCGTCGCCGTTCTGGTGCCGGGACATTTCAACGACCATGCGGTCGAGCGCATCGACCGCACCTTCAAGCGGGTCAAGATAGAGCGCGCCGATCCCGCCCTGGTCACCGACGAGATGCGCCATGACGTGCGCGCCATTGCGTCCTTCGCCGGCGTCAATGCGGCATTGATGGATGCATTGCCCAACCTCGAACTCATCGCCTCCTTCGGCGTCGGCTATGATTCGGTCGATGCCGGCCATGCGGCCAAGAAAAACATCATGGTCACCAACACCCCCGATGTTTTGACCGAGGAGGTCGCCGACACCACGATCGGCCTTTTGCTCAACACCGTGCGTGAACTTTACAAGGCCGAGAAATGGCTGCGCGACGGCAGTTGGGTGAAGAAGGGCAACTATCCCCTGAGCCGGCTGACCTTGCGCGGTCGGCATGTCGGCATTTTCGGCATGGGCCGCATCGGCCTTGCCATTGCGCGCCGGCTGGAAGCGTTCGGGCTGCCGGTGGCCTACCACAACAGGCGCAAGGTCGAAGGTCTAGCTTATGAATACCACCCGGCGCTGAAGGGCCTTGCCGAAGCGGTCGATACGCTGATTTCCGTAGTGCCGGGCGGCGCTTCCACGGAGAAGGCGGTCAATGCCGAAATCCTAGCGGCGCTTGGCGCCAACGGCGTTTTCGTCAACATCGGCCGTGGCAGCACGGTCGACGAGGCAGACCTCGCCGCAGCGCTTGCCAACGGCACCATCGCCGCCGCCGGGCTCGATGTTTTCGCCGATGAACCGAATGTGCCCAAGGCTTTGCTGGAGGCGCCCAACACCTCGCTTTTGCCCCATGTCGGCTCGGCCTCGCACCACACGCGCCGCGCCATGGCGGATCTGTGCGTCGACAATCTGGTATCCTGGTTCAGCGAGCGCCGGCCACTGACCCCGGTGCCTGAGACGGCGCAAGTCAAGCCACGAAGCTGAGCGGCTCTCTGCCACACTCGTTAACGTTGACTTAACGCTTTGGAATCATTCTGCATCTGCGCCGGGGAGCGCGGAGTGCAAGATGACGAAACTTCCGGCATTGATTGCGGCAGCGGCACTTTTCGCCGGCTTTCAGCTGTTTCACGGCGGCAGCAGTGAAAGTTCGGCCAATGAAGCAAGGCCGGCAACCACCTTCAGGCTGGTCGCCAATGGCGACGAAGGCGACTGCGCGGTTAGCCGCGGCGCCGCGATTGACGATGGCCTGTCGCTGTTGACCGTGGCGCCGAGTTGCCGCGGGTTGCTGCCGGGGATCGAGCGGGCAAAATTCTGGCGAGAGGGCGAGGACGGCACGATCGCGTTCAGCGCCGACGGCACCGACCCGATCGTCACCTTCTCGGTTGCGGATGGCGACGGCTACGAATCCTACGCTCCGGCCACGCCGCTGCTGTCGCTGGCGACAACCGGCGAACGGGATCAATCCGCCGGCAATTGATCGTCGGGATTTATTCCGCCGCCGCCCGTGCACCGGCCTTCGCCGCCGCATGCAGGCGCACCGCATCGCCGAAGGCGCGGAAGATCTTGGCCGAGTTGCCGTCCGACTTGACCCAGTATTCGGGGTGCCATTGCACGCCGACGGCGAAGGCGCGGGCGTCCTTCACCGAAACCGCCTCCACCGTGCCGTCGCCGGCAACCGCCTCGACCTGCAGCTTCGAGCCGAGCCGGTCGATGCCTTGGCGGTGCAGCGAGTTGACTTTGATGTCGCCGGCGCCAAATACACCGGCCAGGCAGCTGCCCGGCTTGATCGAAATGGTCTGGTGAATGGCGAAGCGTTCGTCTTGGTTGTCGCTCACCGGCGCGCGATGGTCGAGCGAGCCTTCGCGCTCCTGGATCTCGGTGCCAAGCGTGCCGCCCAGCGCAACGTTCAACTCCTGGATGCCGCGGCAGATGGCAAGCAGCGGCACGCCGCGCTCGATCGCCTTGCGGATTAGCGGCAGCGTGGTGGAATCGCGCGCCGGGTCGTAGGGGCCGTTGGCTTCGCTGGCGTCGCCGCCATAGAGCGATGGATGCACGTTGGACTTCGAGCCAGTGACCATGACACCGTCGACCGAAGACAACAGCTCGTCGAAGTCGAGCCGGTCACCGAATGACGGCACCAAAAGCGGGAACACGCCGGCGCCGGAAAGTGCTGCCTCGATATATTGCTGCGGGACGGCATGCCAGGTGTAGTTGTCGAACTGACGGACGTCGGTTGATATGGCGACGAGCGGCTGGTGCATTTTGGGTCCGGATTCCATTTGGCGCGAAGCGAATAGCTATTGTGCCTGCAAAATAGGCGATCCGAAGGCGCTTTTCCATGGCAAGTTTCGCCATCTCGCATGGGCCACGCGGCGAACGTTAGACTATAGTTGCAGGCTGGCCGGCCGGCCCGCGGATTTGTCGCCAGCGCCGCCGTCAAATCCCGCCACCATGCTGGACTCGACCTTTTGCCCGTGTATTGTTTCGGGCAAATCGATACCGGACGTGAGGAGATGTCCCTGATATCGGTTGTTGGTCCAATAGGGAGGAACTGCATGGATCGTCGTTCATTCATCCGCAAGGCCGGGGTCACCGGCGTGGGCGCAGCGGCGGCTGCCGCTACGCTAGCCGCACCGGCAATCGCCCAGTCCAATCCGAAAGTGACGTGGCGGTTGGCGTCATCCTTTCCCAAGTCACTCGATACGATCTATGGCGGCGCCGAAGTCTTCTCCAAGATGCTGTCTGAGGCGACGGACGGCAATTTCCAGGTCCAGGTCTTCGCCTCCGGCGAACTCGTGCCCGGCCTGCAGGCCGCCGACGCCACCACTGCCGGCACTGTCGAGGCCTGCCACACGGTGTCATACTATTACTGGGGCAAGGACCCGACATGGGCGCTCGGTGCGGCAGTGCCGTTCTCGCTCAACGCGCGCGGCATGAATGCCTGGCACTATCATGGCGGCGGCATCGACCTGTTCAACGAGTTTCTTGCCACGCAGGGTCTTTTCGGCCTGCCCGGCGGCAACACCGGCGTGCAGATGGGCGGCTGGTTCCGCAAGGAGATCAACACCGTCGCCGACCTGTCCGGCCTCAAGATGCGCATCGGCGGCTTTGCCGGCAAAGTGGTGCAGAAGCTCGGTGTCGTGCCGCAGCAGATCGCCGGTGGCGACATCTATCCGGCGCTGGAAAAAGGCACGATCGACGCCGCCGAATGGGTCGGCCCCTATGACGACGAGAAGCTCGGCTTCTATAAGGTCGCGCCCTATTACTACTATCCCGGCTGGTGGGAAGGCGGCCCGACCGTCCATCTCCTGTTCAACAAGGCGAAGTACGAAGAGCTTTCGCCGGCCTACAAGTCGCTGGTGCACACGGCCGCGCACGCGGCGGACGCCAACATGCTGCAGAAATACGACTACCTCAATCCTGCAGCAGTCAAGCGGCTGGTGGCCGGCGGCGCGAAATTGCGCCCGTTCAGCCAGGACATCATGGCCGCCTGTTTCGAGAAGGCCAATGAGGTCTACACCGAAATGGAAGCCACCAACGCACCGTTCAAGAAGATCTGGGACTCGATCAAGGGCTTCCGCAAGGAGCACTATCTGTGGGCGCAGGTGGCCGAGTACAATTACGACACCTTCATGATGGTCCAGCAGCGCAACGGCAAACTGTAGGCTGGGATCTGTCCCTTCTCCCCGTCACTATACGGGGAGAAGGTCCCGGCAGATGGATGAGGGGCGGCGCAAACTTCGGCGATTGATCGCCTTGGGCTTGGTAGCCGCCCCGAAATTATAGCTTATCTCTCCAAGCGTTGACGCTGCACCTCACCTGCCTGCCGGCATCCTCTCCCCGTATAGTGACGGGGAGAGGGACGCGGTCATCGTCGTTTCGCCAATCGCCAACGTCGCAGGATTGAGGCTGCCCTTCATTCCCTGCCCGGCACCACCAACACCTTGACCTCGCCGGGGGCGGCCGGGTTGGAGATAACCGAGGGGGCTCCGTCCAGGCCGACCTGTCTGGAGATGAGCTTGTCGATCTCGATTGCCCCGGACGCGACAAGGTCCGCCGCTCGCCCGTGGGTGAAGGGGTTGATGAACGAGCCGAGAACCTTCAGTTCGCGAAACAGGATGTCGAACGGTTCGAAGGGCACTTTCACGCCTTGCGGCATCACGCCGACGATCACCACCGTGCCGCCGGACTTCGCCAGCCGCATCGATTGTTCGACTGTATCGGGGACACCGGCGCATTCGAGCACCACGTCGGCCCCGCCGGGCACAAGGCCGGTTGGGCCGGCGATCGCCTCGATCGGGTCGACCGCGCTTGGGTCGACCGTCGCCGTTGCACCGAGCTCTTCGGCGAGCGCACGGCGGGAGGCCTGCCGCGTCGACAGGATGATGGTCGCCGCTCCTGCGAGCCTCGCCAATTGCACGGTAAGCAGGCCGATGACGCCGCCACCAAGCACCACCACGGCAGCGCCGGGTCTGATTCCGGCGAGGTCGACAGCGTGCAGGCAGCAGGCCAGCGGCTCGCAGAAGGCGCCATGCGTTGGCTTGAGGTTCGCAGGCAGAAGAAAGGCCTGGCTCTGCGGCATCACGACGTAGTCGGCGAAGCCGCCGTCGCGATGGATGCCGATGGCCCTGAGATTGCTGCACAAATTGACCCGGCCAGCCCGACAATGACTGCAGCGTCCGCAGAAGATGTTGGGATCGCCGGTAACACGGTCACCGATGGCGATGCCGGAAACCGCATCACCGACAGCCTCGACAATGCCGCAGAATTCGTGACCAAGCGTCACCGGCGGGCTCGAAGGGAATTCGCCGTGGAGGAGGTGACGGTCGGTGCCGCAAACGCCGCAGGCTTCGACGCGCACCAGAACGTCCTGCGGTCCCGCAACAGGCTTGTCGACCTCCCGTAGCGCAATGCTGGCCACGGCTTCCAGGCGCACGGCTCTCATGACATCCTCACTCAGGTTCTCAGTGTTCACACATCAGTTGAAGTTCGGCGGCTGCGACAGGTCGGTCGCCGGCGGCGCCGGCTTGGCGGGCGGCGTCTCGCCGAAATTCGGCGGCTGCGAGAGATCGTTCGACGGTGGCGCCGCGGGTGATGGGCCACCGTTGGCTGGTGGTGGTGTGCCGAGAGGCGCAAAGCCTGGCATATCAGGCAAGTTGATCTCGATCGTTCCCGGATCGACGGCCGCACCCTTGTAGCGCATGACCATTTGCGGGAAGGCGATGGTCAGCCCGATCATGATCACCTGGATGCAGACGAAGGGCACGGCGCCCCAATAGATCTGGCCGGTGGTCACCGGCGCGATCTGCTTGCCGGTGAGGCGATCGAGATAGGGCACGCGCGCGGCGACAGAGCGCAGGTAGAACAGCGCAAAGCCGAAAGGCGGGTGCATGAAGCTTGTCTGCATGTTGACGCCGAGCAGCACGCCGAACCAGATCAGGTCGATGCCGAGCTTATCGGCAGCCGGCGCCAAGAGCGGTACGATGATGAAGGCGAGCTCGAAGAAGTCGAGGAAGAAGGCGAGCACGAAGACCAGGATGTTGACGCCGATCAGGAAGCCGACTTCGCCGCCCGGCAGCGACGTCAACAAATGCTCGACCCAGACGTGGCCGTTGACGCCGTAGAAGGTCAGCGAGAACACCCGCGCGCCGATCAGGATAAACAGCACGAAGGAGGAAAGCCTGGTGGTCGACGCCAGCGCCTGCTTGATGACATCCAGCGACAACCGCCCCTTCATTGCCGCCATCGCCAGGGCGCCAACCGCGCCCATGGCGCCGCCCTCCGTCGGGGTTGCGATGCCAAGGAAGATGGTGCCCAGCACCAGGAAGATCAGTGCCAGAGGCGGGATCAAAACGATGATCACCTGCTGCGCCAGCCTGGACATCATGTTGATGTTCAGGCCCTTGTCGGCGATCGCCACGATATAGATCAGGATCACGCCGATGCTGGCGCCAAGGATATCGGCATTGTCGCCATGCGCCGGCGCAAGGTAGCGATAGGCCGCATAGGAAGCCGCGACTGCCACCAGCAGTGCCGCGAGCAACGACAGCACGCCGTGGCCAAGCGTGCGGGCCGCCAGCGGCAACGCCGGCATCGAGTTCGGCCGGACGATCGACATGATCAGGATGTAGAGCGTGTAAAGGCCGGTCAGCACCAGGCCGGGGATCAGCGCGCCGGCATACATGTCGCCGACCGAACGGCCGAGCTGGTCGGCCAGAACGATCAGCACCAGCGACGGCGGGATGATCTGGGCGAGTGTGCCGGATGCCGCGATGACGCCCGACGCCAGTCGTCGGTCATAGCCGTAGCGCAGCATGATCGGCAGCGAGATCAGGCCCATGGCGATGACCGAAGCCGCGACCACGCCAGTGGTCGCGGCAAGCAGCGCACCGACGAAGATCACCGCATAGGCAAGGCCGCCGCGAACCGGGCCGAACAGCTGGCCGATCGTGTCGAGCAGGTCCTCGGCCATGCCCGATCGTTCCAGCACGATGCCCATGAAGGTGAAGAACGGGATTGCCAAGAGCGTGTCGTTCGACATCACCCGGCTGCCGTAGAAATTGTCGGGCAGCGCATGCAGCAGCGGCCACGCCAAGTTGATCGAGCCGCCCGAATAGGGCGACAGCACGACGCCGATGAAGAAGAACATCAGGCCGTTTGCGGCGAGTGAAAAAGCGACGGGATAGCCGATCAGCAGGAAGACGATCAGCGAAGCGAACATGATCGGCGCCATGTTCTGGGCGATGAACTCGATCATGGGCGCGCCTCCTGGACGAGCGCCTTGGCTTCTTCGGCAAGGGCTTTCGCCTCGAGCTCGGCCTGTTCGTGCACCGAGATGAACGGATTGGGATCGTCCATGTCGCCGCGCATGATGGCGATCTTCTTGATGATCTCGGAGATGCCCTGCAGCGCCAGCAGAAAGAAGCCGACGAGCAGGATCGCCTTGGCCGGCCAGATGATCAGGCCGCCGGAATTGTTCGACATTTCGCCGCTGCGGAACGACAGCGACACGTAGGGTACAAAATAGATCACCATCAGCGTCACGAACGGCATCAGGAAGAAGACATGGCCGAGCAGGTCGATCCAGTGCTGCACGCGGCGCGACCACATGCCGTAGACGATGTCGATGCGGATATGGTCATTCTGCTTCAGCGTATAGGCGGCGGCCAGCATGAAGGCGGCGCCGAACAGGTACCACTGCAGTTCCAGCCAGGCATTCGACGAGACGTCGAAGACCTTGCGGATGATGGCATTGGCGGCGCTGACCAGGATTGCCAGCAGGATCAGCCACGATATCCACCTGCCGATGAACTCGTTCATACGGTCAATCGTTCTCGATAGAGCGAGCAGCCCTGCCATGCATTTCCTCCCTCAGGTCGAAGGCGCGCCGGCTCCCCTATTTTCCGTCGCGCCGCTGTGGCCCAACGGTATGCCGTGCGTGGTTCGGCGGGTCAACATGGCATGGCGCGATCAACGCCGTCGTGACGGGAGGCAGGGGATAAAGTGCCGACCGGCTGCTGCGTCATGCAACCAAAGTCTGACAGCGGATGCGGCGATCAGGCGATCTTCTGCTGGTCGCGGCCAGGACCGATCAGCACAAGTGCCGCGACCAGGAACAGATACATCCAGCCATCGCGCCATTCGACCGGGAAATAGCCGGCCCATAGCGACTCCGCCATGCCGAAGGCGGCCGCACCGAGCGCGGCCCGAGGCGGAGAGAGATAGCCGCCCACCGCCGTCACGAACAGGATTTTCAGCCCGTAGACAAGGCCGGAGCCGAAGCTGACATTGCCGTAGTAAAGGGCGGCCATGATTCCGGCCAGCGCGGCGCAGAAACCGCCGAACAGCACCGCATGCCGGAACACTGCACGCACGTCCACGCCGCACATGGCAGCCGCTTTGGGATCGTCGGAGACGGCGCGCCAGCGGCGGCCGAAGCCCGAGCGGGCAAACGCCCATGCAGCGAGCATGATTGCCGCCAGAACCACCGCGCAATCGATGAGCTGGATCAGCGTCAGCGTCGCCTGGAAGCCGGCATCCTGAGCAAAAACGATGGGCTGCGCCAGCATCGGCGGCAGCCACCAATCATGCGTGTCGGCGGCGATACGGCTTGCTTCCGACAGCACCAGCAGGATGCCGAGCGTCGTCACCACAATGGCATTGGGCGTGCGGTCGGCCAGCGGTTCGAAGACGCTGCGCGACAGCACGTGGCCGATCAGCGCGGCATAAAAGAAAGCCGTGACGACGCCGAGCACCACTGCCGCCAGCAAGGTCAGCCACAATACCTGATAGCCGAAGGCCACGGTCAGGATCATCGTCTGGCCGCAAAAGGCGAACAGCGCGCCATAGGCGAGATTGGTCCGGTGCAGGATGCCGTTGGTCAGCACGTAGCCGAAGGCAAGCAGCGCATAGAGCGCGCCGGAATGCAGCCCGTTCAGCACCTGCTGGAAGAAATAGAGCATGGACAGCTTTCAGTGCATGTCGCCCAAAAGTGCAAAGCGGTTTTGGGGCAACGACTTGCCTCAACAAAATCCTGCGCCGGAGCCCGCGCCAAGGTTTGCATCGTAAAATCTAACTTGTCAAACGCGATTTATCGGTTAGATTTCCGATATGACAGTATCTTGGACCCCACATCGCTTCACCGGCGGCATTCTTGCGCTCGATACGGCCAACACCGTGGTGTTGCGCAACGATCCGGAAAAGACTTTCGACCGTTTTGCCGATCCGGCCGAGATCGCGCGCTTCGCCAACGCCGCAACCGGCTTTCGCGGTGCCGAGCTTGGCGGCAGACCGCTGGAGGCGACCTCGCCGGACAGGATCGCCCCGGTGGTGCTGGCGATCCGCGAGACGACCGACCGCCTGTTTCGCGGCGCGGTGTCGAAAGGTGCGCTTGCCGCCGGCGACCTCGCCGCTTTTCTCAAGGCCTGCGCCAACGGCCTCGATCGGAGCCCTGCCGAAATCGGCGCACCGGGTAGACCGTTCGGCGATCCATCGACGCCGATCGCGTTCGAGGCGGCGCTGGCGGTTTCGGCCTTGTCGCTGCTGCGCGACGACACGGTCGCCAGGCTCAGGATCTGTCCCAATTGCAGCTGGCTGTTCGTCGACAGGAGCCGCAATTCCAGCCGCCTTTGGTGCGATATGGCTGTTTGCGGCAACCGCCAGAAAGCAAGCCGTCACTATCGCCGCCGCACGGCGGCACATGAGGTCAACAATGCTTAGGGTTGTTTTTCGTTCGATCCTTGTCGGTGCTGCGCTCATTGCAGCCGTTGCGCTTGGCGCCTGCCGCGACACCGGCGGCGACGGCAAGCTGTTCGAGGTTTCCGGCAAGGTCGTCGTCTTCAATTACCGCCTCGCCCGGGCGACCTATGTCGTGACGCTGCGGCCCCTGCAGCCGATGGGCGAAGGCCAGGTTGCGGTCGCCAGCTTCCAGAATCCGGCTGGCGGTCCTCCCCTGGTGATCGAGCAGAAGGTCTGGCCGAAGCTCGACAAGGTCAGCCTGGAAAGCCCGGCGCTGACCTGTATCGTCAAGGACAAGCCCTATGCGATTTCGATCAGCATCAGGGGTCCTGACGGCACGTTCCTGCAGAAGATCGACACGACGCTGATGTCGAGCGAGGACCAGTCGATCCTTCCCGACCGGCCGCTGGTGGTCGACCAGCTCTATACGGCCAATCCCGATCTTGCCGGCCATCCCGACGGCAAGCTGCCGGGTGAGCCGAAGCCGGATTGCTCGAAAGGCTGACGCGTCTTTGCCCGGCGCGACTGCGTGGAAATTTCTGGTCGCCGGACAACCGCCGCGGACCGATTTCGTGCCGAATACGCGACGGCAGCGGATCGTTCGTTGCGCTTTGCCTGGCACTTTCGATTTCGTTTGACCTGCCTTGCAAGCGGAGAAAGACTGCGCCATCTCACTCCTACGTTGGCTGCGCGCCCCCGGTGCTGTCTCCGCAGAGGAAATGCCTGATGACGCTGCACGACGTCGCGCTCGACGACAAGTTCGATCTTGGTAAGGAGCGCATCTTCCTGTCCGGCGCACAGGCGGTCATCCGCATGCTTTTGATGCAACGCGAGCGCGACCGCCGGGCCGGCCTCAACACGGCCGGCTTCGTGTCCGGTTATCGCGGCTCGCCGCTCGGCGGCCTCGATATGCAGCTGTGGCGGGCGAAAAAGCAGCTGGCGCAGGCCGACATCGTCTTCCAGCCCGGCCTCAACGAGGAGCTTGCCGCCACCGCCTGCTGGGGCTCTCAGCAGACGGAATTAATGGGCGAAGGCAAGCATGACGGGGTGTTTTCGGTCTGGTACGGCAAGGGACCGGGCGTCGACCGCTCCGGCGACGTTTTCCGCCACGCCAACCTCGCGGGAACGTCGAAGTATGGCGGCGTGCTTGCGCTGATGGGCGACGACCATATGGCCGAATCATCGACCAATGCGCACGCCACCGAATTCCTGTTCGTCGACACCATGGTGCCGATCCTCAACCCGGCCGGCGTTCAGGAGATCATCGACTACGGCCTCTACGGCTTTGCCATGTCGCGCTTCGCCGGCACCTGGGCGGCTATCAAATGCGTCAAGGACAACATCGAATCCACGGCCTCCGTCGATGCCGCGCTCGAGCGCCTGAACATCGTCGTGCCGGAGTTCGATATGCCGCCCGGCGGCCTCAACATCCGCGATGAGATCGACATGCTCGGCCAGGAGGAGCGGCTGCATGAATACAAGCGCGCCGCTGCATCCGCCTTCATCCATGCCAACGGCCTGAACCGCATCGTCTATTCGGGCGGCCGCGCGCCGAAGCTCGGTATCATCACGCTGGGCAAGAGCTATCTCGATGTCCGCCAGGCGCTGGAAGACATCGGCATCGACGAGGCCGCCGCCAACCGCATCGGCATCCGCCTGTTCAAGGTCGGCTGCCCCTGGCCGCTCGACCTGCAGCATATCGCCGAATTCGCCCGCGGCCTCGACACCATCGTCGTCGTCGAGGAGAAGCGCTCGCTGATCGAGGTGCAACTGCGCGAAAACCTCTACGGCACCGCCACCCAGCCGATGATCGTCGGCAAGAAGGACGAGCGCGGCGACTGGCTGTTCCCGGCCAAGGGCGCGCTCGACCCCAACGAGATCGCCATTGCGCTGGGCGAGCGCATCCTGCGCACAATCGGCCCTTCGGAAGAGATCACTGCAAAGGTGGCAAAGCTGCGCCAGTTCCAGGCGATGCTTGCCGACACCAGCGATATCGGTTCGCGCACGCCGTTCTTCTGCTCCGGCTGCCCGCACAATTCCTCGACCAAGGTGCCGGACGGCTCGATCGCCGCCGCCGGTATCGGCTGCCATTTCATGGCGCTGTGGATGGACCGCAACACGGTCGGCTTCACCGCCATGGGCGGCGAGGGCGCACAATGGGTCGGCCAGGCGCCATTCTCCAAGCGCGGCCACATTTTCCAGAATCTCGGCGACGGGACCTACAATCACTCCGGCACGCTGGCGATCCGCTTCGCGCTGTCGA
Organism: Mesorhizobium sp. M0478; assembly: GCF_040321305.1. Taxonomy (NCBI): domain Bacteria; kingdom Pseudomonadati; phylum Pseudomonadota; class Alphaproteobacteria; order Hyphomicrobiales; family Phyllobacteriaceae; genus Mesorhizobium; species Mesorhizobium sp. M0478. The sequence goes on from NZ_JAMYRH010000014.1 coordinate 28,664, forward strand.
CCGATGCCAACATCACCTACAAGATCCTCTACAACGACGCCGTCGCCATGACCGGCGGCCAGCCGCATGAGGGCGGCCTGACTGTCGACATGATCGCCAGGCAGGTGCGCGCCGAAGGCGTCGAGCGCATCGCCATCGTCACCGACGAGCCGGACAAATATGCGGGGAAGGCCGAATTCCCCTTCGGCGCCACCATCCACCACCGCGACGACCTCGACCTCGTTCAGCGCGAGCTGCGCGACGTCAAGGGCGTCTCGGTGCTGCTCTACGACCAGACCTGCGCCGCCGAAAAGCGCCGCCGCCGCAAGCGCGGCACCTTCCCGGATCCCGACAAGCGGGTCTTCATCAACGAACTGGTCTGCGAGGGCTGCGGCGATTGCGGGGTGCAATCGAACTGCGTCTCGATCCAGCCGGTCGAAACCGAGTTCGGCCGCAAGCGCAGAATAGACCAGTCGAGCTGCAACAAGGACTTCTCCTGCGTCAACGGCTTCTGCCCGTCCTTCGTCACCGTGCACGGCGCCAAGATCAGGAAGGCCGAAGGCATTGCCGGGCGCTCCGACCCGCTTGACGGCGTGCCGGTGCCAGCCGAATTCCCGCTCGGTAGCGAGGGTTGGGCGGCGATCATCGACGGCGTCGGCGGCACTGGCGTCGTCACCATAGGTGCTGTGCTCGGTATGGCCGCCCATCTCGAGGACAAGGGCTGCGGCATGATCGACATGGCCGGCCTCGCCCAGAAGGGCGGTTCGGTGTTCACTCATGTCCGCATCGCCCGCACGCCGGACGACATCCACGCGATCCGCGTTTCGGCCGGCAAGGCCGACCTGGTACTCGGCTGCGACCTTGTCGTGTCCGGCGCCAAGAAGGTGCTTGGCGCGGTGCGCGAAGGCCATACCATCTTCCTTGCCAACACCGCCGAGATCATGCCTGGCGAGTTCGCCCGCTCGGCCGATTTCTCGCTGCCCATCGAGCGCCTGAAGAAGGCGATCCGCGCTGCCGCTGGCGACGACAAGACGCATTTCTTCGACGCGACGGGCACCGCCACCCAATTGTTCGGCAATTCGCTCGGCGCCAACATGTTCATGCTCGGCTTCGCCTTCCAGCATGGCGGGCTGCCGCTGTCGGCGCAAGCCGTTGAAAAAGCAATCGAATTGAACGGCGAGGCGGTGGCGATGAACATCGCCGCCTTCCGCTGGGGCCGGCGCGCCGCGCATCAGCCGGAGTTTGTGCGCGGCCTGGTCGCCCAGCCGGGCAAGGCCACTGAGATCGCCAAGACGCTGGACGATATCATCGCCCGCCGCGTCGCTTTCCTCTCTGCCTATCAGAATGCCGCCTATGGCAGGCGCTACGCCGAGAAGCTGGCGGTTTTGCGTGCTGCCGAGGCCAAGGCCGTGCCTGGCTCGACCGCGGTGACCGAGGCCGCCGCCAGAAACCTGTTCAAGCTGATGGCGATCAAGGACGAATATGAGGTGGCGCGGCTCTACACCGACGGCTCCTTCGCTATGGAGCTCTCAAAACAGTTCCAGAGCTACGAAAAGCTCGAATTTCATCTGGCGCCGCCGATCATGGGCAGGCGCGGCAATGACGGCAAGCCGAGGAAATCGAGCTTCGGCCCGTGGATGATGAAGGGATTTCGCCTGCTGGCGGCGCTGAAAGGCCTGCGCGGCACGGCCTTCGACGTGTTCGGCTACAGCACTGAGCGGCGCATGGAGCGGCAGCTTCTGGCCGGCTATGAGGCCGATCTGGAGCTTGTCGCCAAAGCACTTGCGCCAGGCAGGATCGAGGCCGCCATCGCCCTTGCCTCGGTGCCGGCGCTCATTCGCGGCTACGGCCATGTGAGGCAGGGCAGCGCCGAAAAGGCCGAGGGCGAGCGCACAAGGCTTGTCGAGCGGCTGGCCAACACGCCGGCCGGCCTGAACTTCAGGCCGCCGAGTGATCGATACGCCTTGTTTACCTGAACACGAATTTTCGCGGTTTACGCCGGTGGAGCCGACTTGACGCCAAGCGTCGAAACGGCATCTCTAAACCTTTCTTAAGGCGAATGTGACATGACTGCGGTTCGTGCGACACCGCAGGCCATGCAAGAAAACAAAGCCGCAGAGATAGGTGAGGACGTCTATGCTGGGTTCGTGCGATCGTTGTTCAACGATCCCGGGATCCTGCTGATTGGCGCATTTTGCCATGGCCTCATCGGCATTCTGGTTTATTTTACCTCGGGGCATCCGGCCTATCTTGCATTGGCCGCGCTTATGCTTGGGGCGGGGCTTTACCGTTACTACGGCATCCGCAAAGGCCTGCGCATAGGCAGTTTCGAAACTTATGAACAAGCCAAGAAGTGGGAACGCTACTACCTGGTTGGCGGCACCATCCAGGCTTTCTTCATGGGGCTTTTCTGCTTCACCTCAATCTATCTCATTCCCGATGTCTTCGGGGAAAGCGCCGCCATCGCCGTCATAATGGGCTCGACGGTGACCATTGTCGGCCGCAATTACGGCTCCAAGACCATGGTTGCGGTGCAGGCCTTCACGGTCGTGCTGCCGATCGCGGTCGGGCTGATGCTCAAGGGACATCTCGGCGATTTCATCCTCGGCCTCTACATCGTGCCGTTCATCTTCATCATCACCCGGATGGCCAGCCACGTCCGCACCGTGCTGTTCAACGCCATTTCGGAGCGCAAGACGGCCGCCAGGCTCGCCGAGCGCTTCAACCGCGCGCTCAACACCATGTCGCATGGCCTGGTCATGCTCGGCCCCGACGGCAAGGTCGTGGTCGGCAATGCCGAAGCCGCGCATCTGATGTCGCTGCGCTCGCCTGACCAACTGCTCGGGCGGTCGATCCATTCGCTGCTCCTGCGCGGCGTCGCCGGAGGCATGCTGGCGCCGAAAGACTGTCGTTATGTCGAAGCGCAGCTGACGCGCGCCTTGCGCGAGGGCCGCGACCGCAAGGTGCTGGTCTCCTTCTCCAATGGCCAGCACTATGAGTTCTCGGCCCGCGAAGGCAATCAGGATCTCGGTGTCATCACCTTCGAGGACGTCACCGCCCGCGTCGAGGCTGAGGAAAAAATCCGCTTCATGGCGCGCTATGACAGCCTTACCGGCCTGCCGAACCGCGCGTATTTCCATGAGCTGGTCGGTGAAGCCATGGCGTCGGGCAGCCGCGACCGCCTGTGCGCCCTGGCGGTGCTCGATCTCGACGATTTCAAGAGCGTCAACGACACCCTCGGCCATCCGGTCGGCGACGGACTTATCTATGCCGTTGCCGAGCGGCTGGCGGCCGTCGCCGGGCAAGGCGTCAATGTCAGCCGTTTCGGCGGCGACGAGTTCATGATCTTCTTCGACCGCGTCGAGGATGAAAGCCATCTGACGGGCCTGCTCGACCAGATCTTTGCCGATCTGCAGGGCGAGGTCGACGTCGCAGGCCACGGTCTGCGCATCCAGGCAAGCGCGGGCGCCGTGCTGTCCAGGGTCGACGACACCGATGTCGACGCCATGATCGTCAAGGCCGATCTGGCGCTCTACAAGGCCAAGGAACTCGGCAAGAACAACTGGCGGCTGTTCGAGGCAGCGATGGATGCGGCGTTCCGCAACCGCCAGCTGATGAAGGCCGACCTGCGCACGGCGGTCGAAGGCAAGGCGCTGCGGGTGGTCTATCAGCCGATCGTGGCGATGAACACCATGCGCATCGCCAGCTGCGAGGCCCTGTGCCGCTGGGATCATCCCGATCTCGGGCCGGTTTCGCCCAGCATCTTCATTCCGCTGGCCGAAGAAATGGGCATCATCTCCGAGATCAGCACTTTTGTGCTCGCGGCTGCCTGCGCCGAATGCGCCAAATGGCCGGGCCAGACCAGCGTCTCGGTCAACCTTTCGGCCAAGGATTTCCGCAACCGCGACGTTGTCCAGAAGGTTCGCGACGCGCTTGCCACTTCGGGGCTCGCCGCCGGCCGCCTCGAGATCGAAGTCACCGAAACCGCGCTGCTCGACGACAAATCGCTAACGCGCCAGTATATCGAGGAACTGAAGCAGCTTGGCGTGCGCATTGCGCTCGACGATTTCGGCACCGGCTATTCAAGCCTGAGCTACCTCCACAAGCTGCCGCTCGACAAGATCAAGATCGACCGTTCGTTCCTGATGGACGTGACCCAGAACAAGCGTTCGCTCGACTTGTTGAAGGGCATCGTCGACCTGACCCGCGTGCTCGGGCTGACCGTCACCATCGAAGGTGTGGAAACCTTCGAACAGCTGAAGATCCTGGTGCATTCGGTCAAGCCGGACCTCGTCCAGGGCTTCCTGTTTGGCGCAGCACTTAGTGCCTCGGGCATAGAGACCATGTCCAACGTGACCTGGCCTTTCGCCGCCGAGCTGCGGCCGGCGGCAAAACTCGCCACGCCCTGACCCGTCATTAAATTGCGCTTGAAAAGCCCGTCTAAAAAGCGTTGTATTGTCTAGACGTTAACTGATTGTTAAGGTTAATGATCGGTAAACACAGACGATTAGAGTTTCATCTTCTTGTTCCTTCGGTCGTCCGGTATTGTTCTCCTGCGGCGGTACGAGGGGAAGTAATGGACACGCATCAGTCAGGTGTGCTTTCGGGTGCGGCAGTCAAATCTGGCCCGCCTTCCCTGTTCGCCCGCAACGTCCTCGACGTCCTCGAGCGTGTCGAATACCGGCGCTGCGAAAGCGGCGAGGATCTCGAAGCGGTCTACCGGCTGCGCTACAAGGCCTTTCATACACACGGCCTGCTTGACACCATTACCGAACAGAAGCTCGTCGATCACCTTGACGAAGTGCGCAATTGCTACTGTTTCGGCGTCTTCATGGATGGCGAGCTGGTCAGCACCGTCAGGCTCCACCATTTGACCCGTGAGACCCCCGAAGCGCCGATCATGACCGTTTTCGGCGACCGGCTGCTGCTGCGGCTGGCGCGCGGTGAAACCTTCATCGACCCGAGCCGGTTGGCGATCGATCCGCAAATGTCGTCGGCCAACCGCGCCCTGCCCTATGTCACGCTGCGGCTCGCGGTTATCGCCAACACCTTCTTCAACGCCACCAGCTGCATTTCGATGATCCGCGAGGAGCACACGGCCTTCTACCATCGCATCTTCGGATCGGTGCAGGTCGGCGAGCCGCGCCTCTACCCGCCCTTCACCATGCCGATCTTCTTCTATGAATCGATCTGCGAGCAGAACATGGCCCCGACGCTGGAGCGCTTTCCCTTCTTCCAGTCGACGGCGCTGGAGCGGCGTATGCTGTTTGCCAAGGCGCCGGCCGGCGAGCTCGCGCCGCTGACCATCCTGCCCACCGCTAAATATTTTCGCGAAGCAGCGTAATGTCGGCAAAGCCGGCGCACTTTAGCGCCCGGTGCGAGGAGCTTTCCGGCCGCTTCGGCGTTCTGGACGTCACGACCCCGACGCGGCCATAGAAAGGAACCGACATGCATATTCCCGAGCTAGCACTGACCCCGCTGATCTCGCTGATTGCCGGCGTGCTGATCCTGGTGATGCCGCGGCTGCTCAACTACATCGTCGCGCTCTATCTGATCGTCATTGGGCTGCTCGGGCTGTTTCCGCATCTAGCCGGTTGAAACGCAAAACCCTCAACGTTCGACGTTAGGCCGGCGACAAGAGCCCATACCGCCGGCTTTCAACATTCTTTGAGGCTGTTGTCGCTGGTCGTGCGGCAATAGCGCCATTGCTCTTGGTCCAGCTTTTCGCTATGTGCCTCAAAGATGTCTTCGAAGGGGTATTCCTATGGCTGATCACACGCCGACCGGTCCTGTCGAACTGGGCGCGAAGATGGACTATGCCGAACATGACCGCACCTATCATGGCTTTCTGGCGCTGGCCAAATACGGCTCGCTGTTCTGCGGCGCCCTGCTCCTGGCCATGGCTTTCGGCTTCTTCGCAGGCGGCTTCTTCTCCGCGACCATCCTGTTCGTGCTGATCCTCGCCCTCGGCGCCTTCATTCTCCGATAGTCTCTTCAGACCCTTGCCAAGGGCGTAGCCGGACATCCGGCCGCACTCTTTCGCAAAGCCGCACTCTTGCGCAAACAGGTTCCAGCCGAAAGGATCATGCGGTGGGACAGACGGTTTTCATCCCTCGCGAGCTCGATGCCAGCGAGCCTCGTGTCGCGGCCTCGCCCGATACCGTGAAGCGGCTGGCGGCGCTGGGCTTCGACGTCACCGTCGAGACGGGCGCCGGCACCAGGTCGCGCATTCCCGATGAGGAGTTCGCCAAGGCGGGTGCCGCGATCGGCAAGGCTTCGGATGCGAGACGGGCGGATGTGGTGCTGAAGGTGCGCCGGCCGACCGACGCCGAGCTGAAGGGCTACAAATCGGGTGCGGCGGTCATCGCCATCATGGATCCCTACGGCAATGATGCCGCGGTCGCGGCGCTTGCCGAGGCTGGGGTCACCGCCTTCTCGATGGAATTCATGCCGCGCATCACCCGCGCCCAGTCGATGGATGTGCTGTCGTCGCAGGCCAATCTCGCCGGCTACCAGGCCGTGATTGACGGCGCATCGGAGTATGACCGCGCGCTGCCGATGCTGATGACTGCGGCCGGCACCGTGCCGGCGGCGAAGATCTTCATCATGGGCGTCGGCGTTGCCGGCCTGCAGGCGATCGCCACGGCGCGCCGTCTCGGCGCTGTCGTCACCGCCACGGACGTTCGTCCCGCCGCCAAGGAACAGGTGGCGTCGCTTGGCGCAAAGTTCCTCGCCGTCGAGGACGAGGAGTTCAAGGCGGCCGAGACCGCCGGCGGCTACGCCAAGGAAATGTCGAAGGAGTACCAGGCGAAGCAGGCAGCGCTCACCGCTGAGCACATCGCCAAGCAGGACATCGTCATCACCACGGCGCTGATCCCCGGCCGGCCGGCGCCGAAGCTGGTGTCGGCGGCGATGGTCGCCTCGATGAAGCCGGGTTCGGTGATCGTCGACCTCGCCGTCGAGCGCGGCGGCAATGTCGAAGGCGCGGTTGCGGGTCAGGTGGTGACGACGGCCAACAACGTTAAGATCGTCGGCCACCTCAACGTGCCCGGCCGCGTCGCCGCATCGGCCTCGCTGCTCTACGCCAGGAACCTGTTCGCCTTCCTCGAGACGCTGGTCGACAAGACCAGCAAGACGCTCGCCATCAACCGCGAAGACGATCTGGTTAAGGCGACGATGCTGACCGACGCTGGCCGCGTGGTGCATCCGGCCTTCGCCAAGGCGGCGGAACAGCCCCATATCGAACCGGCGGCCATTCCGGCCGAGACCATGGTGGCTGATGCCACGCCGAAGAAGGCTGCACCGAAAAAGGCGTCCGACAAAGCCACTGCCGGCAAGTCCGCCGCCAAGCCGAAGGGGATCGCGTGATGGATCAGACCTTGCAGAAAGCCCTCGATCAGCTCGACCAGGCAAGTGCCGCCGTCCGGCTGGCTGTGCAGAACCTGGCCAACGCGCCCGGTGGCGCCGATGCGGCGGGCGATGCCGCGCACGCACTGTCCGGCGGCGCCATCGATCCCTTCGTCTTCCGCTTCGCCATCTTCGTACTTGCGATATTCGTCGGATACTACGTCGTCTGGTCGGTGACGCCGGCGCTGCACACGCCGCTGATGGCGGTCACCAACGCCATCTCCTCGGTCATCGTCGTCGGCGCGCTGCTGGCCGTCGGCATCTCGGCCTCCGGCATTGCCACCGGCTTCGGCTTCGTCGCGCTGATGCTGGTCTCGGTCAACATCTTTGGCGGCTTCCTGGTCACCCAGCGCATGCTGGCCATGTACAAGAAGAAGGACCGGTAGAGAGCCATGAACGCCAACTTCGCGTCCTTCCTCTACCTGGTCTCCGGCGTCCTGTTCATCATGGCGCTGCGCGGCCTGTCGCATCCGACCACCAGCCGCCAAGGCAATCTCTACGGCATGATCGGCATGGGCATTGCCATTGCCACCACGCTGGCGCTGGCGACTCCGTCCGCCGGGCGCTTCGGCCTGATCGTGCTTGGTCTGGCCATCGGCGGCGGCGTCGGCGCCGTTACAGCGCGCCGCATCGCCATGACTTCGATGCCGCAGCTGGTCGCCGCCTTCCACTCGCTGGTCGGCCTTGCCGCCGTCATGGTAGCGGCAGCCGCCATCTACGCGCCGGAAAGTTTCGGCATCGGCACGAATGGCGACATCCACGCCCAGGCGTTGATCGAGATGAGCCTTGGCGTTGCCATCGGCGCCATCACCTTCACCGGCTCCGTCATCGCCTTCCTCAAGCTCGATGGCCGCATGTCGGGCAAGCCGATCATGATCGGCGGCCGTCACATCATCAACGCGGTCCTCGGCATCGCGCTGATCGTGCTGATCGTGCTTCTGGTCACCACCGAGGCCAAGCTGGTGTTCTGGCTGATCGTCGCGGCTTCGCTGGCGCTCGGCGTCCTCTTGATCATCCCGATCGGCGGCGCCGACATGCCGGTCGTCGTCTCGATGCTGAATTCCTATTCCGGCTGGGCCGCCGCGGCACTCGGCTTCACGCTTGGCAATCTGGCGTTGATCATCACCGGCGCGCTGGTCGGCTCGTCCGGCGCCATCCTGTCCTACATCATGTGCAAGGGCATGAACCGGTCGTTCATCTCGGTCATCCTCGGCGGCTTCGGCGGCGAGACCGCGGCGGTTGCCGATGACGGCATCGAACGCACGGTCAAGCAGGGCTCGGCCGACGACGCTGCCTATCTGATGATGAACGCACAGAAGGTCATCATCGTGCCGGGCTACGGCATGGCGGTCGCCCAGGCCCAGCACGCGCTGCGCGAAATGGCCGACAAGCTCAAGGCCAATGGCGTGGATGTCAAATACGCCATCCACCCCGTGGCCGGCCGCATGCCCGGCCACATGAACGTGCTGCTCGCCGAAGCCAATGTTCCCTATGACGAAGTGTTCGAACTGGAAGACATCAACTCCGAGTTCGCGCAGGCCGATGTCGCCTATGTCATCGGCGCCAATGACGTCACCAATCCGTCCGCCCGCGACGACAAGTCGTCGCCGATCTACGGTATGCCGATCCTCGACGTCGACAAGGCCCGCACCTGCCTGTTCGTCAAGCGCTCGCTCGGCTCGGGCTACGCCGGCATCGACAACACGCTGTTCTACAAGGACGGCACCATGATGCTGCTCGGCGACGCCAAGAAGATGACCGAGGAAATCGTCAAGGCCATGGATCACTAAGCCGCCGCAACCTTCCACTGGAAGGTTGTCGGTCCATCATCGGAAACAAAAAAGCCCGGTTCGACCGGGCTTTTTGATGTTGAAGACCGGTTCAGCGGCTGGTCAGGAAAACCGCTTCCTCGTCGTCGCGCTGCCTGCCGCCCAGGGCTGCCGCAGCGCTGGCGATGAAGGCGCCGATAACCAGCGACAGGGCGCCAAGCAGGGCGAAGGTGGCGCTGCCTTTCCGCGCGGCGTCGGCGGCCTGCTTTGCCTTGACCTTGGCGTCCTCGACCCTGGCCACCAGGGCGTCGACACGCGCCTTGGCGTCGGCCTCGGAAAGCCCGGTGCGGGCGGCGACCAGCTGCGACAGATAGGTCTTGTCGTCAGCCGAAACTTCGCCTGCCGCCGCACTGGCGATGAGGATGCGCGAAGCCTGCCCGGCCGCAGCCGCATCGCTGTCCGGATTGGCCGCCGCGAGCCTGGCGGCATCAGCCGGACGGAACAGCGTATCCACGAGATAGGACGTTGCATTGTCGGCCGGTGCGCTGCCGGCATTGGCGGACGCGCCGGCCGAAGCACCCATGGCGGCGCCTGAGGCAACAGTAGAAGCCGCCTGCACGCCTGAACCAAGCACTGCCGACAGCGCCGACCCGAGAATGCCGACGACCAGCAATGTCGCCAGCGCCCAGGCGAGGAGGCCGTGCGCGGTGTCACGGAAATAGACCTCGTCGGTGTGGATGCCGACCCATTTGGTGCGCAGGCGTCCGGCAAGATAGCCACCGACCCCGGAGGACAGCCATTGCACGATGATGAGCCAGATGGCGCCGGACACCGCGAAGGTGGTCAGCGAGGCACTGGCGCCGGACCACGGCGAGACCATGGTCAGCCCCAGCCCCGAACCGAGCAGCATGAGGATGAAGGTCAGCGTCGAGGCCGCGAAGGCGCCGGCGATGATCGGACCCCAGCTGACGGCCGGGGCGGAGGATTCCGTTGAGGCGGATACGTCGACAGCCGATACGGTGGACTGCATCGACGCCTCCTACCGTACGAACAGCATGATGAGAATGATGATCGGGATCGGAATACCGAGCAACCAGAGCAAAATACCGCGTCCCATAAAGAGCCTCCCTGCGAGAAATTGATCGATGTCGTCACAATGTTCCTGAGCGATTTCCGTTCCGAAGGGCAATGAAATGATTTGCTTGCCGGGAACGGAACTATTTTCCGCGCGGCCCGAGGCACAACTGCGAAACTGTGGATTGGTTCACGGAGTTCCACATGGGCTGCCGTGTATTGTTGGCTCGGTGAGCCGGGGGTAGCATGAGCGATCCCGCCGTCGGATGTCGTCAACGGAGACGCTGATGCCCAAGACTGTCGCATCGCTGGCTTACAAAAAGGCGCAGCCCGGCCAGGCGGTGGTGATCGTGCACGGCATGGGCGAGCAGCGGCCGATGGGTACGCTGAGGGGATTCGTCCAGGCGGTCTGGAGCAGCGATCCCACCCGTGCTCCACCCTACGCCCAGATTCCCGATCCGGCCGTTTCCGGCGCCACGATCAACCAGAGCTGGATCACGCCCGACAGCCGGACCAAGTCACACGAGCTGCGCCGCATCACCACGCCCTACGACGTCGATGGCCGCCGTACCGATTTCTACGAGCTTTATTGGGCCGACATCACGCAAGGCACGACGCGCGGCCGGCTGGCCGCCTGGGTGACGAACCTGTTGTGGCGCAAGCCCGCCGACATTCCGCTCGACGCCCGCAAGCTTTACGTCGCCACACTTCTGATCGTTATCGTCATTCTGGGCGCAGCACTCGTGCTGGCAACATCGGTCTGGCAACAGGCCGTTACCTTGACGACCGGCCTGATGATCACCACCCTCGCTTCTTTTGTCATCTGGGCGGTGGATCAGTTCGCCCTGCCCTATTTCGGTGACGTCGCCGCTTATGTGCGCGCCGAGGCGGCGACGATCGAGAAGCGTGCGCTGATCCGCGACAGAGGCCTGACGTTGCTCAAGACGCTGATGAAGGACGATGCTTACGACCGCATCGTGCTGGTCTCGCACAGCCTTGGGTCGATCATCGCCTATGATTTGCTGCAGATCCTGTGGGCCGAGTTCCGGCCGCGAAGGCTGGAAGCGGTCCGCGACAAGGCCAAACTGGCGGCGGTCGAGGCCGTCGACAAGGCAACGCTCGGCTCTGATGGGTCAGCGTGGCCAAAGAACCTTGAAGACCTCGCCGGATTCCGGCGCGGTCAATGGGCGCTCTACCAGCAGCTTCGGACCAAGGACGCCGACCACCCGCTGCCCTGGAAGATCAGCGATTTCGTCACGCTTGGCAGTCCGCTCTCCCACAGCGAATTCCTGGTGACCTACAATCTCGCGGAATTCAGGCGTGGCCTTGCCGAGCGCCTGTTCTCGGCTTGCCCGCCGATTGCCGATGACGGGCGCCCCGGCGGCACCGTGCTTTACCGGGAAGGACACAGCCAAGGCAAGGCGCAGCGCGCGGTGCATCATGGCGCGGTGTTTGCGGCAACGCGCTGGACGAACGTCTACGACCGCGGCAATGGCTGGGCGACAGGCGATCCGATTTCCGGTCCGATGACGGAAAACTTCGGCCCCGGTGTGGAGAACATCCAGATCGAGCTTCGCAGCTCACTTGGCCGTATCTTCACCCACACGCTTTATTGGTCATCGACGGCAAACGGCGTCGAAATCGCCCTGCCGGCGGGCACCGCGCCGCGCTCGCATCTGCAAGTGCTGCGCGACGCGGTGGACCTTGGTCGGAAGCTGGAGCCAAAGGCCTGACCCGGAGTGGAGCTCCGGCGGCAAGGCCCCCAGCCCTCAAATGTCCAGATTGGCAACTGACAGCGCGTTGTCCTGGATGAATTCGCGCCGCGGTTCGACCTCGTCGCCCATCAGCCGCGAAAACAGCGAATCCGCATCGGTGGCGTCATTGACCTTGACCTGCAGCAGCGAACGCACATTCGGGTCGAGCGTGGTTTCCCAGAGCTGCTCGGCATTCATCTCGCCGAGGCCCTTGTAGCGCTGCATGGTCAGGCCCTTGCGGCCGGTCGCAAACACCGCGTTGAGCAGCGCCAGCGGCCCCGAAATGGTTTCGGAGACATCCTTGCGGCGCAGCACCGGCGGCTCGCCATAGACTTCCATGAGGCGCGGGGCATAGCGGTCGAGCTGGCGTGCGTCGGCCGAATTTATCAGCCCGGCATCGAGCTGCGCGAATTCCTTGACGCTGCGCACCGTGCGTTCGAACACATAGCCGCCGACGCCTTCATTGGAGGTCGACAGCCGGCCGGTCCAGCCGCGCTCGGTGTCCTCGGCAATGATGTCAAGGCGCTGGGCGACGCGTTCGGCCATGGCATTGGCGCGGCCGAGGTCGTTTAGCACATCGGCGTTGAGCGCGCCGGCGATCGCCGCCTGTTCGACCACGCCCCTGTTGTAGCGCGTGTGCAGCCCGTTGATGAGCTGGCGCACGGCCAGTGCATCATCGATCGAGCCGCGCAGATCCTGTCCGGCCCGCGCCTCGCCGGAGGCAAGCGTCAGCGACGCCTCCTCCAGCCCGGAGCCGATCAGGAACTCCTCGAAGGCGCTCTCGTCCTTGATGTATTGCGAGCTTTTTCCGCGCGTCACTTTGTAGAGCGGCGGCTGGGCGATGTAGAGATGGCCGCGCTCGATCAGCTCCGGCATCTGGCGGAAGAAGAAGGTGAGCAGCAAGGTCCTGATATGGGCGCCGTCGACGTCGGCGTCGGTCATCAGGATGATCTTGTGGTAGCGCAATTTGTCGGCGTTGAACTCGTCCTTGCCGATCGAGGTGCCGAGCGCGGTGATCAGCGTGCCGATCATCTCGGAGCCGAGCATGCGGTCGAAGCGCGCCCGCTCGACATTGAGTATCTTGCCGCGCAACGGCAGGATTGCCTGGTTCTGGCGCGAACGGCCGCCCTTGGCAGAGCCGCCGGCCGAGTCACCCTCGACGATGAAGATTTCGGATTTCGCCGGGTCGCGTTCCTGGCAGTCGGCAAGCTTGCCAGGCAGAGAGGTGACGCCGAGCGAGCTTTTGCGGGTGATGTCTCGGGCCTTGCGCGCGGCTTCGCGCGCCGCGGCCGCCTGGATCACCTTGTCGATGACCACCTTGCCCTCGGTCGGGTGTTCTTCCAGCCAGGTGCCAAGCGCCTCGTTGACCAGGCCTTCGACCACCGGGCGGACTTCCGACGAGACCAGCTTGTCCTTGGTCTGGGAGGAGAATTTCGGGTCGGGAACCTTGACCGACAGCACCGCCGTCAGGCCTTCGCGGCAGTCGTCGCCGATCAGCGCCACCTTTTCCTTCTTGGTCAGGCCCGACGATTCGCCATAGCCGGTGATCTGGCGCGTCAGCGCGCCACGGAAGCCGGCCAGATGGGTGCCGCCATCGCGCTGCGGGATGTTGTTGGTGAAGGCCAGCACGTTCTCGTGGTAGCTGTCGTTCCACCACATCGCCACTTCGACGGTGATGCCGTCGCGCTCGGCCTTGATGGCGATCGGCTTGTCGATCAGCGGTTTCTTGACCCGGTCGAGATATTTGACGAACTCTTCCAGGCCGCCATCATAGTGCAACTCGTGGCGCACGAGATCGGCATGGCGGGCATCGGTCAAAATGATGCGCACGCCGGAATTCAGGAAGGCGAGCTCGCGCAGCCGGTGCTCCAGCGTGCCGAAGTCGAACTCGACCATGGTGAAGGTTTCGGACGACGGAAAGAAGGTGATCTCGGAACCGCTGCGGCCCTCATAGGTGCCGGGCTGCTTGTTCTGCTCATAGCTGCCGGTCGCCTTGAGCGGCGCATCGGCATTGCCATGCGTGAAGCTCATCTCGAAAATCTGGCCGTTGCGGCGGATTTTCAGCTTCAGCCAGGCCGACAACGCGTTGACCACCGAGACGCCGACGCCGTGCAGGCCGCCAGACACCTTGTAGGAATTCTGGTCGAATTTGCCGCCGGCATGCAGCTGCGTCATGATCACTTCGGCCGCCGAAATGCCTTCGCCAGTGTGAATATCGGTCGGAATCCCGCGGCCATTGTCGATAACGGTGACCGAACCGTCGGGATTGAGCGTCACCGTGACCAGATCGGCATGGCCGGCCAGCGCCTCGTCGATGGCGTTGTCGACCACCTCATAGACCATGTGATGCAGGCCCGAGCCGTCATCGGTGTCGCCGATATACATGCCCGGCCGCTTGCGGACAGCGTCCAACCCCTTCAAAACCTTGATGGAATCGGCGCCGTATTCGGCCTCAGCGCCGTTGGCGTTGTCGCTTTGATCGCTCATGAAAACCTGTCTGATTGATGCCGCATGCTCAGCGCGAAAAAATGGCTTCGAATCACGCCGCTTTGATGTCCTAGATATAGGCGCAAAAGGCGATTTTTCCAAGGTTTGCGGGGATTTCAGGGCTGAATCCCGAGCTGGCAGCCGGCTATTTTTTCGCGGCTTTCAATTTGGCCAGAAGTCGGCGCAGATATTTGATCGTGGGTTTGTCCCTCGGCGCCAGTTTGCCTGTGCGGTCAAGCTCCAGCGTCAGGTCTAGCGCCTGCGACAACACAGCCTTCGGATTCTTCGCCACATAGGCATAGTTGATGTAGGCCTGTACCAGATCGAATTGCCAGATCGCATTGTCCGGATCGGACAGGGCCAACCGCTGGCGGATGGCCAGGCTGGCTTCGAAGGCCTTCTTCGAGCCATCATAGTGGCGCTGCTTGGTCTCCAGCAGGCCTATTTCCTCGAACGTGATCGACAGGTCGCGCTGCCAGTCGGAATTGCCCGGGTCGAGATTTGCCAACCGGTTGGCAATAACGAGACTGTCCTGATAGTTCTGCAAAGCACCGGCGATATTGCCCTGGGCATCAAACACGCCGGCAATTTTTTCCAAACAGACCGATAGGTCGCGCTGCCAGTCGGTGTTGCCTGGGTCGCTGGCGGCAAGGTCTCGCGCCGTGGCCCGCGCTTGCTGGTAGGCCTCCAACGCGAGTGGCCAGTCCTTCTGGTCGCCGTAAGCATTGCCGATCTTGGCGTAACCGACCGACAGGTCGCGCTTCAAATCGGTGTCGTTTGAGTCGCGGCGCACCAGCGCTTCGGCGATTATTTGGCTCTTGTTGTAGGCGTCGAGCGCGCCCGCAGCGTCGCCACGCTCGCGCAGAACGTCGCCGATCCTGGTGTAGCTGACGGAGACGGCGCGCTGGTGCCTGGGGTCGTCCGGGTTGTTCTGCGCCAGTGCCAGCCGAATTCTCAGGCTCTCTTCGAATGCAGTCTGGGCGCCATCCAGTTGGCCGGCGGTGCGGGCAAGGCCGCCGATTTCGTCGTAGGTAATGGTCAGGTCGCGCAGCAGATAGACGCTGTTCGGCTCGGCATCGGCCAATTGCTGCTTGATGGACAGGCTTTGCTGGTAGGCCTGGGCTGCCGCACCCACGTCGCCTTGCGTGGCCAGCACATTGCCGATCTTATCATGGGCCATGGCGAGATCGCCGAGCCAGTCCTTCTTGTCCGGCACGTCTGTGGTCAGGCCCTGCAACATGTCCCTGGCCGCCTCATAGTTTTGCAGGGAGGCCGGCAGATCGCCTTGCGCCATCTTGATGTTGGCGAACTTGATATGGCCGATGGCGAGGTCGCGCTTGACGCTCGGATCGGTTTCCTGGCGCGCTCGCTGCTCGAGGTTGGCGACCAGCGCCGCAAAGGCGCGGCCGGCGGCATCGGTGTTGCCAACCGTCGTGTAGAGGATGCCGAGCTCTTCCAGCGTGCGGCTTTGGCGGTCGGCCTGTTCCAGGCTGAGAGAGGTCTGCCCGGCCTCGCCGTAGAGCGACAGCACCGTTTCATAGTCCTTGATGGCGGTGGCATAGTCGAGGGTGGCGCGCGCCGCGCCGCCCGAGAGAAATAGCGTCGCGGCTTCGGACAGGGTGCGGCTGACGAAATTGGCCTTCAACGCCTGGCGCGAGACATTGTCGACGTCGGCGGCCTTGGCGAGGATCACGCGTGCACCATCGAAAGCGCCGAGCGCCAACTGTTCCTCGGCCTGGCGGCGCAGTTCGGTCACCTGCGGGTCGTCGGCGGCCAGCGTCTTCATCTCGCCGCGCACCTTGACGAAGGCGTCGGCGGCCTCGCGCAGCTTGGCGTCCAGGCTTTCGCCGGAGAGATGGCTGGTGTCGGAACTGATCAGCGCGCCATAGAGCGGCGCCAGCGGCATGTCGGCATCGCTGGCGACACGCTCGACCGCGCCGCGCATTTCCGGCGTCACATCGGCCATGGCAAGCAGCAGCCGCTCGCGCTCCGGCAATTGTTCCTTGGCCGCCGAGGCGAAGAACAGCTTCGGCAGCCCGCTCTCGACGTAGGGCAGCTGTTTCCCGCGCGAAAGGTCGTAGACCTCCTGCTGCACCAGCGTCAGCACCGAGCGGATTTCGAGCCCGTCGGTGCCGAGATATTTGGTCAGCGCCGCTGTAAAGGGCGAATTCGCACCGGTACCGTCGGCAGCCGTCTCGCCGGGCGCCGCCGAAAAGGCGAACAGGATGTTTTCCGCCTTGCCGACGCGTCCGAGGCCCGGCTTGATCTTGTCCACAAGGCCCTTGATCAGCGATGTCGCGCCGCGTCCGTCGCCGCTGCCGCCCGTGAACGGATCGCTGCGGCAGGCGTCGAGCACGATCAGCCCGACCTTGGCCGTGGCGGCCACCGCGTCGCGCACCTCTTCCAACGGCAGGCTGGTCTTTTCCAGCCGATCGAGCGAGGAGGCATCGGCATCGACCGGCAGCAGCCGGTTGTCGCCGGAGATTTCGACGCCATGGCCGGAGAAATACACCAGCGCCACGTCGGCGCCCTTGGCATCCTCGCGAAAATCATCGAGCGCACGGCGCATGCGCCTGAGATCACGGTTGGTTTCGAGAACGACCTCGAATCCAAGCGTCTTCAGCGCCGCTTCCATCGCCTCGCCGTCATTGACCGGATTGGCGAGCTTCCGCACCAGCCGGTAGTCGTTATCGGCAATGACCAGCGCCACGCGCCGCTCCGCCACCGCCGTGGCGGTGGTCGCAAGCATCAACAGCAAGGCAAACAACAGGCGCAAATCGAACCGCCCCCGGCTCAGTCACCTGCCGACCATTCCACCTCTTTATGGCATGAGCAAGCCGGGGCCGGCTGCGTTACGCAGCCCGCATCGGCTTCAGCGCCTCGCTCCAGCGCGAGAGCTCGTCCAGCATGGTCTTGGTCCCACCCTCTACCTGCTCACTAGCCTGGAAGGAGCCGTCGCTCTCCAGCAGTTTCTGATACATCGGCAGCGCGACGCCTTCCGAGATGGGCATGACGCCCACCGCGGTCAGCAGCGGCTTCAGCGCCTGCGCGGCGCGCAGGCCTCCGGAAACGCCGCCATAGCTGAAAATGGCGGCTGGCTTGTATTTCCATTCGCGCGCAAGGTAGTCGATGGCGTTGACGATCGCAGGCGCCACGAAATAATTGTACTCCGGCGCCACGAACACGAAGGCATCGGCGGCATCAATGACCTTCGACCAGGCTTTGGTGTGGTCGTTCTGGTAATTGCCGAGCCTGGGGTGATGCGGCTCGTCCAGAACCGGCAGATGGAACGTGGCAATGTCGGTCAGCACCGGTTCGAATTTGCCGTGCTCGCGGGCAAAATCCTCCAGCCAGTGGGCGAAGACCGGCCCGGCGCGGCCCGGCCGCGTGCTGCCGATTATGATGTTCAGCTTGTGCTTCAAGCGGACTCTCCTGGGCGATTGGCAGTAGCTGTTGGTAACTGTCACCTATGGCAGAGTGTCCAACCGGACAAGCCGCAACCGTTTCACCGGCGGTCACGATCCGATGAACACACCGTCTGTCGGGCACACCGGGCGCTGCAGCGTTTCAGTTTGCCGTTCGGTCACATGGACGCCCGGATTGCCAGCCACTACATCTGAGCTATCAGCGGAGCACCTCATGGACACGCAGCCCGTCCCCTTCGTGCCGCCGGCGCCCAAGCCGCGCACGACGCCGCCTTCGACGCTGGAGATGATGCGGATCGTCTACCGCAATCCGCTCGAACTGTGGGGCGAGCACACCTACAACGAGCCCTGGATTTCGGCGAATGGCGTCGGCGGGCATCTGATCGTCGCCAACGATCCCGGCCTTATCCGCCACGTGCTGATCGACAACGCCAAGAACTACAAGATGGCGACGGTGCGCCAGATGATCCTGCGACCGATCTTGCGCGACGGGCTGTTGACCGCCGAAGGCGAGGTGTGGAAGCGCTCGCGCAAGGCGATGGCGCCGGTGTTCACGCCGCGGCATATCTTCGGCTTCGCCGAGCCGATGCTGCGCCGCACGATGCAGTTCGTCGCCCGCTATGACGAAGGCGGCATGACCGATGTCGCCCATGACATGACGCTGCTCACCTACGATATCCTGGCCGAAACGCTGTTTTCGGGCGAGATTGCGGGCGAGCCCGGCAGTTTCGCGCAGGAAATCGACCGCCTGTTCGAAACCATGGGCCGTGTCGATCCGCTCGACCTGTTGCGCGCGCCCGAATGGCTGCCGCGGCTGACCCGCATCCGCGGCCGCAAGACCATGGCGTATTTCCGCAAGATCGTCACCGATACAGTCAAGATGCGCGAGGAGCGGCTGAAGCGCGACCCCGACACCGCGCCGCAGGATTTCCTGACGCTTCTGCTGCGCGCCGAAGGCCCCGACGGGCTGACGCGGGCGGAAGTCGAGGACAACATCATCACCTTCATCGGCGCCGGCCACGAGACCACCGCGCGGGCGCTGGGCTGGACGATCTACTGCCTCGCCGAAGCGCCGTGGGAGCGCGAAAAGGTCGAGCGCGAGATCGATGCCGTGCTGGCGCGCGAACCCGACCCGACGAAATGGCTCGACGCAATGCCGTTCACCCGCGCCGCCTTCGAGGAGGCGCTGCGGCTTTATCCGCCGGCGCCGTCCATCAACCGCGAGCCGATCGAGACGGAGACCTGGAACGATCTGGTGCTCCCCAAGCGCGCGGCCGTACTGGTGATGCCTTGGGTCGTACACCGCCACAGAAAACTGTGGGACATGCCCGACGCCTTCATGCCCGAACGCTTCCATCCGGGAAACCGCGAGAAGATCGACCGCTTCCAGTATCTGCCGTTCGGCGCCGGTCCGCGCATCTGCATCGGCGCCAGCTTCGCCATGCAGGAGGCGATCATTGCGCTGGCCATCATGCTGTCGCGCTTCCGCTTCGACGTGACGGCCGAGACCAAGCCGTGGCCGGTGCAGAAACTGACGACACAGCCGCAAGGCGGCCTGCCGATGCAGGTGACGCGGCGCGTTTAACGGCGCAACGCCTTGTTACGCGATGCCGGCGGGCTTGCGCTGGAACTGGCCTGCGGCGCGGAAGCGCCAGAGATAGCTGGGCAGGATTGTGCCGATAGACTGCGGCTGGATGTCGAGGCCGGCAAGGTTCCGGTTGGCCTTGTTGGCCTCCTCCGACACAATGTTGGGCTGGCGCAGCAGCAGCACCTGGTCCTTGGTCAGCAACGGGTTGGGCAGCAGGCCGAGGATCGAGGCCTGCAGATTGGCCATCCACCACGGCACCGGCACCAGGAGCCGCTTGCGCTCGATGACGGTGAGCAGCTCTTCCATGCACTGCTTGAAGGTGAGCACTTGCGGCCCGCCGAGTTCATAGATCTGGCCGCCCTTGATCTTGCCCTCGACCGAACGCGCCACCGCTTCGGCGACATCGCCGACATAGACCGGCTGGAACTTGGTCTGGCCGCCGCCGATCAGCGGCAGCACCGGCGAATAGCGCGCCATGTCGGCGAAGCGGTTGAAGAAACTGTCCTCGGGTCCGAAATTGATCGACGGTCGGAAGATGACGGCGTCCGGGATCGTCTCCAGGACGGCCTTTTCGCCGAGCGCCTTGGTGCGGGCATAGTCGGACTCGGCGTTGAGGTCGGCGCCAAGCGCCGAAATATGGGTCAGTCCTGCGCCGACCGAGCGCGCGGCTTCGGCGACGGCGCGGGCGCCGAATTCGTGCACGGTGTTGAATTTCTGCCGGCCGCTTTCATGCGGGATGGCGACCAGATTGATGACATGGTCGGCGCCCTGCACGGCGCGGTCGACGGACCAGCGCACGCGCACATTGGCCTGCACCGGCTGGATCTGGCCGACATTGCCGAGCGGCTGCAGATGTCCCGCGAGATCGGGCCGGCGCACCCCCACCCTGATGCGGTAGCCGCGCTTGGCCAGCGCCCGCACGATGTGGCGGCCGACGAAGCCGGAGCCGCCGAAGACGACCACGAGCTTGGGGATCTGCAGGATTTCGGTCATGGCTGGCTCCGGCGCTCGAAAGCTTGGCTGAAGCCGTTTCATAGTCCGTTTTGGGCCAAAGGCAAAGGGTGACGCGTCGTCGCTGCCACCCTCTTATGGACCCTTCAGAACGCCTTGCCGAGGCGCGCGTCGACCGACTGGCGGTTGCCGCCGCGGATAACGAAGAACAGCAGGATCGCCGCCCATAGAAGCGACTTTTCAGCGCCGGAAAAGCCCTGGCCGACAGTGATCCAGTGGAACCAGACGGTGACCAGCAGCACGATCATGCCGGCAAAGGCGGCGGGCCGAGTCAACAGGCCGATGGCGATCAGAATGCCGCCGAAGAATTCGGTGCAGGACAAAAGCAGCGACCAGAACGCGCCGGGATAGAAGCCGAGGCCTTCGACCATCTCGGCGGCGCCGAAAGGGTTGGTGATCTTCTGCGAGCCGTGAATGGTGAGAAACCCGCCGGCGACGACGCGCAGAAGGGTTTCGGCGCCATCATGCAGCGACGAATACAGGCGGCCAAACACCGGAACGATAAGTTTGCCGCGGGAAGCGTCGGTGGTTGCGGACATCGTAGCTCCTGTTGTTGTGACGATCCCTTGCAAACGCCCGATGGTTCCCGGCAAGTCAAGTTAACAAAAGTTAACTTCCGCCATCAAGTTTTAGCACACAGAGCACGAACGCAGAAAACCCCGCCGAAGCGGCGTTTTCCGCGTGACGCAACGGTCGAGACAGAGCGCAACGGGGCGGGTAACCTGAGACGGCATACGCCCGCCCGGGCCCTAAACGCATCCGACAGAAGACACCGACCGGGCAAACCCGACCCGGCAGCTATTGGTCGTTGCGATCGGTAGAAAGGTTCAGCCAGGTCGCGTAAAAATTCGTTGTCGCAGGACTGCTTCAGCCCGAATAGCGCTCGGCGAATTCGGAAATGCGCTGCACCACGGCTTTGGAGGCATTGATGCCGCGCGCCTGCGCCTTCTCGGCCGCTTCGGCCCGCGCCCGGCCCGGCACGTGCACGCCAAAGCGCCGGCGCAGCCGGTCGAGCTGGTTCTTCATGCGCTGCTCGAAATCCGGGTCGAGCAGCTTGGGCTCGACGGCGAGCACGAACAGGCCGGTTCCGGGGCTGTCCGGTCCGCCGGAGAACCAGGGCGCGTCGAGCGACCAGTTGGCGCCCGACAAGCCAGCCGCCAGCACTTCGACCATCAGCGCGATGTTGGCGCCACGCTGGCCGCCGAAGGCCAGCATGGCGCCCTTCATGGCCGCGGCCGGATCGGTGGTCGGATTGCCGCTGGCGTCCAGCGCCCAGCCTTCGGGGATCTTCTTGCCGTCCTCGGCCGCCTTGCGGATGTTGACGAAGGCGGTGGCGCTCGACGACTGGTCGATGACCAGCGGCGCGCCATCGGCGGCGGGTGCCGCAAACGACATCGGGTTGGTGCAATAGACCGGCTTGACCGAGCCCGAGCCTGCCAGCACCGCCGGCCCGTTGGTGGCGGCGAAGGAGACCAATCCCAGTTGCGCCAGACGCCCGGTGAAATAGCCTAGTGCGCCGCAGGTATAAGCGTTCTTCTGCGAGAAGATGGCGACGCCGAACAGCTTTGCCGCCTTGGCAAGGTCATCGATGGTGCGGTCGAAGCCGGTATGGGCGAGGCCGCCACGCGCATCGGATTGATAGACGGCGAGCGCCGGCCTGGTGATCACGGGATCGGCATTGCCGTCGATGCGGCCGGCTTCCAGCGCTTCGAGGTAATCGATGAAATGGGTCAGCCCGACGGTCGAAAGCCCTTCCGCCTCGGCGGCAATGATCGAGGCGGTGAGCGACCTCGCCGCCTCCTCATTGGCGCCGGCGCCGAGCGCCGCCATCCGGCACAGCCCTGTTGCCTGATCGAGAGAGAGTTGCATGGTGCGGACCCGATTGGTGGTGAGTGAGTAGGGAGTAGTCAGTAGGGAGTAGCGAAAGCAAGCGGTTTCCCGGTCATATGCTGACTACTCACTACTGCCTACTCACTATTCCCTAGCCCACCTTGTTCGGTATGCGCGCCTCGATCTTGCTGAATGCAAACACCAGGAGGCCGGTGATGATCATGTAGATCAGCGCCAAAAGCAGCAAGGGTTCGTAGGTGAGGTAGGTGTCCTGCCGGACCTTGGACGAGACTGCGAAGATGTCGATGACGCTGATCGTCGCCACCAGCGGCGTCGACTTCAGCTGCAGCACGGTTTCGCCGGTCAGCGTCGGCAGCGCCCGGTAGATGGCCTGCGGCAGCCAGATGCGGCGGAAAATCTTCCAGCGGCTCATGCCGAAAGCGCGGGCCGCCTCTAACTGCCCCTTCGGCACGCCGGCAAAGGCGCCGCGCATCACTTCGCCCTCATAGCCGGCGAAGGACAAGGTCAGTGCCAGCACTCCATAAGGCCAGGCTTGCCTCAGATACGGCCACATCCAGGATTCGCGGATCCAGGGAAATTGCGGAAACAGCGAGCCTAGCCCGTAATAGAGCAGCCATAGCTGGATCAGCAGCGGCGTGCCCCTGATGACGGTGCAGAATGTCCTGGCGGGCGCGGAAAACCAGAAAGAGCCGGCGGCCTGCGCGAGCCCGAGCGGCACGGCGAGCAGGAAGCCGAGAAAGCAGGTGACGGCCAGGATCCACAGCGAGCGCCAGATGCCGATCAGTCCCATTTCATAATATTGCGGAAGCCAGTCCCAGCGCATGAAAAAGGCGGCACCGAAAACCAGCGCGATTGCGACCAGGATCAGCACGATGCGATGCGGCTGCAGCCACAGCGACGTCCGCGCGGCAGCGTTGATGATGGTCGCTTCTCCGGCCATCAGCGCGCATCCTTGAGCGACGGCATACCGCGCCGCGACCAGGCCTCGACGCGGCCGATGAGCAGGTTGGAAACCAGCGACAAGATGAGATAGAGCACGCCCGCGGCGAAAAAGAAGGTGAAATAGGCTTTGGTGACCCCCGCAGCCTGCCGCGTCGCCAGCGCCAGCTCGTAAAAGCCGACGACCGCCAGAAGGGCTGTGTCCTTGGTGGCGATCAGCCACAGATTGGCGAGCCCGGGTATGGCGAAGGGCAGCATCGCCGGCAAGGTGATGCGCCGCAGCATGAGCCCGGGTGACATGCCATAGGCGCGGGCGGCTTCGATCTGGCCCTGCGGTATGGCCAGGATGGCGCCGCGGATCACTTCGGTCGAATAGGCACCCTGGACAAAGCCGAGCACGGCGATGCCCGCGGCAAGGCCGCTGATGTCGACGCGCTGGTAGCCCATTGCCGTCAGCGCCTGGTTGATCAGGTCTGTTCCGGCATAATAGAGCAGCAGGATCAGCACCAGTTCGGGCACGGCGCGCACGATGGTGGTGTAAACCGCCAGCAAGTCGCGTACGACCGGCCCGCCGTAAAGTTTGCCAAAGGCGCCACCGGTGCCGATCAGGAGACCAAGGACCGTGGCGCCGAGCGCGATCTCGATCGAATGGAGCAGCCCAAGCAACAGCGTGCCGCCCCAGCCCGGCGGATTGGGCGAGAGAAGTTCTATGATGCCGGCCGCCGAGGCCGAAAGAAGTGCGTCGATCAGCGTCGCCCCCGGATTGCTGGCTTCAACCACCGCCGACGGCAGCGTCGGTGGCAGCATGTCTGGGAAAGGTCGGGCAGGAGGGGCATGGCGTTGGCGCCATGCCCCTCAGCTCATGCGAGGATCGTCAGTTCGACTGCGCGCCGCCACCACCGTAAATGTCGAAATCGAAGTATTTCTTCGATATCTCGTCATATTTGCCGTTCGAGCGGATCGCCTTGATGCCGGCGTTGATCTTGGCCTTAAGGTCGGTGTCTTCCTTGCGCACGCCGGCGCCCACGCCCGGTCCGAGCACTTCATCGTCCGGAGCCACCATGCCCTTCAGATCGCAGCAGGCCTTGCCCTGGTCCGACTTCAGAAATGCGTCGAGCGCGATCGAATCCGCCTGGACGGCGTCGAGGCGGCCTGCGGCCAGATCGTTGTTGGCTTCGTCCTGCGTCTGGTATTCCTTGATCTCGGCAGCCGTGGGCCCGAAATGCTTCTTCGCATAGGCCGAATGGGTGGTCGACACCTGCACGCCGAGCACTTTGCCCTTGAGATCGTCCGGCGTGGCGCCGAATTTCTGGTCCTTCGGTCCGATGATGGCGGTCGGCGTGTTGTAGTACTTGTCCGAGAAGTCGATGGTCTTCTCGCGTTCGGCGGTGATCGACATCGAACTGGCGATGACGTCGATCTTCTTGGTCGTCAGCGCCGGGATGATGCCGTCCCAGGCGACAGGCGTGATGACGCAGTCGAGCTTCTCCTCGGCGCAGACGGCGTCGATGAACTCGATTTCCCAGCCAACCCATTTGCCGGAAGCGTCCGGCGAGGTGAAGGGCGGATAGGGCTCGGCGGCGACGCCGATCTTGACCGGATCGGCCTTGGCCACGCCCATGGCGGCGACGCCGAGCAGCAGCGCTGCGGCGAATGTTTTCAGAACAGTCTTCATGTCACGACTCCCAGTTTGTTGTTGGTTCCCGGTTTTCTTCCGTCCCGGCTTGTCCTAGCCGATGTTGCGGATGAACTGCTTCAGCCTTTCGGATTTCGGTGCGCCGAATATCTGCTCCGGCGGCCCCTCTTCCTCGACCAGCCCGTTGCAGAGGTAGACGACATGGGTCGCGACCTCGCGGGCGAACTTCATTTCATGCGTGACCAGCACCATGGTGCGACCCTCGCGCGCCAGGTCGCCGATCACCTTCAGCACCTCGCCGACCAGCTCCGGGTCGAGCGCCGAGGTCGGCTCGTCGAACAGCATGACGCGCGGGTTGATGGCCAGGGCGCGGGCGATCGCCGCGCGCTGCTGCTGGCCGCCCGAGAGATAGGCCGGATAGACGTCGCGCTTTTCGGCGAGGCCGACGCGCGCCAAAAGCTTTTCGGCTTCCCTGATCGCCACGTCGCGCCTGACGCCCAGAACATGCACCGGAACCTCGATGACGTTCTCGATCAGCGTCATGTGGCTCCACAGGTTGAAGTTCTGAAACACCATGCCGAGCTTGGCGCGGATGCGTTCGATCTGCCGGCGGTCGGCGGGCACAGTGTGGCCGTGGCTGTCGGCCTTGAGTTTGATCTCCTCGCCATTGACGCGGATGATGCCGCTGGTCGGGTTTTCCAGGCAGTTGATGCAGCGCAGCAGCGTCGACTTGCCGGAACCCGAGCCGCCGATAATGGCGATCACCTCGCCGTCGCGCGCCGACAGCGAAACGCCTTTCAGCACATGCAGATGGCCGAATTTCTTGTGCAGGTTCTCGACATGGATGGCCTCGGCGGCGCCGTCCTGCGCCTTGCCGGATTGGACTGCGGCGGTTCCCGCCGCGCTCACCGGGGAACCTCTGCCACAGGGTCCACGGCAGATCGTCGAACGTCTATCCGGCTAATCAACATACGCTGTAATGCCCACTCCAGACTTCAGCATGGACCCAACAGCGCGAGCCCGTCAATCCCGCTCATTACGGCACTTGCGGCCTTATTGTGCAAGTGTATAAATAGCCTCCGATGAAATTTTTTCCATTTTTTTCACCTTGAAGACGGCATTGAAAAGGGCACCGATGAGCGCTTTCGGATCACAGTCCATGGCGGCGCCGTTGCGGCGCGTGCTGATGCGGTCGGCGGCCAATGCCATGCGCGGTGCCGACCGGGCTATCTGGCACTATGGCCCGGGTTTCGACCCGGCGAAAGCGGCGGCGCAGCACGCGGCTCTCGCTGAGCTGGTGACGGCGTCCGGCGCCGAAATCGAATGGATCGATGACAATGCCGACGGGCTGTCGGATTCCGTATTCACCCACGATCCGTCACTGATGACCGATCGCGGCGCGCTGATCCTGTCCATGGGCAAGCCACTGCGCGCCAGGGAGCCATCGCTGCATGAGGAAACCTACACACGCTTGGGTATTCCTATCCTCGGCCGCGTCGAGGCTCCCGGCCAGGTCGAAGGCGGCGATTGCGTATGGCTGGATAAAAACACGCTGGTAATCGGGCGCGGGGTGCGCTCCAACCAGGAAGGCATACAGCAGGTTTCCAACCTGCTGACGCCGCTCGGCATCTCCGTCTACGGCTTCGATCTGCCGCTGTGGCAGGGCGAGGAGGCGTGCCTGCATCTGATGTCGGTGATCAGCCCGCTGGCCGACGACCTGGCCCTGGTCTATTCACCGCTTTTGCCGGCGCCGTTCTATCAGTTGCTGAAGGCGCGCGGCATCCGGCTGGTGGAAGGCGACGCCGAAGAGTTTGCCGCGTCCAACGGCCTCAGCCTGAACGTGCTGCCGACCAGCCCGCATAAAGTCATTGCCGTCGCCGGCTTTCCCAAGACCAGGGCCGCGATGGAAGCCGCCGGCTGCACGGTTCAAATCTTCGAGGCGGATGCCCTCTGCATCGCCTGCGAAGGTGGGCCGACATGCCTGACGCGGCCCATCCTGCGGCAATGAATGAGCGCCGCAAGTTCCGCCGCGAGGGCGAGGAGCGGCGGCGGCAGGATTTGATCGACGCGACCCTGGACAGCGTGGCCGAACATGGGCTGGAGGGCGCCAGCCTGCGCACCATCGCACTG
Source organism: Mesorhizobium sp. M0478 (assembly GCF_040321305.1). Classification (NCBI taxonomy): domain Bacteria; kingdom Pseudomonadati; phylum Pseudomonadota; class Alphaproteobacteria; order Hyphomicrobiales; family Phyllobacteriaceae; genus Mesorhizobium; species Mesorhizobium sp. M0478. Next base: position 55,714 of record NZ_JAMYRH010000014.1, read on the forward strand.
CGCGCCGGCGTCACCGCGGGGCTGATCCGGCACTATTTCCCCGGCAAGGAAGACTTGCTGCAGGAAGCGTACGCGGCGCTGATGGGCCGTATGACCGAGCAGGCGAAGGCAGCATTGCTCATGGAAGACGCCGCGCCGCGCCAGCGCCTTGCGGTCTTCGTTACCGCCAACCTCAACGCCCCGATCATCGATGCACGCGTGTTTTCGCTGTGGGCAACCTTCATCGGCCGCGCCGGCGCGGATCCGAGCCTGGCTCGCGCCCACCGCGAAGGCTATCTTGGCTTTCGCAACGAGGTGGAAGCAGTCGTTGCCGAAGTGCTCGGCGCCGAGCAGCGCAGGCCAAACGCAAATGAGCTGCGCCGCCATGCCATTGCCATCAACGCGATCATCGACGGGCTCTGGATCGAAGGCTGTCTGGCCGCAGAGATGTTCTCGCCTGGCGAATTGGCGGCGATCGGCGTCAAAGCCATAGAGGCCGAGCTCGGCCTCGCGCCGCAAAAGGGAGAGAAGCCATGACCACCATCGGCGAAGCGCTGATCACGCTGCTCGAAGCGCATGGCGTCGACACCGTTTTCGGCATTCCTGGCGTCCACACTGTCGAGCTTTACCGCGGGCTGGCGCGTTCAAAGATACGCCATGTCACGCCGCGTCACGAACAGGGCGCCGGCTTCATGGCCGACGGCTATGCCCGTGCCAGCGGCCGGCCGGGCGTTGCCTTTGTCATCACCGGACCGGGGCTGACCAACACCATCACCGCAATGGGCCAGGCGCGCGCCGATTCGGTGCCGATGCTGGTGATTTCGGGCGTCAACGCGATGCCGACGCTGGGCAAGGGGCTGGGCTTCCTGCACGAACTGCCGGACCAGCGCGGCATGATGGAGAAGGTGGCGCTGTTTTCGCAGCGTGTCACCGAGGCCAGCGAATTGCCGGGCGCTCTGGCGCGGGCCTTCGCGCTGTTTTCGTCGTCGCGGCCAGGCCCCGTCCATATCGAGATCCCGACCGACGTCATGGTCAAACCGGCCGACGGCATCGCTGCTTCGCTCACCAATGCGGCGGCGCCGGCGCCGGATGGCTCGGCCATTGCCGAGGCCGCCAGACTGATCGCAGCCGCGCGCCGGCCGCTGATCCTTGCCGGTGGCGGCGCCAAGCGCGCCGAACAGCCAATGCAGCGCCTGGCCGAGCGGCTCGGCGCACCTGTCGTCCAGACCGCCAATGCGCGCGGTCTGCTGCACGCGCATCCGCTTTGCGTGCCGGCCAGCCCCAGCCTGAAGGCGGTGCGTGCGCTGATGGCAGACGCCGATCTGGTCATCGCCGCCGGCACCGAATTCGGCCCGACCGACTATGACGGTTACAGCGACGGCGGCTTCGTGCTGCCCGCCAATCTGATCCGCATCGATATCGGCGCCGACCAGCTCGCCCGCCGCCCGGTGAGCGTCGGCATCCAGGCCGATTGCGCGGAGGCGCTTGGTGCACTGCTAGGCGCGCTCCACCCTGATCATGCCGCAGCGAAGAACGGCGAGAGCCGCGCAGCCGCGTCGAGAAAGGCGGCCTTTGCCGAGCTCAGCCCGGCCTATGCCGCGCAGGTGCGTGCGGTGGAAACCATCCGCGACGCACTGCCGGGCGCCATCATCGTCGGCGATTCCACCCAGCCGATCTACGCCGCCAATCTCTATTACGACCATGACCGGCCAGGCGGCTGGTTCAACGCCGCCACCGGTTTCGGCGCGCTCGGCTACGGGCCGCCGGCGGCGATCGGCGCAGCGCTCGCCATGCCCGGCGTGCCGGTGGTTTGCCTGACCGGCGACGGCGGCTTCCAGTTCACCTTGCCGGAGCTAGGCGCGGCGCTCGATGCACCCGCACCGGTCATCTTCGTCGTCTGGAACAACAGAGGCTATCGCGAGATCGAAACGTCGATGCTCGATGTCGGCGTCGAGCCGGTCGGCGTGTCCCCGGCGCCGCCGGATTTCTGCAAGCTGGCCGAGGCCTATGGTATATCAGCCGAGCGGCTTGCCGGTACTGCCGGTCTCGCCGATGCGCTCAAGCGCGCACGCGCAACCAGACTGCCGCACGTCATCGAAATCACCATCGACTGACGCCTGGCCGCGCGCCGGATGTCCATGCGCGGGGGTCGGAAGGGGCGGTCGGCGGCTTCGAGCGATGCAAAGACGCAACAACTGCCATGTCGAGATGTCGGTTGAGTGATCGTGCAAAAGGCGCGACGCTCTGCGTCGGCGCGGCACGACAAGCGACATAATCATAAGAAACGACAGGAGCGTCCAGGATGACGGAAACAGTTCAGGGCAAGCATATCGTGGTGACCGGTGGCACCGGGGCGCTGGGTGCCGCGGTCGTCGGCAAATTGCTGGCGGACGGCGCGATCTGCCATGTGCCCAATGCCCACGCGTCGGCCCCCACGCATTTCCCCTTCGCGGCCCATGATCGCGTCCGGCTGGCGCACAATGTCGATCTCGCCGATCCTGCCAAGGTCGATGCCTTCTATGACAGCGTTCCCGAATTGTGGGCCTCCATCCATCTGGCCGGCGGCTTTGCCATGGCCCCCGTCGAGAAAATCGAATCCGCATCCTTTGCCGAAATGATGGACACCAACGCCCGCACCGCCTTTCTGTGCTGCCGCGCGGCAGTACGCTCCATGCTGGGCTCGAACACAGCGGGCCGCATCGTCAATGTCACGGCACGCGCCGGGCTCGACCCGCGCAGAGGCGCCGGCATGGTCGCCTATACCGCCAGCAAAGCGGCAGTGGCGGCGATGACCGTGGCGATGGCGGAAGAGCTGAAGCATAAAGGCATACTGGTCAACGCGGTAGCGCCCTCGACGCTCGATACGCCGGCCAACCGCGCCGACATGCCGGATTCCGATTTCGGCAAATGGGTCAGCCTCGAAGCCGCCGCCGAGGCAATCGCCTATCTGGCATCACCGGCCAATCTGGCAATGAGCGGAACGCTGGCGCCACTTTACGGCCGCGCCTGAAGTTCCGCCGCGCAGGCGACTCATTTGGTTTGGCTTCCGATGGCGGCCTTTGCCGACCTCGCCTGATCTACAGCGGAGGTTAGCCATTCAATCATGGCGACCGCCGACGCCTCCACGGCATTAGAAGGCCTGCGACTACGTCAGGTTCGAGACGCCCGCTTCCACGACCTCGACTGCGTCGCCGATGGCGATCGCGCCGGCGTTGTTGGGAATCGCATTCTGGCCGAAGATGATGCCGCCCTTGGCGGAGCGGTGGATTTTGCCAAGCGTCTGCAACGGCTCGCGCGGGTCCGGCTGCTCGCCGCTCAACGGATCTCGGGTCGTGATGACGCACCGCGAGCAAGGCTTTGCGATGCGCAACTCGACAGCGCCGATGCGGATCGTCTTCCAGCTGTCTTCGAGCCATGCGCCGTCTGCGTCGACGACGATGTTTGGCCGGAACCGCGCCATCTCGATGGGCCTGGCAAGATGGCTGTTCAGATGGTTCAGCGAGCCTGTCGTGGCGATCAGCAGCGGAAAACCGTCGGCAAAGCCGACGAAATCGCCGGGCTGGCCGAATTCCGCATCGACCGGCCGGTTTTGCGGATCGTCGAAATAGACGAGATCGACGGGCCGGCCAAGAATAGCCGAGAGATAGGCGCCGGCGGCCGGATCGCCCGGCCGCGCGGCAGCCATATCCTTCCAGATCTTGACTTGCCGGAGCGCGGTGCCGGGAGCCGGAGCCTCGACGAAGTGCGAGCCATGCCTGTCATGTTTCAACAGGATGCCCGTTTCGCGATGCTCGACGTCGATCGTCGTCATATCAGGTATCTGGCGAATGGTGAGGAACTGCCCATCCTTGTCGACGACCATCCAGCGGCGGTCGCCTTCCATGCCCATTGTCTCGATGTCGGCGCTCGGCACGGCATGGCCGCGCAGGCTCTTGACCGGATAGCGATAGAGTTCGACGACCTTCATCGCGCATGCTTCTCCGTTGCCCGAAGGGCCGGACTTCCGTGTTTACGTCTGCAACGACAGCCGAGCCTACAGCCGCGCATGCGGAATTGAAGGGGTTCCGCCGTCTTTGTCTTGTGCCAACCGCGTCGCCGAGCATGAAAAAACCCGCGAGCCTTGCGGCCCGCGGGTCTTCTTGTTCAAGCCGCGCGTGAGGCGCAGCCGAGGTTTACGCTTGCGCGAAGCGACTTACGCGCTGCGCGCGAAGCGGCTTAGCTGCCCTGCTTCTTCAGCGCGGCGCCAAGGATGTCGCCTAGCGAAGCGCCGGAGTCGGTAGAGCCGTACTGTGCGACGGCTTCCTTCTCTTCGGCGATTTCCAGCGCCTTGATCGAGACCTGCAGCTTGCGGGTCTTCTTGTCGAAGGCGATGACGCGGGCGTCCAGCTTCTGGCCGACCGAGAAGCGCTCGGGGCGCTGCTCGTCACGGTCACGGCTGAGGTCGTTGCGCTTGATGAAGGTTTCGATGCCGCTGTCGACCAGCCGCACTTCCAGGCCGCCATCCTTGATGCCGGTGACTTCGCAGGTGACGACCGCGTTCTTGCGCAGTTCGCCTGAAGTCGCCGCTTCGCCGACCGTATCCTTGGCCAGCTGCTTGATGCCGAGCGAGATGCGCTCCTTGTCGATGTCGACGTCGAGCACCTGCGCCTTGACCATGTCGCCGCGATTGTACTCTTCGATGACCTGCTCGCCCGGACGGGTCCAGTCGAGGTCCGAGAGGTGCACCATGCCGTCCACGTCGCCTTCAAGGCCGATGAACAGGCCGAACTCGGTCTTGTTCTTGACCTCGCCCTCGACCTGGCTGCCGACCGGATGGCTCGCGGCAAAAGCCTGCCACGGATTCTCGAGCGTCTGCTTGAGGCCGAGCGAGATGCGGCGCTTGGCCGGATCGACCTCGAGCACGACCACGTCGACTTCCTGCGTCGTCGACAGGATCTTGCCGGGGTGCACGTTCTTCTTGGTCCACGACATTTCCGAAACGTGGATGAGGCCTTCGATGCCCGGCTCCAGCTCGACGAACGCGCCGTAGTCGGTGATGTTGGTGACGGTACCCTTGATCTTCTTGCCGATCGGGAACTTGGTGCCGATCTCGGACCACGGATCGCTCTCGAGCTGCTTCATGCCGAGCGAGATGCGGTGGGTTTCCTGGTTGATGCGGATGATCTGCACCTTGACCGTCTGACCGATGTTGAGGATTTCGGTCGGATGGTTGACGCGGCGCCACGCCATGTCGGTGACATGCAGCAGGCCATCGATGCCGCCGAGGTCGACGAACGCACCGTAGTCGGTGATGTTCTTGACGACGCCTTCGACAACCTGGCCCTCTTCGAGGTTCTGCACGATTTCCGAACGCTGTTCGGCGCGGCTTTCCTCGAGCACGGTGCGGCGCGACACAACGATGTTGCCGCGGCGGCGATCCATCTTGAGGATCTCGAAGGGCTGCGGGTTGTGCATCAGCGGGGAGACATCGCGGATCGGGCGGATATCGACCTGGCTGCGCGGCAGAAAGGCCACGGCGCCGTCGAGGTCGACAGTGAAGCCGCCCTTGACCTGGTTGAAGATGACGCCTTCGACGCGCTCACCCTTGGTGAACTTCTCTTCGAGCTTGACCCAGCTCTCTTCGCGGCGGGCCTTGTCGCGCGACAGGACGGCTTCGCCCAGCGCGTTTTCGATGCGCTCGACCATGACCTCGACCGTGTCGCCGACCTTGAGCGTCGAGTCCTTGCCCTTGACGCCGAATTCCTTCAGCGGCACGCGGCCTTCGACCTTGAGGCCGACATCGATGATGGCCATGTCTTTTTCGATCGCCAGGATCGTGCCCTTGACGACCTGACCTTCGCCGGAGTGACCGGTGGTAAATGATTCTTCGAGCAGGCTCGCGAAATCGTCGCGAGTGGGATTTGCAGCTGACATATTTTCTCCTGGAGTGCCCCGCATCTGAAGCGGGACGGGCGCCGTGGGTTAGCGTTGCGTTGGCCTGCCGGCGTTCCGGGCTACAAAAGCCCTGGGCCGCCTAAGCGGCAATTCCGGCGCATGAAGAATGCTGGCAGGCTGGTTCGTGCCCGATATGGGTATTTTCTTCGCTTCCGGCAATCGGTGGCAGCGGGAAAACCCTGGATCAGGCTTTATCTCTCTTGGCCAAGGCGTCGTCGATGATCGCTTTGGCCGCCAGAAACGCGGCCTCTATAGCCATTTCGGAGGTATCAAGCAAGTGCGCGTCGGCGGCGGGCTTCAGCGGCGAGTCGGCCCTGCCCATGTCGCGCTCGTCGCGGCGCATGATATCGGCAAGGATTTCGGCGAAATTGGCAGTGCCGCCGATGCTCTCGATTTCCGCCAGCCGGCGCTGCGCCCGCACCTGCGCACTCGCCGTCACATAGAGTTTTATGTCGGCGTCAGGGCACACGACCGTGCCGATGTCGCGCCCGTCGAGCACCGCGCCCGGCGGCGTTTTGGCGAAATCGCGCTGCTTTTCGACCAGGATGCGCCGAACGGTAGGGTAAACCGCTACCTTCGAAGCCGCTTCGCCGACAGCATGCGCCGACAAGACCGCCCGGTCGAGCTTGGCTAGATTGACCTGGCGGGCAGCGGTTTCGGCGGCCGAGACATTGTCGAGCGGCAGCGCGTGCCGGATCAACGCATGGGCGACCGCGCGATAAGTGAGGCCGGTGTCGAGCAGGTTGAGACGGTAGTGGTCGGCCAGCCGGCGGGCCAGCGTGCCCTTGCCGGCGCCGGCCGGGCCGTCGATGGCGATGGTGAACGGCAATTCGCGACCTCGAAGATTTGCTGCTATCAGGATCGAAACTGGAAACCCGCATCTTTCAGCTTCAGAGCTTCATTTCCAGCGTAAAAGCCACTGTGCAGATGATTTAGATTTTTCCGCACCAGGCGTAGCAGCGCGTCGCCGATCTTGGTGAATGCCGCATGCTTCTCTATCAACTGCCCAAGATCGTCGAAGTCGCGCGCTTGGAGATAAAATCGGCCCTGAAAAATTGAACTGCCTTCGGTCCGGGATGGGTTGTACTGTATCACAGATGAGCGGCTGAGATCGGGATCATACGTATCGTTGTATGGATTGTGCTTCCAAACAATTTCATCCCTCAGTGCCTTGGGAACGAGATGAAAGCCCTCGACCTTACGGCCCGGGTGCACTCGTTCAAATTTTTCTTTCAGCGAGGGTGCGGGGGTCTTCGACTGGCTGTTGATCACCGCGAATACCCCCTTTGAAAGCACGATGGACTGAAGCTCAGTTTGATCTTTGTCTGACAACCAGAAATTGACCTGCCTGCCCATCATTGCCGCGATTCCGACATTGCACTCTCATGCACGAATACTGCACATTGAGACAGGGAAAATCACCCAATCTCCGCGCCCAGCCCCGTCATCAGCCCCATGAACTCCGGGAAGCTCGTCGCGATCATTGCGGCGTCGTCGATGGTTACCGGCTTTTCCGTTGCCAGCCCCATCACCAGGAAGCTCATGGCGATACGATGGTCGAGATGCGTCTGCACCGTCGTGTCCTGGCCATTGGGATGGCCGCCCAGCCCCTTGCCGCCGGGCTTTCCGCGCACCGCGAGCGAAGCTTCGCCTTCGGTGCAGTCGACGCCGTTGAGCTTCAGCCCATTGGCAACCGCTGCCAGTCGGTCGGATTCCTTCACCCGCAGCTCTTCCAGTCCCTGCATCAACGTCTCGCCCTCGGCGAAGCTCGCGGCAACCGCCAGCACCGGATATTCGTCGATCATCGACGGCGCCCGCTCGGGCGGCACGGTGACGCCCTTGAGCTCGGAGTAGCGCACGCGCAGATCGGCAACATCCTCGCCGCCGGCATTGCGCGGGTTCAAGATGTCGATCTGGCCGCCCATTTCCTGCAACGTTAGAAGCAGGCCGGTGCGGGTGGGGTTCATCAGCACGTTCTCGATGACGATGTCCGAACCCGGCACGATCAGTGCCGCGACCAGCGGGAAGCCGGCCGAGGAGGGGTCGCCGGGCACGGCGATGGTCTGCCCCGTCAATTTGCCCTGGCCCTCGATGAAGATGTGGCGCACGCCGCGCTCGTCGGTCTCGACCGAGAGATTGGCGCCAAATCCCCTAAGCATCTTTTCGGTATGATCGCGCGTCATCACCGGTTCGATCACGGTGGTGATGCCGGGCGTGTTGAGGCCTGCCAGCAGCACGGCCGACTTCACCTGCGCCGAGGCCATCGGCACGCGGTAGGTAATGGGTGCGGCGTGTTTCGGCCCATGCAGCGTGATCGGCATGCGGTCGCCCGGCGTCGCCTTCAGCACCTGCACGCCCATCTGGCGCAAGGGTTCGAGCACGCGGCCCATCGGCCGTCCCGACAGCGATGCGTCGCCGATGAAGGTCGTTTCCATGTCGTAAGTGCCGACGAGGCCCATTGTGAGGCGGGAGCCGGTGCCGGCATTGCCGAAATCGAGCGGGCCTTCCGGCTGCAGCAGCGCGCCATTTCCGGTGCCGCGGATCACCCACTCGGCGCCGCGCTTCTCGATATGCGCGCCCATCGCCTTCATGGCGGCCGCCGTGCGCATCACATCCTCGCCTTCGAGCAGGCCGGTGACGCGGGTTTCGCCGGAGGCAAGGCCGCCGAACATCATGGAACGGTGCGAAATCGACTTGTCGCCCGGCACGCGAGCGGTGCCGGAAAGGGCGGATGATTTGCGGGCGGTGGCCGGCTTGGCAGCGGCGGCGTGAGACATGGAATTTCCCTGGACGGAATGCCGGCGCGCCGGCGCTTTTCATTTGTTGCGGCGGTCTCGTATCACGGCGGGCACGAATGGTCATCCCCATGGTCGTCGCTTGGCGCGAGGCCTTTCAGTGCTTGGTTTTGTGACGCCGGCTTTTCGCTTTGACAGCGCGGTAAACTGTGGTTAAGGGGACCACTCTTTTACTGACGAGGCTTGACGTGGCAAAAAACGAACTTGGCACAAAGCGTGTCGACCCTGAAACGGGCCGAAAATTCTACGACCTGAACAAGGACCCTATCGTCTCGCCCTATACGGGCAAGACGTATCCGCGTTCCTATTTCGAGGACGGCAAGATCGCCGCCCTCGAAGAGGAAGAGGAAGTGGCCGAGAAGGAAGTGGACGCCGAGGAAGAAGAAGGCGTTGAAGTCGTCTCGCTTGAAGAGGCCGACGAAGACGTCAAGGCCGGCGACGAGCTTCCCGACCTGGGCGACGACGAGGACGATGTCGATCTAGGCGACGATGAGGACGATACTTTCCTTGCCGACGAAGAGGAAGAAGACGACGACGTCGCCGACATGATCGGCGTCGGCGACGACGACGACGAAGTCTAGGAACGCTTCGAACCCATGCATTTAGCGGCGTTCACGGGCTATGATGAAAAAGCGGGCCTCGAAGGCTTGATCTTCAGGGAAGGCGGGGTTAGAAGCCGCCTGCACTAAACGGCGCGGTCCTGAAACCCGCGCCGGACCTCTCGCCGGCAACGGCGACGGCTGACTGCCGGAGTGGGGCCATAGCTCAGTTGGGAGAGCGCTTGAATGGCATTCAAGAGGTCGTCGGTTCGATCCCGATTGGCTCCACCAAACAGTCTCTTTCCGACGCTCGGTTTCGCGGCATTCATGCTTGTCGCCTGCCAGTCGGCGCCTGAACCATCATCGCCGCCGCCAGCGCCCGCACCTCAGCCCATGGCCCCTGCCGCGATCTCTGCTCCTGATGGTGCGGCGGTCCTCGATCCATCCGTGCGGGTTATGCCGCCCGGCGAAGGCGTCCCGGCCAAATATGTCGCGTTTTCCGGCATATGGGGCGGACAGCTGGACGGGATGTATGACGGCAAGCTCGCCGTGCTGACGATTACGCGCGGCGGCAATGTCACCGCCACCTATGCCTGGGGCGATGTCGCCGACAACAAACCGGGCGTGGCCGACGGCGAAGGCAAGATTTTCGGCAACACGTTGAAACTGCGGCGCCTTCCCAATGGCGCGGACGTCAGCGCGGTCATTCAGGCGGACGGAACGCTGGCCGTCACCTATGGGCTTGCCGACCGAACCTATACGGGCACGTTCACCAAGCAATAATCGCGAGAGCTAATCTTCCGGGGGAGCCACGGCTGGCCCCTTCCCGATCAGTGCAGGCCGAATTCGCGCAGCAGTTCTTCGCGATAGCGCACGAAGCGGCTCTCGCTGCGCTCGCGCGGGCGTGGCAGGTCGATGTCGATCAACCGCGCCGCGCCGCCTTTCTCCTTGGGCAGGATCAGCACCCGGTCGGCAAGATAGATCGCCTCCTCCAGATCGTGGGTGACCATCACCATGGTGACGTTCTCCTCGCTCCAGATGCGCGCCAGTTCCTCCTGCATGCCTATCTTGGTCATGGCGTCCAGCGCCCCCAGCGGCTCGTCGAGCAGAAGGATCTCGGGCTGCACGGTGAGCGCCCGGGCGATGCCGACGCGCTGCGCCATGCCGCCGGAAAGCTGGCTCGGAAAAGCATCGGCGAATTCAGCAAGGCCGACCAGTGCGACGTAGAAGCGGGCGCGTTCCTCGGCTTGTCTCTTGGGAACGCCACGCACTTCGAGGCCGAAGGCGACATTGCCGAGCACGCTGAGCCAGGGCAGCAGCCGCGGCTCCTGGAAAATCACGGCACGCTCGGCGCCGACGCCATGCACCGGCTGGCCGTCGATCGCGACACCGCCGCTGTCGGCCGCCTCCAGCCCGGCCAGAATACGCAGCAGCGTGGTCTTGCCGGAGCCGCTGGCGCCGACGATGACCAGGCATTCCCCCGAACGAATGTCGAGGTTGAGCGTCCGCAGCACGGCAAGCTGGCGCCCGCCGAGGCTGAAGGATTTGGACAGGTCGCGGATCGAGACCTCTCCGCCACGGTTGGAACCGGCCATCTTGTCTCTCAGCTATTTCAAAGCTCAGTTGATCTTGGTTTCGCCGGGCCGGTACAGGATGTCGGCGGCTTTCAGCTTGCCCTTGGCCAGACGGCCGTCGCGCTCCAGCACCGCGACCCAGAAGTCGATGTCGCGATCGGTCGCCTGCGCACCTTCGCGCAGACCAAAGCCGGTCCAGTAGCGGGCGAGATCGCCGTTTTCGCCGCGCTTGTCGAGGATAGTGGCCAGCACCTTGCGGGCTTCGTCCGGGTTCTGGCGCGACCAGTCCGAGGCGCGCGCCGACTGTTCGACGAAGTTGCGCGCCGCATCCGGGTTGGCGGCAATGAAGTCGCGCCTGAGTACGACGAAGCCGCCGGCGAGTTCGCCGAGCACCTGGGTGTCGTCGAACACGCCGCGCACGCCGCCGTTGGCGACCAGCGCGCCGGCAAAGGTCGCCTGCCAGTAGCCGAGGCCGGCAATGTCGACCTGGCGCGAGCGCAGCGTCTGCTCAAGCTGCGGGCCGGGCACGACAATGAGGTTGGCGGCGGTCGGCGGCAGGCCGACGCTGTGCAGGGCCTCACGCACCGTATAGTCGAGATGAGCGCCGAGCGTGTTGACCGAGATGGTCTTGCCGGCAATGTCGGCGATCGATTTGATCGGGCTGTCTTCCAGCACGTAGAAGACGCTCTTCACATCCTTGTTGATGCCGTTGCTCGGATACGCCGCGACGAAGTCGTTGCCGCCGGAGATCGAGTTGATCACCGCCGCGGTGGCGGCCGAGCCGATGTCGACGCTGCCCGAAGACAGCGCAAACAGCGATTCCGGTCCGCCCGAGGAATAGCCGACATTCTCCAGCTCGACGCCGAGCCCTTTGAAGTAGCCAAGCTCGTCGGCCAGCTCGTGCGGGGAGATGCTGCCACGGCTGGCGAGGTAGCGGAACTTGACGGCTGCGGCTTGCGCAAAGGCCATGCGCGGCAGGCCGGCGGCGATGAGGCCGGCGGCAAGCGGCGCGCCGGCAAGCAGCGAACGGCGGGTGATTTTCATGATCGGGTCCTTCCTGGAGGTAAACGGTGAGGGGCGGACTGCTCAGTTGACAGGATTGCTCCAGCGACAGAGCCGCCGCTGCAGGGTGACCAATGCCTGGTTGGCGATCAGGCCAAGCCCGGCGAGGATGACGATTGCCGCAAACATCAGCGGGATCTGGAAATTGTACTGCGCGTTCATCACCTGGAAGCCGATGCCCTTGTTGGCACCGATCATCTCGGACGCGATCAGCAGCAGCAGCGCGGTGGTGGCGCTCAGCCGCAAGCCGACGAAGATCGACGGCACGGCGCCCGGCAGTACGACGCGGCGAAACACGGTGAGCCGGCTCGCACCATAGACGCGCGCCATTTCAAGCAGCTTGGGATCGACTTCCTTGACGCCGCTGATGGTGTTGAGCAGCAGCGGAAACAGCGTCGCCCAGAAGATGACGAAGATCTTCGAGGTCTCGCCAAGTCCCAAGAGCAGGATGAACACCGGATAGAGCGCCAGCGCCGACGTCTGCCGGAACACCTGCAGGATCGGATCGAGCGCGGTTTCGACCGGGCGCACCTGGCCCATGAACAGGCCAAGCGGAATGGCAACGGCGACAGCCGCCGCAAAGGCGATGCCGGCGCGTTGCAGGCTGATGGCGATGTCGCCGAGCAGGCTGCCGCCGGCAAGCCCCTTCCAGAGTGCGACGACGATCATGTCGATCGGCGGCAGCACCGCCGCGTTGACCCAGCCGACGCTGCTCGCCACCTGCCAGAGCGCCAGGAAGCCGGCAAGCACGCCGTAGCGCTTCAGGAAGCGAACAGCCGCCTTGCTACCGAGGTTCAGGAAGTCGGTGCCGAGCCCAGTTTCGCCACCACTGCGGCGAACCGTGATCTGCCGATCGATGTGCTGCAGCGTCATTGCTTCACCCCTTCGATTGCCAAGGTCATTCGGCGGCAAGGACGGTCGAGCGGGCGACGGTCCATGGATTTTCCGGGCGCCTGAGGCCGAGATTCTCGCGCAGCGTGCGGCCTTCGTAGGCCGTGCGGAACAGGCCGCGCCGCTGCAGCTCGGGAATGACCAGGTCGACGAAATCGTCGAGCGCGCCGGGCAGCCAGGGCGGCAGGATGTTGAAGCCGTCGGCCGCCTCGCTGGTGAACCATTCCTCCAGCTGATCGGCGACCTGCGTGACGCTGCCGACGATGGTGTAGTGGCCGCGCGCCGTCGCTACCCATTGGTAAAGCTGGCGTATGGTGAAGTTGTGCTCGTCGGCGATCTGCCGGATCAGCGCCTGGCGGCTCTTCATGCCCTCGGTTTCCTTGCTCGGCGGCAACGGGCCGTCGAGCGGATAGCCCCTGATGTCGAGCGTCTGGCCGGCGAGCCCGTTGAGCAGGGCGACACCGTCCTCGGGCAGGATAAGGTCGTTAAGCTGTTGGTATTTGGCACGGGCCTCGTCCTCGGTGCGGCCGACGAAGGGCGCGACGCCCGGCATGATCAGCACCTGATCGGGATCGCGGCCGACTTCAGCCACGCGCGCCTTGATGTCGCGGTAGAATTCCTGCGCCGTCTCGAGCTTCTGATGGGCGGTGAAGATGACCTCGGCCGAGTGCGCGGCAAGCCCACGGCCGTCTTCCGACTGCCCCGCTTGTACGACAACCGGATGTCCTTGCACCGGGCGCGGCACGTTGAGCGGACCCTTGACGCTGAAATGCTCGCCCTTGTGGTCGATGTCGTGCAATCTGTCCTTGTCGTAGAAACGGCCCGACTGCTTGTCGCGGATGAAGGCGTCATCCTCCCAGCTGTCCCACAGCGCCTTGACCGTCTCGACATGCTCATGCGCCCTGGCATAGCGCTCGGCATGGCTGGGCTGGACGTCGCGGTTGAAATTGCGCGCCGTTTCGTCGCCGGCCGAGGTCACCACGTTCCAGCCGGCGCGGCCGTTCGACAACAGGTCGAGCGAAGCAAATTTGCGCGCCAGCGTGTAGGGCTCCTCATAGGTGGTGGAGGCCGTGGCGATGAAACCGATATGCGTCGTCAGCGGCGCCAGCGCCGCAAACAGCGTCACCGGCTCGAAGCCGGCGATCTTGGCGTTGCCGCCCTCGCGGGCGCCGAGGCCGACGGTCAGGTTGTCGGCCAGGAAATAGGCGTCGAACAGGCCGCGCTCGGCGGTCAGCGCCAGTTGCTTGTGGAACTCGAAATTGGTGGCGCCGTCGGCCGGCGCATCGGGATGACGCCAGGCGGCAATATGCTGTCCGCCGCCGGGCAGGAAGGCGCCGAGCTTGATCTGCCGCGGTTTGCTATCGGACTTGCTGGCTCGAGTCATTTGCAGGCGTCCTTCTGGTCTATGCGGGATGGAATATTGCGTCGCGGATCGTTGGTTTTCAGGCGGCAAGGACGACGCTGTAGGGCACGCCGGCCACCCGGCATGCCTCAGCGACCGCCTGCCGGGCTCGCGCCTTGACTGCCTCTGACACCAGCACGCCATCTGCAAAGTCCTTGTCCGAGGCGTAGATCGCGGTCGGCAGGGTCTGCGCCTCGAAGAAGCCGAACAACGGCCGCAACTGGTGTTCGACGACAAGCGAATGACGCTCGCCGCCGCCTGTTGCCGCCAGGATGATCGGCTTGCCGCGCAGCGACGACGGGTCGAGCAGGTCGAAGAAGTGCTTGAACAGCCCGGTGTAGCTGCCCTTGAAGGTCGGGGAGCCGACCACCAGCACGTCGGCGCCGAGCAGCTGCTCGATAATACCGCGCGCCGCCGGATCGAGATCGCCAAGCTGTCTTGCAGGCGCAAAGGACGGGCCGAGATCCTCGATGTCGAAAACGCTCAAAGCCGAGCCGGCCCGGCTCGCCACCTCACCGGCGATGTGGCTGACGAATGCCTTCGTCTTGGACGGACGGGTCAGGTTGCCGGACCACCCCACCACCAGCTTTTTTGACATCCGAAGCTCCTTCTCGCAAACGCACTATCCGCATTAAGCCTACCGATTTTGTAGAATTAAATGAGCGAGAAGATTTCAAAACCGGGCTCTGAAGCGAATGGAATTTGCGGTACATCGCCTTTGGTTGGTTCATTTGGCCCCAAAGCGCCGCGGCAGATGCTGACGCGGTCGCGAAAGGCATCGCCGGGGACCATGGCCTTGGTCCTTTGCGCACTGATGGGTATCGTCGCGAAACCGTCAAGGGCCGGCGGCATTGACACTGCGTTGTGTGAGTGTCGATTGAACCCAATCGCGTGGGCGACGAAGTAGGCAACTGCAATCAAAGAACAGGATACGCGCATGAAGAAGATCGGCTTTCTTTCCTTCGGCCATTGGTCGCCCTCGTTGCAATCGCAGACGCGCTCGGCGTCCGACGCGCTGCTGCAGTCGATCGACCTGGCCGTCGCCGCCGAGGAGCTGGGCGCGGACGGCGCCTATTTCCGCGTCCATCATTTTGCCCGCCAGCTCGCTTCGCCGTTTCCGCTTCTGGCCGCGGTCGGCGCCCGCACCAGCCGCATCGAGATCGGCACCGCCGTCATCGACATGCGCTATGAGAATCCGCTGTATATGGCCGAGGATGCGGGTGCTGCCGACCTGATCGCCGGTGGCCGGCTGCAGCTTGGCATCAGCCGCGGTTCGCCGGAGCAGGTGATCGACGGCTGGCGCTACTTCGGCTACGTGCCGCAGGACGGCAAAAGCGATGCCGACATGGCGCGCAATCATGCCGAGGTTTTCCTGAATGTGCTGCGCGGCGAAGGTTTCGCGCAACCCAATCCGCGGCCGATGTTCCCCAATCCTCCGGGAATGCTGCGGCTCGAGCCATTCTCGGCCGGCCTGCGCGACCGGATCTGGTGGGGCGCCGCTACCAA
Organism: Mesorhizobium sp. M0478; assembly: GCF_040321305.1. Lineage (NCBI taxonomy): Bacteria > Pseudomonadati > Pseudomonadota > Alphaproteobacteria > Hyphomicrobiales > Phyllobacteriaceae > Mesorhizobium > Mesorhizobium sp. M0478. The sequence goes on from NZ_JAMYRH010000014.1 coordinate 71,396, forward strand.
CGCGACCGCCGAATGGGCGGGCAAGCTCGGCATGAACCTGCAAAGTTCGACGCTAAAGTTCGATGAGGGCGGCCAGCCGCTCCACATCCAGCAGGCCGAACAGATCCGCGCCTATCGCGCGGCGTGGAAGGCGGCCGACCACACACGCGAGCCGCGCGTGTCGGTCAGCCGCAGCATCTTTGCGCTGGTGAACGACCGCGACCGCGCCTATTTCGGCGGCGGCAGCAGCGAAGATCATTTCGGCTATATCGAGCCTGAGAAGCTTGCCGTCTTCGGCCGCTCCTATGCCGCGGAGCCCGATGTGCTGATCGATCAGCTGAAAGAGGACGAAGCGATCGCCGAGGCCGACACGCTGCTTCTGACCGTCCCCAACCAGCTTGGCGTCGAGTACAACGCCCACGTCATCGAGGCGATCCTGAAGCACGTCGCGCCGGCTCTGGGCTGGCGCTGACAAGAGGCGCCAGCCGCCCGGCAAACAAAGAGATAGACCGTTTCGCCGGCAAACGGTGAAACGCTCTAAGGGCAGAGGCGGCTAGGCATCCGCCTTGAAGGTCTGCTTCTGCTGGCCTAGCCCCTCGATGCCCAGTTCCACCACATCGCCGGGCTTCAGGAACACGGGCGGCTTCATGCCCAGCCCAACGCCGGGCGGGGTGCCGGTGGAGATGATGTCGCCAGGATGCAGCGACATGAACTGGCTGAGATAGGAAACGAGATAGGCCACGCCGTAGACCATGGTCCTGGTCGAGCCGTTCTGCATCGTCTTGCCGTTGACCGTCAGCCACATTTTGAGGTTCTGCGGATCGGCAACCTCGTCCTTGGTGACAAGCCACGGGCCGGTCGGACCAAACGTGTCGCAGCTCTTGCCCTTGGTCCACTGGCCCTGGCGCTCGGCCTGGAAGGCTCGCTCGGACACGTCATGGGCAACGGCATAGCCGGCGACATAATCCAGCGCCTCGGCTTCGGTGACGTATTTGGCTTTTCTGCCGATGACCACGGCGAGTTCAACCTCCCAGTCGGTCTTTTCCGAGCCGCGCGGGATCAGCACATCATCGTCGGGACCGACGATGGCCGAGCTCGCCTTCATGAAGATGATCGGCTCCGGCGGCACGGCGGCGCCGGTTTCGGCGGCGTGGTCGGAATAGTTCAAGCCAATGCAGATGAATTTTCCTGTGCCGGCAACGCAGGCGCCAAGCCTCGGGCTTCCGGGTACGGCCGGCAGCGACTTCGGGTCGAGCTTCGATAGCGCATCGAGCGATGCCGGATCGAGCGCCTTGCCGGCAATGTCGGCGACATGACCTGAAAGATCGCGGATCGTGCCATCCGCATCGAGCAGGCCGGGGCGTTCGTTCCCTATCTCGCCATAGCGCAGCAGTTTCATCTTGCTCTCCAAATTGCGGCCCAAGGCCGTTTTCAAAACTCGCTTCGCCAAGCGATGACTGGGCGGACTCTGGCTATCGGACCCGACCTAGGGCAAGCCGGACTTTAGAACTGTTCGAGCCTGGACCTGCGGATCAAGGCTATTGCTCAGATCGACCAGCCGCCGTCGATATTATAGGCCTGCCCCGAGGTGTACGTGGCGCCGGCGAGGTAGACCGCAAGGTCGGCGATTTCCTCGGGCGTGCCGAGACGGCCCATCGGCTGGCGGGCAATGAAGGCCGCGCGGGCCGCCTCGTAATCGCCCTGCGCATGCATGCGGTCCTGCAGCGACGGGCTCTCGACGGTGCCGGGGCAGATGGCGTTGCAGCGAATGCCCTTGGCGACATAGTCCGCGGCAACCGCCTTGGTGAGACCGATCACGGCCGCCTTGGAGACGCCATAGGCGAAGCGGTTGGGCACGCCCTTGCCGGCGCCGGCGACGGACGACATGTTGATGATCGAGCCATCGCCGCGCTCCAGCATGCCGGGCAGTACGGCCCGAATGGTGCGGATCATGGCGCGGACATTGAGATTGAAGGCGAAATCGAGATCGGCATCCTTCATCTCGAGAATCGAGCCGGAATGAACGAAGCCGGCGCAGTTGAACAGCACGTCGACGCGGCCGATTTCGGCGAAGCCCGATATCACGGCATCATCGTTGAGGACGTCGAGCTTGCGGGTCTTGATGCCGGAGGTCTTGGCGAGTTCGGCCAGCAGCGCCTCGTTGATGTCGGTGGCGTGCACGACGGCACCTGCCTTGGCGAAGGCCAGAGCGCTCGCTCTGCCGATGCCTTGCGCCGCCGCCGTGACGACAACGACCTTGCCTGCCAGATCCGCCATGCGTTTCTCCTCGCCCTCTTTGGCCACTTCTCGGCCCGATTTACTGCCGGCTAACCGGGGCGTCCTGTGCCAGGCAGGCGCGACTATGCGGCCTGCACAATCCATCAGTCAAAATAACAAATGTTTTTTCTGGTTAAAGAACACACGTCCGGGCGTCAAGCCCGAACGCGATCACCTTCGTGACGGCCGATGTAATGCACATCGCTTGCTCTGATGCAACAACATGTATGACAACCGGGCAACGAGTGACGCTGCCATGGTTCGCTCAAGCACAGCGCGCTTCAGGCGGCATTAGTCGCCGTATGGCACCCAGACGTTCTTCACTTCGACGGCGCGGCGCAGCAGGGCATCGCCGGCGGCCTCGTCGGACGCCCAGTCGAGGCTGCGGCCGTTGCCGGTCCAGACGCGCTTGAGATTGCCGATGGAATCGGCCTCCGCTTTGGCGCAAGTGTCGGCATCGGCAAACAGCCAGAGCCCGTCGACATCGTCATGCTTGGCCAGCACGCCGGCAAGCTCCGCCGTGCGGCCGGTGACGATGTTGATGGCGCCTGCCGGAACGTCGGAATATTCGATCACCTGGTAGAGATCGGTGGCGAGCAGCGGGTATTTTTCCGACGGCACGGCCACCACCGTGTTGCCCATGGCAAGCGCAGGTGCGATCAGGGAGATCAAGCCGAGCAGCGGCGCGCTGTCCGGGGCGACGATGCCGACGACGCCGACCGGCTCGTGCAAAGCGAGCGTGACGGCGCGGGCCGGTGGCTGATGCACCCTGCCCTCATACTTGTCGGCAAGGCCGGCATAGAGGAACAGGCGCTCGATCGATTGTTCCACTTCCTCCCGCGCGGCCTTGGCGTTGGCGCCGGTCAGTTCGGTCAAGCGTGCGGTAAACTCGCCGGCACGGCCGGACAGATTTTCGGCGAGATAATATAGCACCTGGGAGCGATTGTAGGCGGTCGCCTCCGGCCAGGCCTTGCAGGCGCGGGCGGCGGCAACGGCGTCGCGGATGTCCTTGCGGCTGCCGAGACCGACTTCGCCGGCGAGCTTGCCCTTGGCAGTGGCTATCGCCAGCGAATAATTGCCGTCGGGCCGCACCTGCTTGCCGCCGATGAACAGCTTTGCGGTACGATCGATGGCGCCGCCATCCGATTGCTCGACCGGCTGCGCCGAAGCCGCCGTCGGCTTGATCACCGGGCCGAGCGGCAGCTTTGCCGAGAGATACTCGAACATGCCCTCGCGCCCGCCCTCGCGGCCAAAGCCGCTTTCGCGATAGCCGCCGAAGCCGCAGGCGGCGTCGAACATGTTGGTGCCGTTGACCCAGACGACGCCGGCCTTCAGCTGCGGCGCGACATGCAGCGTGAGGTTGATGTTTTCGCTCCACACCGAGGCGGCCAGCCCATAGCGCGTGTTGTTGGCGAGTTCGACCGCTTCCTCGGTGTTGCGGAAGGTCATGGTGGCCAGAACCGGGCCGAACACCTCTTCCTGCGCCAATATATTTGCCGGCGAAACACCGGTGGCGAGCGTCGGCAGGTGGTAGTAGCCGGAAGACGGCAGCACCGCGTCGGGCTGCCAGCAGACGGCGCCCTGTCTGGCGCCTTCTGCGACCAGGCCCTTGACGCGGTCGAGCTGTGTGGCGTCGACCAGCGGTCCGATATCGGTGTTCTTGTCGAGCGGGCTGCCGACGCGAAGCCGGCTCATCCTGACCTTGACCTTTGCGATCAACGCGTCGGCAATGCCTTCCTGCACCAGAAGCCGCGAGCCTGCGCAGCAGACCTGGCCCTGGTTGAACCAGATGCCGTCGACCAGTCCTTCGACGGCGCTGTCGAGATCGGCGTCCTCGAAGACGATGAAGGCCGATTTGCCGCCAAGCTCCAATGACAGCTTCTTGCCCGATCCGGCCGTGGCTTTCCTGATGATCTTGCCGACCTCCGAAGAGCCGGTGAAGGCGATCTTCTGGATGCCGGGATGGTTGACGATGGCGACGCCCGCTTCCGGCCCGCCCTGGACGATGTTGACGACGCCCTTGGGCACGCCGGCACGCTCGCAGATCTCGGCAAACAGGATGGCGGTGAGCGGCGTGAACTCGGCCGGCTTCAGCACCACCGTGCAGCCGGCGGCGAGCGCCGGCGCAATCTTCCAGGCCAGCATCAGCAGCGGGAAATTCCATGGGATGATCTGGCCGACGACGCCGACACCCTTGTGGCCTGGGAAATCCTTGTCCAGCGCCTGTGCCCAGCCGGCATGATGGATGAAATGGCGGATGGCCAGCGGCACGTCGATGTCGCGGCTTTCGCGGATCGGCTTGCCGTTGTCGATTGACTCAAGCACTGCGAACAGGCGCTGATGACGCTGCATCGCGCGGCCAATGGCGTAAAGCACTTTTGCGCGCTGGTAGCCCGAGGATGCCGACCATTTCGGTAAGGCCCTGATGGCTGCGGCGACGGCTGCGTCGATATCGGCGGCGCCGGCATCGGAGATCTTGGCCAGCAGCTTGCCGGATGAGGGTTCGCTGGTCTCGAAGGTCTTGCCGCCGCCTGCTGCCTTCCAGCCGCCGTCGATGAACAGCGCCTTGCCGAAATCGCGTCCGGCAAGCCAGGCATCGGCCTCGGTGCGGGCTTCCGGCGCCGGGCCGTATTCCATGGCGTGATAGCGTTCGAGAATGTTCATGACGCGCTCCAGATAATCGTCTTGGCAGGCGCTCTGTGGCGCCCCCCTCTGTCCTGCCGGACATCTCCCCCACAAGGAGGGAGATTAGCCTTCGCGCCTGTCGGCTCTGAAACGTCGACAATTGGCGAAATCGCCGACGTTAGCCAATCTCCCCCCAAGTGGGGGAGATGTCCGGCAGGACAGAGGGAGGGGCGAAGGAACACGACGTTCAAGGCCTTCATCCGCCTCACGCCATTGCGTGGCGGTGATTGGCCGAATAATGCCCGGTCAGATGGTGCTCGAGCTGGCGCTCGATGTCGGTGAGGAGGCTCGAGGCGCCGAAGCGGAACAGGTCTGGCTCCAGCCATGGCCGGCCGAGCTCCTCCTTCATCAGCACCAGCCAGTCGAGCGAAGCCTTGGCTGTAGAGATGCCGCCGGCCGGCTTGAAGCCGATGAGAAAGCCGGTCTCCTCGAAATAGGCTCGGATGGCGCGCACCATGGCAAGGCCGACGGGCAGCGTGGCGTTGACGCTTTCCTTGCCGGTCGAGGTCTTGATGAAATCGGCGCCGGCCATCATCGCCACCATCGAGGCCAGCATGACATTGCGCAGCGTGGCGAGGTCGCCGGTGCCGAGAATGACCTTGAGATGCGCATCGCCGCAGGCTTCGCGCATCGAGACGATCTCGTTGTAGAGCTCCTGCCACTTGGCGCCGAAGACCAGGCCGCGCGGGATGACGACGTCGATCTCGTCGGCGCCGTCGCGCACCGATGCCTCGATCTCCTGCAGGCGGGTCGACAGCGGCGCAAGGCCGTGCGGGAAAGCGGTGGAGACGGCGGCGACATGGATGCCGGTGCCGCGCACGGCATCAACAGCCGTCGCGACGAATGGATGATAGACGCAGACCGCCGCCGGGCGGATTTTTTCGCCCTCGATGCCAAGCCCCTCGACGATGTCGCGGCGGAACGGGTTGATCGCCTTGGCGCACAGGCGGCGGACGCGCTCTTCGGTGTCGTTGGAATTCAGCGTCGTCAAATCCATGCAGGAGACGGCGCGCAGCAGCCATGCCGCCTGGTTGTCGGCCTTGATCGAACGACGCTTGGTCAGGCTGGCGACGCGGCGCTCCAGCGCCGAGCGATTGACCGAGCGCACCGATTCCATGAAGCCGAGATCGAGCCGCATGCCGGTGTTGCGGGCGATGCCATGCGATTGCGGAACGGGCGTGTTGGCTGCGGCACGCGCCGGCAGCGGCGTGACCTTGGACCCGCCGAGATCGGCTTCGCGGATTGTGCTGCTCATCTCCTGCCCTTTCGCTCGACGATTTTACGTCGTGGTGCGTGTCGTTGCTCCCGGACCGCGCGGCGGCTTTAGGCGACGCACACCGAAGATAGCCCGTGAAGCATCGCTTCACGAGTCCTTCAAGCGGTCATAGCGGAAAAAGGCGGCGAAAGCAGCTGAATTTTGACCGCATGGTCAAAATTCCAATCGAGAAGCAGGCGCCGAGGCGCCTGCTGATGTCAGCCGACGAAAGCGCGCTCGACGACGAAGGTCGAGGGATGGCTGAGCGAGCCCTCATGGAAGCCGAGGCTTTCGGCCATTTCCTTGACGTCCTTCAGCATATGCATCGAGCCGCAGATCATGATGCGGTCCGTCTCCGGATTGAGCTTCTCGATGCCGAGGTCGGCGTAGAACTTGCCCGAGCCGATCAGCGCCGTGATGCGGCCCATGCGCGCCGATTCTTCGCGGGTCGTCGAATTGTAGAGGGTGACGCGGCCGCCGGTCAGTTCGCCGATCAGGGGATCGTTCTCGAGCGCGGCCACCAGTTCCTGGCCATAGGTCAGTTCGGCATTGTCGCGGCAGGTGTGGGTCAGGATGACCTGATCGAATTTTTCGTAGGTATCGGGGTCGCGCAGAAGGCTGGCGAAGGGCGCGATGCCGGTGCCGGTCGAGATCATGAACAGGCGCTTTGCCGGGGTCAGCGCGTCGACAACCAGCGTGCCGGTCGACTTCTGGCGCATGATGACGGTGTCGCCGACCTGGATCTTCTGCAGTTCGGAGGTCAGCGGACCATCCGGCACCTTGATCGAGAAGAATTCCAGCTCCTCGTCCCAGGCCGGGCTGGCGACCGAATAGGCGCGGTACACCGGCTTTTCGGCATTGGGCAGACCGATCATGACGAACTCGCCGGAGCGGAAGCGCAACGACTGCGGGCGGGTGATGCGGAACGAGAACAGGCGGTCGGTGTAATGCTTCACCGAGACGACGGTTTCGGCATAGACATTGGCCGGAATCGGGAACTGCAGCGGACGGGCGTCGGCGGTGTTGAGTGCGGATGTGGTGTTCATCAATCCAACTCTGTCTTGCCCAAGCCACTACGCGGGCGCCAAACCGTTTCCTGCGCGCCCAGACCATTCAGGTCCCGGCGAGCCGTTCACACACTCCAAAGCAGTGAGCTCTTGTGTCCCAAATTTATTAGTATACAAACGATATTTGTGTCAAGATACCACGCTAAAACAGCTTTCCAAACTGCGGCATATTCGTAGTTCCGCCATTTCGGGTTTCGACAATGAAAGAGAATTTTTCGGTGCAACAACCGAATTCCCTGGGTCACGTCGTTGCCGGCATCGATGTCGGCGGAACCTTCACCGACCTCATTTTGATCGACGGCAAAGATGGCGGAAAGGTGCATATCGCCAAGACGCCGACGACGGTCGACAACCAGGCGTTCGGCGTGGTTTCAGCGCTGGGCGCCACAGGCTTTGCCATAGACGGCATCGACCTCATCGTGCATGGCACGACCACCACCACCAATGCGGTGCTGGAACGCAGGCTGGCGAAAACCGGCATGATCACCACGCGCGGTTTTCGCGACGTGATCGAGCTTGGCCGCCGCACACGGCCGCAGCCCTACGGCATGACCGGAAGCTTCGTTCCGATCATCCCGCGCGATCTCCGGCTCGAAGTGTCGGAGCGCGTCGAAGCGTCGGGCGCGGTGCGCACGCCGCTCGACGAGGCCGAGATGCGCGACGCCGTGAAGACGCTGATCGTGGCCGGCTGCGAGTCCCTCGTCATCCATTTCCTGCATTCCTACGCCAACCCTTCGCATGAGCGGCGCGCGGCCGAAATCGCCGCCGAGTTTTGGCCGAACGGCTACATCACGACTGGCCATGCGCTGCTGTCGGAAGCCCGCGAATTCGAGCGCGGCGTGACCGCCGCGGTCAACGCCTCGGTGCAGCCGATCCTCGAGCGTTATGTCGAGCGGCTGCGCAAGGAATTGGCTGCCAAGGGCTATGCCCGCGACTTCCTGATCATGAACGGCAATGGCGGCATGATCTCGGCCCGTTTCGTCACCCGCGAATCGGCCAAGACCGTGATGTCCGGCCCGGCCTCCGGCGTCATCGCCGCCGCCTATACGGGCAAGCGCGCCGGCTTTGAAAACCTCGTCACCTACGACATGGGCGGCACCTCGACCGACGTGGCGCTGATCCGCAATGCGGAGCCCGCCGTCTCGAACGAGATCGAGATCGAATATGCGATGCCGATCCATGTGCCGATGGTGGCGGTGCATACGGTCGGTGCCGGCGGCGGCTCCATCGCCCGGGTCGATGCCGCCGGGCTGATCCAGATCGGCCCGGAAAGTGCCGGCGCCAATCCCGGCCCGATCTGCTACGGCCGCGGCGGCCTGGAGCCGACCATCACCGACGCCAATCTGGTGCTGGGCCGGCTGGCGCCGAAGAAGCTGCTGGCGGTCGAAAATCCGGTCACCGTCGAGCGGGTCACCGGCATCTTCGAAGACAGAATAGGCAAGGCCACCGGCCTCTCCGGCGTCGAGGCGGCGGGTGCAATCCTGCGGCTCGGCAACATGAAAATGGCCGGCGCCATCCGCATGGTCTCGGTGTCGCGCGGCCATGATCCGCGTGATTTCGCGCTGTTCGCCTTCGGCGGCGCCGGGCCGCTGCATGCAACCGCGCTGGCACGCGAACTCGGCCTGCCCCGCGTGCTGGTGCCGGCCCGTCCGGGCATCACCAACGCGCTCGGCTGCGTCGTGGCCGATCTGCGCCATGACTTCGTCAACACCATCAACCAGCCGGTCGCCGTGCTTGATGAAGCCCGGCTTCGCGAGGTGCTGGAACGTCACCGCGGGGAAGGCGAGGAACTGATCGGCAAGGAAGCGGTGAAGCCGGAAACGATCCGCGTTACGCACTCTGCCGACATGCAGTTCGTCGGCCAGACCCACATCATCAACGTGGCGCTGCCGTCTTCATCGGTGACAAGGCAGGAGTTGCAGGCGCTGTTCGAAAAAGCCTATTTCGCCCGCTTCAAGGTCGAGTTGCCGGAGATCCGCGCCAATCTGGTCAACCTCAACACGTCGGTGACGGGCGTGCGGCCGGCAATCGACCTGTCACGGCTGATCGACCCGGCCGGACGTACAAAGACGCTAGACGAGGCGCTGCGCGAGACAAGGCCGGTCTGGTATGCCGGACGCTGGCACGATACGCCGATATACGCACGCGAAAAATTGCCGCTCGATGCCGTTATCCAAGGGCCGGCGATCCTCGAACAGATGGACGCCACCACCGTGCTCGAACCCGGCGACCGCGCAAGATCGGACGCCGACGGCAACATCATCATCGACATTGGCGAGGCCTGAGATGCAAAAGCTCGACGCCATCACGCTTTCGGTCCTGCAGGCAGCCTTGCAGCAGGTCTGCGACGAGATGGATCTCACTTTCTCCCGCGCTGCCTTCTCGCCTGTCATCGCCGAGGCCAATGACCGCTCCGACGGCATCTACTCGGCCGTCGATGGTTCGTTGATCGCACAAGGCAGCCAGGGCCTGCCGGTGTTCGTCGGCGTCATGCAGTATTCGACCAAAACGGTGATCGAGATGATCGCCGACGGCCGTTGCCTGCCGCCTGAGCCGGGCGACATCTACATCGTCAACGATCCCTATCTCGGCGGCACGCATCTCATGGACGTGCGCTTCGCCATGCCAGTCTACCGCGACGGCAAGATATTTTGCTGGCTATCGAATACCGGCCACTGGCCCGATATCGGTGGCTCGGTGCCGGGCGGCTTCTCCGCCTCCGCCACAGCCGTCGAGCAGGAAGGCCTGCGGCTGCCGCCGGTCAAGCTGTTCAAGAAGGGCGTGCTCGACTCCGAAATCTACGCCATCATCTGCTCCAACATCCGCGTCGCCGACCAGCGCATCGGCGATATAAGGGCGCAAGCCGCGGCACTGTTGATCGGTCAGGACCGGCTCAATGGAATCCTCGATCGTTACGGGGACGAAACCGTCGTCGGGGCGATCGCCGAACTGCGTCGCCGCGCCGCCGAGCAGATGCGCGCCAACATCTCCGCCATTCCCGACGGCACCTACAGCTCGAAGGCCTTTGTCGACTCGGACGGCGTGGTCAACGAGCCGCTGACCATCGCGCTCGCGGTGGAGAAGAAGGGCGACACGCTGACCTTCGATTTCACCGGTTCGTCAAAACCCTGTGCCGGGCCGATGAACAGCGTGCTGGCGACGACTTTGTCGTCGGTCTATCTCGCCATGCGCCATATTTTCCCGGATGTACCGATCAGCGCCGGCGCCTTCGAGCCCCTGATCGTCAAGCGGCCGGAAGGCACGTTCCTCGACGCGAAATACCCACGGCCGGTCTCGGGCTGCGCGGCTGAAGTCTCGCAGCGCATCGCCGAGGCGGTGTTCGCGGCGATGGTGCAGGCGCTGCCGGAAAAGGTGACGGCTGCACCCGCCGGCTCCAGCGGCAATTTCGCGCTGGGCGGCAACGATCCGGCGCGCGGCCGCGACTATGTGATGTATCAGATCTCCGGCGGCGGCTATGGCGGCAATTCAGGCCATGACGGGCTGACCAATGGCTGCTCTACCATCGGCATTTCCAAATCGCCGCCGGTCGAGATCATGGAGCAGGCGTTTCCTGTGCTCTACCGCCACTATGCCTTGCGCGAAGGCTCGGGCGGCGCCGGCAAGCAGCGCGGCGGCTTCGGCCTCGCCTATGAGGTCGAGATCTTGCGAGGCGAAGCGCGCGCGTCCTTCGTCATGGACCATGGCCGTTTCGGCCCGCAAGGCGCGCTCGGCGGCAGGGACGGCGCGGTCAACACGGTGACCGTGTTCCGCGCCGGCGAGGCACATGTGCCGCCGCATCTGTCCAAGGAACAGGACATCGCGCTCAAGGCCGGCGACCGCGTGCGCGTCGGCACGCCGGGCGGCGGCGGCTATGGCGATCCGCGTGAGCGCGACCCGAAACTGGTCGCCGAAGACATCAGGCTTGGTTACTACACCGTTGAACAAGCCAAAGAGCTGTTCGGAACCTGACAGCCGACAGGCCCGAGCCGCGTCAGGTCTGCAGCTTGGCCTTCAGCGCATCGGCGAATTTTTGCGCGATCTTCTTGAAGCCGGCGGGATCGGGATGCAGTTCGTTGGCCCAGTCGGCCACCTTCAACGTTCCCTGCGTGTCGACCAGATGGAAATTGTTGTTGGGATCGTCGGCCAGGCGCTTCACCACATCGCGGAACGCCGCCAGCGCGTCGTGAACGATGACCGTGCCCTTGGCGACCGTCCAGTTGCAGAAATCGAGCGACGGTTTCAGCCACGGGCCGACACAGGACGGATGCGCTCCGTTCGGGATCGGAAAATCATAGCAATGGCCAAAGATCGGCACGCCTGGCGCGACGCGGTCGCGCAGCGCGAACAAATCGAGATAGCAGGCCTCGACCATGCCGAGCGCCTTGGTGAAGCGGTTCTTGTTCAGCCCGGGGGCGTGGCCGTCATTGAAGTCGAGGAAGATGCAGAACTGGTCGCCGGCAATGTCGTTGCCACCGGCAGAGAACAGGATGGCATCGGGCTTGCCGTCCAGCCAGTTGGCCTTGTTGCGCAGGGCGGCGATCATGCGCTGCTGCTTGGGCAGCGACATCTCGTCGGTCGCCGCATCGCCATGATGGGCAAGGTTGAGGATGGTCGGCGGCATCGAGCCGATGCGGCGCAGCTGCGCGATCACGTCGGTGTCGACGAACGGAAAGCCGTTGCCGGTGAGCGGATAGTCGAACCAGGAATCGCCCTGCGCCAGCATCACCAGCGGCCGGTTGGCGACGGCCGCCTCGAGATTGCCGGCGCTTTCCCTTGCGGTTTCGAGCCGCTCGATGTTGGCCTGGTGAACCTTGATGCGCTTGGCGATGTCGTCGTCTATGCGCCGCTGCGCGGCTTCCTGCACGAATTCCTGCTGGTCCATCCCCAGGTCCCTCCCACGACCGTCTACTTCCAGCTGTGCATGCGCCCATGTCCATGATCGGTCTGTAATTTAGATCACAGTAAGATTCCTGAGGAAGGACGGCTTGCCGCGCCGTGATCGCCGCAGAGCATGTCGTTTCCGTCTCCGTGGGGCCTGCAAAAGACCATAGACTTCTATCCTTGTTTTCGCGCAATTCCGGACGGGAAACCGCCAACACCTTCCCTGGAATTGCTTAGTCAACGGAGATCAGGAACATGCGTCTTTTCGGTCGTTTCGTGCTTGCCGCTTCCGCCGCCCTGCTGCTTGGGACCGGTGCTGCCTCCGCCGAGAAACTCAGGATCGGGACCGAGGGCGCCTATCCGCCTTTCAACTATGCCAATTCGGACGGCACGCTGGGCGGCTTCGACATCGACCTCGGCAAGGCGCTGTGTGCCGAGATGAAGGCCGAGTGCGAATTCTCCGTACAGGATTTCGATGGTTCCATTCCGGCGCTGCAGGCCGGCAAGTTCGACGCCATCATCAACATCACCATCACGCCGGAACGGGCCGAGAAGGTCGAGTTCACCCACAAATATTACCAGACGCCGCCGGCCATCGCCGTGCCGAAGGATTCGACCATCGCCGGCACATCGCCGGACGATCTGAAGGGCAAGGTGCTGGGCGTGCAGAGCGCAACCATCCACCAGAATTTCGCCGAGCAGAAATACTCCGGCTCGACCGTGAAAGCGTATCCGACCGGCGACGACGCCCGCACCGACATGGCCAATGGCCGGCTCGACGCGATGATGGACGGCTCGATCATCCTGACCGAATGGCTGAAGAAGCCCGATGGCGCCTGCTGCAAATTGCTCGGCACGCTCACCGCTGATCCGGCCATTCATGGACCCGGCGTCGGCATCGCCCTGCAAAAGGGCAACAAGGAACTGGCCGACAAGTTCAATGCCGCCATCGACGCCCTGCGTGCCAACGGCAAGTACAAGGAAATCAACGACAAGTACTTCGCCTTCGACGTCTACGGGGGTTAATCCCTCAGCCAACCCGACCTCGGCAGCGCCACCCGGCGCTGCCGTTTTCATGAGATGACGGAGAAGTTTCTTGGTTGAGCGGCGCTCCCCTTTCTACACCAGCATCGTTGGCCTCGGCGCCACGATGGGCCGGGTCGGCGGCGACTTCGTCTCGGCCAAAACTTATTCCGGCATCGCCGACGAGCATCTGAACACGCGCAAGAATGTCGGCGTGCAGGATCTCAGCACCATGGGCAAGATGGACATCAAGGGGCCGGAAGCCGAGGCGCTGGTCAACCACATCATCGTCAACGATGCCGCCGCGATGAAGCCCGGCCAGGTGCGCTATTCCACCGTCTGCCGCGACGATGGCGGCATCATGGACGACCTCACCGTGTTCCGGCTGGCGCCTGAGCATTTCATGCTGGTGACCGGCTCGGTCAACCGGCTGAAGATGCTGCCCTGGCTGCAGCATCATGCTGAAGCGCGAAAGGCCTATGTCACCGACATCACCGCGGCCGTCGCCTTCCCGACCATACAGGGGCCGCGCTCACGCGAGCTGCTGAAAGCTATAGTGTCGGATGCCGATCTCGAAGAGTTGAAACGCTGGGCGTTCACTTCAGGGCGCGTCGGCGAGACCAAAGTCCTGATCTCACGCACCGGGGTGACCGGCGAGCTCGGCTTCGAACTGTTCGTGCCGGCGGACGAGGCCACTTCCGTCTGGGACGCGCTGATGCGGACCGGTAGCGATTTCGGCCTGAAGCCATACGGCGTGCTGGCCATGTTCACGCTCGGGCTGGAAAAGGCCTATCCGGCGCATGGCATCGACATGGACGAGAGCCGTACGCCCTTCCATGTCGGGCTCGATCGCTGGATCAAGTTCGACAAGGGCGAGTTCATCGGCCGCGAGGCATTGCTCACAATTCGCGGCAAGGGGCTCGACGAACGCTGGACCGGGCTGATTCTCGACGGTGACAAGCCGGCCGCGACGGATGCCAGGGTTTTCGCCGACGGCGAGGATGCCGGTGTCGTCACCTATAGCGATCACGGCTATTCGCTGGGCAAGGTGCTGGCGACCGCGCATCTGCGGCTGCCGTTCACCGCCATCGGCACCGAACTCAGCACCGACATTGACGGCAAGCGGACACGCGCGGTGGTGGCGCCGATGCCGTTCTTCGATCCAGAAGGCACGAGACTGCGCGCCTAGGCGAGTTTCGCCAGCAGCCGCATAAACGTAGCGGCCTCCTTGGCGGTCAGCGGCGCCAGCGTTTCCTGGGTGATGGCGCGGGCCAGCGGGATCAGCCGCTCGATCGCCTCGCGTCCCTCTGGCGTGAGGTTGACCAGCAGCCGCCTCTTGTCGACCTCGTGTTTGGTCAGATCGACCAGGCCACGCGCCTTCAGCCGGTCGATGACGCCCTTGACCGTCGCCGCATCCATGGCGATCAGCGTGCCCAACTGGTTCTGCGAGGTCTCGCCGACGTCGTGCAGCTTGGCAAGTGCAGCGAATTGCGGCGGCGTCAGGTCGCTGATCTGGGCGGCAAAGATCGAGACATGGCGCTGATGCGCCTTGCGCAGGATGAAGCCGACCTGCTCCTGCAGGCGGTAGTCATGTTCGTCGGGCTCTTCGGCCTCGACGAGCTTGAGAAGATTGTCCCCGCCGCTCATCGCAAGCCGTCCCAGGCCTTGATGTCGCCGACCGCCAGGCCGCCCATGCGGTCATGCACGCGCGGGCCGCAGCTCATGGCGAGGCAAAACAGGATTTCGTCGGCACGCGGCCCGTCGCTGAGGCCGACCTCCATGGCGTCGAAATGGCTGCGGACATAGGCGGCGTTGGTGTGGCCGAGCGGCACGTCAAGCCGCGAGCCGAAGGCGCCGACCTTGGTTGCCGACGGCACGATCGCCTTGGCGTCGCCCAGCCGCTCGCGCATGGCGTAGCCGCCAGGAACGTGCCACAGCGCGCCGTGCTCCAGCTCCCCCGACGAGCCGACAATGGTGCCCTTGCCGTAGGCGTCGATCTGCTTGATGTCGCCGCCCAATGCGGCAATGAGCTTGTCGGTGAGCAGCAGGCCAAGCGGCTTCAGATCGTCCATGGCGCTCTGCAGTTCTTCGACGTAGCGGCCGGCGAACGGGTTCTTCACCAGCGCCACGGCCGCCGCGCGGCGGCGCGGCGCAGCTGCGACCGGGCCGCCATCGTGAAAGATCTCTTCGGTCAGAACCGCGATCTTGCGGATCGGAAACTCAGGCATGGGCAACTTCCTTCCCTGGATTTTTGTTGGGCGCGGCAAGCGCCATGGAACCACTGATGCGGGCTTCCCCACCTAGAAACAGCGCCGATGCGGCAATCAGGCCGCGCCGGCGAAAATCTTCGGCGACGGCAAGGCCATTGTCCAGCGCCCGCTCCACATCGCCACGCGCGAGCATGCCGACGGCTTGTGTCACCAGCCGCGCGCCGAGATCGCTGTCGGGCGCCAAGTCCTGCGCGGGAATGCGCTTGATGGCGGGATTGCCGGGCAGGTCGACGGCGTTGGCAATGAGTGTCGCGGCCGCATCGGCCTCGGCGCCGGTGTGCGCCAGCACGGTGACGGCGTCGGCAATGCCAAGCGAGAACGAACGGCCGCGCCAGCCGCTGGTGGCGACGCCGCGCACGCCGTCCGCCGAGCGAATGGTGAGGCGGTCGGCCATGCCGTTGCCGGTGCCGGCGATCGCCAGGTTCATCGACTGGCCCTTGCCGATATGGAGGGCGCTGTCGCCGCCATTGTTGACATAGGCCCGGTCGAGCTTGCGACCGGCAAGCAATGCCGAGAGCATTTCGTCGGCTACCGATCCCGCGACGGCGGCCATCGGCGTGATGAAGCATTCCGCCAACGGCATGACGGCTGCTTCCATGCGCCGCGCGGTCGGGCCGGCGAAGGTGCGCGGCGCCAGGAAAAATGCCGGCAGCCGCAATTCGGGAAGCTCCTCGACCAACTCGATCAGGATCGTCTGGAAGCGCTCGATCGCCTGCTCGTAGGCGGCACGACACTCAGCCGCCTCACCAAAGGCTTCGACGATCAGGTCGATCGGCCCGTGGTTGAGGTGCAGCCGCTTGCCGTCCTGCAGCCAGTGGACTTGCGGGCCTTGCATCAAGAGGCCCCGTTCGAGCCGACGCGGCGCAACTGCGCCAGCGGCGGCCATGGATTGTGGGCCTCGGCGGCTGAACCGCGGCGCGGGTTGAGATATTCGCCGCCTTTGGCAACGATATCCTCGACGCTGCGTATCTCGGCCTCGTAGCCGCCCAGCCGGACATAGTCGTCGCGGCGTAGCGTGAATTCGATCGGCGCCACCAGCGCCGGCGTCGGCACATAGCCGAAGGCGCCTTCCGGCACGCGCATGACGTCGACCATCAGCGTGATGCCGCCGCCCGGCCAGACATAGACCGGCGCGCCACCAACGGTAACATAGGTATTCAAGCCCTGCACCGAGCGGGTGAGATTGACCGGGTTTTCGGTGACGCCGGCGCGCAGCGAACCGCCGGCGCCGCCGATGAACAGCACGGTGCAGAGCGCCGGCTCGCAATTGTCCTCGATCAGGCCGACCGATTTCTGCAGCCGCTCGGGGAACGGTTTTTCCACCGGCTTCAACTCGTCGTCGAGCTCGTAATAGGCGAACTGCTCGCCGGTGGTCGACACCATCAGCAGCGACAGGCCGGGGCGGGCGCCCTTCTTGGCGTTCCATCCGCCGAGGATCGACAGCGGGTCGGAAATCGAGGTGCCGCCCCAGCCGAGGCCGGGCTCGGAAACCTTGAAATAGCGGCCCGGCGTCGAACGGCGGCCGATGATCTTGATGCCGGTGTCCTGCCAGCCCAGCACCTTGCCGGCCTGATGCTCGGAGACGACGCCGGTGATGTGGTCGTCGACCACCACCACCTCGTCGACAAGGCCGCGCCATTGCGTGGCGAACATGCCGATGGTGGCCGAGCCGCAGCCGACCCGCATGCGGTGTTCCTGCTTGCCGTCGATGACAGGTGGTTTGCCGGCTTCGACGGTGATGGTGGCGCCGCCATCGATGGTCAGTTCGACCGGCTTGCGATTGCACAGACTGAGCATCGCGTCACAGGTTGCCCGGCCTTCGGCCTTGGAGCCGCCGGTCAGATGATGCACGCCGCCCAGCGACAGCATCTGCGAGCCATATTCGCCTGTCGTGACGTGGCCGATCGCCTCGCCTTGCGCGCGCACGATTGCCGTTTCGGGGCCGAGATGACGGTCCGTGTCGATCTTCACCTTGACGCCGCAGTACGAAAAAATGCCTTCGGTGACCACGGTCACCAGATCGACGCCCTCGACCTCCTGGCTGACGATGAAGGGGGCTGGCTTGTAGTCGGGATAGGTGGTGCCGGCGCCGATCGCAGTGACGAAGCGGCGGCCGGTGTTGACCAGTTCGCCGTCCCATTGCTCGCCCTCGGCGGTGAAGGGCACGACCGCGGCGCCGCTCTCTGCCGCATGGTCGAGGATGGTCAGCGGGTCCATACGCACGATGCGGCCACCGACATTGCCGTAGCGGTCGCAGGCGCCGGTGCGGCCATCGGCGATGTAGCACATCACCGGACAGGCATCGCAGCGGATCTTTTCCGCCACCAGCTTTTCGCCCGGATCGTGGGTTTCGAAGCGTTCGGCAAGCTCGCTCATCGGCGTGCCTCCTTGTCGCGGATGCCATCTTTTTCGCGGATGGCGGCGCGGATGCGCGCCGGCGTCGCCGGAACCTTGGTGATGAGAACGCCGGTGGCGTGGCGTATGGCGTTGAGGATGGCGGGTGCGGTCGGGATCAGCACATGCTCGCCCAGGCCCTTGGCGCCGAACGGTCCCTCCGGATCGGGAACCTCGATCAATATGTGCTCGATCTCAGGCACATCGCCGATGGTCGGGATGAGATAGTCGTGCAAATTCTCGGTGCGACCGGGGATGTATTCCTCCATCAGCGCCATGCCGATGCCTTGCGCGATGCCGCCTTCGATCTGGCCTTCGACCAGCAGCGGATTGATCGCCTTGCCGACATCGTGTGCGGCGGTGATTTTCAGCAGCTTCACGGTGCCAAGCTTGAGATCGACTTCGAGTTCGGCGATCTGCGCGCCGTAGCCATAGACGGCGTAAGGCTTGCCCTGGCCCTTGGCATCGAGCGGCAGCGTCGGCGGATCGTAGGTCTCCTCGGCGCGAAAGACGAAACTGTCCGCATCGACATCGAGCGCGGCGAGATCGATGCGCCGAGTGGCTTCGCCTTCACGAATGACGATCGCCGGGCCGTCCAATTGCAGGGCAGCGTTCTCCGAGACATTGGCAAAGCGCAGGATTTTTTCGCGCAAGGCGCGGCCGGCCTTCTCGGCCGCCTTGCCGGTGACAAAAGTCTGGCGCGAGGCCGATGTTTTGCCGGCGTCGGGGCTGATCGCAGTGTCGGCGCTCTTCAGCTTGAATTTTTCCAGCGGCAGGCCGAGTGCGTCGGCGCAGATCTGGGCGATGACGGTGTTGGAGCCCTGGCCGATATCGACGGCGCCCTGATGCAGGATGACCTCCCCCTCTGGCGAGATACCGACCCTTATGGTCGACGGATTGGGCAGCGAGGTGTTGCCGCAGCCATACCAGCAGGACGCGATGCCGACGCCGCGCTTTTTGCTCGTATTGGCATTGTTGAATGTATCTGCGTCGGCCGTCGCGCGAGCCCAATGCAGCCGCAAGGAGTCGAGGCACTCGAATATGCCGACGCCCGACTCCAGTCGCTGTCCGGTAACCGTTTCGGATCCGTTCCGAAGGCAGTTCTTCAGCCGAAAATCGAGCCGGTCCATGCCAAGCTTGCCGGCGAGCTCATCATAGAGCGTCTCCTGCATGATCGTCGCCTGCGGCACGCCGAAGCCACGGAAGGCGCCGGAGATCGGCCCGTGGGTGTGGATGGCGCGGCCTTCGGCGCGGTAGTTCGGCGTCGCATAGGGACCGGAGGCATGCACCGGCACGCGGTTGGCGACGGTCGGGCCCCAGCTGGCATAGGCGCCGGTGTTGAAATCGCCTGTGAAGACCATGCCGGTGACATGGCCCTCGGCATCTACGCCGATGGTCGCCTTCATCTCGGACGGATGTCGCTTGGTGGTCGACATCATGGATTCGGTGCGGGTGTAGGCAAGCGCCGCCGGCCGGCCGGTCTTCAGTGCCACAAGCCCGATGAGCGGCTGCAGCGACACGTCGAGCTTCGAGCCGAAGCCGCCGCCGGTCGCGGTCGGCACGATGCGCACCTTGTCGACGGCAAGACCGAGCACCTTTGCCGTTTCGTCACGGTCCATATAGGGGGCCTGGGTGCAGGCGACGACGACCAGCGTGTCGCCGTCCATGTAGGCATGGCCGGCTTCCGGCTCGATGTAGGCGTGCTCGACATAGGAGGTGTCGATGGCACCGGACACCGTGTAAGCAGCCTCGCCAAGCGCCGCCTCGGGGTCGCCGCGCTCGACAAAGCCCTTGGTCAACAAATTGGCCGGGCGGTTCGCGTGGATGAGCGCAGCCCCTTCTGCCTGCGCGTCGCCGGGCTGCAGAAAATGCGGCAGCTCGGTCCAGCGGACCGGGAAATCCTGGAGGTCGAGATCGAGCATGGCCTCGCGCTCGCCGGCGACAAGCGCCACTGCCTCGCCGCGCAGCCGCGCAAAGCCTTCGGCCAGCGCCGGCTGGTCGGCAAACGGACCGATGACGCCGAAACAGTTTTTTCCCGGAATGTCGGCGGCGGTGAAGACGCCGACGATGCCGGGATGCGACTTCACCCAGCCCTCCAGGTCGCCGAAGGCGAAGCCGGCATGATAATGCGGCGAGCGGACCACCAGCACGGCCAGCGCATCGGCGGGAAAGGCATCGGCGCCGAATTTTTCAGCGCCGGTGACTTTTGGCACGCCGTCGAGCCGGACCGGGGAGGCGCCTACAGCATTCCCTGTGGTTGGCATTCTACGTTCAAAGTTGAATTCCAACGAATGACGTTGGCGCTGCCCCTCACCCTTACCCTCTCCCCGTGAAGAACGGGGAGAGGGGAGCGTCGGCGCTGGAGCACTTCCCTTCTCCCCGTCACTATACGGGGTGAAGGTGCCGGCAGGCGGATGAGGGGCAGCGCCGTCGGTCGACGTCTCGAACCGTCCCGCATCCATCACTGCCGCAATGATCTTTCTGTAGCCGGTGCAACGGCACAGGATGCCACCCAGCGCATCCTGCACCTCGGCCTCGGTCGGATTCGGTGTGCCATCCAGCAGCGCCGTTGCCGCGACCAGCAGCGCCGGCGTGCAGATGCCGCATTGCGCGGCGCCATGTGCCAGGAAGGACGCCTGCAGCGCCGAGAGCCGGCCATCGGCGAGGCCTTCGACGGTCGTTACGGACGTCCCGGCTGCGGAGGCCGCCGGCATCAGGCAGGCGCAGACGGCGTCGCCGTCGACCAGCACCGTGCAGGCGCCGCAATCGCCGGCATCGCAGCCAACCTTGGTGCCCGTCAGCTGCAATTCGTCGCGCAAAACCTGCGACAGCCGGCGCAGCGGCGGCACATTGACCGAGACGGCGGCGCCATTGACGGCGAAGGCGATCTCGGCGCGCTCGATGCCGAGGCCCGGCACGAGGTCGGGCAGGGCTTCAATCATCTCAGAGTGGCTCATGCCGCCACCATGCTGTTGTCGTTCGTCAGCCCGCAGGCCCCCAGCACGGCGCGAGCGACAAGCTCGCGCGCTGCGTCGAGCCGGTATTCGGCGCTGCCGCGCACGTCGGCAATCGGCGAGAGCTCGGCCATCGGCGCGGACAGGAGAGCATCGGCGAGTGCCGGGCCGACAGGCTTGCCCACCAGCACGGCTTCGACAGCGGCGAGCCGCCTGGCGACGGCCGAGCAGGACCCGACCGCGACAGCGGCTTCCATGACCATGCCATTCTCGGCAACGAGGCGCGCCGCCACCATGGCGATGGAGATAACGAGGTAGCGCCGCGCACCGAGCTTGACGAAGGCCGACGTGCCGGCAGAGGCCCGCTTCGTGATGCGGATGGCGGTGACCAGTTCGCCCGGCAGCAAAGCGGTGCGGCGGTTGCCGAGAATGAACTCCTGCAGCGGCAGATAACGCGTCGCGGCTGCAGAGCGCAGCTCGACCTCGGCGTCCAGCACCAGCAGTCCCGGAACGCCATCGGCGGCAGGCGAAGCATTGCAGAGATTGCCGGCGATCGAGGCGACATTCTGGATCTGCAGGGAGCCCACTTCGCGCGCGGCCTGCTTCAGCGCATCGAAAGCCGCCGGCAATGGATGGCGGACAAGGTCGGTCCAGGTGGTGCGGGCGCCCAAAACCCAATGGGTTTCGGTCTCGGCAATGCCGCGCAGCGAGACCAGGCCGTTAATATCGAGAACATTGTCGCGGAACGGTTTGGCGCCCTGCGCCGGATAGAAATCGGTGCCGCCGGCAAGCACGCGCCAGGCGCCCTCGCCCAGCAGAGCGAGCGCCTCGTCGAGCGTGGCGGGTTTCGCGTAACGGATCACGCTTTGCCTTCCAAAAAAATAGGCCTTCCCATTGGGACCTTCAAAAGGTGGGGTCTTCCCGAACCCCGCCAATGTCTGATCAGGCCAAATTCATTCGTATGCAAATGATATCAAGCTGGCGGAAATTGTCAAAGCCGGAGTTTAAGGGAACCCGGCCGCCAAGTATTTCTTACGCTTGCAGAGGTTGACGCAGGCGGCCATCCGGTCAAGTTTCAGCATCCGGTCGCATCAGCGGCGTATTTCACTCGATCCCCCGTTCGAGACGTAGAAGAGGAGAGGCGCCATGGCCGACGAAGCGCTTGTTGTCATCGACCTGCAAAACGACTTCTGCCCCGGCGGCGCACTGGCGGTTGCCGGCGGCGACGAAATCGTGCCGCTGGTCAACGATCTGATTCGGCATGCCGAGCATGTCGTGCTGACGCAGGACTGGCACCCGGCCGGACATTCGAGCTTTGCCTCCAGCCATCCGGGGGCGCAGCCCTTCAGCGCGATCGAGATGCCCTATGGGCCGCAGACGCTGTGGCCGGACCATTGCATCCAGGGCAGCCTCGGCTCGGATTTTCACTCGGGGCTCGCCTGGACCAAGGCCGAGCTGGTGATCCGCAAGGGATTTCGCCCCGATATCGACAGCTACTCCGCCTTCTTCGAGAACGACCACAAGACGCCAACCGGGCTCGCCGGCTACCTCAAGGAGCGCGGCATCGGCACCGTGACCCTGGTTGGCCTGGCGACCGACTTCTGCGTTGCCTTTTCGGCCCTCGACGCGGTCAAGCAAGGCTTCAAGACGACGGTGCGGCTCGACGCCTGCCGCGGCATCGATCTAAACGGTTCGGTCGAGGCGATGCTGAAGCGGATGCGCGATGCCGGGGTTAGGCTCGAAGACCCGATCTCGGAGTGACTGGATCGTGAGGCATCGAGGGGGCTGCACACAGTTGGGGAAGGCTTTGGCGGCAGGTGTACTCGCTTCCGCTGTGTCTCCGCAAATGGCCTTCGCGGCCGAGGCCCGCGGCCTGCCCGATGCTACCATGTCGCTGTGGTGGGCGCTGCCTTTCGCCGGCCTGCTGCTCTCGATCGCCACCGGACCGCTGCTGTTCCATCATGTCTGGGAGCATCACTACGGCAAGATCGCAGCCGGCTGGGCAGCGCTGGCGGTCATCCCCCTGATGGTTGCATTCGGCGTTCCGGTAGCCGGTGAAGCCGTGCTGCACACGCTGCTCACCGAATACATGTCGTTCATTATCCTGCTGTTCGCGCTCTACACCATTTCGGGCGGCATCCTTGTCGCCGGCAACATCCATGGCACGCCGCTGGTCAATGCCGGGCTGCTGCTCGTCGGGGCGATGCTGGCCTCGGTGATCGGCACCACCGGCGCCTCGATGATCCTGATCCGGCCGATGCTGCGCGCCAACGACAACCGGCAGTTCAACGCCCATGTCGTCATCTTCTTCATCTTCCTGGTGTCCAACATCGGCGGCTCGCTGACGCCCTTGGGCGACCCGCCATTGTTCGTCGGCTTCCTGCGCGGCGTCGACTTCTTCTGGACGTCGGCGAACCTCTGGCGCGAGACGCTGTTTACCGGCGGCCTGGTGCTGCTTGTCTTCCTGGCCATCGACATCATGCTGCATCGCCGTGAAGGCGGCGCGCCGAAGATCAAGGATCCGACGCCGGATACGAAGGTGCGCCTTCGCGGCCTGGCCAATCTGCCGTTGCTGGCCGGCGTCATTGCCGCGATCCTGCTTTCAGCTGCCTGGAAGCCGGGCGTGACTTTCTCCATCCTCGGCGTCGGCCTCGAACTGCAGAACCTGGTGCGCGATGCCATCATCCTGGCGCTCGCCGGGCTGTCGCTTGTCGTTTCCCTCAAGAGCCATCGCGAGGCCAACGGCTTCACCTGGGGCCCGATCGCGGAGGTGGCAAAACTGTTTGCCGGCATCTTCATCTGCATCGTGCCGGTCATTGCCATCCTTCGCGCCGGCCATGACGGCGCGCTGGCGCCGCTGGTGGCGCTGGTGACGTCACCCACCGGCCAGCCCAATGATCTCGCCTATTTCTGGCTGACCGGCGGGCTGTCGTCCTTCCTCGACAATGCGCCGACCTATCTGGTGTTTTTCGAACTCGCAGGCGGCGACGCGCGGCACCTGATGACGGAGGCGGCCTCGACGCTGGCCGCGATCTCGGCCGGCGCGGTGTTCATGGGCGCCAACACCTATATCGGCAATGCACCCAACTTCATGGTCTACGCCATTGCCCGACACCGCGGTGTGAAGATGCCGGGCTTCTTCGGCTACATGGCATGGTCAGGGCTGGTGCTGATCCCGATCTTTTTGATCGCCGGGTTCCTGTTTTTCGGCTGATCAGCCGACGCCGACATAGCGCCTGACTGCCGATGGGTCGGCGCGCAATTGCTCGACATCGACGGTCTCGCGGTTGCGGCCGTTCTCGATGAAGCAGACGCGGTCGGCGACGGACAGCACGGCGTCGACGCGCTGTTCGACCAGAATGGTGGAGACACCTAGCTCACGCAGCTTCACCACCGTCTCGCGGATCTTGGCGATCATCGACGGCATCAGCCCCTCCGTCGGCTCGTCTAGCAACAGCACCTGCGGCTCAAGGCAAAGCGCACGGGCCATGGCCAGCATCTGCTGCTCGCCGCCGGACAAAGTGCCGGAGCGCTGGCGCAGCCGCTGGCGCAGCAGCGGGAAGAGATCGAGCACGCTCTCGCGCGTCGCTCTGCCCTTGCCGCGCGCCATCAGACCGATCTCGATGTTTTCCGCCACCGTCATCTCGGCGAACAGCCGCCTGCCTTGCGGTACATAGGCGACGCCGGCCTTGGGCACCTCATGCGCCGGCAGGCCGGTCAACTCCTTGCCGGCGAGCCGGATCGAGCCGGCGCTCGACGGAACCAGCCCCATGATTGCTTTCAGCGCCGTCGTCTTGCCGGCGCCGTTGCGACCGAACAGGCACAGCACCTCGCCCTTGTTGAGCACGAGATCAAGCTCGTAGAGCACCTGAACCTCGCCATAGAAGCATTCGAGCCTGGAGATGGTCAGCGCTTCAGTCTTGTGGGCTTCAGTCTTGGGGGCCTCAGTCTTGGGGGCTTCGCTCATGGCGCCGTCCCCAGATAGGCTTCCTGCACCTGTGTGTTGGCGCGAACCTGTTCGGGGGTGCCTTCGGCCAGGATCCTGCCGGCGTTGAAGACGGTGATGCGGTCGGCCAGCTGCATGACGACCGGCATGTTGTGCTCGATCAGGAGCACGGTGGCGCTCTTGGCGATCTCGCGCACCAGTTCGATGAAATTGTCGATCTCGCTGTCGGCCAGCCCCTGCGTCGGCTCGTCGAGGATCAAAAGCCGCGGCTTCAGCGCCAGGCCCATTGCCACTTCCAGCAGGCGCTGATGGCCGTAGGAAAGCTGGCCGGCCGGCATATGGGCGCGGCCCGCAAGTCCGGTGCGTTCCAGCGCGGCCATGACGCCGGTGCGCACCGCACCTTTCGAGCGGCCGTCGGTCAGCGTGCGCTGCACCGGCAGCGCGACATTATCGTAGGCAGAGAGGTTGGCGAAGACGCTGGTGATCTGAAAGGTGTAGGCGATGCCCCGGCGCACCCTGAGATAGGCCGGCTGGCTGGTGATGTCGGCGCCGTCGAAGACGATCATGCCGGACGATGGCTGAATGCGGCCGCTGACCAGGCTGACGAAGGTGGTTTTGCCGGCGCCATTGGGCCCGATGACGGCGCGGATCTCGCCCGGCATCAGCTGGAAGTCGACACCGTCGACGGCGCGCAGGCCGCCGAAATTGCGCGCCAGGCCTTTGGTGGTCAGCAACGGCATCATGGCAGCCACCCGAGCCAGCGCTGGCGGATGGTGCCCAGAATGCCTTTGGGGAAAAACAGCACCAGCAGGATGAGCGCAATACCGACGATCAGGAGATAGGCGGAGGTGTAGCCGCTGGCGGTGTCGATGACATAGTACATGAACACCGTGCCGAGCAGCGCGCCCAGCGTCGTGGCGGCGCCGCCGAGCAGCACCCAGAGCAGCGGCAGGATGGAATACTGCACCGAGGCAAAGCTCGAGCCGACATAGCCGAACAGCAGCGCATAGGCCGCACCCGAGGCGGCGCAGATGGTGCCGGAGACGACGACGGCGATCAGCTTGTTGGAGAAGGTGTCGTAGCCCAGCATTTTCGTGCGCTCCTCGTTCTCGCGCACCGCGACCAGCACGCGGCCATAGCGGGAGCGGACGATGGCGAGGGTGATCAGCAGCACGACCGAGAACAGCGCCAGCGCGCTCATGTAGCGCACGGTCGGGTTGGTTAGGTCGAGCGATGTCGCGCCGAAGGCCAGAACCCGCGCCGGCTGCGGCACGACCAGACCCTGGTCGCCGCCGGTCCAAGCGGCGAAATAGAGGATGACGAGGTAAAACACCTGCGCGAACATCATGGTGACGATCATGAAGGCGACGCCGGTGGTGCGCAGCGCCAGCAGGCCGATCACCAGTGCCAGCAGCGCGCCGCAGGCGATGCCGGCGAGGAAAGCCAAAGGCACGCTCCAGCCGAGATGGATGACGGCGAGACCAGCGCCATAGAGCCCGGCGGCGAAGAACATGGCGTGGCCGAGGCTGAGCAGGCCGACATAGCCGAACAGCATGTTGTAGCCCATGGCGAACACCGCCAGCACCATGATTCGGGCCAGCAGGCCATGATGGTAGTCGGGCAGGACGAAGCTCAGCGCAAACAGCAGCGCGATGGCGCCGACATGCAATGCATAGGCTTTTGCCGGCGAAGCTTCGCTCATCGCGGCGCCTGCCCGAACAGGCCTTGCGGCCTGAACACCAGCACCATGGCCACCAGCAGCGTGGCTATGATCTTGGCCAAAGTCGGCGAGAAGAACACCGAGATGATGCCGTCGGACAGGCCGATCAGCACGGCGGCAACGACGGTGCCGCGCAGCGAGCCGAGGCCGCCGATGATGACGACGATGAAGGACAACAGCAGCGGGTCCTGCCCCATCAGGTAGTGCGCCTGACTGATCGGCACGATCAGCACGGCGGCGATGGCCGCCAGCATGGCGCCGAGCGCGAAGACGCCGGCATAGACGCGGGCGACCGGAATGCCGAAGGCCTGCGCCGTCTCGCTGTCATATTGGGTGGCGCGCATGATGAGGCCGATCTTGGTGCGCGTCAGCACCAGCCAGGTGGCGATGAGCAGAAGGGCCGAAGCGGCAATGATCGACAGCTTGTAGCCGGAATAGCCGAACCAGGGCAAAAGGATGCGGTAGCTGAAGGGCGGCTCCACCGGGCGGGCTTCCGGGCCATAGAAGCTCAACGCCAGCTGCTGGATGATGTAGAGCATGCCGATCGTGGCGACGATGGTGGCTTCCGGATTGTAATTGAGCCGCCGCAGCACAAGCCGCTCGGCTACCAGCGCAATGGCGCCGACAATCAGCGGCGCAATCACCAGCGCCGCCAGGAAGCCGAGCGTGGGATGGCCGGGTATCGCCGTCGAGATCGCCCAGGCCAGCACCGCGCCCAGCATGAAGAACTCGCCATGGGCGACGTTGACGACGCGCATGACGCCGAACACCAGCGACAGCCCAAGCGCCGTCAGCGCCAGCACGGCTGAGGTGACAAGGCCTTCGAGGGCGGCGAGGAGGAGATGGGGTCCGAAATGCATTCAGGGCGCCCTTACCCTCCCCTTGTGGGGAGGGTGACCGCGCAGCGGTCGGGTGGGGGTTGGGCACGGGCCGTCGCGACCCCCACCCCGTCTCGCAAGCTTCGCAAAGTGCGAAGCTTGCGTGCCGACCCTCCCCACAAGGGGGAGGGTAAGGCGCCTCACAGCGCCTGCGTCGTATAATCCCCTTCGGCCTCGTAAAGCCCGTCCTCGATCTTGGTCTTGTGGACGACATTCAGCTTGCCACCTTCGACCTTGGAGATGTTCTGGATGCCAAAACACTGGTGGATCTTGCCGTTGAAGGTCTTCGGCCCCTGCGGATGCTCCGGCCCTTCGGCGAATTCGGTCAGCGCCTCGGTCGCCTCGACCAGCTTGGCGCGGTCTTCCAGGCCCTTGTAGCCGGCGTCTTCCATCGCCTTCTTGACGACATAGAGCGTCTCCCAGCAGCCGAACATGTGGGCGGCGGTGGAGACGTCCTTGGGGTCGCCGACGGCAGCGCCATTTTCGTCGATGCCAACGGCGGCGCGGTAGGCTTTCTGCGCGGCCGAGTCATTGGCCTGGGCATAGCGCGGCGAGCCTTCCCAGAAATGGCTGCCGTCCAGGAATTCGAGGCCGGGGCTGTTGATGTCGGTGGCTTCGAGCGAATCGATGAAGCCGAACAGCTGCGGCCGGTTGGAGCCGTAGAACTCGCCGAGTTCCTTGACGAAGGTGAGCACGGCCGGGCCGACCATCACGTGGTAGATGACTTCGGTCTCGGCCGGTATCTGCGGGAAGTATTTCGTGAAAGACGACTCTGTCGGCGGGATGGCGATCTGGGCGATGACCTCGGCGCCTTGCGCCTTCAGCGCCGGCGGCAGGTAGTCGCGATGGTCGTAGCCGAAGGCGAAATCCGGGAAGATCTGCGTCACCTTCTTGCCGGCATTGGCCGCGATCCATGGCGCCATCGACTGGATCTGGCTCTTCACATCGGTGATGCCGGGCTGGAAGACGTAGCGGTTGAGCTTGGTCGAAGCGACGTGGTGGCCTTCGCTGACGACGAAATACGGGATCTTGTTTTCGCCGGCGGCCGGCGCCGAGCCGATCACCACATGCGAGAACAGCGTGCCGAAGACGATGTCGGTCTTGTGCTGGGTGGCGAACTTGCCGACCACCTCGGCGCCACGGCCGGGATCGGTGCCGTCATCCTCGATCACCAGTTCGACAGGCCGGCCGTTGATGCCGCCGGCGTCGTTGATCGCCTTGACCGCCGCGGCACTGGTCTTTTCATACCAGCGGCCATAGGCGGCGCCGATGCCGGTGCGGTGCGACTGGAAGCCGATCTTGATTGGCGCTGAACTCTGCGCCTGGCTGTAGCGGACGAAGCCGGGCGCGAGCGTCAACCCGGCGCCGGCGGCGAGACCTTTCAGCGCGGTGCGGCGGCTAAGGGTGGATTTGGAGAGATCGAAAAACCCATTCTTGTCAGTCACGGCAGTTCCCCTGTTTTTGAGTTTTGACTGTCTGTAACGAGGCAAGGCCACTCCCTTGCAGGAGGGGCAGAAATTGCATGTGTACAAACTAAATCACCAAAGCACAGAGCTTGCAAGCGGGCTTTCCGCAAAGGCATGTGGATCAGCTTGTCTCATCCGGCCGTCGGCGTGGCAAGCAACCACAGGCCGAAGATCGTGTAGGCAATCATCAGCATGGTGAGCGGCAACTGGCTGAGGGCGGCGCGCGATGGCACCTGGTGCAGTCGCCAGGCCATTCCATGGGCAACGAGCACCGCCAGCATGTGCCCGGCGATGATGATGCCGGCCTGCAGGTTCCACAGCCACCAGGCGGAGTCGGCCCCGGCGACGATGCCGGCCTCGATCTGCATGTCGGCGGCGCCGAACAGGTCCCATCCCAGCGCGAACGGGTCGGACAGAGCGGCGATCGCATACTGGCCGTCGACCAGCAGCGCCGTCAGATAGTGCGCGACATGATAGGCGAGCGCGATCGGTACGATCGACCAGACCAGCAGCCCGGCGGCCTCGCCGTGGGAATGTCGGCTGCCGGCAAGGCGCTGGCCGAGTATGACGGCCAGCAGGAATGCCGCCGCCAGCAGAACGAAGGTCAGCACGAGGCCGAAGCTGCTAATGCCGATGAGCGCGGTGCGGCCGGGATATTCCAGCGGGTTGATGCCGAACAGGCCGAGCCAGAAGAAGGTTTTCGACAGGCCGTCGAAGGACACCGATGACAGGCTGAGCAGCAGGAAAGCGATGCCGCTTGCCGGCAGGGGTGCCGCGCCGAGCAGTTTTGAGCCCGGCCAGCAGAGAGCGAGCCGCCCGTGTTCATCGCGCTCGACAAGGGCGAAGCGCGCCACCATGGCGAAGAACACCGTCAGGAATTCGCCGCGCCGGCTCCAATCGCGGTAGCCGAAGCCGAGCATGGCGATGAAGGTAGGCAACCAGTAGAGGCCGGCGGCATAGGCCAGCCGCGCCGGGTCGTCGGGCGCCGGGTCGATCAGCTCGAACCAGGCGAAGGCGAAGAACAGGATAACGGCTGGCCAGCAGCCGAGCCATGAAGGCAAACGCGATTCCTGTCCCTCACCGCCACGAAGCTTGAACAGGCGGCTTACGATCCGCCACGGGCCATACCATGGGTTCAGCCACGACCAGAGATCGCCGAACAGGCCTTGCGCGATGGCAAGGCCGACCCAGAGCAGCGTCCAGATGGTTAGCGGCAGCGGATTGGAGAGCGGATCGCGGCTGCCGAACAGGCCGGCGGCGTTGAGCGTTGCGAAGCCGGCAAAGGAGATGAGGCTGATGATTGTGCGAGGGGTGTCGGCGAATGGGAAGAGCGGCAGGCGGCGGCGCCAGAAGCGGTGCAGGGTTGCGGGTGGCAGCAGGGCGAGAACGAGGAAGCTTACCGCGACGGCAAGCGCGCCGCCGGCGATGTAGTAGCCGGTCGGCAGGAGGAGGACGTGACCGCGGTCGGAGGCGTGCGCGAGGGCGGGGGTGGGGAGGAGTGTGAGGGTGGTGGTGATAAGGGTTGGCCGGTGACAGCCGCGCTCTACGACGCCCCCCTCTGTCCTGCCGGACATCTCCCCCTCAAGGGGGGAGATTGGCAGTTGCCCTGCCGGCGCTTCCTTTGCAACGTCGGAGATTAGCGAAGGCGGAGATGACGGGGTAATCTCCCCCCTTGCGGGGGAGATGTCCGGCAGGACAGAGGGGGGTGGGCGGGAACTCACGCTATCGCGATTTTCATTTCGTCCAGCAAGGCACCCACCGACCCTCAAACCTTGACCAGCTGCTCCACGCGGTCCTTCGCCCCAAAAATCCGAAGATAGCGCTCGATCTCCTTCTTGTCGCCCGTCGCTTTCGCCGGATTGTCCGACAGCTTCACCGCCGGCCGGCCATTGGCCTCCGTCACCTTGCAGACCAGCGATATCGCATCCAGGCTGTTGGTTTCGGTCGGCGCGCAGCCTTCGAAATCGTTGGTGAGGTTGGTGCCCCAGCCGAAGGACATGCGCACCTTGCCCTTGAAGTGCCTGTAGGTCTCCTCGATGGTTTCGACCTCGAGACCGTCGGAGAAGATCAGCAGCTTCTGCCTGGGGTCCTTGCCCTTCTCGCGCCACCAGTCGATGATTTTTTCGCCGCCTTCGATCGGCGGCGCGCTGTCGGGGCGGAAGCCGGTCCAGTCGGCGACCCAGTCCGGGGCGTCGCGCAGGAAGGATGCGGTGCCGAAAGCGTCGGGCAGCACGATCAGCAGGTTGCCGCCGTAATAGCGCTGCCAGTCCTGCAGCACCTTGTAGGGCGATTCCTTCAATTCCTTTTCCGACTTGGCAAGGGCGGCAAAAACCATCGGCAATTCATGCGCGTTGGTGCCGAGCGCTTCGAGGTCGTTGTCCATGGCCAGCAGCACGTTCGAGGTGCCGGTGAAGGCTTCGCCAATGCCTTCCTTGAGCGCCTCGACGCACCAGCGCTGCCACAGGAAGGAATGGCGGCGGCGGGTGCCGAAATCGGAGATGCGGATGCCGGGCAGCGCCTTCAAGCGTTCGGTCTTGGCCCACATCTTCCCCTTGGCGCGTGCATAGAGCACGTCAAGCGCGAAGGGACCGAAGGCGCGCATGGCGGCGCGGGAACGAAGCTCATTGATGATCGCCAGCGCCGGGATTTCCCACAGGGTGGTGTACATCCAGGGACCGCTGAAGGAGAGCTCGTACTGACCGTCGCGCTTGGACAGCTCGTAGTCGGGCAGCCGAAAACCTTCCAGCCAGGCGAGGAATTCCGGCTCGAAGATCTGCTTGCGGCCATAGAAATTGTTACCGCCAAGCCAGATCATCTCCTTCTTGGAGAAGCGCAGCGTGCGGGCATGGTCGAGCTGGTCGCGCAATTCGCCTTCGTCGATGTCGTCGGCCAGGCGCACCGAGGTGGTGCGGTTGATCAGCGAAAAGGTGGCGTCGACCTTGGGGTACATGCCCCAGATCATCTGCAGCATCAGAAGCTTGTAGAAATCGGTGTCGAGCAGGCTGCGGACGATCGGGTCCAGCTTCCAGGTGTGGTTGTAAACGCGCCGCGCTATATCGGTTCTTGCCATGTCCTGCCGTCGCCTTCGCTGCTCACGTCTGTCTTACGCAATTCCGGACGGAAAACCGCCGCACTCGTTTCCTGGAATTGCCTGGCAAGAGCTTAGTAGCATTGAATTTTTGAAAGCGCTTCCCGCTTTCCGGGCTGGCCCGACAAAAAGCAGCCGCTCCGGTCCAGCCTCAACTCTTGGCGCCCACCACCCGCAGCGCCGGACGCTTCCGGCGGCTGCCGATGCGGCCGGCCACCGGCGCGTCGGCCCGGCTGTCGGCCTGTTCCTTTTCGGCAAACAGCCAGTCGACGAACAATTGCACGATCGGCGCCGAACGCATCTCGTTGCGGCAGACGACGTAGAAATCGTCGACTGCCGGCACCGACAGGCTGAACGGCGCCACCAGCAGGCCCCTGGCGAGCAGCATGCTGGCGGTGACGGAATCACCGAGCGCCACGCCATGTCCGTGCACCGCGGCTTCGATCGCCGTACGGGCGTCGCCGAGATGGTGGCGGCGGCCACGTTCGAGGTCGAGCCCATCGGCGGCGGCCAGCCAGGTGTGCCATTCGCGGCCATCATCGCCATGCAGGATGACATGGCCAGCAAGATCCCGGCAGATGCGGAGCGGCCGGTTGTTGATCAGCGTCGGACTGACCACCGGGAACAGTTCGAGGCCCGACCATTTGCGCATCCAGCAATCGGTCCAGCTGCCGTCGCCATAGAGCACGCAGACATCGACCTGTGGGGCGCGGATGTCCTTGGGGTCGTTGGACGGGATCAGCGTCAGCCTGATGTCGGGGTATTGCGCCATGAAGCTGCCGAGCCGCGGCGTCATCCATAGAAGCAGCAGCGCCGGCACGCAGGACACCGACAGTGTACCGGCGCTGGCTGGCCTGGTCATGCGCTGGGTGGCGGCGGCGATGCCGTCGAAGGCGGTCGAGACCGCCGGCAGCAATTCGGCGCCGTGCGGGGTGAGCTTTACCCGCTGTCCGGTGCGTTCGAACAGTTTTACGCCGAGTGATTGCTCGAGCGCCTTGATCTGGTGGCTGATCGCGCCGTGGGTGACGTTGAGCTCACTCGCCGCCTTGGTCAGCGAGGCATGCCGCGCCGTCGCCTCGAAGGCGCGCAAGGGATTCAAGGGGGGCAGACGCTTGGCCATTAGCAACCGGATACTCTGTGAGATTTTCTCACAATCAGCACCGTAACAATATCAATTGATTTTTCAATGCGGCTGCCGGACACTTTGGCAGGTCAACAGCATTAATGACGTGAAATCTACAGGCAGCCAGCGGGACAGCGACCCGGCCGGATGATGGTCAGTTTGCAGACGCTGCCGCATGCACCAGCCCGGCAGGAGGAGACCGACATGGGTTATGACAGAGGCAAGCTCGACGCGCTGCGCCGCAAATATGGCGAGAGCCATGGCGGCGAGATGTTCGACCCGAAGTTCCGCAAGGTCGCCGACAAGATCTTCTCCAAGAGCGGCACCCGACTCGCGCCCTATGCCGGCATCCCGACCTTCCTCGCCGCGCCCTACCGTGAAATCGCTGCCGACAATCCGGATTTCGGCGATTTGCAGGTGGCGATCATCGGCGTGCCGATGGATCTCGGCGTCACCAACCGGCCCGGCTCGCGCTTCGGGCCAAGGGCGCTGCGCGCCATCGAGCGCATCGGCCCTTACAATCATGTGCTGGAATGCGCGCCGACGCATGAGCTGCGCGTCGCCGACATCGGCGATACGCCGTTCCGCAGCCGCTACCGGCTGGAGGTCAGCCACGAAGACATCGAGCGCCGCACCAACCAGATCGTCGATGCCGGCGTGCTGCCGCTTTCGGTCGGCGGCGACCACTCGATCAGCCATCCGATCCTGAAGGCGGTCGGCAAGAAGGCGCCGGTCGGCATGATCCATATCGACGCCCATTGCGACACAAGCGGGCTGTTCGACATGACCAAGTTCCATCATGGCGGACCGTTCCGCAACGCGGTGCTGGACGGCGTGCTCGACCCGACCCGCACTATCCAGATCGGCATCCGCGGCTCGGCGGAGTATCTGTGGGAGTTCACCTATGAATCCGGCATGACGGTCGTGCATGCCGAAGAGGTGACGGGTCTCGGCATCCCGGCCATCATCGAGAAGGCGCGCAGAATAGTCGGCGACGGCCCGACCTACATTTCCTTCGACGTCGACAGTGTCGATCCGGCCTTCGCGCCGGGTACCGGCACGCCGGAAATAGGCGGCCTGACGACGCGCGAGGTGCTCGAACTGCTGCGCGGCTTGAAAGGTCTCAACATTGTCGGCGGCGATGTCGTCGAGGTGGCGCCGCAATATGACGCGACCACCAACACCGCCCATGTCGGCGCCCAGGTCCTGTTCGAGATCCTGAGCCTGATGGTGTTCAGCCCGGCGATCACCGGCAAGGGGGCCTGACGGATTTCACATGCAAAGGCGGCCGCCGCGCTGGAGCCGGCGGCCGTTTCCAAAACAAACAAGCTTCCAGAAGGGGAATACCAATGACAATCCAAATGAAATCAACCATCGCCGCTGCGCTGATGCTCGCCGGCCTCGGCTTCGCCTCCCAGGCCAATGCCGACGCCGTCGACGACATCACCAAGGCCGGCGCCATCAATGTCGGCATCTTCTCCGACTTTCCGCCCTTCTCCTCGGCCAGCGCCGATATGAGCATCAAGGGTTACGACGTCGACGTCGCGCAGGCGATCGCCGATTCACTTAAGGTGAAGCTCAATCTGGTCAGCGTCACCGGCCAGAACCGCATCCCGTATCTCACCGACAAGCGCGTCGATATCCTGATGAGCGTCGGCTATTCCAAGGAGCGCGAGGAGGTGATCGATTTCGCCGCCGCCTATGCGCCCTACTACATCGCCGTCATCGGTCCGGCAGCGCTTTCGATCAAAGGCAAGGAAGATCTCGCCGACAAGTCGATCGCCGTCAATCGCGGCACGCTCGAGGATACGTCGTTGACCGAAGCGGCGCCGTCATCGGCCGACATCAAGCGCTTCGACAACTACAATTCCGTCATCCAGGCCTTCATCTCCGGCCAGACCCAGCTGATGGTGGTCGGCAATGATGTCGGCGCGCAGGTGCTGGCCAAGCAGGACGCGCTGAAGCCGGAGCAGAAGTTCCAGCTTTTGACCTCGCCTTCGCATATCGGCCTCAACAAGAAAGAGGACCGGCTGAAGACGGCGGTCAATGATGCGGTTGCCAAGATGCTGGCCGACGGCAAGCTCGACGAGAGCTCGAAGGCCTGGCTGAAGACGCCGCTCAATCCCGACAACCTCAAGGATTGAGTTCTCGTGGCCTTTGCCTGGCTCCCAGGTGCTGTGGGCGACATCGCGCGCGGCGCGGCCACGACGATCCTGTTGATCGTCGTGACCACGCTCGTGGGCACGCTGCTCAGCATCCTGGGCGCTGCCGGCCGGCGCAACGGCCCGGTATTCGTGAAGCGCGCCATCGCGGTCTATGTCGAGGTGATGCGCAACACGCCGTTCCTGGTGCAGCTGTTCTTCATCTTCTTCGGCCTGCCCAGCCTCGGCATAAGGCTCGACCCGATCCTGGCCGCCATGCTGGCAATGACGCTCAACATGGCGGCCTACACCATTGAAATCGTCGGCGCCGGTCTCGATGCCGTGCCCGGCGGACAGACGGAAGCAGCGCTTGCACTGGGCTTGAGACCGCGCCAGGTCTTCATCAAGATCGTGCTGCCGCAGGCGCTCAAGGTGATCTACCCGGCGCTGACCAGCCAGATCGTCATCATGATGCTGGAATCGGCCGTGGTGTCGCAGATCGCCGTGCGTGAGCTGACCTATGAGGCCGACATGCTGCAAGCCCGCACCTTCCGCTCCTTCGAAACCTATTTCGTCGTGACCCTGGTCTACCTCGTCCTGTCCATGGCCTTGCGCCGGCTGCTGGTCACAGGCGGGCGCCGCGTATTGGGGGCAGGTGTCACATGATCGAATTCACCTTCTGGGACATCGTTCGCAATCTGCTGCTCGCCGCCCGCTGGACGGTGCTGTTGTCGCTGGCGGCCTTTGTCGGCGGGGCGGTGGTAGGGCTGATCGTGCTGTTCTTCCGCATCGCCGAAAATAAATGGAGCCGGCGCATCGCTTCCGGCTACATCGCCCTGTTCCAGGGAACGCCGCTGTTGATGCAGCTGTTCCTGATGTTCTTCGGCCTGCCGATGCTCGGCCTGCGCATCGAGCCATGGACGGCAGCGGTGCTCGGCCTGACCTTCTTCGCCAGCGCCTATCTGGCCGAGATCTGGCGCAGCGGCGTCGATGCGCTGCCGCGCGGGCAGTGGGACGCTGGCGCCAGCCTTGGGCTGCACCGTCTGCAGGAGCTCAGGCTGATCATCCTGCCGCAGGCGTTCTCGATCACAAGGGCGCCGATCGTCGGCTTCCTGGTGCAGTTGATCAAATCGACGGCGCTGACCTCGATCATCGGCTTCGAGGAGCTGGTCAGAACCTCCAACGCCATCAACAACGCCACCTTCGAACCGTTCAAGGTCTACGGGCTGGTGGCGCTGATCTTCTTCGTCATGTGCTTTCCACTGACGCAATACGCCCGTACGCTCGAACAACGAGCGGCGGCCCACTGACGCCAGGCGGCGACAGTGCGTGAAGGGAACCTGCCGGAATAGAACGGCATCAACTGAGGAGAAACCAGATGAACAGACTGATTGGAAAATCCCTGACACGGCGCGGCGTGCTTGGTGCGGGCCTCGCTACAGCCGGCGTGCTCGCCATGCCGTCGATCCTGCGCGCGCAGGACAAGTCGCTGAAGGTCGGCGTCTATGGCGGCTATTTCAAGAAATCCTTCGACGAGCACGTCTTCCCCGACTTTACCAAGGCGACCGGCATTGCGGTCGAGTCGGTCGCCGAGCCGACCGGCGAAGCCTGGCTGGTGCAGCTCGAACAGGCGTCCAAGGCCGGCCAAGCCCCGGCCGACCTTTCGATGATGTCGCAGACCTCGACGCTGAAGGGCCAGTCGACCGAATTGTGGACGCCGCTCGATACGTCGAAGTTCAAGCACTACAACGACCTCTTGCCGCGCTTCGTCAACAAATATCCGGATGGCCGGGTCGCCGGCATCGGCGCCGTCGCCTGGTGGATCACGCTGGTCTCCAACACCGACGTCTACAAGGATGCGCCGACCTCATGGGAGACTCTGTGGGACAAGGCCAATGAGGACAAGCTTGGCCTTCTGGCACTTGCCTCGAACTCGTTCCTGCTCGAAGTGACAGCCAAGACCTTCATGGGCGGCACCAATGCGCTCGACACCGAGGACGGACTGAACAAGGCGTTCGAAAAGCTCGCCGAGCTCAAGCCGAATGTCCGGCTGTGGTATCGCGACGAGGCGCAGTTCGAGCAGGCGCTGAAGTCGGGCGAGATCCCGATGGGCCAGTATTATCACGACGTCACCGGCCTCGCGGTCGCCGACGGCTTCCATGTCCGCTCGACCTTCCCGAAGGAAGGCGGCATCCAGGATTCCGGCAATTGGGTGCTGTCGCGCGCCTCGACCAAGGTCGACGAGGCGCATGCATTCATCGACTATATGAGCCAGCCGTCGATGCAGGGTCTGATGTCGCGCAAGGTCGGCACCACGCCTACGCTGAAGAAGGAGGTGCTCGACCTCAAGCCGGAAGAGTTCGCCGCGGTGTCGTCGGATATCGATCCGATCATCCCGCGCTACGACCTCTATACATCGAAGGCCGACTGGATCAACCAGAAGTGGACCGAGCTGATCGTCGGCTGAGCCGTTCGATCCGTCTGAACCACAGCGGCCGCCGGCATAGTCCGGCGGCCCCTTAGCAAACCCTCCAAGGGATGAGCATGTCCGGACTAGACATCAACGCCGTCACCAAAAAATTCGGCAACTTCGCCGCCGTCGACAATGTCCAGCTCAACGTGCCGCATGGCACGTTCGTGTGTCTGCTCGGCCCGTCGGGCTGCGGCAAGACCACGCTGCTGCGCATGATTGCCGGACTGGAGGAGCCGACCAGCGGCGCCATCGTGCTCGACGGCGAGGACATCACGCCTTTGCCGACGCACAAGCGCAATCTCGGCATGGTGTTCCAGTCGCTGGCGCTGTTTCCGCATCTCTCCGTCGGCGACAACATCGCCTATGCGCTGCGCATTCGCGGCGCCTCGAAGGAGGAGCAGAAGAAACGCGTCGACGAGTTGCTGGGCCTCATCCATCTGACCGGCTTTGCCGACCGTCCGGTGGCCAAACTGTCGGGCGGTCAGCGCCAGCGCGTGGCAATTGCGCGGGCCTTGGCGCTGTCGCCGAAACTGTTCCTGCTCGACGAGCCGCTGTCGGCGCTCGACGCCAAATTGCGCGAGGCCATGCAGGTGGAACTGCGCCAGTTGCAGCAGCGGTTGGGCATCACCACCATCGTCGTCACCCACGACCAGCGCGAAGCCATGACCATGGCCGACCTGGTCGTCGTCATGGGCCACGGCAGAATCCTGCAGGCGGCGCCGCCGATCGAGATCTACCGCAAGCCGGCCGACGCCTTCGTCGCCGACTTCATCGGCATCACCAATCTGCTGCCGGCCGAGATCGACAGCACCGGGCGCACCACCATTCTGGGCACAGCCATTCCAGGTCTTGCCATGCCGGCGGGTCAGACCAAAGCGTCTGTTTCGGTCCGCCCGGAGGACGTGCATCTGGGCAGCCCCGGCGGCTCGGCCATTACCGGCGAGGTGAGTTTCGTTCGCGATCTCGGCGGCACCATCGAGACCTTCGTCGACGTCGGCGGCACCAGCATCATTGCGGTGACGACGCCGCGCGAGCGGCATGACGTGCCGGTCGGCGCCAAGGTCGGGGTCACGCTGCCACCGGCAAGCTGCGTGGTGCTCGGCGCATGAGACGCGAAGCCCCGAAGTCCATAGCCGACTACACGCCACTGTTCTTTCCGGCGCTGATGCTGATCGTCTTCTTCGTCGTGCCCTTCTCGACGATGATCGCGGTGAGCTTCTTCAAGCGCAACCCGTCCGGTTTCTACACGCCGGACTTCGTGTTCGACAATTACGCCCGCTTCCTGTCGGTGTTCTTCGGCGGCGTGCTCGGCTTTTCGCTGATGCTGGCGGTGCTGGTCGCCGTCTGCTGCGTGACCATCGCCTTCCCCTTCACCTACCTCCTGACCCGCCGGCCGCGCCGCGTGCAGACGCTGTGGCTGGTCGGCCTGTTGTCGGTGCTGTCGCTGTCGGAAGTCATTATCGGCTTTGCCTGGTCGACGCTGTTTTCGCGCACGGCGGGCATCACCAATCTGTTCGTGGCGATCGGGCTGATGGACAAGCCGGTGGCGCTGCTGCCGACCTTCGGCGCGGTGCTGACCGGCATGGTTTACCAGGCGCTGCCCTATACGATCCTGGTGCTTTACCCCGCTTTGGTCCGCCTCGATCCGACTCTGTTAGAGGCCGCGCGCACGCTCGGCGCCTCGCCTATCCGCGCCTTCTTCAACGTCGTCGCGCCGGCGCTGCGCAACACCATCGTGGCGACGCTGATCATGGTCTTCGTGTTTGCGCTCGGCTCCTACCTGCTGCCGCAGATTCTCGGACGGCCGCAACACTGGACGCTGTCCGTGCTGATCACCGACCAGGCGATCTACCAGTCCAACATGCCGTTCGCAGCCGCAATGGCGGTGTTCCTGGTGCTGATCTCGCTGGCGCTGGTCGGACTGACGCTGCTCGTCGGACGCCGCGAGAATGCACTATGACCGCGACCTTGCTGCGCCGTGTCTATTTCACCATCGTCGCTTTGTTCCTGGCGGCGCCGCTGATCGTGGTGGCCGGGGTTTCGGTCAACTCGCGGCAGGAACTCAGCTTCCCGCCGGTCGGTTTCTCGCTCGCCTGGTACGCCCAGATCTTCACCGATCCGGAATGGCGGCTGGCGCTGATCCATTCGGTGACGCTGGCCGTCTGTTCGGCGGCGATCGCTGTTGCGGTGGCGCTGCCGCTGGCCTGGTTCCTATGGCGGCGCATCGCGCCATGGGCAAACATCTTTCAGGTGCTGGGGCTTGCCCCCTTCATCCTGCCGCCGGTCATCACCGCGCTCGGCTTCCTCTCCTTCTGGGCGACGGTCGGGCTGTTCGGCCAGTTCTTCACCGCCATCATCAGCCACGCCATCTTCTTCGTGACGCTGCCGCTGGTGACGCTGTCGCTGGGCTTTGCCTCGATCGACCGCTCGCTGGTAGAGGCCGCCGCCACCATGGGCGCCGACGACCGCACGGTGCTGAAGACCGTGGTGCTGCCGCTGATCCTGCCCTACCTCGTCTCGGGCTACGCCTTCGCCTTCGTCTTGTCGCTCAACGAATACATCGTCGCCTACATGACGATCGGCTTCACCACCGAGACGCTGCCCATCAAGATCTTCAACGCGCTGCGCTACGGCTACACGCCGACCATGGCTTCGGTCTCGGTGTTCTTCGTGGCGGTGGCGGCACTGGTGTTCGGCTCGATCGCCAGGTTCGGCGATATACGCCGGCTGCTCGGCGCGATGTCGTCGGACGGGAGCTGAGCGCAATCATTTGTAACAGCACCCCTCGATCGCGTCGCCTGTACGGGCCGTCCCGGCCCAGGCCTGCTTGATCTTCAGCGATATGGCTGGTGCGGCGAAGCCGGTGTGCACCAGCCATTTCGCAAGTCTAGCACATGGTGCGGCACCGCCGTCATGCTGCCCCTTTCCAACGCAGGAGGCGCATGGCATTGGCCGTCACCAGCACGGTCGCGCCGGTATCGGCCATGATCGCCGGCCACAGGCCGGTGATTCCCAAGACCGTGGTCACGAGGAAGACGGCCTTGAGGCCGAGGGCCATGGTTATGTTCTGTTTGATGTTGGCCATGGTCGCCTTCGACAGCGCAATCATCGCGGCAACGTCGCCGACACGGCCATGCAGCACCGCTGCATCAGCGGTTTCGAGAGCCACGTCAGTGCCGCCGCCCATCGCAATACCAACATCGGCGGCCGCAAGGGCTGGCGCGTCATTAATGCCATCGCCGACCTTGGCCACAATGAGGCCCTCTCCCTTCAGCTCTCCGACGATACGCTGCTTGTCTTCTGGCAGTAGCGCGGCGCGGACCTCGATGCCGAGTTGCTTGCCGATCGCGGCAGCTGTCCGCTTGTTGTCGCCCGTCAGCATGATGGTCTTAATGCCGGAATCCGTCAGCGCCTTGAGACCAGCGAAAGCGTCCGGGCGCGGTTCATCACGCATTGCAATGGCGCCCGCCACCTTGTTGTCGACGAGGACGACCGAAACGGTTTTGCCTTCGTCATTGAGCGCGGCGATTTGAGACTTTTGAACCTCAGTGAGCTTCGCCGTATCCTCGGCCGCCTGTGGCGATGCAAGGAAAACTTCGGTGCCTTCCACGTTCGCCTTGACCCCCTTGCCACCTAGAGCCTGCGCTTTGGACACGGCCGGAGCCTGAACCTTGTCTGCAGACGCCTTTGCGAGGATGGCGATGGCAAGCGGATGGCTTGAGCCGGTCTCCAAGGCGGCAGCAAGACGCAGCACTTCGGCCTCCGATTTTCCGAAAGAAACCACGTCGGTGACCTGGGGCTTGCCGAGCGTGAGCGTGCCGGTCTTGTCAAGCGCCACGGCGGTGACCTTGCCGAGAACCTCGAGGACCGCCCCGCCCTTCATCAGTAGGCCGCGCTTGGCGCCAGCCGAGAGCGACGCGGCGATTGCCGCCGGGACCGAGATGACCAGGGCACAGGGGCAGCCGATGAGCAACAGGGCGAGGCCTTTGTAGATCCATTCGTTCCAGTTGCCGCCGAAAACGAGAGGTGGAACCACGGCCACCATCGCGGCCACGCCGACCACAGCAGGCGTGTACCAGCGCGAGAAGCGGTCGACGAACCGCTCAGTTGGCGCCTTGCTCTCCTGGGCTTCCTCGACCAGCTTGACGACGCGCGCGATGGTGTTATCGGAGGCAACGGCGGTGACCTTGATGCGCAAAACAGCGTCGCCATTGATGGTGCCGGCGAAAACCTTGTCGCCGACGCATTTGCGCACCGGCACGCTCTCGCCTGACACCGGGGATTCGTCGATCGCGCTCTCACCCTCGGTGATCTCGCCATCGGCGGGAATCCGGTCACCCGGCCGCACCATGATCATGGCGCCTACTTCAAGGCTTTCGGCCGGCACCTCGCGCGTCTTGCCGCCCTTTTCAATGAAGGCCGTTTTCGGGACCAGCGTGGTCAGCGCTTGAATGCTCGAGCGCGCCTTTCCGGCGGCAACGCCCTCGAGAAGCTCACCGACAAGGAACAGGAAGACCACAGTGGCAGCTTCCTGGCCGGCGCCGATAATGACCGCACCGACGGCCGCTATGGTCATGAGCATTTCGATGGTGAAGGGAATGCCTGCGACGGCGGCCATGACGGCCCGTTTGGCGATAGGCACCAGGCCAACCAGCATGGCCGCGATAAAGACCCACACCCCGGACGCCGGCCACACATAGTGAATGGCAAACGCAAGGACCAGCGCGGCGCCGCTGGCGATCGTCAGGCGACCCTTGGGACTCTTCCACCACGGCCCCGAGGTTGGCGCGCGGTCGTGCCCGTGAAGGCCCTCTATTCCCTCCTCGCGGTCATCTTGACTTTCGCTGACCTGATCGTGGCTGGCGTGAGCATGGCCCGCATGGTAGTCGCCCGCATCGTCGTGGTCATTGTGATGGTGCTCTGCCCCGTCCAGCCCGACCTTTCCCTTTACCTTGAGTTCGGCAACCGTGTAGCCGAGGCCAGTCACCTTCTTTTCAAGTTCGGCGAGGTCACTCTCGGGCGTGTGCCTGACCGTCATGGTGCCGGCGGTGACGGACACGCTGACATCTTCGACGCCAGGGATGCGACGTACCGCCTTATCGATTTTGGTGGCGCAACCGGCACAATCCATGCCTTCGACGCGATAACGGGTTTGTGCTTGAAGCGCGGTCATAACATTCCTCTTGTATCGTTTGACTGCGACGCTACATCCTCTAGCGACTAGAGGAGCAAGCGAAATATGCTGAATGGAGTGACCATTGGCGAAGCCGCCCGCCAAAGCGGCGTGAAAGTACCGACCATTCGCTATTACGAGCAGATAGGGTTGCTTGCCGCGCCAGCGCGAAGTGACGGCAACCGCCGTCAATATGAAGGTGGCGACTTGCGCCGGTTAGCGTTTATTCGCCATTCCCGCGAACTGGGCTTCGATATCGAAGCGATCCGCACTCTACTTGATTTGCAGGATAACCCTTTACAGCCTTGTGCAACTGCTGACGCCATTGCCCAAGCACGGCTCGCCGACGTTGCGCAGCGTATCCGCAGCCTGAAAGCCTTGCAGGCCGAGCTCGAGCTGATGGTTGAAGGCTGCCGCCATGGTAGAGTCGGCGAATGCCGGGTGATCGAGGTTTTGGCCGACCATGATCAATGTCGACACGAGCACAAATGTTTGCGTATTTAAGTGCTCCATGTGGCCACCTTGGTCTCCATTTCCAACAATGGGAAGACCTCGATTGCGACTGACGCAATTTCAGGAGTTCCGCCGTTGAAGTACTCTGCCAGGGGCGTTT
This sequence comes from Mesorhizobium sp. M0478, assembly GCF_040321305.1. Lineage (NCBI taxonomy): Bacteria > Pseudomonadati > Pseudomonadota > Alphaproteobacteria > Hyphomicrobiales > Phyllobacteriaceae > Mesorhizobium > Mesorhizobium sp. M0478. The sequence goes on from NZ_JAMYRH010000014.1 coordinate 114,802, forward strand.
TCGCATGGTCCGCTATTTAACCTGCGCGTCGCAAGCCGACCGGCAGCTTTCGGCCCAAAGCGATACCAGACATCTGCTCTGCAGTGACTGCTTCGGGCAGTTGGCGGACCGCTTGGTTCGCCGTCAATGCCCAAAGACAAGCGGCGGTGCTATGCGGTCGCGCCGCAGCCAGCGCGCGAGGAGCAGCACCGCCACCACGGCCAGACCTGACGCCAGGCCGATCCAGATGCCGACGCCGTGCAGGCCGAAATGGAAGGCGAGCAGCACGCCGAGCGGCAGGCCGATGCCCCAATAGCCGATGGCGGCATAGATCATCGGCACCTTGGTGTCGTGCAGGCCGCGCAGCATGCCGGCGGCAACGGCCTGCGCGCCGTCGAAGATCTGGAACAGCGCCGCAAAGGCAAGGAACGACACGGCCAGCGCGATCACCCTGGCATTGGCCGGATCGGTCATGTCGATGAAGGCGCCGATCAACAGATGCGGCCACAGCACCATCACCAGCGCCATCAGCGCCATGGACGAGACGCCGATGACGAAGGCGGTCCAGCCGGCGCGCGAAACGCCTGCCGGATTGCCGGCGCCATGCGCCAGCCCGACACGCACGGTGACCGCCTGGTTGAGGCCGAGCGGCACCATGAAGGAGATCGAGGCGATCTGGATGGCGATGGCGTGCGCGGCGAGCGAATCCGCATCGATCAGGCCCATCAGCAGGGCTGCGGCGTTGAAGATCGTCACCTCGAAGGCGAGGATGCCGGCGATCGGCATGCCGAGCCGCACCAGACCCTTGAAGCGCGGCCAGTCGGAGCGCCAGAAGCGGCCGAACAGGCGGTAGCGGCGGAACTTCTTCTCCAGCATCACCACGGCTGCCAGGCCGCAGAACATCAGCGTGCTCGACAGCGTGGTCGCCAGCCCCGAACCGGCAATGCCCATCGAGGTGACGCCGAGATTGCCGAACATGAACACCCAGTTGAAAAAGGCGTTGCAGGCGACGGCGACGAAAACGATGACCAACGCCCAGCCCGGCCGCTCCAGCGCCGAGATGAAGGAACGCAGCACGATATAGCCGTAGAACGGCAGCACCGCCCATTCCAGCCAGCGCAGATAGATGCCGGCCTGGTGGGCGAGCGCCGGCTCCTGGCCCATGGCCAGCAGAATGGCCTCGCCATGCCACAGCACCATCCAGATCGGGATCGAGATCAGGATCGCCAGCCACAGCCCTTGCCGCACGGTGCGGCGCAAATCGCGCACCGAATAGCGGCGGCGGCCAAGCTCGGTGGCGATCATCGGCGAGGTCGCCAGCATCAGGCCGAGGCCGAAGATCAGCGGCATGAAATAGAGGTTGGCGCCGAGCGCGCCGCTGGCCAGCGTGTCCGCGCCCAGACGCCCCATCATCATGACGTCGGTGGCGGTCATCGCGGTCTGGCCGAGATTGGTGAGCACCATCGGCCAGGCCAGCGCCAGCGTCGCCCTGATTTCCTGACGCCAAAGATTTTCCGGCGCACGAGCGCCGGCTTCGATCGCAGACATTGTCCTGCTCTTTCCGATTGCGGCGCGTCGGCAACGAGGCCGGAAGCCGCACTTCCAAACGGCAAAACCTTCGGTTTCGCAGCGTTTGCGTCGTTCTATTGGACGAAATGCGGCATGAAGGCAAGGGAGGACGGGCAGCCGGCGATTGAGCCAGAAGCGGGAACCCTCCTATCCGGCTGCCCTTGGATCAACCGATGCTTTCGCCGCCGTCGATCACCAGCGCCTGGCCGGTCATGAAGGATGAGCGGTCGGAGACGAGGAACAGGATCGCTTCGGCGATCTCTTCGGCGCTCGCCCAGCGCCCCATCGGGATCTTGGTGCGGACATAGGTCTCGATCGCCTCGCGTCCGCCCATCTGGGCGATGAACGGCTCGTTGAAAGGCGTGTCGACCCAGCCCGGGCAGAGCGCGTTGACGCGCACATTGTGGCGGGCATAGTCGAGCGACATCTGTCTGGTCATCGCCACCACGGCATGTTTGGACGTGGCATAGGCGATCATCTCGCGGTCGTAGAAGACGCCCGAATTCGAAGCCGTGTTGAGGATGACGCCGCCGCCTTGCGCGACCATCGCCGGCATGACCAGCCGCGCGGCCAGAAACTGCGCCCGTACATTGATGCGCCATGACGCATCCATACCATCGACCTCGACCTCGGTCAGCGTGCCGCCGACCTGGATGCCGGCGTGATTGTGCAGAATGTCGATGCGGCCATACTTGCCGAGCGTGCCGGTGATGAGCTGCCCGACCGCGGCGTCGTCAGAGACGTCGGTGACAACGGCCTCGGCCTGCCCGCCCACTGCCCGGATGTCCGCCGCTGTCGTCTCGCCGCTGGTCTTATCCCGGTCGGCGATGACCACCACAGCGCCTTCCCTGGCCATGATCATGGCGCCGGCGCGGCCGATGCCGGAACCGGCGCCCGTCACCACGGCGATGCGGTCTCTAAGGATCATGAATTTGTCTTTCAGCTGGATGGCTTGTTCAGTTTGACGGCTGGCGCTGGCGCAGCTGCCATTGGGCAAGCACCACCAGAAGAACCGAGGCGACGAGCACGATGGTGGCGATGGCGTTGATTTCCGGCGTCACGCCGCGCCGGATCGAGGCGAAGACATAGATCGGCAGCGTCGTCTGCGCGCCGGCGACGAAGAAGGCGACGATGAAATCGTCGAAGGAGAAGGTGAAGGCGAGCAGGAAGCCGGCGATCACCGCCGGCATGATCTGCGGCAGCACGATCGAGCGAAACGTCGTCAGCGGCGTGGCGTAGAGATCGCTCGAGGCCTCGACCAGGTTGCGGTCGAGGCTGGCGAGACGCGTGCCGACGATTATCGTCACCAACGCCATCGAAAACAGGCCGTGGGCGGCGATGATCGATCCATAGCCGAGCGACAGGCGCGGCGGCTGGTCGTTTGGCCAGATCGAGGCGAGGAACGGGTTGAGCACGCCAAACAGCTGGACCAGCGCGACAAGCGTCGAGATGCCGATGACGACGCCGGGAACGACGATCGCGGCACCCATCAGCGCGTCGAAGACGGCGCGGGTTCTGAGCCCGACCCGCGCCAGGCCGAGTGCCGCCGCCGTGCCGCACACCGCCGCCAGAAGGGCGCTGGTGGTGGCGATGAACAGGCTGTTCTTCAACGCCTCGACCAGGAACGGGTTCGACAGCGCCGTGCCGTACCACTGCACCGAAAAGCCGGTGAACTCGCTGGCATGGCGGCCGGCGTTGAAGGAAAACAGCACGACCAACGCGATCGGCAGATAGAGGAAGGCGAAGACGGCTGCGACGAAGGCGCGCATCAGATCAGATCCACCCTGCGGGCGCCCGACACCCGTGTCGAAATGCGGTTTGCCGCGATCAGCACCACCACCGAAACTGCCACCAGAGTGATGGCGATGGCCGATCCGAACGGCCAGTTGCGCGACTGCAGGAACAGGTCGACCAGCGCGTTGCCGATGAAGAACACCTTGCCGCCGCCAAGCAGCGTCGGGATGAGGTATTCGCCAAGCAGCAGGATCATGACCAGTGAGAAGCCGGTCATCACGCCCGGCAGCGACAGCTTCAGCGTCACCCCCAGAAAGGTTGAGAGCGGGGTCGCGCCGAGATCGGCGGAGGCTTCCAGCAGCCTTCGGTCGAGCCGCTCGAGACTGACATAGATCGGCAGGATCATGAGGGGCAAATAGCCATAGACGATACCGAGCAGCACGGCGCCCGGCGTGTTGATCAACCTGACATCCTCGATGCCGACAAAGGCCAGCAGTGCGGGAATGCCGCGTCCGCCCAGAATGTACATCCAGGCATAGGTGCGCATCAAAAGGCTGGTCCAAAAGGGAATGACGACGAGCGCAAGCAGGATCAGTCGCCAGCGTTGCGGCGCCTTCAGGGCGAGATAGTAGGCAACCGGGTAGGCGACGAGCAGGCAGGCAAGCGCGCCCACCGGCGCCAGCATCATCGTGTTCCAGAAGGCGGTCGCCCTTGCCGGGAGATTGGCGTATTGCGCCAGCGTGAAGGCGGCCTGATAGCCGCCCTCCGGCGCCCGCTCGCCGACGCTGAACACGGCAATGGCGATGAACGGCAACACCAAAAACACCACCAGCCACGCTGTAGCCGGAGCGAGCAGCAGCGCTGTCAGGATGTTATACCGAAATCTGTTGCCGTGCATGGAAACCGCCCCGATGCCGGCGGACATAGGCCCGCCGGTTTTCCGTTTGCGTCAGGCCAGCCTCAAGCCGACTTGAAGCGCGCCATCAGTTCGGCGCGGCCGGGGTCGGTCAGCGTCGCCGCCGCACCAAACTCCAGCGGTGTCAACAGGTCGGCCGCCGGGTAAAGGATCGGATTGTCGAGCACTTCCTTGGGCAGCAGCTTGTTGACGCGTGCGTCGGTCGAGGGCGCGCCGTTGGCGAGATGCTCCTTCACCGCGACGTCGGGGGTCATCAGATAATTGAGCAAGGCATAGCCGGCCGGCTTGTTCGGCGCGTCCTTCGGGATGGCGTAGAAATCGGTCCAGATCTCGCCGCCCTCCTTGCCCAAGACATAGGCGATCTCTGGAATATCGCGATGCAGCTGTGCGCCGTCATTCGTCCAGCACATGGTCATCCAGGCGTCGCCCGCCCGCATGCCCGGCTGGTAGTCCGAAGAGACCGCGAACAGATGCGGCTTGACCTTGAGCAGCAGTTCCTCGGCCTTGGCAAGTTCGTCCTGCTTCAGCGAGTTGAAGGAATAGCCATAATATTTCAGCGCGTTGCCGATGGTGGTCAGCTGATAGTCGTGCACCATGGTGCGGCCATCGCCCTCGGCCATGGCGACGTCCCAGAACTCCTTCCAGCTGGTCATCGGTTTCGTCAGCTTCTTGGTGTTGACCGCAAAACCGGTCGTGCCCCAGTTCTTCGGCACCGCGTAGGTCGTGCCGTCGATCGTGCCTTCCGAGGTGAAGCGCGGGTCCTCCTGGGAGCCGTCGAAATTCGGCAGCTTGGCCATATCGAGCGGATCGATGATGCCGAGCTTCTTGTAGGTCGAGATCGTGTAGTTGGTCGGCACGAACAGGCTCCAGCCGGAAGCGCCGGCCTGCAGCTTGGCCAGCATCTCCTCATTGGAGCCGAACACGTTGACCTCGACGGCGACGCCGGTGTCCTTCTTGAAATTCTCGAAGGTCTGCGGGTCGTGATAGTTCGGCCAGGTGGCGATCGACATGCGGTCGCCGAGGTCCTCGGCGGCTAAGGCCGGCGTCGGCATGATGCCGATCTCGCGCGCCATCACCGCGGTTGCGATGCCCAGGCCGGTGAGGCCGAGGAAATCGCGGCGGCCGATCGAGCCGCGCTTCAGGCGCATCAGCTGGTCGACGAAGTTCTCAGGGCTAATCGGCAGTCCGTCACGATATGATTTCGACATTTTTTGCTACCCTCTGGTTGGTCCCGTTGTTCTTGGTCTCCGGAAACGCCAGCGGCGTCCCTGAGGCAAAGCCGATGGCGACGGGTTCACCCGGCTTGAAGAGGTTGCCATGGCCGATCACATGGTCGGCCTTGGCCAGCAGCGTTCCGATGCCCTGCACCTCGATGGCGTATTCCGCCGTCGAGCCCAAGAAGATCCGGTTGCGTACGATGCCCTTGAAAGGGCTGCCTTTGGTGGCGCCGAGGCTTAGCGATTCAGGACGCAGGCTAACAGAAACGGTCTCGCCCTGCTGCAAGGCGGTTCGTTTGCGCGCGGCAATGACGGTTCCGTCCGCCAGCGCCACATTGACAAGATCGCCTGTATGCCCGGCAACCTTGCCGCTCAACAGATTGGTCTTGCCGACGAAGTCGGCGACGAACAGGTCGGCCGGCTCGTCATAGATCTCGCTTGGTTGCCCGAGCTGTACGATGCGGCCGCCATTCATGACGCAGACGAAGTCGCTCATCGACAGCGCCTCCTCCTGGTCGTGGGTGACCAGCACGAAGGTGATGCCGATCTCGCGCTGCAGGTTCTGCAACTCGATCTGCATGTCGGTGCGCAGTTTCTTGTCGAGGGCCGCCAGCGGCTCGTCGAGCAACAGCACGGCCGGCTTGTTGACCAGTGCGCGCGCCAGCGCGACGCGCTGCTGCTGGCCGCCGGAAAGTTCGTGGATCTTGCGGCGGCCATAGCCGGCGAGCCGCACCATTTCGAGCGCCTCGCCGGCGCGCCGGCCGATTTCCTGCGACGACAGGCGCGGCCGTGCCTGGCGCAGCCCGTAGGACACATTGGCTTCGACATCGAGATGCGGAAACAGCGCGTATTGCTGGAACACCATGTTGACCGGCCGGCGATAGGGCGGCGTTCCGGCCATGTCCCGGCCACGGATGAACACCTGGCCTTCGCTCGGCTGCTCGAAGCCGCCGATCATGCGCAGGCATGTGGTCTTGCCGCAGCCGGACGGTCCGAGAAGGGCGACAAAGGCGGAGGGCGGCACAGCGAGATCGATGCCGCTGACGGCGGTCACAGCGCCATAGCGCTTGGTGACGCCGCGAAACTCGATGTCGGGCACTGCGGTCAAAGTGCTGGCTCCAGCAACAGGGCTATTCCAGGACGCTACCAGAGCCAATGGCGTCTAGTATATACCTCGCTGGTGGTATATCTGATCTATTTTCTCGTTTAAGGGGGTATAGATTGAGTGCGTCCCGCAGCGACGAATACAGCCGGCTCGCAGCCCTTGTCGCGGCGACACGGGAGACGAGCGGCGACCTGTTCGGCAAGGCAATGGTCGGCTGGTTGAGCCAGCATGTCGGCTTCGACCACTGCGTGATCTTCGGTTACCGCGGCGCCTCGCGACCGCCGCTGCTGTTCGAAACCTTCTCGCCGGCCGAGAGCCATGTCTTCGTCACGCTCTATCAGGAAGGACCTTATCTTCTCGACCCATTTCATCACGCGGCGGTGGAGCGCAAGGAGGGGTTCTGGCGCATGCGCGAACTGGCGCCCGACCGCTTCTATGCCAGCGAGTATTTTCGCACCTACTATAGCCAGACAAGGCTGGCCGAGGAGGTCGGCTTCTTCGTGCCGCTGCCCGGCAAGGATGCCCTGGTGCTGTCGCTGATGCGATTGCACGCCTCGGGTCCCTTCGGCACCGCCGATGCCAGGCTGCTGCGCGACATGGCGCCGGCGGTCATCAACTTCGCCCGGTTGCGCTGGCCCGCACTTTCGGCCGAGGAGCAGGACGAAGCGGAGCAGGGCGAGACGATCGCCGCCGTCAACGAGTTCGACCGCGCCCACATTTGGGAAAGCCTGTCGCTGACCCCGCGCGAAAAGCATGTCGTCGATCTGGTGCTGCAGGGGCATTCCACCGAGTCGATCGCAAGAGCCATGCGCATCGTGCCGGGAACGGTGAAGGTCCATCGCCGCAACATCCATCGCAAACTCGGCATCAAATCCCAGGCCGGGCTGTTCGCCCGCTTCATCGAGATCATCGAGAGCCGGCGTTGAACTCGCTGAGGCAGACATCGTTCACTTGCCGGCGACAGACTGCTACGGATTACCCGAAACCGGTCCGCTTCCTCATTCGCCCCGGAGAACAGACGATGGCATTCAGGCGCAGAAAGAACACGGCCGCGATCCCGCGCACGGTGCCCGCTTTCGAGCACATCGTCACCGAGGCGAGCGACAGTTTCCTGTGGCGGCTCGACGACTATCCCTGGGAGCGCAATGTCTGGAATTTTCATCCGGAATACGAGATCCATCTCCTGAGGAAGTCTTCCGGGGTCGCGCTGGTCGGCGATCACATCGGCGAATTCGGGCCGGGCTACCTGAGCATCGTCGGCGGCGGGCTGCCGCATGACTGGGTGACATCGGTGCAACCCGGCGAGCTGATCGAAGGACGCGACATCGTGCTGCAATTCGATCCGCAGCGGCTGCGCGGCTCGGCGGGACTGCTGCCTGAGCTGCGCGAACTAGAACCGTTCCTGGAGCGATCGCTGCGCGGCATCGTCTTCCATGGCCGCGCCGCGCTCGACGGCGCTGCGCTGATGGAACGGATGGGCACCGTGCACGGGCTCGCCCGGTTTTGCCTCTTCCTCGAACTGGTCGATCTGCTGGCCAGGACAGACGAATACGAGCTTTTGTCCTCGCCGGATTTCTCACCCGCGCTCGACGCAACCTCGCTGGACATCATCCAGCGCACGCTGACCTATCTCTTCCAGCACTTCGCCGAGGACCTGAAGCTGCCGGAGGCGGCGGAGCTGGCGGGGATGAGCGAAAGCACGTTTTCGCGCTTCTTCCAGAAAAACACCGGCAACAGTTTCAGCGACCACATCGCCAAGCTCCGGCTCTGGCAAGCCTGCAAGCTGCTGGCGGACACCGATATTCCGATCACCGACATCTGCTTCCAGGTCGGCTACATGAACATCTCCAACTTCAACCGCGCCTTCCTGCGCAAGCACCGGATGACGCCGTCATCCTACCGCAAGCTGTCGAAGCAGCGGATGACGATGCGCGCCTGAAAACCGGCCTTCCTCACTCCATCGGTACTCATGCGACAGAGGCCGTGCAGGCGGGCCTGATTTTGCAGCGCACAATGCATAAAAGTACAGGTCTGCTGCAACGGGGCTTCTAGCGCGGCCTTTAGCAACTCCTCATTTTGGCGATGGGTGGCTTGTCGCTCGGGCGATGGCGAGGATCGCGCAACCGAAGACTTCCGCTTCCTGCGACTGTTCCTGGAGGAGTAAATCAATGAAACCAATTCGGCTCGCTGCGAACATAAGCGCAGCTTTCATGCTTACCACGACCCTCTCGACCATGGCGCTGGCGGCGCCGGTCTGCTCGGCGCCGGTCAAGGTGCTGGCGCAACCGCGTGACGGGCTGACGCTGCTGGAAGCGTCCAAGGACGAGTTCCAGAAACTGGCCGGCGCCAGCTTCCAGATCGACTATCTCAACGAGAACGACCGCCGGGCAAAGTCGCGCGCCGATGCGTCCACGGTCGGCAACTACAACGTCTACTATGTCGACGAAGCCAATGTCGCGCTGTTCGCCTCGTCGAAATGGATCGTGCCGCTCACCGACTATTACCCGGCTGACTACGACTACGCCGATTTCGACCCGGGCCGGCAGAAGGTCGCCACCTATGACGGCAAGGTGTGGTTCGCGCCGCTGACCGGCGGCGGCGACCTGATGGTCTACCGCAAGGACATTCTGGAAGCCGCCGGCATCCAGCCGCCGAAGACGCTGGACGAGTTGATCGCCGACGTGCCGAAGCTGACCGATCCCGACAAGGGCATGTACGGCATCGCGCTGCGCGGCGCGCGTGGCTCGGGCGCCAATGTCTGGCGCTGGATGCCGTTCTTCAAGGCCTATGGCGGAAAATGGTTCGACGGTGACAAGCCGGCTTTCAACTCCGAGGCCGCGGTCAAAGCGACCGAGACCTATCTTAAACTGTTCAAGGATTCAGCGCCCGGCACGCAGACCGGCAGCTGGGATGAATCGACCGGCGCCTTCCTGTCGGGCCAGGTTGCCATCTTGGTCGAATCGACGCCGCTGTCGGGCATGGCGGTCGACCCGAAGACCTCGCAAGTGGTCGGCAAGATCGGCTTCCTGCCGCCGCCCTCGCCACTGACCGGCGGCGGCTACGGCCACGGCCTCGCCATCGCCGCCAAGGCCAATGCCGATGACGCCGCGAAGCAATGCGCCGGCCTGTTCATCGCCTGGGCGACGTCGAAGGAGAACGAGAAGCGCCGGCTCGACGCGCACCAGTTCGGCGAGCTCAACCGCACCAGCGTGCTGTCCAGCAAGGAGTTCGCCGACATCTATGGCGCCGATCTCGGCCAGGCGCTTGCCGATACCGGCAAGGCGACGGCGGTGAACTTCTGGCAGGATCCGCGCTGGCCGGATCTCGGCGACCGCTGGGGCATCATCCTGGAAGAGCTGGTCACCGGCACGCGCACCGACGTCAAGGGCGGCCTCGACGAACTCGAGGCCTACGCCAACGAGCTGGTGAAGAAGAAGTAATCCTCCCGCCCGCGGCGCGCGGTCCACGGCATTCGACCGGATGCCGGGACCTGTGCGCCGCGGGTCTCTCCAAAAAGGCACAGCCCGAGGATAGGCCATGCGCCGACGCTCTTCCCTGCCCGTGACGTTTCTGGTTCCGACGCTCGCCATTCTTCTGGTGCTGTCGATGGTGCCGACGCTGTACGCCATCGTCATTGCGCTGCAGAACCGCGAGCTGAGCTCGTCGGACTATTCCTGGGTCTGGCTGTCGAACTTCATCGACCTGTTCGCCGACCGGCGTTTCCTCAACGCGGTCTGGGTTTCGGTGAAGTGGGAAATCGTCACCGTGGTGGCGACGATGATGGTGGCGATCGGGCTCGGCGTGCTGATGTTCGAAGTGGCGTCGCCGCGGCTGCGCAACATCTACTGCCTGCTGTTCATCATCCCGGTGCTGTTGCCGCGCGTGTCGGCGGCTTTCGTGTGGAAGTTCGCCTATCATCCGCTCTACGGCATCGCCACCTACCCCTACCGGCTGATCACCGGCGGGCTGATCTTCGACCCGCTGTCGAAGCCGTCGATTGCCCTGTTTGCCGTCGCCTCGGTCGATGTCTGGCAGTGGGGACTGTTCTTCGCGGTCATCGTGCTGAAGCTTCTGGAGACCTTGCCGCCGCAGCCGATCGAAGCGGCGCGGCTCGACCACGCCAAACGCTGGCAGATCCATGCCTATGTGACCTTGCCTATGCTGAAGGCGCCGCTGATCAGCCTGATGTTCGTCAAGATGATCGAATCGCTGCGCTCCTTCGACCTGATTTATGTGATGACGCGCGGCGGGCCGGGCGTGGCGACCGAGACGCTCGACATGTACGCCTTCTCGCAAGGCTTCATCGAATCCGGCAAGGTGTCCTATGCCTCGGCCATGGCGGTGCTGATGATGATCGCGACTGTCATCACCTTCACCATGCTGTGGAAGCGGGTGCAGGCATGAGGCCGTATCGCATGAGACCGGGCCGCCTCATCGGCAAGATCATCCTAGCCTTCGCCGGCTTCATGGCGGTGTTTCCGCTCGCCTGGACGGCGGTCAATTCGCTGAAGAACAATGTCGACATCATCACCCGCGTGCCGCGCCTGGTGTTTACCCCGACCTTCGACAATATCAGCTACATCATCGGCCGCGACAGCGTCATGACCGGTCTCTATAACTCGGTCATTTCCTGCGGCGTCGCCGTGCTGATCGGCGTCATGCTCGGCCTTCCGGCAGCCTATGCGGTGGCGCGCTATCCCAATCGCTTCGCTGGCGACATCCAGTTCTTCGTGTTGTCGCTGCGCTTCCTGCCCCCGGTGGCGGTCGCCATTCCGCTGATGGTGATCTGGCTGCAGATCGGGCTCTACGACACCTTGCCGGCGCTGATCGTCACCTATTCGCTGCTCACCATCTCGGTGATCATGTGGCTCGCCATTCCCGCCTTCCAGGCCGTGCCGAAGGAAATCGAGGAAGCCGCTTTCGTCGACGGCTACGGCGCTTACTCGGTGTTCTGGCGCATTGCGCTGCCGGTAGCGGCGCGCTCGCTGATCGGCGCCGTCGCCTTCAGCTTCGTGCTGGTGTGGAACGAATTCCTGATCGCGCTGATGCTGTCCAGTTCCAACGCCAAGACATTGCCGATCGTCGCTTCCGAACTTTCACAGCAAGGCATGAACGTGCCGTGGGGAATCCTCAACGCCTCGGTCGTGCTGTTGTCGCTACCGCCGCTGCTGTTCCTCGGCGTGCTCAGCGGCTTCCTGAATTCCGTTTTCCGGCAAAAAAAGACTTGATGCGAGGACTTACCTATGCGGGCACTGGTGCTTGAGAAAAAAGGCGAACTGTCGCTGCGCGAGATCGCGCTGCCGCTCGACGTCGGACCGGGCGATGTCAAGATCGCCATCCACACGGTCGGCGTCTGCGGCAGCGACGTGCACTATTACACCCATGGCGCCATCGGCAGCTATGTCGTGCGGGCCCCGATGGTGCTCGGCCACGAAGCCGCGGGAACGATCGTCGAGATCGGCGCCAATGTCGGCACGCTGAAGGTCGGCGACCGCGTCTGCATGGAGCCGGGCGTGCCGAACCTGTCGTCGCGCGCGACCAGGCTCGGCATCTACAATGTCGACCCTGACGTCTCCTTCTGGGCGACGCCGCCTGTGCATGGCGTGCTGGCGCCCTATGCCGTGCACCCGGCCGCCTTCACCTACAGACTGCCGGACAATGTCACCTTCGCCGAAGGCGCGATGGTCGAACCCTTTGCCATCGGCATGCAGGCGGCGCGCCGCGCCCGCATCGTGCCTGGCGACGTCGCCGTCGTCGTCGGCTGCGGCCCGATCGGCATCATGATCGCGCTGGCGGCGCTGGCCGGCGGCTGCTCGAAGGTGCTGATCTCCGATTTTTCCGCACCCAAGCTCAAGATTGCCGCGCAATATCCCGGCATCGTGCCGGTCAATATAGGTGAGCAATCGCTGGTCGACGCAGTCTCCGCCGCGACCGACAATTGGGGCGCGGATATCGTGTTCGAGGCGAGCGGCAGCCCGAAGGCATTCTCCGACCTGTTCGATGTCGTGCGGCCGGGCGGCGCGGTGGTGCTGGTCGGACTGCCGGTCGAACCGGTCAGCCTCAACGTTCCGGCGGCGATCTCCAAGGAAGTGCGCATCGAGACGGTGTTCCGTTACGCCAACATCTTCGACCGCGCGCTGCAGCTGATCGCCTCGGGGAAGGTCGACCTCAAGCCGCTGATCACCGGCACTTATGATTTCTCGGACAGCATCGAGGCCTTCGAGCGGGCGGCGCAAGGCAAGCCGCAAGACGTCAAGCTGCAAATCCTTCTTACCGGCGAGAAGGGCTGACCATGTCCGCGATCGTTTGCTCCCATGTCGACAAGGCTTACGGCGCCACTACCGTCATCCGAGACCTCAATCTCTCGATCGAGGAGCACGAATTCGTCGTATTCCTCGGCCCGTCCGGCTGCGGCAAGTCGACCTTGCTCAGGATGCTGGCCGGACTGGAGGATATCAGCGGCGGGGAAGTGTCGATCGGCGGCAAAGTGGTCAACGATCTCGAGCCCGGCGAGCGCGGCATTGCCATGGTTTTCCAGAACTATGCGCTCTACCCGCATATGACGATCTTCGACAATATCGCCTTTGGGCTCAAGCGACAGAAAGTGCCCCCGGCCGAGATCCGGAAGCGGGTCGAGGCGGTGGCAACGACGCTCGGCCTCGAACCTTACCTCGCCCGCAAGCCGACCGAACTTTCCGGCGGCCAGCAGCAGCGCGTGGCGATTGCGCGCGCCATGATCAAGACGCCGAAAGTGTTCCTGTTCGACGAGCCGCTGTCGAATCTCGACGCCAAACTTCGCAACCATATGCGGGTCGAAATCGCCCGCCTGCACCAGTCGCTGAAGACCACTACCGTCTATGTCACCCACGACCAGCTCGAAGCGATGACGCTGGCCGACCGGATAGTGCTGCTCAGGGATGGCGTCATCGAACAGATCGGCTCGCCGGCCGAGATCTATCGCCAGCCGGGCAATCTGTTCGTCGCCGGCTTCATCGGTACGCCGAACATGAATTTCATCGACGTGGCCGTCGGGCGGAAGGACGAACGCTGGACGCTGACAGGCGGCGGCTCGACCTTCTTCATAGAAGGCCTGGGCTTCGATCTGCGCGGCGTCCATCGCGCCGTGCTTGGAATCCGACCGCCGGACCTGAAGACCGCCGGTGCTCAGAGCATCAATCTTCTGCAAGGCACCGCCGACCTCATCGAGTTCCACGGCAATGACGCGCTGGTGACGTTCGCCTGCGGCGGCAAGGAGGTCGGCGCGTTGGTATCGGCCCGCGAATGCCCGGCGTTGCGCGCGCCTGTGCGCTACACATTCGAGGAGGAGAGCGTGCATCTGTTCGACGCGGCGACCGGCGCATCCTTGCGGCGGCGAGAGGAGGCCTAGATTTGGTACGCAATTCCGGACGGAAAACCGTTTCACGCTTTTCCTGGAATTGCTCTAGTTGATGGCGTCGAGCGCCTGCCGCTGGCGGTGCATTTCGAGGAAGATCCTGTAGTCGCGGTCGAAGCGGCCTGACGCGGTCGGGTTCGAGGTGCGCGCCCTGCCGCCTTGCTGCATGGCGACGCAGGCGGCATTCAGGTCCGGGAACAGGCCAGCGGCAGTGGCGGCGACCATGCCGGTGCCGAGCAGAACGGCTTCGTCGGCCAGCGGCTCGATCACCGCGCAGCCGGTGGCGTCGGCATAGAGCTCCATCAGCAACGGGTTCTTGGTGTGGCCGCCGGTGACATGCAGCGTGTCTATGAGATAGCCGTTCTCGTTCAGCGCCTCCAGCACATGGCGCACGCCGAGCGCGATGCCGACGGCGGTGCGCCAATACAGCTTGCACAGACTGTCGAAGGAGGAATCCAGCGTCAGCCCGCTGACCACACCGACCGCATGCGGATCGGCAAGCGGCGAGCGGTTGCCATGGAAATCCGGCAGCACATGCAGCCTTGCCGCCAGCTTGTCACCTTCGGTGCTGCGCAGTTCGGCGACGCGCCTGGCGATTTTTGCATGCATGGCCGCGTCCGGCTCGCCGCCGGCGCCGTGCCAGCGGATGATATGGTCGAGCAGCGCACCGGTCGCCGACTGGCCGCCTTCCGACAGCCAGAGTTTTGGCAGTGCGGCGCCATAGTATGGACCCCAGACGCCGGCGAAAGGCTGCGGGTCGGGCGACATCGCCATGACGCAGGACGAGGTGCCGGCGATCAATGCCAGATGGCGGCCGATATTCTGCTCGTCGCCAGCAAAGCCGCCGAGCACGCCAAGCGCGCCGGCATAGGCATCGATGACGCCGGCGCCGACCCGACAGTTTTCGCTCAAGCCCAACTCCGCCGCCGCTTCAGGGGTGAGCGTGCCGATGTCTGCGCCGACAGCACTTGCCTTCTCCGGCAGGCTGCCGTGTTCGAACAGATCGCCAAGCCCGACCCTGTCGAAGAAGTCACGGCGCCAGCCGGTTTCCTCATGCGCCAGATAGGTCCATTTGGCGGTCAGCGTGCATTGCGAGCGCGCCAGCGACCCGGTCGCCTTCCAGGTCAGGAAATCGGTGAGGTCGAATAGGTAGCCGGCTTCATGCCAAGTCCCCGGCAGATTGCGCTTCAGCCACATCAGCTTCGGCGTCGCCATTTCCGGCGACATGACGCCACCGATATAGTCGAGTACGGCGTGGCCGCTATCGGTGCATTCATCTGCCTCGGCGATGGCGCGATGGTCGAGCCAGACGATGGTGTCCCAGCGCCGTTCGCCCGTCACCGAGACGCTGAGCTGGCCGGCATTCCTGTCCAGCACCACCAGCGAGCAGGTGGCGTCGAACGACATGCCGACAATATCGTCGGCTGACACACCGGCCTTTTCGCGCGCGGCACGCACCGCGATGCACACAGCCGACCAGATATCCTGCGAATTGTGCTCGGCGTGATCGGCCTGCGGCTGGTTCATGACGATCGGATGCTCGGCGCGGCCGAGCAAGGTGCCTGACGTGTCGAGAATGCCCGCGCGGGCGCTCCCGGTGCCGACATCGACCGCGCAAACGAAGCTTTTCGTCAAGATGCTTTTACTCTCGCTCCCTAGAGCCGGATGATTTCAGGTCTGTTCGACCTGAAATCTGAATCCGTCTCTAAATCAAAGAAGTAGAGCATGATGTCGTCCGAAAACCGCTTCACACTTTTCGGCATCATGCTCTAGCCTGCAATCAGATCGGGCAATTGCAGCATGTCCGCGAATATAAAGTCCGGTTCACTCGACGCAAGCCGCGCTTTCAAGGCCGGGTTGCCGGCGTGCGAACCGCCGGTGAAAGCAAAGACGCGCATACCGGCCGCACGCGCCGCCGCGATGCCGGCAGGGCTGTCCTCGATTACGATGCAATTACCGGGATGCGCGCGCATAGCAGCGGCGGCATGGAGAAAAAGATCCGGCGCCGGCTTGCCGCGCGCGACCATGGCAGCGCTGAACAGATGGGGCTCGAGCAGGCCGAGCAGGCCGGTAACGTCGAGCGCATAGCGAATGCGGTCGAGCGTGCCGGAGGAAGCGACGCAGCAGGGCACGCCCAGCCTCGGCAGGATGTCGCTGATGCCGGGAATCGGCTTCAGCTCCTCGCGGAATTTGCGCATCAGCTCGACGCGCATATCGGTCAGGTGCACGTCGGTGATGTCGATGGTGAAATCGCGAAGAAGTATCTCGCGCACGCTCTTCATGCTCTTGCCGAGGAAATGCTCGTAGGCCGCATCCTCGCTGACCGAGCCCCCGGCGGCAGAGATCATGCCGAGCAGAGCCGAAACCGACAGCGCCTCGCTGTCGACCAGCACGCCGTCACAGTCGAAGATGACCAGTTCGGGCGTCATTGCGGCTGGCGTCAGAGCTTGCCGGAGATGTAGCGCGTCAGCGTCGCGCGCGTGCCATTCGCCCACAAGACGTTGAGCGCATGGGCAAAGGCCTCGGCGAACGCCGCCGAGCGGCCGACATCGCCATAGATGTCCTCCATCGCAAGCCAGGCGCCGGGCGCATCCTTCGCCGCCTTGGCGGTTGCCTGCAGCCGGTCCCAGCTGGGATCGTTGGCTTCGATGTCGGCGCCGCTGTCGGTGGTGCCGAAGCAATAGCGGCACCACAGCGCCGATTCCAGCGCGAGACCCGCAACGCTCTTCCCGGCTTTCAGCCGGTCGGCGATGGTCGGGATGATGAATTTCGGCTGCCGGTTGGAACCGTCGAGGCAAAGCCGGCGGATGGTGTCGCCGATCTTCGGGTTGGAAAAGCGGTGCTCGATGAGCTGGTAATAATCCTCCAGCACGGTGTCCGGCACCGGCGGCACGGTCGGGATGATCTCGTCATGCTCGAGCTTGGCGAGGAAGCCGCGCACCAGCGGCTCCTGCATCGCCTCATGGACGAAATGGATGTCCATCAACCCTGCGGGATAAGCGATCGTGGCATGACCGCCATTGAGGATGCGGATCTTCATCAGCTCATAGGGCGCGACATCCCTCACGAATTGCACACCGACCTTTTCCAGCGGCGGGCGGCCGCCGGTGAAACGGTCTTCCAGCACCCATTGCTTGAACGGCTCGCAGAACACCGGCCAGTTGTCCTCGAGGCCGAACTCGGTGGCGAGAATGCCGCGCTCGCGGTCGGAGGTGGCGGGGGTGATGCGGTCGACCATGCCGTTGGGAAAGGCGACATTGTCGCTGACCCAGTTTGCCAGATCCTCGTCGATCAGCCGGGCGAGGCCGATGACGCCATCCGAGGTGACATGGCCATTGTGAGGGATGTTGTCGCAGGACATGACGGTGAACGGCACGATGCCGTCGGCCCGGCGGCGCATCAGCCCGGCCAGGATGAGGCCGAACACCGTCTTCGGCGTCGTACCTGCCTGCGCGTCGGCAACGATATCAGGATGGGTCGGGTTGAACTTTCCCGAGGCCGGATCGATGAAATACCCGCCTTCGGTGATGGTCAGCGAGACGATCTTGATCGCCGGATCGGCGAGCTGGTCGATGATCGCATCCGCATCGCCGGGCGTCAGGAAATCGATCATGACGCCGGTGACGCGGGCGCTCATATGGTCGGAATCCTGCTCGACCACGGTGGTCAGCCAGTCCTGCTCCTGCAGCTTGGAACGACCGATTTTTTCGCCCTCGAAGACCCCGGCGCCGACCAGCGCCCAGTCATGGCCGATGCCTGCATTGAAGAGATCGTCGAGGTAGACCGCCTGATGCGACCGATGGAAATTGCCGACGCCGAAATGGACGATACCGGGTTTGAGCCTGGAGCGATCATATCTGGGACCGGCGACCTTGGCGGGGAGTTCCGAGAGGATCGAGGAGGAGAGTTTCACGGTCATTTTTCTACCCTTTTGGCCGGGCTGCGGCCTTCGTGATCCCGGCCCATCAACTCATCCATTGGCCGCCATCGACATTGTAGGTCTGGGCGACGATGTATTCGGCGTCGTCGCTGGCCAGGAAGACCGCCATGCCGGTCAGGTCCTCCGGCTTGCCCATGCGGCCATAGGGCACGCCCTCGCCGACCAGCCGCTTCTTCTCGCCCTTCGGCCGGTTCTCATATTTGGCAAACAGCGCATCGACCTCATCCCACATATCGCTGTCGACGACGCCGGGCGCGATGCCATTGACGTTGATGCGGTGCTTGATCAGGTCGAGCCCGGCGGACTGGGTCAGCGAAATCACCGCGGCCTTGGTGGCGCAATAGACGGCGACCAGCGGCTCGCCGCGCCGTCCTGCCTGGCTGGCGATGTTGATGATCTTGCCGCCCTTGCCCCTTGCGATCATCGAACGCGCCGCTGCCTGCAGCATGAACAAAGTGCCGGCGACGTTGACGGAGAACAATTTGTCATAGCTCGCTTCGGTGATCTCGACGATCGGCGCCAGGTCGAACAAGGCAGCATTGTTGATCAGTATGTCGAGGCCGCCGGTCTTTGTTTCGACCGCCTTGACCGACGCCTGGATCGAAGCAAGGTCGCTGACGTCGAGCCTGACCGGATAGGCGTTGGCGCCAATCTCGGCGGCCGTGTTTTCGGCAGCCGCCAGATTGATGTCGGCAATGGCCACCGTGGCACCCTCGCGCGTATAGGCTTCGGCAAAAGCCCTGCCGATGCCGCGCGCGGATCCGGTGATCAGCGCCGATTTGCCTTTCAGTCTCACTGCGTCAGCGCCTTTCCGTCGGGGCCGAAGCGATGCATGCGGACCTTGTCCGGCGTCAAATAGATGGTGTCGCCGTGGCGTACGGCCAGTTCGCCATCGGCGCGTACCGTCAGCGGACCGACGCCGTCGGCCTGGACATGCAGGAAGGTGTCGGAGCCCAGATGCTCGGCGACGCCGACAAGGGCTTTCCAGTCACCCGCGGTGGTCGATATCCCCATATGCTCAGGACGAATGCCGATGGTCTTGGCGTTGTATTTGGCCGCCGGCGCACCTTCGATCAGGTTCATTTTCGGCGAACCGATGAAGCCCGCCACGAACAGGTTCTTCGGCGACTTGTAGAGTTCCATCGGCGAGCCGACCTGTTCGATGTTGCCGGCGTTGAGCACGACGATTTTGTCGGCCATGGTCATGGCTTCGATCTGGTCGTGGGTGACGTAGACCATCGTCGTCTTGAGCTGATGGTGCAGCTCGCTGATTTCGAGCCGCATGGTGCC
Organism: Mesorhizobium sp. M0478; assembly: GCF_040321305.1. Lineage (NCBI taxonomy): Bacteria > Pseudomonadati > Pseudomonadota > Alphaproteobacteria > Hyphomicrobiales > Phyllobacteriaceae > Mesorhizobium > Mesorhizobium sp. M0478. The sequence continues at coordinate 133,945 of NZ_JAMYRH010000014.1, forward strand.
GCGCAGTGCGGCATCGAGGTTGGACAGCGGCTCGTCGAATAGGAATGCCGAGGGCTGGCGCACGATGGCGCGGCCGATGGCGACGCGTTGCCGCTGGCCGCCGGAGAGCTGGCCGGGCCGGCGTTCGAGATAGTTGGTGAGGTTGAGGACCCGGGCTGCGTCCTTCACCTTCTTGTCGATCGTCGCCACATCCTCGCCCGCCATCTTCAGCGGGAAGCCGATGTTCTTGGCCACCGTCATATGCGGATAGAGCGCATAAGACTGGAATACCATGGCCAGCTTGCGCTTGGCCGGCGCCTCGCCGGTGACGTCACGGTCATCGATGTTGATGGTGCCCCCGCTGGTGTCCTCGAGCCCGGCGATGAGGCGCAGCAACGTGGACTTGCCGCAACCCGACGGCCCGACGAAGACAACGAACTCGCCATTCTCGATGACCAGGTCGAGGCCTGGAATGATGACCGTCGATCCGAAATGCTTGGAGACGTTCTTGAGCGTGATGTTTCCCATGGTTTCCTCCCCGAGGGGTTATTTGGCCGGATTGCTTCAGGCAACGTCCGTTATTTTACCGCGCCGAATGTCAGGCCGCGCACCAGCTGCTTCTGGCTGAACCAGCCCATGATCAGGATGGGGGCGATGGCCAGCGTCGAGGCCGCCGAAAGCTTGGCCCAGAACAGGCCTTGCGGGCTTGAGAACGAACTGATGAAGGCCGTCAGCGGCGCCGCCTCGGTGGTGGTCAGGCGGATGGTCCAGAACGCTTCGTTCCACGCCAGGATGATGTTGAGCAGCATGGTCGATGCGATGCCCGGCACGGCCATGGGGGTCAGCACATAGACGATCTCACCCCACAGGGTGGCGCCGTCCATGCGTGCCGCCTCCAGGATTTCGCCGGGGATTTCGCGGAAGTAGGTGTAGAGCATCCAGATCACGATCGGCAGGTTGATCAGCATCAGCATGATCATCAGGCCGATGCGGCTGTCGAGGAGTCCGGCATCGCGGAAGATGAGGTAGATCGGGAACAGCACGGCAACCGCCGGCATCATCTTGGTCGAGAGCATCCACATCAGGATGTCCTTGGTCCACTTGCCCGGCGAGAAGGCCATCGACCAGGCGGCCGGAACCGCGACGATCAGGGCCAGGATGGTCGAGCCGACCGAGAGCAGCACCGAGTTGAAGAAGAACTTGAAGTAGCCGCTCTGCGCCTGGACCTCGGTATAGCTCTCGAACGTCCCCGACGGGATCAGCGCGAAGCCCTGGATGGCCTCCTGCTCCGACTTGAACGAGGTGATGATCGTGTAGAGGATCGGGAAGAAGATCAGCAGCGCGACGATCCAGGCGGCGCCTGTCGCAATGACCTTGTGTTGGGTGGTGACTGCACGTGCCATCGTATCCTCCCTTACTTGTCCAGGTTCTTGCCCACCGCGCGCATGGCGAAGTAGGCGACGATGTTGGCGAGAATGACGGCGATGACACCGCCGGCCGATGCCTGGCCGATTTTGAACTCCAGCAATGCCTTCTGGTAGACGAGGAAGGGCAGGTTGGTGGAGGCATAGCCGGGTCCGCCATTGGTGGTGACCAGGATCTCGGCATAGACCGACAGCAGGAAGATGGTCTGGATCAGGATGACGACGGTGATGGCGCGCGACATGTGCGGCAGCGTCAGATAGATGAAGCGGCTGACGAAGCCGGCGCCGTCCATCTCGGCGGCTTCCTTCTGCTCGCCGTCGAGCGACTGCAATGCGGTCAGCAGGATCAGCGTGGCGAAGGGAAGCCATTGCCAGGCGACGATGATGATGATGGCCAGCATCGGATGCTGCCCGAACCAGTCGATCGGTTGAGCCTCGAAGAAGCGCGCAATGTCGGCAAAGACGCCGTATTGCGGGTGCATGATCATGTTCTTCCAGACAAGTGCAGCCACCGGCGGCATGACGAAGAACGGAGAGATGACGAGGATGCGGACGATCCCCTGTCCCCACATCGGCTGATCGATCAACAGCGCCAGCATGATGCCTCCGATGACGGTGATCAGCAGCACGCTGCCCACCAGGACCAGCGTGTTGAGGATCGACTGCAGGAATGCCGGGTTGGAATAGAACAGCGAGTAATTCGAGAACCAGACAAACCCGTCGCGGATCGGATTGAGCGGATTGTACTGCTGGAAGGAGAACCAGATCGTGAGTGCCAGCGGCACGATCATCCAGACGAACAGCAGCACCACGGATGGCGCCAACATAAAGCGGGCAAGCGAACGGGTCTGCTGAGTAGCCATGACGGTCACCCTTCAAGGTCAGCCAAATTTTCAGGTGTGTGAAAGGGGCCGCCCGAACTGGGATTCGGGCGGCCGTTGCCGGCCAAGGAGGCGGCCGGCATTCGGCACCGGGAGGAGCCTTACTTGATATAACCGCCTTCGGTCATGGTCGCGGTGGCGGCGTCCTGCGCCTGCTTGAGCGCGTCGTCTACGCTGGTCTGGCCGGCGAGCGCCGCCGAGAACAGCTGGCCAACGGTTGTGCCGAGGCCCTGGAACTCAGGAATGGCGACGAACTGCACACCGACATAGGGCACCGGCTTGACGGTCGGATGCGTCGGGTCGGCGGCATTGATCGAGTCCAGCGTCATCTTGGCGAACGGAGCCGCCTTCTGATACTCGGCATTGGCGTAGAGCGAGGAGCGCGTGCCCGGAGGAACGTTGGCCCAGCCTTCCTTCGAAGCAACCAGTTCTGCGTAGTGCTTGCTGGTCGCCCAGGAGACGAACTTCTGTGCGGCGTCTCCCTTCTGCGTGCCGGCCGGGATGGCCAGCGACCAGGCCCACAGCCAGTTGCCGCGCTTGCCCAGACCATTGTCGGGGGCCAGTGCGTAGCCGACCTTGTCCGCGACGGTCGAGTTCTTCGGGTCGGAGACGAAGGAGGCGGCGACGGTGGCGTCGATCCACATGCCGCACTTGCCCTGCTGGAACAGCGCCAGGTTTTCGTTGAAGCCGTTGGACGAGGCGCCCTCGGGACCGTCGGCCTTCATCAGGTCGACATAGAACTGCAGCGTGTTCTTCCATTCCGGCTGGTCGAATTGCGGCTTCCAGTTCTCGTCGAACCAGCGGGCGCCGAAGGAGTTCGACATGGCGGTGAGGAAGGCCATGTTCTCGCCCCAGCCGGCCTTGCCGCGCAGGCAAACGCCGTTCACGCCATTGGCGCGGTCGGTCATCTTGTCGGCGGCCTGCTTGATGAAGTCCCAGGTCGGGGCGTCGGGCATCTTCAGCCCGGCCTTCTCGATCAAGTCCTTGCGGTACATGACGAAGGAGCTTTCGCCGTAGAAGGGCGCGGCATAGAGCTTGCCGTCGACCGACAGGCCGCCGGCGATGGCCGGGATGATGTCCTTGGCGTCATAGTCGTCGCCGAGCTTGTCGAGCGGCAACAGCCAGTTCTGCTTGGCCCAGATCGGAACCTCGTAGGTGCCGATGGTCATAACGTCATACTGGCCGCCCTTGGTGGCAATGTCGGTGGTGACGCGCTCGCGCAGCACGTTCTCTTCGAGCGTGACCCAGTTGAGCGTGACGTCGGGGTTAGCCTTGGTGAAGTCGTCGGTCAGCTTCTGCATGCGGACCATGTCGCCATTGTTGACGGTGGCGATGGTGATGGATTCGGCATGCGCGGCGAAAGCGAAGGCGCTGGCCGACAACAGGCCCAAAGTGAGCGTGCGCAGTTTCATCAAATTCCTCCCATGAACCAAGATGAGCATTTGCCTTGGTAATGGGCAATTACTCACTTGGCGTTAATTATGTCAAGCCGGATTCGATGCTGCAGCGCAGCACACGGGGCAGGTGCGCGACGTTGCGCGCGTAGAGGATATTGAATGGATTTGGGAAGCTGTTTGCACGGGGATGTGAGAGCGGGTTGATGCCGACCCATCGCAACCCAATCATGGCGCCAAGGGAGCGATAGGGCCCAGCCCGTCAGCCGTGGGACGGGTAGCTTCCGACGGAATATTCGAAAACCCTGCCGTCGCGTGTTTGCTTGGCTCTGGTCAGCACTTCCGTCACCTGGATCCAGCTGGGCTCGTCCTTGCGCAGCCTAACTTCCCGGCCGATTGCCTTCACGGCAGCTTGAAACGGCGTAAATGCTTCGATCACCTGCGTCGTGCGCACGGTGTTGTTTTCGATTTCTTCGACGCGATAGACTTTCATCAGCCGGCTGATCGACCCTGTTTCAATCTGCAGACGATTGATCCTGCTCAATTGGGTCGTCACAAGCACAAGCCTATGCCGGGCGAGTGATATCGACAGCGTTTTTGTCAAGCTTGGTTAACCGGGTGGCCCGATCGCAGCTGTTTGTCCGCGAAAGCGAGCATTCGTCGCGGATCCATGGCTCGCTTTGCATCTCGGAAATCAATCCGCGAATCGCTCGCCCTCAGGCGCAGGCGATCTCGGCCAGGATCCAGTCCCGGAAGGCTTTTATCTTCGGCACGTTGCGACGCGCCGTCGGGTAGACCAGCCAATAGGCGTGGCCGTCGTCGCCGACCAGGTCGAAGGGCTGGATCAGGCGGCCGGCGGCGAGCTCGGTCTTGAACAATGCGGTGGTCAGGATTGCCACACCATGGCCGGCGATGGCCGCGTTCGCCTCATAGGCCTGCGCGCCCATGCTGGTGCCGGTGCGCCTGGCAAGTTCGTCCGCCGGGACGCCGGCAAGGGCGAACCATTCCCGCCACCAGATGTCGCCGGGATCGAGAATGGGCAGCTTGAACAGGTCGGCGGGTTCGTGGACGCCACCTATGGTGGCAGCGAGTGCCGGGCTCAGCACCGGGGTGAAATCGGCCTTGAACAAAAGATGGGTCTCCACTCCAGGCCACTTGCCGCTGCCGGAGCGGATAGCGATGTCCATGTCCTCGCGGGCAAAATCGATCACCCTGTTCGAGGTATCGACGCGCACCGCCAGCGACGGATGCGCGACCTGGAAGGAGCCGAGGTGCTGCGCCAGCCAGTTCGAGGCAAAGGTCAGCAGCGTCGAGACGCACAGCACACCATCGGCGCCCCCACGCGCGGCGGAATAGGCGCTTGAGAGCAGGCTGAACGCCTCGCTGACGGCGGGCGCCAGGCGCTGGCCGGGTTCGGTCAGCACGATCTGGCGCGGCTGGCGCAGGAACAGCGGCGAACCGATGCGCTCTTCCAGAAGCTTGATCTGATAGCTGGCGGCGGCCTGCGTCATGCCGAGTTCCTGCGCGGCCTTGGTGAAGGAGAGATGCCGCGCGACGGCTTCGAACACCCTGATGGCCTGCAGCGGCGGCAACTGGGCGAGCTGTGGTGTCTTGAGATCGGGCATAAGCCCTCCTTATGGGTCGTGATCGACGTTTGATTGGCGGGAAGAGCCAATCAGGCCGATATCTGGTGTCAACGATCAATCAAGTTCAAGCATAGCGGAGGCTGAAGATCATGACCACGGTACAGCAAAAGCTCCATTCGACCCCGGCGCAGAGCTGGTTTTCCCTGCTGGTGCATGAATTTTCCCTGCTGGTACGCCGCCGCCGCAGCTATGTCGACGTCAGGGAATTGTCGCCGCATCTGCAGCGCGACATGGGTTTCCTCGATGGAAATGATGTTTGCGGACGGCACAAATAGCAGTGCCGATTTTATCACCAGATCAGGCACCGTCGAGCAGGGCGGCAGCGGTCCGCTCGTCGGTGATGAGGCCATTGACCAGCCGGCGGTTCACCGCGGCCAGGATGCCCGGCAATTTGCGCTCGCCCATGGCGAGCGCAATGACCAGCGACTTTTCGCGTGACGGCAAGGCTGCCGACGATACCCGGTCGTTGGTGATGCCCTCGATCATGCGGCCTTCCCGATCGAACACCCAGCCGACGATCTCGGCGACGCCGCCAGCCTTTTGCAACGCCTTCAACTCGCTTTCCGAGATAAAACCGTCCTCGTAGAGCGGCGCCTTCGGGCCGAGATCGCCGATGCCGACAAAGGTCACGTCGGCTTCCGCGGCCAGCGCCAGCGTCGGTTGGATCATCGGCTGGGCAAGCAGCATCTCGCGCTCTTCCGGCGACGAGGCGATGACCGGCAGCGGCATCGGGAACGAGCGCGCCTTGACCCGGTCGGCCATGGTGAAGATGACGTTGTAGAAGGCGGCCGAACCGTCGGGCGAGATGTTGCCGGTCAAGGACACAACCTTGTGCTGCGAGCATTCCATCGGCGGCAATTGCTCGATCGCCGCCTTCAGCGTGCGGCCGGTGCCGATGGCCAAGACGATGGGCGTCGGTGACCGCAGCCGCCGCTCGATCTCGGCCGCAGCCGCCTCGGCAATGCCGATCGTGGTCGAGGATGAGGTTGGATCGCTCGGCACCACTTCGACGAGGTCGAGCGCGAAGCGTGACTTCAGTCTAGCTGCGAGATCAAGGCAATTGGCGATCGGGTGATCGACGCGAACCTTGATCAGCCCCTCCGACACCGCCAGCGACACCAGCCGCTGCGCCGTCTGCCGGGAAATGCCGAGCGTGGCGGCGATCTGGTCCTGGGTGTTGCCGGCAACATAATAAAGCCAGCCGGCGCGCGCTGCCTCGTCCAGCCTGCTGCTGCCGCCATCTTGCCGCGAATTCAAAATGTGCCTCCAGCCCTGCCCCTTTGCGCGCCCTTGGGCGAAGCGTCATAGTCTTGCAGGGAATGTGTCGGCGCGCAATTGTTCAATCGGGAGGACAATTGCTTGCTGCTTCGATCCGGCCGCCGCGCGGCAACCAACCCAGCGAAAATCGCCAGCGGACGGGCTCGGCGGTTTATCTCCTGATACAAACGCTTTAAGGGGATCGGCAAAGGAGCCTCGCATGACGCCGAAAGCGGTTTTCTGGGATATGGACGGCACGCTGGTCGACAGCGAGCCGCTGCACGAGGCGGCCTTGGTGGCGGCGCTGCGCAGCGTCGGTATCACGCCGCCGGCCGACCTGCATGAGCGGGTGCTGGGCGTCGCCGCCGCACCGGTCTACGAGATGCTGCGCAGCGAGTTCGGCCTCGACCTGCCCTTCGACGACTGGATCGTGCGCAAATACGATCACTACATGCCGATGGCCGAGACGCTGAAGCCGCGCCCCGGCGCGATCGAAGTGTTCAACGAGTTGCGCGCGCTCGGCGTGCAGCAGGCGGTGGTGTCCAATTCCGACCGGGTGATCGTCGATGCAAATCTGAGCGCCGTCGGCCTGATCTATCCCGGCATGCGCACGATCAGCCGAAACGACGTGCGCGAAGGCAAGCCGCATCCCGAACCGTTCCTGCGCGCCGCATGGCTGGCCGGCGTCGATCCTTCAGACGCGGTGGCCGTCGACGACAGCGTTACCGGCGCCACATCAGGCCTGGCCGCGGGGATGCGGACGATCTTCTGGCCGGAAGCGCCGATGGCAGGACCGAAGGGCGCTGTCGTGATCAACAGTGCGGAAGAGTTGCGGGCTCAGTTGGGACTCTGAGTGAGCCTATGAACGTCGGCGCTGCCCCTCATCCTCCCTTCAGCTTGGCCATGCATTGTCTAATGTTGCGCTGGTCGACCCCCACTCCGTCTCGGCTTCGCCGAGCCAAGCTTTTTGCCGTCAAACGCTCGTCCAGAAAGCTCCCTTCCTTTCCCTCCGGAGGAGGGAAAGGTGGCGCTGCGAAGCAGCGACGGATTGGGGGAACCACCTGGCAACCAAGCCTTACGCCGATCAGTCATAACAAATCACAGAAGGTGAGTGCGTAGCGTAAACGGGAGAAGCACGGATGGTCGCTTAGCTCCGGTACACCGGCTCCTCCTCGTCGAGGATCGCCTTCAGCTCGGCGAGATGACGCTCCGCCTGGCCGGGATAGTCGTCCATCTCGCTGGCGGCCTTTTCGGCAATGGCGTCGGAGAGCGTGCGCAGAGGCCGGCCGGTCCACAGCGCCTTGATGTAGGTCTCTGCGGCGCGCTCGAAATAGAACATGCGGTTGAAGGCGTCGGCAACGGTGTCGCCGATGACCATGACGCCGTGATTGCCCATCACCATCACCTTGACCTTAGGGTCGGTGAGCAGTTGCGAGCAGCGCTCGCCTTCCTCCTCGAAGGCCAGCCCGCCATAGTGGGCATCGACGACGTGGCGGTTGAAGAACATGGCCGAGTTCTGGTCGATCGGCGGCAGAGTCGAGTCGGCCAGCGACGCAAGCACAGTGGCATGAATGGAATGCACATGCATGGCGCAGCGCGCATGCGGCACGTTGCGGTGAATGGCGCCGTGCAGACCCCAGGCGGTCGGGTCGGGCGCATTCGGGCCGGACAATGTCTCGGGATCGTTGGCGTCGATCAGCAAAAGGTCGCTCGCCTTGATGCGCGAGAAATGCACCTGGTTGGGGTTCATCAGGAATTTGCTGCCGGCCTCGTTGACCGACAGCGAGAAGTGGTTGGCCACGGCTTCATGCATGTTGAGCCGCGCCGTCCAGCGGAAGGCGGCGGCAAGGTCGACGCGCTCCTCATAATAGGGCAGGTTGGTCAGCGGCTCTTTCTGCAAACGGGCGATGCTCATCAAAAAATCCTCCATTTCCCCGAGAATGCCGCGCCCAATGCCGACCAGCAACCGGTAAGTACTGGGTCAGGCCGCCGAGCGAGCCGACTGCAGCCCGCCATGTTCGACGATGAATTCGATGACTTCCTGCAGTCCCTTGCCGCGCGACAGGTCGGTGAAGCCGAACGGGCGCTTGCCCCGCATTCGGGCGGCGTCGCTCTCCATGACATCGAGGTTGACGTTCACATAGGGCGCCAGATCGCTCTTGTTGATGACCAGGAAATCGGAACGGGTGATCGCCGGCCCGCCCTTCCTGGGGATTTCCTCGCCCTGGCAAACCGAGATGACATAGAGGGTCAGGTCGGCAAGGTCCGGCGAGAAGGTGGCGGCAAGATTGTCGCCGCCGGATTCGATGAAGACGATGTCGAGATCGGGGAATTTCCTGTTCAGCCCGGCGATCGCCTGCAAATTGATCGAGGCGTCCTCACGGATGGCGGTGTGCGGGCAGCCGCCGGTCTCCACGCCGACGATGCGGTCCTCAGGCAGCGCCTGCAGGCGGGCCAGCATCATGGCGTCTTCCTTGGTGTAGATGTCGTTGGTGACGACGGCGATGGAGAAATCGTCGCGCAGCGCCTTGCAGAGCTTTTCGGTGAGCGTCGTCTTGCCGGAGCCGACGGGACCGCCGATGCCGATACGCAGGGGACCGTTTGCCTGAGTCATACCGAAAACTCCGTCATGCCGAAAACTCCGTGATGGCGAGGATGGCGAAGCTGAGCCCGATCAACAGGCAGAGCGGCGAATAGAAGCTGATATCGAGCCGCGCAAAAGGCTGTTCCGGCGCCACACGGCGCCACCACGGCGTGAAGCCGGCAATGCCGCGGCCGAGGAAGACCAGCCCTATGAGCAGCGCTGTGGCGGAAAGGCCTTCCCTTGGAAAGGGGGTGGCGAAGACCCCTGTCAGCGCCAGCGGCCACAGTGTCGCCAGGCACAGGCACGCGGCAACGGCGAAACAGGCAAACGGCGTCGGCATCTCGTCGACGCCGCGAAAGCCGACGACGGCGTGGGCGCAGGAGACGCCGTCCCTGCCCGGCCAGATGCCGCCAAGGCCCCAATAGACATGCAGCGCGGTGATCAGCAGCAGGACGGCCGAGAGGGCGAAGGCGAGGACGATCATGAGCGGAACAGCCTGGAATACTGCGTCTCGTGCTTCATCGCCATGATGTCGGAGATGAAGGCGCAGCCGCCGAGATCGTCCAATGTCGAGCCGGCGGCGCGCGCGGCCGTCGACAGCGCCAACGGCTCGAAGCCGGCGAGCAAGGCCATGGCGTCCGTCTGGCCGACGATTCCGAGTCGGATCGCCGCCTGAACGAGGTTGGAGAAGAAGGCCTGCAGGAAGGCCGACATCGCGTCCTGAAGCGCGATGCCGTTGCCGCCGGCAACGGCGCCGACGGCGACACAGTAGGCGCATTCGGCCGGCAGGCGGCCCAATACCGGATTCGCCCACGCCGCTGCCGCTTTCAGGAAGGCGGCGCCTTGCAGCATGGTTTCGGTGTGGCGCTCACGCGAGCCGGCCAGCGCTTCGGCGAGATCGGCAATTTCATGGAGGTCGCCTTCATGGAGGTCGCCGCCGTCGCGGGCGCGGCGCCAGCTTTCCGCGAAGAGCACGGCGTCGTTCCAGCCCGAGCCCATCTCGACCAGCGTCTCCAGCCAGAAGGCGAGGCTGGCGGTATCGGCAACCAGCCCGTCTTGCACGGCAGGCTCGAGTCCATGGCTGTAGGCAAAGCCGCCAACGGGAAAGGCCGGCGACAGCCACGCCATGAGCCGCAGCAAAGCGATGCCGGATGGCTGGTCAGTCATGATCGTGATGATGCCCGTCATGGGAATGGCTGTGCGAATGCGACTCGCTGTGTGCGTGGGAACGTCCATCATGGGAATGCGCTTCGGCGTGCGCATGCGCATGGCCGTGCTCGTGACCATGCGCACCTTGGGCGGAATAGGCGCCGCGCACCGGCTTGAACGGTTCGGAGACTTCGCGCACCGTGGCGCCCAGCCCTTCCAGCATAGCCTTGATGACATGGTCGCGCAAAATCAGGATGCGGCTGGGCTCGATCGCAGCCGCCAGATGCCGGTTGCCGATATGCCAGGCGAGTTCGGTCAGATGCACGGCGTGGCGGGCGCGGATGTCGTAGACCTCTTCGGGTGCGGCAGTGATCTCGATATGTGCGCCATCCTCCAACACCAGCCGGTCGCCATCGTTCAAGGTCACGGGTTTCGGCAGGTCGACCAGCACCTTGCTGCCGTCGGCAAGCTCGATGGCGCGGCGGCGCAAATGACGCTCGTCATGGGGCAGGACGGCACGGCCGGATGGGGCCGTGGTTCCGGCAGTGCCGGCAGGCACCACCGAGACGGCGCGCGGGAACTTGGTGAAGTCGGTGTTCAGGTTGAGTTTCATCGCATGGCTCCACCGTTAGCCTGGGCTCTCGCACGGGCAGGCCCCGCCAGGACGCGGTCGAAATACGCGTTGACGCGCTCGGATTCGATCGGAAATTTTCCGGCGCGGGCCCAGCCGCCCATGTCGCCCAACAGCACGTCGACGGCGGAAAACCGGTCGCCCAGCGCAAACTCCCGATCCCCCAGCCGGCCGTCGAGCGCCTTGGCCTCCGAGGCGAAATCGTAGGCGGCGGCGGGGCCGACATCGACCCGCACGTCCTTCGGCAACAGGAAGCGGTGGCGCAGCTTGTTCCACAGCGGCGCTTCGAACTCGGACTGGGCAAAATGCATCCAGGAATCCATCTCGGCGCGGCCAGCGAGGCCGTGATTGGCGCCCAAACCCTTGTCGGCGTGTTTGTCAGCGAGATAGACGCAGATCGCCGCCGAATCCGTCACCGTCAGTTCGCCATCGATCAGGATCGGCACCTTGCCCGACGGGTTGAGCGCATAGGCTTCCGGCGAGCGCAATTTGACCTCGACGAATTCATAGGGCTGCCCGAGTTCCTCAAGCATCCACAGAACGCGGCTGACGCGGGAGCCACGCGATCCGATAACCTTGTACATGGTCGAACCCTCTTTCCTGCGACCCTAAACCATAGCCACTGTTCAGACGATGGTGTCGAAGAGCCGCAGGATGAACGATATCTGATAGATCAGCGTGCCGACGACGAAGGCAATGTGAAAACGGCGGTCGCGCACCAGTATGGCGGCTATGCACAACACCACGAAAACCGGCGTTCGGAACAGATATTCATTGCCGTAGCGGGCGAAATGCTCGGGACCTTTCAGCAGCGTGTCGACGACATCGAGCAGATAGGTGGTCGCCAGCAGGCCGAAGAACCAGCCGCGGCGCGAATAGAAGAAATCCTCGTAGCTGGTGTAGTCGAGCATCGAATCCGGAAACAGCAGCGCGCACAGCAGGAACAGCGTGATGGCGTAGAAGATCAGGAACAGGTACTTGCCGAAAGTCCAGACCTCTATGGTGTAGAGGCCGAACTCCCACCACCAGAAATGCACCAGCAGCAACAGCATGGAGGCGACCCAGCCGAGGTGCACGGGATAGAGCCTGTACTGGCCGGGATGCTGGACGATGCGCGCCACCCCCGACAGCAGGCGAGCGACGCCAAGTCCGATCACCATGCCCATGACGATGCGGATATGCGGGAAGATGTCGTGGGCGGAGGCTATTTCGGTGGCCATGACCTGCTACGCGGTTTCTTTGAGCCGCATATTGCGGCGGCACCGACCGGCTCGCAATGGAATTTGCCGGGTCGATCAAATCGCCACTCGCCTCAAAACAGGAAATACCGCTGCGCCATCGGCAGCACGGTTGCCGGCTCGCAAGTCAAGAGTTCGCCATCGGCGCGAACCTCATAGGTTTCGGGATCGACCTCGATATGCGGCGTGGCGTCGTTGAGGATCATCGAGTGCTTGCCGATGCCGCCACGGGTATTTTCGACCGCGACGAACTGCTTGTCGACGCCGAGCCTGCCATGCAGGCCGGACTCCAGCGCCGCCTTCGAAACGAAGGTCACCGACGAGTTGGTCCTGGCCTTGCCATAGGCGCCGAACATCGGGCGGTAGTGCATGGGCTGGGGGGTCGGGATAGAGGCGTTGGGGTCGCCCATCGGGGCTGCGGCTATCATGCCGCCGATCAGCACCATGTCCGGTTTGACGCCGAAGAAGGCTGGGTTCCACAGCACCAGATCGGCGCGCTTGCCGACCGCGATCGACCCGATGTCCCTGGACAGCCCATGCGCGATGGCCGGGTTGATGGTGTATTTGGCGATGTAGCGGCGGACGCGGAAATTGTCGTTGTTGCCGGTCTCCTGCGGCAATGACCCGCGCTGGCGCTTCATCTTGTCGGCGGTCTGCCAGGTGCGGATCGCCACCTCGCCGACACGGCCCATGGCCTGCGAGTCCGACGAGATGATCGAGAAGGCGCCGATATCGTGCAGAATGTCTTCCGCCGCGATGGTCTCCTTGCGGATACGGCTTTCGGCAAAGGCGATGTCTTCAGGGATCGACGGCGACAAATGGTGGCAGACCATCAGCATGTCGAGATGCTCGGCCAGCGTGTTGACGGTGTAGGGCCGCGTCGGGTTGGTCGAAGACGGAATGACGTTGGGCAGGCCGCAGACCTTGATGATATCGGGCGCATGGCCGCCGCCGGCGCCTTCGGTGTGGAAGGCGTGGATGGTGCGGCCCTTGATGGCGGCGACGGTGTTCTCCACAAAGCCGGATTCGTTCAGCGTGTCGGTGTGGATCATCACCTGCACGTCGTAATCGTCGGCAACCGACAGGCAGCAATCGATGGCCGCCGGCGTCGTCCCCCAGTCCTCGTGCAGCTTCAGCGAGCAGGCCCCGCCCAGCACCATTTCCTCCAGCGCTGCCGGCAGCGAGGCGTTGCCCTTTCCGGACAGGCCGATGTTCATCGGGAAAGCGTCGAAGGACTGGATCATGCGCGCCATGTGCCAGGGTCCGGGCGTGCAGGTGGTGGCCAGCGTGCCATGCGCCGGGCCGGTGCCGCCGCCGAGCATGGTGGTGATGCCCGACATCAGCGCTTCGTCGATCTGCTGCGGACAGATGAAGTGGATGTGCGCGTCGAAGCCGCCGGCGGTGAGGATCTTGCCCTCGCCGGCGATGATCTCTGTACCGGGGCCGATGATGATGGTGACGCCGTCCTGCGTGTCGGGATTGCCGGCCTTGCCGATCGCCGCGATGCGGCCGTCCCTGAGACCTATATCGGCCTTGAAGATGCCGGCCGTGGCATCGACCACCAGCGCGTTGGTGATGACCGTGTCGACCGCGCCGCCGGCGCGCGACACCTGGCTCTGGCCCATGCCGTCGCGGATGACCTTGCCGCCGCCGAATTTCACCTCCTCGCCATGGACGGTGAGGTCCTTTTCGACCTCGATAAACAGCTCGGTATCGGCCAGGCGCACTCTGTCGCCGACCGTCGGGCCATACATCTGCGCGTAGGCGGCGCGGGTAATTCTAGCCATCAGTCAATGCTCCCCAAACGAGAGTCCGGCCGCAGCCGAACTCCACATCGTCGCCATCCAATGGTCATGCAATGACCCGCTCGGCGACACCTTCTGATCCCATTTGGCCGTTGAGGTGGCCGTGCCACCCCAAACCGCCCGTTTGCCAAACCCTTGGCCAAATCGATGAAAGGAAAATACATGCGCAAAATCATCGTTCTTGCAGCCGCCGCCACGCTGGCCTCCGCAACCGTAGCCGGCGCCCAGCAGCAGCCCACGCCGCAACCGAAGCCGGCGGCGCCCAGCGCTCAGCCGGCGGCGCCGGCGATCCAGAAGGTCAACATCGTCGATATCAGCGAATTGCCCAAGGCCACCCAGACGCAGGTCAATCAGGTGATCGCCCAGCGTGGCGATGCCGGGCTGCAGAAACTGCGCTCTTCGATCGACGCGACGCCGCAGATCAAGTCGGCGCTCGAAGCCAAGGGGCTCACCTCGGCACAGGTGGTCGCCGCCAGCATGACCACCGATGGCGCGCTGACCCTTGTCACCAAGAAGGCAAGCTGAAAGAAGCGCTTGGCGGGCCGGCACCCGGCCCGCCAGCCCACAGGGAACCTTCGCCCGACAGGAGGCGTTTCGTTCCTTTGGCGCCGAACGGCGTTGCACAGAAAAGTCCACCAGGAGCGAGCAATGCCTGTCTTTGCCGACACCAGATGGCTCCAGAGCCTTGCTGCCTGCACATTTCTCGCAGCTTTCGGCCCGCAAGCCGCGCAAGGTCTTGAAAGCGCTGACGCCGTCAACCGGGCCGACACCGTCAACAGGATCGTCGGCTCCGATGTCCGGCAGGAGGAGGCGCGGACGGAACCACAGACCAACAAGATCATCACCGCGATCGAGCGGACGCGTGAGAACATCGGCGCCGTGCGCAAGACGTCCAAGCTCGATACTGTGGATATCGTCTTCCTCACCGACGCGGCGCGCAGCGAAGGCGGCCCGCCGCCGGCGGTCGAGAGCAAGGTCGAACAGCATCAGGATGACATTGCGGAACTGCGCAAGGAGATCGACGCCAACGCCTTGCTGTTCAACGCCATCGATTCGCGGCGCGTGCTTACGGAAGACGTCCTTGCGGTGGAATTCGACGGCTCGGCAAGAATCGTCATCTACGCGGCGGCCAGGCCGTCGAACTGACCTCAGGGCGCCCGACCCCGTCGATCTCACAGCCTGCCCATGATCTTCTGCTGAAAACCGTAGACCTCGCGTTTTCCTCCGAACGGCACCAGCGTGACGTCCCGCTCTTGTCCCGGTTCGAAGCGCATCGCGGTGCCGGCGGCAATGTCCAGACGCATGCCGCGCGCTTTGTCGCGATCGAATTTCAACCCCTCATTGGTCTCGAAGAAATGGTAGTGGCTGCCGACCTGGATCGGCCGGTCGCCGCTGTTGGCCACCTTCAGCGTCACCGTCGGCAGCCCCTTGTTGAGCTCGATGTCGCCGCTTGCCGTGATGATTTCGCCGGGAATCATCGTTAGCCTCACAAAACGCCGAAGACCAGGCCGACGGCGACTGCAGCACAAGCGGCGCCAGCGGCGCGGGCAAGCCCGCGAAAGCGCATGCCGAGGCCAAGGCCGGCAGCGATGCCCATGGCATGGAGAAGTGCGGTGGCAACGGCAAAGCCGGCCATATAGTCAAGTCCACCGGCATTTTCCGGCACTTCGGTGCCGTGGGCATGGCCATGGAACAGCGCGAACAGGCCGATGATGGCGACTCCGGCCGAGACCGGCAGATCGACCGCCAACGCCACCAGCAAGCCAAGCGCGACGACGGAGGCAAGGATGCCCGGTTCGACGAAAGGCACCGGCACGTGGAGCATGCCGAGCGCGCCGCCGACCAGCATGACGCCGACAAAGGCCAGCGGCCAGGCCCAGATTGCCTTGCCGCCCTTGAGCGCCGCCCACAGGCCGACGGCTACCATGACGGTCATATGGTCGAGGCCGGACAGCGGATGCGCGAAGCCCGCCGCGAAGGACGAGGTCGTGCCGATGCCGACATGGGCATAGGCGGGCATCGCCGCCGCCAGCAGCAGGATCGCTGCAAGCGTGGTGCGTTTGGTTGAAGCAGAGATCATCGGTCTTCCCTTCGAAGTCACGAAAACAATCACGCAGCCTTGCGCGGGCCGCAGCCCTCGGCCTTGAGCACGCGTTGGGTCGAGGCCGGATATTTCACCAGTTTCTCCACTGGGCGGATCGGGCGTGCGGAAAAATTGCCGCCGCAGTTCGGGCAGACGCCGCCCAGCACATGTTCAGCGCAGTCAGCGCAGAAGGTGCATTCAAAGGTGCAGATCAGCGCGTCCGCCGCTTCCGGCGGCAGGTCCTTGTCGCAGCATTCGCAATTCGGTCGCAGCTCCAGCATCGTTTTCTCCTCACCTGATCGGTTCGTGAACGGTCACCAGCTTGGTGCCGTCGGGAAAGGTCGCCTCGACCTGCACGTCGTGGATCATCTCGGCGATGCCTTCCATCACCTGCCCGCGGGTGATGACATGGGCGCCGGCCTCCATCAGTTCGGCGACCGGGCGGCCGTCGCGGGCGCCCTCGACGACGAAATCGGTGATCAGCGCGATCGCTTCGGGGTGATTGAGCTTGACGCCGCGTTCCAGCCGCTTGCGCGCCACGATCGCCGCCATGGCGATGAGCAGCTTGTCCTTTTCACGCGGCGTCAGGTTCATGCGCTTTCCTGGATTTGGCCTGTATTTGGCTCAGAGTGACCATAATTTGGGCAGACCCGCCCGCCCGTTGAGCAGTTCGACTAGCGGAACCAGCCGCTTGCGCAGCTGATAGCCGTCCTCGGCAAACAGCCTCGCAAGAAGCTTGCCAGATTTTTTGACGCTCCAGGCGCTGGCATCGCCGTCGGCGCCGACGATGTCGCGGGCGGGATCGAGCAAGGCTTCGGCCTGCGGCGAGACCATCAGCAGCGTCGCAGCGGCAATGGCGCCGCCGGCGACCGCCGGGCGGCCAAGTGCCGCCGCGATAGCCGGCCCGATGCGGAAATCCTCGGCATGAACGAGCGCACCATCCTGGCGGACACGCCAACGGTCGTGGAAATGGCCGTGCGCGGCCTCTTCGCCCATGGCGAGGCGGCCGAATATGGTGGCTTCAAGCAGCAATGCCTCGGCGCCTGCGGCAAGCTCGACCTCGAGCGTGCGGGCAAAGGCCGAGCGGTCGAAGACGATGGTTTCCTGGGGCAGCCAGGCGATACGCCCGCCCGCGCCGACGCTGAGCTTCACCCGAACTTCGGCGCGGTCGCTAGCGGCACGATAGATCTTTTCGCAGGCCTGGGTGGTTATCGAGGCGGAGGCACCTGGCCCGACATCGATTTCCCAGCCGAGCCGATCGCCGCCGGTCAGACCGCCGGCGGTGTTGATGAGCACGGCTTCGAGCGGATCGGCCGCAACGGCCGGCATGCGGATTTTGGCCGAGCCGTCCTGATAGAGGCGCAAAAGCCGGGTGCGTCCATCCCTGACGCCGCACGCAAGCCGGGCCGCCCCGGCCGCGCGCTGGGCCGGAAGAGCTGGGATCAAGACATGCTGCAACGTATCCACGGCGCTAACGTTAAGCACTCCCGGCGCTTTGTCGATATGGTGCTTGTTGATATAGCTTGTTGCTTGACAGCGTTTCCGTTTCTATAGAGGGAGCCTCTTTGGAACGGTCATGCTGCGCCTGGCGGGTTTTTGAAGGCGACGGCGATTTCAGTCCAGGCAACAGGGGCGCCAACCAATCGGCACCGCGACGTTATAAAATTGGGGAAGGAATCGAATGGCTGACGAGCTGGCAACGGAAATCATCGCCAAGATCAGGGCACATGCGGAGCCCGGTGGCGAAGAGATCACCACCAATACGGAATTGACCGCGCTTGGCATCCATTCCCTGGAACTGACCGAGATCATCTTCGATCTCGAGGAGCAGTACGGCATCGAGATCGAGATGAACACGGTCGATGCCTGGAGCAATCTCAAGAATGTCGGCGATATGGTTGAGGCTGTTCGCGCGCTGATTGCGAAAAAAGCCTGAGCTGAATGCAAAAGCGCGTCGTCATTACCGGCATCGGCGGCATATGCGGGCTCGGCGCCAATGCGCCTGCAATCTGGAACGAAATGCGGGCCGGCCGATCGGCCATCGGTCAAATCAGCAATCCCGGTTTGCATGATTTGAAGGTCAAGGTCGGCTGCGAAATCAAGACGCTGCCCGACCATGGCATCAGCCACAAGCAGACCGTGTCGATGGACCGCTTCAGCCTTTTGGCGACGATTGCCGCGCGCGAAGCCATGCAGCATGCCGGCCTGACATCGACTGAAGCAACCACCTACCGGATGGGCGCGGTTGTCGGCGTCGGCGTCTGCGGCTGGGAGGCGATCGAGGAGAACTATCGCGCCATCCTGGTCGACGGCAAGAACCGGGCCGGCATCTTCACCGTGCCGAAAGTGATGCCGAGTGCGGCATCCGGCCATGTCAGCATGAATCTCGGCCTGCGCGGGCCGGTGTTCGGCGTCACTTCGGCCTGCTCCTCGTCCAATCACGCCTTTGCCTCGGCGGTCGACCAGATCCGGCTCGGCCGCGCCGATGTCATGGTCGCCGGCGGCACCGACGCGCCGCTGCTTTGGGGCATCCTGAAGGGCTGGGAGGCCCTGCGGGTGCTGGCGCCCGATACCTGCCGGCCGTTCTCGGCCGATCGCCAAGGCCTGTCGCTCGGCGAAGGTGCTGGAATGGCGGTGCTGGAAACGTATGAACACGCCATGGCGCGCGGCGCGACCATTCTGGCCGAATTTGCCGGAGCCGGCCTTTCCGCCGACGCTTCCGATATCGTCGCGCCGACTGTCGAGGGACCGACGGCGGCGATGCGCGCCTGCCTGGCGGACGCCGGGCTCAATCCCGAGGACGTCGACTATCTCAACGCCCACGGCACCGGCACCAAGGCCAACGACCAGATCGAGACGGCGGCAATCAAGCGCGTCTTCGGCGACCATGCCTATAAGCTGTCGGTGTCGTCGACCAAGTCGATGCATGCCCATTGCCTCGGCGCCTCGGGCGGCCTGGAAATGATCGCCTGCGTGATGGCGATCCGCGAAGGCATCGTGCCGCCGACGGCCAATTTCCGGCAGGCCGACCCCGACTGCGATCTCGACATCACGCCGAATGTGGCGCGCGAGCGCAAGGTGCGCGCGGCGATCAGCAACGGTTTTGCCTTCGGCGGCACCAATGCCGTGGTGGCGTTCAAGGCGGTCTGACGGCAAGCGACTGGCCTGAGCGACTGGCCCTGAATGACTGCGAAGACGGTGTGTGCACCTTCGACCGGTTGATCGGCAAAGAAGCCGAGGATAATCCTTCGCAACTCGCCAGACGGCGCGATACCGCGCCAAATTCCCGACCGGAGCTTTCGATGACCGACCTGTCCGCCTTTCCGATCACCAAGCGCTGGCCGGCCAGCCACCCCGACCGCCTGCAGCTCTATTCCGCGACGACGCCGAATGGGGTGAAAGTCTCGATCGCGCTGGAAGAACTCGGCCTCCCCTACGAGGCGCATCTGGTGGATATCGGCAAGGACCAGAGCTGGACGCCGGAATTCCTGTCGCTGAACCCGAACGGCAAGATACCTGCGATCATCGACCCCGACGGGCCGGGCGGCAGGCCATTCGGCCTGTTCGAATCCGGCGCCATCCTGCTCTACCTCACCGACAAGACCGGCAAGCTGATCCCTGCCGATCCGGCGCGGCGCTACGAGACCATCCAATGGGTGTTCTTCCAGATGGCGGCGATCGGGCCGATTTTCGGACAGGTCGGGTTTTTCAACAAATTCGCCGGACGCGAGATCGCCGACAAGCGGCCGCTGGATCGCTACCGCAATGAATCGCGGCGGCTGATCGGGGTGCTGGAGACGCGGCTGAAGGGTCGAACCTGGATCATGGACGACGACTATACCATCGCCGACATTTCGATGCTGGGCTGGGTGCGCAATCTGATCGGCTTCTACGAGGCGCGCGAACTCGTCGGCTTCGACGACTTCCCCACCGTCGCGGCATGGCTGGAGCGCGGGCTGGCGCGGCCCGCGGTGCAGCGCGGCCTGACCATTCCCGCCAGGAATTGACCTCGGCCAGCCGAAGCAGCCGGGTCTATTTCGCCTTGGCCTTGCTTTTCGAGCCGCCCTTGCCGATGACGGACGCAGCGAGCGACGCAGCGCCCCTGGCTGTCGCCGCCACCGCACCAGCGGCGACATTGGCGGTCGCCTTGACGGTGCGCATCGCGCCGCCGGCCACCGAGCCGCTGCTTGCCGGCTTCTTGGGTTTGGCGGTTTTCGCCGTCACCTTTGCCGTCGCCACCGGTTCTACCTTCTTTGGCGCCGCTTTGCCGAAAGCCGGCTTTGCGTCCTTGGACCGCTCGGCGATCGCCGGGCCGGCGCCTGCCTTCGCCTGCGTGGCCTTTGCCTGCCTGGCTTTGGGTTGAGCGGTCTTGCTCTTGGCGGGTGTTTTTGCCTTGGTTGCCATCTGACGGTTCCCTCACGGCGGCACGATTGCCGATGAGAGATAACGACCTGAAAGTCTTAAGGTTCCCGTTCCGAAGTCCAGCGAACTATGCGGGATCGCCAACAACCAGGTCGGCGGACCTGCGACGGCCGAGCACGCGATCGATGTTGGGCATGTCGTTGGAAGCGATCCAAGCGCGGGCGTCTTCGTCGGAGCGGCCATGCTCGTGCCAGCGCACCAGAAGGCGGCGCTCGAGTTCGGCACGCGGCACATCGACAAAGATGGTGAAGTCGAACAGCGGCGCCAGCCGCGACCACGGCTCCTCGTCCAGCAGGAGGTAATTGCCTTCGACCAGGATGAACTTGGTCTCGGCGGCAACGATGGAGGCGGCGGCGCGCGACAATTCCATGCTGCGGTCGAACACCGGAATGGCGATGTCTGGCTCGCCCGAACGGATGCGCTTCAACAGCGTCTCGAAGCCGGCGAAGTCGAAAGTCTCCGGCGCGCCCTTTCTTGACCGCAGGCCGCGCTGGTCGAGCACGATGTCATCATAGTGGAAGCCGTCCATCGGCACGACTTCAGCCGCGCCCTCCGGCAACAGATCATGCAGGCCGGCCGAGAGCGTCGACTTGCCGGCGCCGGGCGGGCCGGCAATGGCGACGATGAAGCGTTTCGCCTTGCCGGCGCGCTTGAAGATGGTGGCGGCGAGATGGGCGATTTCGGACATTGGGCGCTTCCAGTTATGCTTTGCATCTTGTCGGCAGTTTGAGGAAATTTCAAACCGCGATTTGGGCAATCTCACGACATCCGCCACGTCAGCGCTGCCCCTCGTCGCCCTGCCGGTGTGCAGCCGATAGATGGGTAACACTTCTCCCCCTATGCGTCCGCCGCAGCGCCAAGCAGATTGGTTGGCGCGGCGGTGCGGCGGACAAGCTCCATGTGCCGTGTGTCGAGGATGCCGGCAGGCAGGTGAGGGGCAGGGCCAGCGTTCGAAAATCAGCCGGGCTGGCCGATCCGCAGGAAATCGCTGTCGAATGCGACATCGCGGGTCGAACCATCGGCTCCGGTGAGATGCATGTGACCTGAGGCTGTCCCGATAGCGCGCGGCGGCTCGCCGCTCGCCAGCGGCAGCGTGCCGATGACATGGCGGAAGGAGACTTCGCCGCCGAGGGTAAAAGCGGTCGCGACCCCTTCGCGCTTCAGCCAATTGTCGTCGATCGATGCGGCATGGCCGATGGCGGCGCGGCCGTCCTCGATGCCGAGCACGCCGCGATGGCGGCTGCTCCACGGCGCGTAGTCGCGGCCGCCATTGCTGAACCACAGCATGGTGACCGGAAGCTCCGCCGGGTTCTTCAGCACCAGCACCAGATCCTGTTCGGCCCGGCGCGCCAGCGCCGTCCAGCCCGGACCGTCATGATCGGCTTCGACCAGGGTGATGAAATCCTCGCGCTCATCCTCCATGCGGTAGTCGGTGAGATCGAGCGTGCCGCCGCCAGTGGCTGGAAAGCGCGTCAGATCGGTCGAGCGGGCGGGATAGGAAAGCTTGAAGCGGCCGCGGGCCGGATCGGGCTCCAGCGGTGCGTCCAGTGTCCCGGCAAAGCGCTTCGGCGAAAAGGCCAGCCGGCCGCCATCGCGCATCGCCGCCATCGGATGGTGGGCGGCGGAGACCGCTCCGGAACCGCCGGAAAAGACATGCTCCTGATAGAGAAAGGGATGACTGTTGCGGAGCGTGAAGATCTTGTCGACCGTCGCGCCCATCACCGTGCGGCGCAACCGGAAGACGGCCCGCCAGCCGTCGGATGTCGCTTCGCTGACGGTGACATCCCAGGGGCTGTTGGCCGGCCAGCCATGCAGCGGTGCGGCCTCGATGTCGCTGGCCGAAAACGGTGCGCATAGGAAATCGCCCGACAGCCGCACCGTGCCTTCAGGCAGGTCCGGCGGCAGCGTCTCGCCGGCATCGATCCAGGGCGCGCGGTGCAGCGGCTTCAGCTGGCGGCCATCGCTGTCGACCGTTATGTCGGCGATATGGCCGACAGTGAGATCGAGCATGACCGAAATGCCCTTTGCCTTGATCGTGACCGTATCCATCCGCGCACCTGCTGATTCTGATGGCAGCGAACAAACCCGCTCCGCGAGGGATGCGCAAGCACAGCGACCGGCATTTTGCATCAGGGCGATTTTTACCCTCCCCCTTGTGGGGAGGGTCGGCGAGCGATCGGAGCGAAGCGGAGATCGATCGACGGGGTGGGGGTAGCGCCCTACGAGGACCCCCACCCCGATCCGCTACGCGGATCGACCCTCCCCACATGGGGGAGGGTGGGCGCCTACTGCCGCTTATACTCGCGCACCGGCGACTTGGTGCCGTCGGTGTAGGTGACCTGCACCGCCATCGACGTCACGTTGTCGGCGACCTTGAAGTAAGGCTGGTAGTCATAAGGAATGGCGTACGGGTCCTTCTTGTCGCAAGGCGGCAGCTTGATCTCCCTGTCGAGCGCCGTGCCGTTCAGGCTGTAGCGCACCTCCTTGATGCCGCAGCGGAACGACAGCATCTGGGAGAAATAGACCAGGCCATGATTGCCGCTGGCGTCGAAGGCGATCCACGACGTCCAGAACTGGTCGAGGATCTGTTTGTTGCCCTGTTGCAGCGCTGCGTCCGGATCGAAACTTATGTTGAACGGCCCGGTCTCGCGGCCCCTGAGATCGAGATACTTGACCCCGATGGTGGTGGCCGTGGTGCTGTCGGGCAATTCGAAGCTCGGATTGGGCATCGGCTTGCCGGTGCGCTGGTCGTTCATCGCCATCAGCCCGGTGTCGGTGAACGGACCTGACACACCCATGCGCCAGGAAATGCCGGTCGCGGCCTCGGGCAGCGAGATGGAGATCGTCCAGCCGGCATTGGAGCGCATCGGCGTCAGCGTCGGGGCAAAGCGCTGCGGGTCGAGCACGTCGCCAAGCGCCGTCAGGCGGGTACGGCTGCGGTCGAGCCAGTCGGCGAGCTGCGTCTGGTCGACGAAATATTTGAGCAGCCCGCCTTCCTTTTCATAGGAGACGAACCTGGTCAGCGCCTCGGCCTCGCTGCGCTTGTCGGACAGCGACTGGACGCCGAGGCGATCCTCGGAAAACTCCTGCGCGAGCAGGTAATAGGCCGGTGCGAAATCCGGATTGGCGGCGATGAAGGCGTTGAGCTTGTCGAGACGCTGGGCATCGTCGAACTGCAGGATATGGACCAGCTTGATCGACAGCGCCTTGGCCTTGTCGGCCAGGGCGCCGAACACTTCGCGGGCGCCGGCCTTGCCGTCCTGCACGCGCAGCAGGGTGGCGAAGCGTGTGTAGGGATCGACGGCGTCGACGTCGAAACCGGCGAAAGCGAGATAGGAGCGCCGCGCATTCAGCATGTCGCCGGAAAGCTCGTAGACGCGGGCATTGTGGTAGAATTCATCCGGCCGCTTCGGCTCGGCGATCGCCCCGCCCTGCGCGGCCAATGCGGCAAAGCCCTTGGCGATGGTGTCGATCGAGGCGGCGATCTGCTCGGTGGTCGCCTGAAGCTTATCCGCCTGCTCGGCCTGTTTCTGCTGGCCGGCAGCAAGCGTTTCGGTCGTCTGCTTGACCGCCTCTACCGACTTTTGCGTCTGCGCGCCCTGCTCAGCCTGCTGCTGCTGGGTCGACGCAATTTCCTCGGTCTTCTTCGCCACCGCGTCGGTCGATTGCTTGACCTGGTCGACCGTCAGCTTCGTCTCGGTTACCGTTTGCTCGATCCTGGCCACCCTGGCCGAGACGATGCCCATCTGCTGCTGCAACTGGGCGATGGCCGGTACCAGGCCGGCGATCACACCGTTCTGCGAATTGGTCTGCTGCTGCAGGCCATAGACGCCGCCGGCGACGGCGGCAGCGCTGGTGGCAAAGATCAGCGCCGGCAGCGCCTTGGCGGCCAGCACCAGCCGCAGAACGATGGCAATGGCGATGATGGCGGCGGCAACCGAAGCGACCAGCGCGATATAGGCGGCGAATGGCGCCAGCGGATTGAGGATGTCGGAAGCAGCGCCGCCGATGAAAGCGACGCTGCCGGCCCATTTGCCGGTGCGGCTGAGCGAAGCCCTGATAAGAGATGGCGCAGCCGCGCCGATGTCACCGGTCATTGTCAAGTCCCCCAAGCAATTGCCGCCTCTATAGCAGCACCGCGACCCCGCAGGCAAAACAGGACAGGAAGCAGGCGATTTCGGGCGGGTGGGCGGATGTCGAGGTTGCCGTTTCAGCGCCGATGATTGGCGAAGCCGAAGCGACATCTGATCTCCCCCCTTGCGGGGGAGATTGGCAGCGTCATCGGCAGCTCCGCCGTTAACCAAATGGACGAACACAATGGGTTAGGCTAGGTTCCGGCCCTCTCAGCAACGCCGGACTTGCCTTGCCAAACTTCCATTTCCCCTCCCTCGTCCAAAAATTTCTCGCAGCCCTCCTGCTGCTCGTCTTCGTGGCCGGCTGCAGCACCACCGCACCGCCCGACAGCGTGCTGGCGGTGCCGGCGCCGCAGGAGAAATATGCCGCCATCGTAATCGATGCCGGCAGTGGCAAGACGCTGTTCGAAGTCAGTTCGAGGGCGCAACGCTATCCGGCGTCGCTGACCAAGATGATGACGCTGTACCTGCTGTTCGAGGCGCTGGAGTCCGGCCGCGTCTCGAAGGAAACGCAGATCCCGGTCTCCGACAATGCCGCCCGGCAGCCGCCGACCAAATTGCGCTTCAAGCGCGGCGAGAGCATCGATGTCGATTCGGCGATCCGAGCGATCGTGGTCAAGTCGGCCAATGACGTGGCGGTGGCGGTGGGCGAATATCTCGGCGGCTCGGAGGACCAGTTCGCCGCCATGATGACCTCGAAGGCGCGCCAGATCGGCATGAGCAGCACCGTCTTCCGCAATGCCTCCGGCCTGCCCGACGATGGCCAGCACACATCGGCGCGCGACATGGCGACGCTGGGGATGGCGCTGCGCGCCCGCTTCCCGCAGCAGTTCCACTATTTCTCCGAAAGCGACTTCATGTTCCGCGGTCGGCTGGTGCGCGGCCACAACGACATGCTCGGCCGGGTGCGCGGCGTCGACGGCATTAAGACCGGCTATATCAGGGCATCCGGCTACAATATCGTCACGTCCTACAATGCCGACGGCCGGCATCTGATCGTCGTGGTGATGGGCGCCGACAGCGCACGCCAGCGCAACGACCATGTCGAAGCGCTGATCCAGCGCAGTCTTTCGCCGACGCTGGCCGATACGAAGACGCGGCTGATGTTTGCGGGAGATCAGCCGGCCGCGTCGCCCGGCCTGCCGCCGCCTGGTTTGCCGGCGCAGGGGTCGCAGTTGCCTGGTTTACCGCCGCAATAGAACCCGTCTTTGGGTGGAGGAACTCTGAAACGCCGGCGGGACAGCACCCCCCTCTGGCCTGCCGGCCATCTCCCCCTCAAGTGGGGAGATTAGCAGCTTCGGCGTCTCGCCTCTTTTTCGTGTTTGGCGAAGCCATGGCGACATCTGATCTCCCCCCTTGAGGGGGAGATGTCCGGCAGGACAGAGGGGGGGTCGTGAAGGATCGCTGCCTCATCTTAACTCTGCAGCAGGCGCAACAGCACTTCGGCGGTCTGGTTGCCGAGCAGCAGGCGAGCGAGGCCCCGGGGGGCTGCGCCGCCACAGGCAATTGCAGCAGGCATTCATCACAAGCGCTTGCACAAGCCCCCAATCTTCACCGCCACAGTGGCTATGGCGTGCCGGCTTGGCGTATCGTGGGCGCGACAGCAGGAGCCGGCATCATGAGCCCAAAACCATCCGAACAGGCCGCCAATGAAAACGACAGCGGCGGCGAGTATTTCGAGGCGCCGACCGACCACGACGCCGAGCTGGTTGCCGACGAGGCGCTGGAAGCGCCCGATGTGCCGGACTCCGAACCCCATGGCCGCCTGAAGCCGAAGCGAAAGCCGTCGGCGATATCGGGCCGCAAATTCCGCAAGCGCGACCTGGTGCGCATCGACGACCTGCGGCCAAGCCTGGCCGACCGCATCCGCTCCGATCATCCGGACCTGCCGCGCGGCGCCCGCATCAGCCGCGAGGAGCTCGGCCGCTACCGCATGCGCTACATGGAGGAGCTGCTGCAGCAGGAGCATGGCGAATTCTCCGAGCTCGACCGCCAGGTGGTCGAATCGATCGCCAGGCAGGACACGATTTCGGAAAACTCGGAAGAGGAGTTCGAGGAGCACCGCTCGTTCGCCGACCGCGTCTCCGACAACATGGCGGCTTTCGGCGGCAGCTGGTGGTTCCTGATCTCGTTCGGCAGCGTGCTTGCGGTGTGGATCGGCATCAATTTGATCGCGGGCGTGAGCAGCGCCTTCGACCCCTACCCCTTCATCCTGCTCAACCTGCTGCTCTCCTGTATCGCCGCCATCCAGGCGCCGATCATCATGATGAGCCAGAGACGGACGGAGGCCAAGGACCGCCTGCGCTCGTTCAACGACTACCGGGTGAACCTGAAAGCCGAGCTGGAAGTGCGCCATTTGCACGAAAAGCTCGACTATCTGATCTCGCGCCAATGGACGCGGCTGGCCGAAATGCAGCAGATGCAGCTGGACGCGATGCATGAACTGACCGGCGCGAAGAAGGCGAAGCGGGCGCCGCGCAGGGTGCGCAGGCGGGTGGCGAAGGTGGAGGTGGCGGGGTGAGTCCCGGGCTGAGGCTGCAGGGCGGACGCGAACTTGCCAGGCCGCGCAAGGCGGCTTCGAAAATATCGCCACGCCAATTGCCCGTTGAAGCCCGCGCCGGCTTCCGCTAAGAAGCCGTGGCTGGCCGGCCTATCGGCTGGTTCGTTTTCAGGTTCCCTGAAGGCACCCGTAGCTCAGCTGGATAGAGCGCTGCCCTCCGAAGGCAGAGGTCACAGGTTCGAATCCTGTCGGGTGCGCCACTTACCGATGGGTCCATTCCGGACACATAGGTTACGGTTTATATCGGAGACATGGGTAACACTTTTGGCCCGAAGGGGTTTTGGAGTGGTTCGAGCCTGCATGTCTCATCATC
>NZ_JAMYRH010000015.1:0-158465 GCF_040321305.1 Mesorhizobium sp. M0478
CCTTGGACATGGCGGTAGACACGGGTTTCCCGGGCCTTTTCGGCCATCTCCTCGGAGAGGTCGAACCCGTCGATCAACCCGAAGCCGAGGCGGTCCAGCTGCATGCCGAGCAGGCCTGTTCCGCAGCCGGCGTCAAGGATTGAGATGGCTGCTCGCTGCTTGGCCAAATAGGCGGTCTGCACGGCGCCCGCCAGTTCCGCCACGATCATCGGCCCGCAGTACCCATCGCGGCCGACATCCAGATCGTAGGAACTGGCCCATTCGCGATAGAAGTGGGACAAGCGATCGGCGTCGCTGTCGAGGGCGTGGGAATCCTTGATGCGCTTTCGTGCGGCTTGCTCCAGTGTGGTCCGTTGATCGAGGGTGTTCATGCCAGTTCCTCCGTGTAGGGCAGATGGTCAGCGGCGGCGCGCCGGTCGGCACCTGCTGCCGCCTCGCAACGAGGGTTTCAAAACTCGTGCCAATTGGCCGAACGAGGCGAAGAAAACATTTCTTAGTGAGAGCCATGCTGTTCGCACCGATGTTTGCAAACATCGTGCCGATTTGGCGGATCGTGCCGAAGAAGAATATTCTTCCGTGCGGCAGGATGCCAGGCCGCCCCGCACCGGGGTCGCAGACTCGACGAACCCGACAGGTGATGTCGGGGACCCGACGTTTTTAAGGGAGTCAATCGGCGCTGAGTTCTTGAGGGGACCGACGGCTCCGTTCGACGTTTTCCGCGAGCTCAAGTGCAATGCTTTTGAGTATGCCAGACGCCGGATCTGAGCGGCTACTATCTGGCGCTTGGCACACTGCCGAGGCGCTGCGTGCCGAACAGGTCGAAACGGCTCATTGCGTCTTGCGACAGGAGCTTCCTCGGGCTGGGGGTCGGACACAGGGTGCCGGACGTCGTTATCTACGAGTCCAGTTACGCCCCGTCGATCCGGAAGCGCGGCGGTCCTGCCAAGCAACTGCAGGATCATGTCGAGCAGGTCCGCAGGGGTCAGCGTTCGAGAATCTGGTGGCACCGCCAGCGAAAGCAAGCATCTCATCGATAGATTCGCACATCTGGCAAATACTCTGGAAATGGGCAAGTCGACCCATCCCATGAGCACGGTGGGTGAGGAACAGGTACTTCCGGGTCGATGGACACCGGTACTGGGACTTCGCTACGAAGGGTCCGGCAGATGCCAGTACCAGCGGGCGCCGGCTCTTCTGCGCAATGACGATCCCGATTACGAGGCACGTCAAGATCCGGGGACTGGCTAATCCATTTGATCCGGCAGGGTCCACTTTCTTCGCCCGCTGTCGATTGCGAAACCCTCCGTCCCGTGGCCGAGGCGCTCGGCTACGACTTGGCCGAGTCTAAGGCCGTTCTCGCCGCCTGATTCCATCCTCCCGTCTCGCCCGCCGGTTCGTTCCGGCGGGCCTTGCAACGATTGGCCAGAGGCGTCTTCCCTCCCCTTTCCGTCAATGTCCGCCATGAAGTTCCTCGGTGCGACACTGGTCGACGATGAAAGCTGAACGCGTCCGAAAATAGACGTCACCTCCCGAAATAGTCCCTCCCCGTGAGGGTGATTTTCATCCAAATACGGGACCCCTTAAGCCAAGCAACGACACTGAGTTGCCGGCTGTCCTTCTGTTCGATCCGTTCATTCGCCTTTCGACCAAGGACGCGCCTGGGATCTTGCTGAATCGCACCCAAGCCCTTCTTGTTTTTCTCAGCCTTCAATTGCGCTTCTTCCTTCTCGGCACTTGCGGGCGGCTTTGACGACCAGCCAGAACCTTTTGCTCTCCTTGCATTGGAGCTTGTTCGCCAGCAAAGTCATATGTTGCATCGACTCCACAAATGATCTAAATGTTTCTTTAGAGTGGGCGCCGGTGCTCACTTGTCAATATGGACATACGCATGAGCCTCGCTCGTCAGGAGCCTTTAGAACCAGTTTTAAACGTTGATATCGGTTGCGCTATGCCCATACGGCACAAGGTCGGCCCGCTCGAATCGACGTACCTCACCATGCGGGATGGCGTGAGGATCGCATTGGATGTCGCCCGTCCAATGGGTGACAGCGCCAACGCCAAGCGCAACACCATTCTGGTGATGACACGCTACTGGCGGGGCGTCAAAGGAGAGCCGTCCAATGAATGGGCTGACCTGTTTGTCCCGCACGGCTACGCCGTGGTCGTCGGAGATGTTCGCGGTACAGGCGCATCCTTCGGCGTTTGGCCCCATCCCCGTACGCGTGCTGAAACATTAGATTTCAGCGAAGTACTCGACTGGATCGTCTCGCAGCCCTGGTCCACGGGCCGGGTCGTCGGACATGGTCTGTCCTACACCGCCAACACGTCGGACTGGATGGCGGAGCGAAATCATCCTGCGCTGAGGGGTATCATCCCGCGGCATGCCGATTACGATCCTTATGAAGATGAATTCTTTCCGGGCGGCGTACCAAACGCCTCCTTCGGGCGAGACTGGGGGAACAAAAACAAAGATCTGGATCGCAATCTTAGGATGCTCGCCAATGGCGAGCGCTCGCCGGGCGTTCGCCCCGTCGGATCGGGCGAAGCAGACCTCGAGGCGGCGTTGCGCGCGCACGAGCGGGTGCCATCCCTCTGGGAAGGCTTGCAGCAGGTAACGTTTAAAGACGATCGTCCCGACAGCTGGGCAGGAGACTCCATGCTCGACTGGAGTATCATGGAGGTAGCGGACCGGGTCTCTCACTCGGGCACGCCAACCCAAAACTGGGCGAGTTGGTTCGACGGCGGAACCGCGCAAGGGGCCATTCGCCGGTTCATGCAACAGTCAAATCCGATGACCGTGATCATTGGCCCTTGGAGCCATGGCGCCGGCAGGGCCCGGGATCCGCTACGGGAAGTGGGTGAGGCGATCCTTCCGGCGCCGCCGACGCAGGAGGCAATTGACACCCAATTCGCCGAATTGTGCTTCAACGGCCAGGTTACCCGAGAGCATGGGAAGCTCCTCCACTACTACACCCTCGGTGAAGGCGTTTGGAAATCAACCCGCTCATGGCCGCCCCTCGCAACCCGTCAACGCTGGTATTTTGGGAGTGGCTCCCGCCTGAACTCATCCCCTGATGACACCGGGTTCGACTCGATTCTGGTCGATCCTGAGCTGGGGGACCCAACTCCAACGCGGTGGGATTTCGCACCAACCGTAAATCTTGCAGGAGATCATCGACGGTTGGATGCCGGTAGCCTCGCCTATATGAGCGAGCCGCTGACGCGTGACCTTGAGATCACTGGCCATCCTGTCGTCCATTTGAACATCACCTCGACCCGCGAGGACGGCTCTTTTTTCGTCTATTTCGAAGCCGTAAGGCCGGACGGTGTATCCTGTTATCTCACCGAAGGTCAGTTGCGCGCCCTGCACCGGAAGGTGTGGGCCGAATCACCATTCAGCGCCCTAGGACCGCAGCATAGCTATCTGCAACGGGACGCCGAACCGCTCACGCCGGGCAAGGCTACTATCCTGGCGTTCACCTTACAGCCGATCTCCGCCCGTCTCCCGGCAGGTTACCGCCTGAGGGTGGTTCTCGCCGGCAGCGACCACCCCACGTTCACCAGTGTGCCCGCGGACGGGCTGCCGCCGTTGCTCAAATTTCATCGTGGTCCGACCGGTTGTTGCATCGACTTACCGATCATCGGATCCTGAGAAACAGAACCCGAATAGCGACGGGTCCTCGCAGAGCCGTAACCCCAGCGGCATTCCGCACTCGGCGCGGGGGGCACGGCTCCGATATGCTGGCGCGCATGTTGTGCCCTGTAGAGCGGAAGGATTTTAAGTTTGGTCATATCCAGCTCGAGGAAATTATTTCGGCGTTCGTTTAACTGACCCCTTTTGAAGATTTGACCGATTGTGTCGCAAACGGCCTCGACGGTTTGCCCGCGCCAACTTGTTCGCCACGGCGATCGCCAGGGGCACTCGCAGCTTTCTCGCCGGCATATGCGCCGGCCAAGATCCTTGGCAATCTGCCGCAACGGCACCGAGACAATCGGCTCGAGCGCGTCGGCGAGCCTTGAAGCTTGAAATGAGCGCCGGCCAAATGAACCTTTGAATAGCGGCTCTGTGAACTGCTCCCGGTCGATCGGAATTAGCGCATGCGCGGTCTCTGCAGGACATAAGTGTCGAATGCTGCGAGATGTGCTTCGTTCGCCGCCAAGGCATCAAGCGCGCGGCTTCCGCGCTTGGCCGCGATCAGTTCCACGAGACACTCCACCGCCGCGAATGCCGGAGTCATGGTGTGAAAAACCGAAGGCATTTCGGTCCGAACGCGGATCACAATTTCCGATAGTTTAGCGATCGGAGATAGCTCGCTGTCGGTCAATGCGACTAGCTTCGCACCGCGCGAGACCGCGAACTCGGCGACCTGCATTGTGTAGCGACTGTATGGACTAACGCTAACCGCCAGCAAAACGTCTCGTGAACCGATAGACCGAAGCGCATCATTGGCCGTGCCCCCTATTCCGTCGACTAGCATCGTGGGCGAGCCGAGCAATGACCCGACATAGTGCATCAGATGGGCTACGGGAAAACTTGAGCGGACACCGATGCAGAAGATAGATCGTGACTTCACCATGAAATCGGCGGCCGCTGCCAGGGCGCCAATCACGGCTGGGTTTGCGAACTCACTTAGATGGCCATGCAAGGCTTTGATTGTATCGCCGATCAGAACGCCGTCGCTCCCGAGGTCCGGTGGCGGCAGTGTTTTCTTCGCGTGCCCCGCGAAACTTACCGGCCGGTCCCTGATGCTGTCCGCGAATATCTCTTTCAATCTGTCGAAACCATCGAAGCCAAGGCGCTTTGCAAGTCGCGTTAATGTCGCTGGAGGCACTCTTGCGCGGCGCGCCTGCTCTCTCATCGACAGCAATGCGACCTCAGTCGGATGGTCGAGCAACCAACGCGCAGCGACCTGCATTTGCTGCGGGAGGAACTCGTAGCGGTCCTTGATGGCGCTAACGATTGGCAAATCCATTCCGATATATACTTTCGCGAGAGCCGATGCTGAGCAGAAAATACAGCCGTTCTTTCACGGCTTATTATTAGTGCCGCCTCCTTGTGGAAGGATGTGCGACAGTATGCGATGCTCGGCGGGACCGGAGTGGATCGGGCCTGCAGGTGCTACGCCGCCGCCGAGAGGTAACTCGATTGAGATCGCAAAGCCGGTCATACGGTCGACTACTCATCTGGCGCGGGGCCCGTCTCAGGCGATTTGAAATGCTGTTGCCCGATGCCACCGACCTGCAGACCAGCGCGATGAGACCGGTCGCGAACTCAAGTATCTGGGTAACCACGGCGCCCTTCGGTTTATAACGGACTGTCAAGGGAAAGCGCGAAAGGCGAGAGCTGGTCCAATATCACTGAAGGTACTGCTGACATCAACGTCGATGCAAGTTGCGTGCCGGACTAGCATCGGTCTGCACTGCACCATTTTTTCGGTAGCAGGGCCCTAGCCCAAGCAAACTCTTCGGTCGGGTTTCGGACATTCTTGTCAGGCTTCGGACACAACATGCGCGGTAGGCAAATAGCCGCGACGCCGTTGTCACGTTGCCCGCGGCCTGGAGGACAGACCCGACTTGGCCTTTCATCGTTTGGTGGTGATGCGCTTGCTGCTTGCCCCGCAGGAGATCGCCCGAGGCTAAAGTCTTTGGCGGCGCTCGCGAGCCCGCCAGCATTTGGGGCCCAGTTTGAACGTCCGGAGGGCGCGGTCGAATGGAAACCGGGAAACAGTTCTCTCGTCGGGCGCGAACCATAGCGCACCCAAGCCACATTTGACTCATGAGGAGAAATATGCAACGTTTGTTTCAACCCAAAGGGAGGAACCAGCATGACAATTTGTAGACGCACCTTTGTTAAGGCCGGAATGGCCGCCGGAACGGCGTTTGCGATCCCATCAATCGTTCGGGCGCAGACTTCTCCCGCTGACGCCCGGACTGTGCGCATGGTGAAAGAGGACCTTCGCATCTACGATCCGGTCGCCTCGACTGCAAACATTACCCAAGAGCATGGCTTAGCGATTTACGACACGCTTTTTGCCTTAGATTCCAGGTTTACGCCACAGCCCCAAATGATCGAAAAGTGGGAGGTATCCGACGACAAGAGGACCTATACATTCGAGCTCCGGGACGGGCTAGGCTGGCATGACGGCAGCCCTGTCACTGCGGCCGATTGTGTCGCTTCGATCCGGCGATGGGGGCAAGTGGATGCGGGCGGGCAACTGCTCCTACGGCGGGCCAAGGATATTTCGAAAAACGACGACAAGACCTTCACCATCGCTCTAAAGGAACCGCTGGGCCTTTTGATCGATATTTTAGCATCAGCCTCAGGCCAGTTCCTTTTTGTCATGCGCGAGCAGGACGCGAACCGTCCCGCTACCGAGCAGGTTACTGCGAACATCGGATCCGGGCCATTCAAGTTCAATGAAGCTCTTACGAAGCAAGGTAATGTTGTCACTTATGACCGCAATGAGAAATACGTGCCACGAAAGGAAACTCCTTCTGCATACGCCGGGGGAAAAATCGCCAAAGTAGATCGTGTAATGTGGAACAATATAGCCGATCAGCAGACTGCTTTCGCGGCACTGCAGGCTGGCGAGGTGGATTTTTCTACGAATGTCCCCGCAGACCTTTACCCGGCAGTAGAAGGCGACCCCGATCTTGAGCTTCAGGTGCTCAATAAGTCGGGAAATGTTGCATTCGTGCGGATGAACTGCCTGCAAAAGCCTTTCAACAATATCAAAGCGCGGCAGGCCATCGTTCTTCTGATCGATCAAGAGGCTATGCTGCGCGGAATGTATGGTGATCCAAAATATATCCGCACGGCGACCTCGATGTTCGGGAACGATACGCCTGCTTCAAATGACGAAAATACAGCTTGGTTCAAAAAAGGGGGCGATCCAGAAAAAGCGAAACAGTTGTTCAAGGAGGCCGGATATGCAGGCGAAAAGGTCGTTATCCTGCAGCCGACCGATTGGGCGTCAGTAAGCAATGGCTGCCAACTGCTGGTAAGCGCATTGCGCAACATTGGAGTGAACGCTGAGCTTGCTCCGAGCGACTGGGGCGGTCTAGCCACACGTCGGTCAAACAAGGGACCGGTGGAGAGCGGCGGCTGGAGTATATTTATCTCCGACTGGCCCGATTTCGCTATGGGCGATCCGATCAGCAATGTTCTCTTAGCCGCTAATGGTGATAAGGCTTGGTATGGTTGGCCGAAGAACGATGAGTACGAAGCTCTCCGGGCCACGTGGGCGAATGTTCCTACTTCGGAGGAACGCAAGGCATTGGCCCGCAAGATGCAAAAAATTTGGTGGGACTTCGCCGGTTACGCTCTTATAGGCCAAATCATTGCACCTATTGCGCACCGGAAGACGCTTACTGGTCTCCTCGATACGCCCGGCGGCTACTTGGCAATGTGGAACATGGAAAAGGCGTCTGCCTAGTGGCCGTCTACGTCCTACGCAGAATGGTTTCGGCCATCGCCGTCATGGCGATGGTCGGGATTTTCGTCTTCCTGCTACTCAGGTTGGCGCCCGGCGACCCGGCGGCCATGATCGCCGGCAGATCGGCGACGGCGGAGATGATCGCCGGCATACGCGAGCAACTGGGCCTGAACGATCCCATGCCAGTTCAGTTCTTACGTTGGGTGCGCGACATGCTCAGGGGCGATTTTGGCACGTCAATCTTTGCGGGACGACCGGTTCTTGAGCTCATCTCACAGCGACTTGAACCGACAACTTCTCTGTCGATCCTGACGATGATCCTGTCAGTGACTGGGGGGGTTTCGTTCGGTATCCTTGCCGCGTGGCGAACTGGCGGCCTGATAGATCGGCTCCTCGCGGCCTTTTCCGCGCTTGGTTATTCCGTTCCTGTCTTTGTCATCGGTTATTTTCTCATTTACTTCTTCGCGTTCAGGATGCATTGGCTTCCGGTCCAGGGATATGCGTCGATTGATAGTGGCCTCGGTCCTTGGTTTGTGCATCTTATCCTGCCAACCGTGGCTTTAAGTCTTGGTTATATCGCGTTTATGGCGCGGGTTACGCGGGCCAGTATGCTCGAAGTGCTGTCGGAAGACTATATGCGGACGGCCGCTGCCAAGGGGGCTTCGTCCTATGCCATGCTTTTCCACCATGCCTTGAAGAATGCCGGCGTCCCCATTCTGACCGTCATCGGCATAAGCTTCGCCTATCTGATCGGCGGTGTCGTTCTGACGGAAACGGTGTTCAACATACCCGGTATCGGTCGTCTGGTCGTGGATGCAATCAACAACCGCGACTATCCCATCATCCAAAGCGTGCTCATCCTGACTTCTGGTCTGTACGTCTTGATCAACCTCACGGTCGATCTTGCCTATACGCTGATCGACCCACGCATTCGGTACTGATATGACGCTCATCACTGCGCCGGTTGAAATGCTCCCAACGGGCCGCCTAGGAATATCTGACCTTCCGCGTCTGGCAAGGCGGCATCCGCTCGTCCTAGCAGGCGGGGGGCTCTTGGCGCTGTTGATCGTTCTGGCGCTCGCCGCCCCACTTTTCGCCGGCGATGCGGTGAAAATGGATCCATTCAAGCGCCTCCAGCCGCCTTCGGCCGAGATGTGGTTCGGGAGCGACAATCTGGGCCGGAACGTGTTTGCCCGAACGATCTTCGGCGCCCGGATCTCCCTCATGGTAGGGCTGATGTCGGCGGCGTGCGCGGCTCTTGCTGGGCTTTTGATCGGTGTCATCGCCGGCTACAGCCGCAGCTTCGACAACGTCGTCATGCGGGTCATGGACGGCCTGATGTCGATCCCGACGATCCTGCTGGCGATTGCCCTCATCTCGCTGACGGGCCCCGGCATCGGCATCCTCATTGTTGCCATCGCCATCCCCGAAACGCCAGCCGTCGCGCGGCTGGTTCGTTCGGTGGTTCTGGGTGTTCGCGAGCGTCCCTACGTGGAGGCCGCGCTCTGCGGCGGGGCGCGCCTGCCCAAGGTGCTGTGGCGGCATATCCTGCCGAGCACCATTCCAGCTCTGATGGTCCAGGGAGCTACTGTTTGCGCCAGCGCGATCTTGACGGAGGCGGGGCTGAGCTTCCTCGGCGTGGGCGTGCCGCCCGAGATCCCCAGCTGGGGCAACATGATCGCCAGTTCGCGCCTGTATCTCGCCATCGCACCATTGACGATCTTCGCCCCCGGTATCTGCCTTGCCGTCACAGTCCTTGCCGTCAACCTGCTTGGCGACGGCCTGCGCGACATGTTCGATCCCCGCTCAAAGCGGAGACGTTGACATGCTGATGCGAGAATCTGCAGAGGATGATGTGCTTCTCGACGTTCGCGACCTTGCGACGCACTTTTACGGCGAGGAAAGCGTCACCCGCGCCTTGGGCGGCATCAGCTTCCAGGTGAAGAAAGGCGAAACGCTCGGCGTCGTCGGCGAATCCGGATGCGGCAAGAGCGTCACCGCTCTCTCCATCCTTCGCCTGCTGCCGAAGCTGACCGCCAGGACTGTCGGCGGCGAGGTGCGCTTTCACGGACGCGACCTGCTTGAGTTGTCCGATCGGGAGATGCGAAAGATCCGTGGCGACCAGATCGCCATGATCTTCCAGGAGCCGATGACGAGCCTGAACCCGGTCTATACGGTCGGCCACCAGATCGCCGAAGCGGTGCAGATCCACACAAAAGCGTCCCGTTCCGTTGCCATGGCAAAGGCCGAAGAGATGCTCCGGCTCGTGCGCATCGCGGATCCCGAGCGCCGCGTCAACAATTACCCCCACGAAATGTCAGGCGGCATGCGCCAACGCGCCATGATCGCCATGGCCCTTGCCTGCTCGCCGGAACTCTTGATTGCCGACGAGCCGACCACCGCGCTCGACGTCACAATCCAGGCGCAGATCCTGCGGCTCATTGTCGATCTGAAAGAGCGCACGGGAACGGCCGTGATGTTCATCACGCATGATCTTGGCGTCGTAGCCGAGACATGCCAGCGCGTGATCGTGATGTATGCTGGCCGGATCGTAGAACGAGCGAACGTGATAGATCTGTTCGCGCGTCCCGCGCACCCCTACACCCAGGGCCTGATGCGATCGGTGCCTGACCCGCGTCGCGGCCGTCAGCGCCGCCTTCCGGAAATCCCCGGCATCGTGCCAAGCCTGCGCGAGCCCCTTGTCGGGTGTAGTTTTGCTCCTCGCTGCCCGTTCGCAATCGATATTTGCCGCGAGAAGACGCCCGTCTTGCGTGATGTCGGGTCGAGCCACGCCGCAGCTTGCTGGCGCGCCGAAGAGGTGATGGGCGCATGAACGGTCCTCTGCTGAAAGTCGAAAATCTGACCAAGCATTATCCGCTCGGTGCTGGATTCCTGAAGAAGACAATTCCGGTGATCCGGGCGGTGGAGGATGTATCCTTCACCGTCGAGGCGGGCGAGACGCTTTGCATCGTCGGCGAATCCGGCTGTGGCAAGTCCACCGTGGCGCGGCTCCTGATGCGACTCGTGGAACCGACGGGTGGGCGCGTGCTGATCGACGGGACCGACATTGCAGGCCTCAAGAAGGACGTGCTTCACGCGTGGCGCCGTCGGATGCAGATGGTCTTTCAGGATCCTTACTCCTCGCTGAATCCGCGTCTCACGGCCGGGCAGATCATCACCGAACCCGTGGAGAATTTCGAGCGTCTCAGCCGGAAGCAGCGCAACGCGCTTGCCGCAGATCTTCTTCAGAAGGTCGGGATGTCGCCTGAGATGATGCATAGGCTTCCGTCCGAATTGTCGGGCGGTCAGCGCCAGCGGCTCGGCATTGCCCGCGCCCTGTCGCTCAACCCCTCTCTCATCATCGCCGACGAAGCGGTGTCAGCCCTTGACGTCTCCGTGCAGGCGCAGATCCTGAATCTGCTTCTGGATCTCCAGCAGCAGATGGGCATCGCCTTCGTCTTCATCTCGCATGACCTTGGCGTCGTGGAGCATATCGCGCATCGCGTCGCGGTCATGTATTTGGGGCGGATCGTGGAGCTCGCCCCGAGCGAGGCGCTCTTCGCGAAACCGGTCCATCCCTACACCGAGGCGCTGATCGCGGCGGCACCCGTGCCGGATCCGACGCGGGTCCGGCTGGAGGCGCCCGTTGAGGGCGAGGTGCCAAGCCCGATCAACCCGCCGAGCGGATGCGCGTTCCATCCGCGTTGCCCACTCGCGGTGGAGCGGTGCCGCATCGAAGTGCCGCCTTTGGTGCCAATGCCAGACGGGCGCGTCGTGGCTTGCCACGTGCGCGCGCCAGCCACTGACATCCCTGCCCTACCGGCTGCGGCGGCCTATCCTTCGCTGAGTCCTGTGGCATAACCACAGACGCCTTCACCCGATAGGACGTCTCGAGCGCAGGGTTAAGGTTATCGGCTCATGCGGCGACGTCAATCGTACGGTTAGTTTAAAATGTTTAGTCCCAAGGTTTGATGGGTTGGATCGAGCCTGAATCGTTCGGGCTCTTTTGTCCAGATTTTGCAGATGTATTCAAGGGGCGTGAGGCCCTTGAGGGTCTTCAGTCGACGGCCGAATTATAGGCTAAGACGAAATCGGCGAGATGCTGGCGCAGTTGGTCATGGCTCTCGTAGTAGAAGCGTTTGACGGTCGCATCCTTGATCGTGCGGTTCATGCGTTCGACCTGGCCGTTGGTCCATGGGTGCCTTGGCTTTGTCGTTCGGTGGTCGATATCGGCCTTGGCGCAAGTATGTTCGAAGGCGTGCGCCCATATGATTTCTCCCGCCGCCATGGCTTCCTTGATCAGCGGAACGGCCGAGCCGCCGGCACCTGGGGTCGTGAACTGAATGCCGTTGTCGGTAAGCACTGTGTGGATCTTGTAAGGGACAGCATCAAGAAGATGGCGCAGGAAATCGGCGAAGACCGCTGTCGTTGCCTTCTCGTGCAGCTCGACGAAAGCTAACTTCGAGGTCCGATCTATGGCCACGAACATATGCAGCTTGCCCTGCTCGGTTCGGACCTCGGCGACGTCGATATGGAAGTAGCCGATTGGATAGGCCTTGAACTTCTTCCTTGCCGGCTTGTCGCCCTCGACATCCGGCAACCTGCCTATCCCGTGACGCTGCAGGCAGCGATGCAAGGATGACCGCGACAGATGCGGGATCGTCGGTTGGAGAGCATAGAGGCAATCGTCCAGTGGCAGCAGCGTATAACGCCGAAAGGCGACGAAATGACCGCCTCTTCCTCAGTCGATAGCACTGTCGACTTCGGATCTCTGGGGCCAGTCGGAAGATCGGCGGCCGACGTCCGGTTCCTCCACTTCCTAACCGTCTTCTGATTGATGCCGTAGCGCTTCGCCAGCGCCCTCAGGCTCTCTTGACTATGCTGTATCGCTCGACGGATCGCCTCTGTCGTCGTGGCGCTCCCATGAAGAACCTGGCCCATAGCGCATCCTTTGATTCGGACGAAAAGTATGCGCCATCAAAGCCTGGGATCAAACATCTAGTTCGTAGCAGCAGGACTGAGGTTCCACGAAATTGTGCCGTTACTCCAGCGTGGACTACTTATGCGCGAGCACCACGAGGCGCGGGCCATCTGATGCAAACATTCCGCCTTCCTGCCCAAAAGCTTCGACAGTCTCGAATCCCGCGCTTCGCAACATGCGACTATATTCAGGAAACCCGTACTGCCTGAAAGACAGACTCGTTCGTCTAACGCAGCCATTGCGAACGACAATCCTTTCGGAGTTCAGACGTTCGGTCAGCGCATCATTGGTCATTATATCGATTCTAAGATCGTCATTACGCTGCACAACGTGGCAGGCAGGCGACTTGTCGCGCAGCAAAGCGAAGCGATTGACGTGATCAATTAGCAAACATCCGTCCTTTTTAAGTGAAGAAGCGGCCTCATGAAGAACTCTCTCATTGCCCGCATCGTCGAAATAGCCAAACGTCGTATACCACAGAAAAGCGGCATCGAACCGATCTCGCCAGGGAAGTGAACGCATGTCGCCAAGCACATATTCGACATCTACCCGACGCTCAGCTGCATCTTGTTCGGCCTTTTTAAGCAAGATCGGCGAGAGATCAAGTCCGACTACCCGCGCTCCTTTTTCTGCCAACCTGTTGGTAATCCGCCCATAACCGCATCCAAGTTCAAGAACTGAGCTTCCTTGTTTAAGGGACAGAAGCTCCCAAATTGCTCCAGCCTCCCGGTCACTTCTCTCAGGGGGGTTTACAAAGTCAGCAAAATGCAAGTAATCTTCACTGAAGTGAGAATGAAGACCTGATAATAAAAATTGGTTGTCCATCTCGACATTACCCCATTTTCTAGTGATTTCTGACTTCGAACCATCCTTGCATATAGCGCGTGGTTTTTAAAATCAAAGATTTATTAAGGTTTTGTATTTTCTGTTTTAAAGTTTAAATAGTCGTTGAACTCATTATTCGCACCACTAGCGGTTCGGAATGCGTCGCTGAACTGAGGCTGTCGTCAAGAAATTGAAGCAAACAGCCGACCCGGTCGCTTCAATCCCGTTGACTTCAATTTGTGGCCGTGAACCATTACATTCACAAATTGAAATATGAAACAGACGTTTCATTAGGGGAGGCAGAATTGGCTAATGTAGCTGACCCCAGTTCGGTTCAGGACAAGGACATCCGAGTGTATGTCGACACGGATTTGCTCGTTGTCGGGGCGGGCATCGCCGGGGTTAAAGCGGCAATCCTCGCCGCGAAATCAGGTATCTCAGTCCATCTCGTCGACGAGAACCCGATCGATCCGCTGCTGTTCGGCATGGATGTGCCATATTATTTCGGCAGCCGTTACGGCCAGGAAGTAGCAAATACCCGCGATCTCATCCAGACGATTGCCTCAAATTTCGAGGCCGCCTTTGAGGAAGGGATCGACATCGATCTCGCTACCTCCGTTCTCGGCATCTACACCAAGGGGCCAAGTCTGGCGTGGCTTCCGGGCAGGCTCGCCATGGTGGAGACGCATGGCAAAATTCGCATCATCCGATTCAAGAACGCCATATTGGCAACCGGGTGCCGCTTCTGCCTTGCCTTTCCGGGTTGGGAAACGCCGGGTGTCATGGGTGCCGCGGCCGCGGCCCTGCTGATCAACCGCTATGCCGCGCTCAAGGCGAGGACGGCCGTCGTCATTGGGTCGGGCACCGAAGCCCTTCTCATCGTGAGACAGGCGCAGGCCGCCCGTATTCGTGTCGCCGCCGTCATCGAGGCGCAAGCCTTTCCTCGTGGCGGAGCGGACTTCATGGCCGAGATGGCGGAGCGTCAGGTTCCCGTCCTGCTCAACGTCATTCCCGCAGGTGTCGAAAGTGATATCGAAGGTGTGACAGCGTTGAAAGTGGATGGCCGCAACGGCTCCGCGCCCAGAACCCTCGCCTGCGATACCGTCATTAACGCAATCGGCTCGGTGCCGAACATCGAGCTTCTGGCGGCAGCCGGCGCGCAGATGCGGCTCGATCCGGGCCGCAGCGGCTTTGTGCCGGTTCTGAGGACGACATTCGAGACCACGCTTCCCGGCGTCTATGCCATTGGCGACTGTGCCGGCACGAGCCAGCTCAAATCCGGCGATCCCGAAATCGCCCGGCAGGAGGCAAGGTTCGCGGTCGAAGGCATCGTAGCGGCCTGCGCGACATTGTCGTTGCCTAACGGCATGACGCCGTTGGTTCCGGGCAATGGAGACCGCAACAAGGCAGCGTGGATCGCTGCCTTGCATTCGCAAATGGCAGAGAACTGTGTCTGCCAGTGCGAAGAAGTGACGGCGGACGATATCGGTTCCGCCAGGTCGCAGCGCCATGTGCCGGTGTTGGCGGCCCGGGAAGGCGGGCTCGCCCGTCTGGCAAAGGGCGGCGTTCTGCTACAGGACCAACTGAAACGGGTCACG
Source organism: Mesorhizobium sp. M0478 (assembly GCF_040321305.1). Classification (NCBI taxonomy): domain Bacteria; kingdom Pseudomonadati; phylum Pseudomonadota; class Alphaproteobacteria; order Hyphomicrobiales; family Phyllobacteriaceae; genus Mesorhizobium; species Mesorhizobium sp. M0478. The sequence goes on from NZ_JAMYRH010000015.1 coordinate 14,841, forward strand.
CGCGCCGGAATGGGCCCCTGCCAAGGGCGCCGGTGCCGCGAGCAGATTTCTGAAATGCTTGCGTACGAACTGAGACGCGATGTCTCGGAATCGGGCTTGGCGTCCTATCGCTTTCCCGTCCGGCCGGTCCCATTGTCGGTGCTGGCAGAAGACCATGAGCCCGCCAGCATCACCCAGAACTGGGTGGAATGGTTCGACATTCCCGACCAATACAAGCCGCACTGGGATCTGGTCGCACCGGCTCCCCGTGCTCGAAGCAGTTCCGTCGCTCCCGGCGCCGAGGTTGTCATCGTCGGCGGCGGCGTCATCGGCTTGAGCGCGGCCTGGTGGCTTCTGCGCAATGGCATCAAGGTCATCGTGTTGGAAGCTGGCGTGATCGGAAGTGAAGCCTCCGGGCGCAGTGGCGGCGGATCAGGAGCGTTTTACAGCCCGCTCTTCCCGGAAGCCGAAGCTCTCTGGCCGCATATGAACGAGCTTTTGGGCTATCCGACCGAGTTCCGGCCGGGTCGGTTCAAAATCGTTCGAACCGAGGCGCAGCTTTCCGCGCTGAAATCGTCCATCTACGCCGCCGAGCATGTTGGCTGTCGTGTCGAGCGGCTCGATGCCAGGCAGCTTGCCGAACTCGTGCCGCTGGCCGGCACCGATGCTCTTGGCGGCGTGTATTTCCATGGCGGCGGCCACATGAATCCGCTGAGGACGCTGCAGGCCTAGGCCTGGGCGGTTGACGACCTAGGCGGACGTATCATTCAACAGACGAGCGCGACGGGTTTTCGCGTGCGCAACGGCCGAATTGTCGAGGTGGAGACCGCGAGCGGCAGTTTCGCGTGTGATGCTGTGGTTCTTGCGACGGGCCCCAATAGCGGGGCGATGGCGGCACAGCTTGACGAGATCGTTCCTGTGGCCTCGGCCCGCGCCGAAATGGTGCTCACCGAACCCCTGCCGCTGATGCCTTTCACCAATGTGGACGGCAACGGGCTCTATGGCCGGCAGACGCTACGGGGCAACCTTGTGGTGGGGGGCCGTATGAATGGCTCCCTTGCGCGCCCGCTGCCGGTGTACCGAAGAGCGGATCGCCGCTCATTCGCAGCATCGCGAAAAGGGTTGCCGAACTCCTGCCGCTGTCGTCTCACGCACGGGTCATCCGGTCGTGGGCCGGCTTCATCGAATGCACGCCGGACGGTCGGCCGATCATCGATCGCCTTGCGAGCGTCGACAACGCGGTGGTGGCCACCATGTCGTCTGTAGGGTTCGGGCTGTCGCCGGCCGCGGGGCGGGCGATCATGGAACTGCTCCGCTACGGCCGCTGCAGCTTTGCGGATCTCGGCTCCTTCAGCCTCTCGCGTTTCGCGAACCTCACCGACAATTGGCGGGAAGAGCGAGGGTGGGTTGCCGCCACTCCTACCCAGGCCATTCACGAGCTCAGCGTCTAACACCCTGCACAGAGATTATGACTCTTTGGCGGTTGGCTTTGGATAGGTTTTGGCCATTTTGAGACGGGCCTGCTCAGTCGAGAACATCCAATTGATGCGGGCGCCACTGGCGTTTCGCTGGCAGCGGACATCAGAGCGCTGTTCTCAGGCCACGGCCCTGAGTTCGGGAGCCGGGATGTAGGCCCAGGGCAGCAGGTCGTCGATCTGGCTGTTCGGGTGGCCATTGACGATCCTGGTGAGGACATCGGCGAGATAGCCGAGGGGCTCGACGCCGTTGAGTTTGCAGGTTTCGATCAGCGAGGCGACGACTGCCCAGTGTTCGGCGCCGCCATCGGAGCCTGCAAAGAGGGCGTTCTTCCGATTGAGCGCGATCGGACGAATGGAGCGCTCGACTGTATTGGAGTCGATCTCGATGCGGCCGTCGTCGAGGAAGCGGGTCAGGCCTTGCCAGCGCGAGAGCGTGTAGCGGATTGCCTCTGCGAGCTTGGTCTTCTGACTAATCAGGCCGAGCTTTTCGCGCAGCCAAGGTTGGAGATCGGCAATGATAGCGCGGCTATTTTCCTGACGCATCGCGCGGCGTTCGTCAGCCGACCGGCCGCGGATGACTCTTCGATCTTGTAGAGCTCGGCGATCCGTCTCAGCGCCTCGCTGGCAATCGGCCCGGAACCGGCTGCCGCCAGTTCATAGAAGCGCCGGCGCACGTGTGCCCAGCAGAAGGCGAGCGTCACGTCGCTTTTCTCGGCCAGCACGCGATAGCCGCCATAGCCGTCGACCTGAAGGATTCCGGTGAAGCCTGCGAGATGAGCGATCGGACGCTCGGCCTTTCGGTCCGGCGCATAGACATAGGCGACGCCCGGCGGGTCGCTTCCATTCCATGGGCGGTCATCGCGGGCATAGGCCCACAGCTGCCCAGTCTTCGTCTTGCCGCGGCCCGGATCGAGCACCGGCGCCGTGGTTTCGTCAGCAAAGAGCTTCGGTGAAGTGTTCAGCTTGCCAAGCAGCCGCTCATGCACCGGACGAACGTGCCAGGCGGCGCGGCCGACCCAGTCGGCGAGCGTGGACCGGTCGAGATTGATGCCCTGCCGGGCATAGATCTGCGCCTGACGATAGAGCGGCAGGTGGTCAGCATATTTGGACACCAGCACCTGAGCGACCGTCGCCTCGGTTGGCAAACCGCTCTCGATCAGCCGGGCGGGTGCGGGAGCCTGAACCACCACGTCCTCGCAGGCGCGGCAGGCATATTTGGGCCGGCGCACGACGATCACACGCAGCTGCACTGGCACGATGTCGAGCCGCTCGCTCACGTCCTCACCGATCCGATGCAAGCCATTGCGGCAGCCCGGACAGGCATGGTCCTCGATGTTGACGACCATTTCCACCCGCGGCAGATGGGGTGGCAACGCGCCGCGGTTCTTCCGGCGCTTCCTGGCGCGCTCCAGACGCTCTGCGGGAGATGCTTGTTCATTCTCTTCCTCGTCGGCGGCCTCGATCTGCTCGGCCTCTTCGAGCCCCAGCAGCAACTGATCCTCGGGAAGCGTCTCAGCTCTTCGGCCGAAGCGGTGACGCTGCAATTCCTTGATGATCTGGATCAGGCGGGCGTTCTCGACGTCGCGCGCCAGGACCATCGCCTTCAGCGCGTCCGGATCGTCGGGAAGCTGGTCAGCCGCCATGCCATGACCGGATCAGGGGTGTCAGCGTACGCGCGAAGCTTAGGCCTTCAGTGCTGGCAATTCCCCGCGGATCACTTCAAGTTCCTCCCGTCAGGGTGACCTCTCAATCTTCTGGGCCGTCAAGCTCTCCCCCGACATCCGCTCCGTCCTCAAAACTGCCCGACGACGGACCATCAATCCAATCAACAAGTTAAGCACCCACTCACTGCCCACCGCAAGGCAGGGGTGTGCAATTACCGGTTCCGTCTGGCTGCAACGGCACAATTTTGTGCGGTTTCCGACAATCGCCATTCGGTCGCTGAACTGGTCGCACCTGCAGGCGGATGCAGCCGCCGCCGTAGAGCTTGTTTCGCATCGCCACCGGCTGGATCCGACTAGTTGGCATAGCGCTTGCCCTTTGAACTGCGAGGTTCACCCACGAACGGAGCCGTTCAATGTCCATCCTGATGACACGCTTGAAACCCTGACCACGTCGTTGCCCTTCGCCAGTTCCTGGTGACGGATATACACAAATACAGGAGTAACGAATATTTCTAATGAATATAGTTATGATGAGAATTTGGCTCCGACCTATGAACAAATTACCAGCATGCTAGGTAAAGACCTTGAGGCAGACGAAACGGCCGCCTTTCTTGAGCGATTATCCGGCGGAGGAGGTGCCCTTGAACTTGGCATAGGCAGCGGGCGCGTGGCGGTACCATTGAGCGAGCGCGGCGTCAAGGTCGAAGGTATCGACAATTCGGACCGCATGTTGAAACTTCTCGCCAAGCGTACCGGTCTGATAAAGGCCTGGAACGAGGACATAGCCGATTTCAGTCCAGAGCAACGCTACAATCTGGTCTATTGCGTTTATAATACGTTTACGTTCTCTCCAGGCGCGAAGAGCAAATAGCTTGCCTCAGATCTGCGGCACAGGCGCTAGATGAGGGGGGAGTTTTTGTGATAGAATTGCCTGTTCCAGTCTTGGCTGGTTTCGTCAACGGCCAGAAAATTTCTACTACACTCGTTGATCACGATAATCCATTCATCTATGCGGCAATCCAAGAACCACTTAACCAGAACTTGATTTCAACCCTCCTCTGGTTTTCTGGCACATCGGTCAGACGTTTTCCACAGCGTAGTCGCTACGTTTTTCACCAGGAGCTCGATACCATGGCCGAATACGTAGGACTGGAGTTAGCGGAGCGCTGGGGAGATTGGGCGAGAGGTGCGTTCACCGATACAGCCAACCGTCATATCTCGGTTTACCGCCGAACAGGATCGCCGAAGACCTCTCCCATTCGGTAGATCCCTAGTTTGTAACAATCTGGGCTTCTGCTCAAGGCTTGATGATCGGCAGGTCGATGTAGCAGCCCGAGGTGCCACGATGAAACTTGAGCAAGGGCGGTTCACCGTCGCTCGGCACATGGGCGAACGTGGTCGTCTCACTACCGGCGAGAGACACCCTCAGGCGGTAACCTTCCGGGAGACGGGCGGAGATCGGCTGCAAGGTGAACGCCAGGACAGCGGCCTCACCTGGCGTGAGTAGTTCGGCATCGCGTTGCAGATAGCTATGCTGCGGTCCAAGGGCGCTGAATGGTGATTCGGCCCACACCTTCCGATGCAGGGCGCGCAACTGACCTTCGGTGAGATAACAGGATACACCGTCCGGCCTTACGGCTTCGAGATAGACGAAAAAGGCGCCGTCCTCGCGGGTCGAAGTGATGTTCAGATGAATGACCGGATGACCGGTGATCTCAAGGTCGCGCGTCAGCGGGTCGCTCGTGTAGACGAGGCGAGCGGCGTCCAGCTGGCGCCGATCTCTATAATCGACCTTGCCACAGTCGTTGTTGGTGGTCCACCGGGTTGATGCGACGTCTCCCAGCGCCGGGTCAACCTGAAGCGAGTCGACGCCACTCGCGTCTGGCGATGAACTGAGGCGGAAGCCGCCTGCCAAATACCAGCGATAACGCGTTGCAAGGGGCGGCCACGAGCGGGTCGATTTCCAAACGCCTTCTCCTAGGGTGTAGTAGTGGAGAACCTTGCCCAGCTCGCGGACCGCCTGACCCTTGAAGCACAAGTTCATGAAGCGGATATCGTTGGCCTCTTGTGTGGGTGTAGTTGGAGGGATTACTTCATCGGCTGCAAGTAGCGGATCGTAGGGAATATCACCGCCATGGTTCCAAGGGCCGATGAACACGTTCATCGGATTTGACTGTCGGAGGAAGCGTCGAACGGCGCCTTGCGCCGTTCCGGCGTCGAACCAGCTCGCCCAGTTTTGGGTTGGTGTGCCTGAGCGGTCAAGCCAGTCTGCTGCCTCCTGAGTACTCCAGTCAAGCATTGATGCTCCGCCCCAGGTCGCGGGACGATCGTCCTTGAAGGTCACCTGCTGAAAGCCCTCCCAGACCGACGGGACCTGTTCGTGATCGCGCACGGCCGCGTCAAGGTCCACGTCAGCCGGTGCGACTGGACGCACGCCCGGCGAGTGCTCGCCGTCGGCAAGGGCTACTATATTACGATCGAAGTCCTTGACTTTGTTGGCCCAAGTTCGTCCCATGATGAGGTTAGGGATTCCGCCGGGAAGGAGTAAATCCTCATAACTATCGTAGTCGGCGAACCGTGGTACGATGCCCTTCAGCGCCGGATGGTTCCGCTCCGCCATCCAGTCCGCTGTATTCGCAGTATAGGACAGGCCGTAACCGACCACCTGTCCCGTGGACCAGGGCTGCGCGACGATCCAGTCCATTACCTCGGTGAAGTCTAATGTTTCGGCGCGCGCGCGGTGATGAGGCCACACGCCGAAGGATGCGCCTGTGCCGCGAACATCGCCAACGACCACGGCATATCCTTTTGGCACAAATAGATCGGCGTAGTGGTTGGAAGAACTCCCTTTGATCCCACGCCAGTACCGCGTCATGACCAAGATGGTATCATGCTTGGTCCCGACATCCTCATCCGTAGGACGAACGACGTCCAAGGCAATCCTAACTCCGTCGCGCATGGTCACATACACCGATTCTACCGGGGAGACCTTATGTCGTGTGGTCGTGGCGTCACCGAGATCAACGCTGAAGATCGATTCTAAAGTCTCCTGACGAGCGAGGCTCATGCGTACCTCCGGATTGACAAGTAAGTATTGGCGCCTAGGAAACATTTAGATCATTTTTGCAGCGTTGCAACATATGATTTTTGCATGGCGGACCGACCCTGCAGTCCCAAGATCGGCATTGGTGCACGGATCGTTTATTGGAGAGCAGGAAAAAGCGCGTGGCGTTCGCGGTAGTCAGAGCGAGAGCGGCATAGAACTTGTCGCGGTAGCCTCAGCACGGACTGGATTGGAGTATGCCTGAAGTCGAGATCGACCCATGGCGGAGCCAACGGTTCGAACATGCAACTCAAGTTTCACCTGCTCAATGTGAGCCCTATGCTCTGGCGGCGGGTCATGGATGCTGGCGGCATGACGTTCAAGGAACTCATGGCGTTTTTCAGGTGGTGCTTGGCTGGGTGCGGCCTTCACCTGTATCAGTCTCGCACCCACGTTGTGTATTATGGTTTCTGGATCTGCGAGCCGAAACTCTGACTGAACGCGTTGTAGCCTCAATTTACGCTGCGACGACAAGGTCGTCTAAGAATACGACATGGCGGACTGCTGCAAGCACGAGGTCCGGATCGAAACTTGGCTTGAGCCGCAGCCCGCCCTGGCTACCCGGCCTGATTAGCAGCAAGGATGATTGCCGCCCGAAGAATGGCGGTCCGCCCGGCTACGACGAATGGCGCATCGAAGCACTCGGCCCGGATGCCCTCCAAGATCTCGACACCATGGCGTAGATTGTGGACCGAACCGTGCTGCAGGACCAGCGACATCTGCTGGATGAGGATGAGATCCGCTGGCGGCTTGAGCGCGTTGTGGAGCGAACCCGCGTCCGCGAGCCCTGGAGCGATCGTCGCCGCCTCCAGGCACAGCTCAAGGGCGACAAGGCATTGGTCAGCAGCTCGCCCTACCCGCGTTATACCTCAAGGCCAGCGGAAAAAACGAAAGAACTTCAAGATCGTGTCGGCAATTGCAGAGGAACGGCATCACATTGGTGACCCACCAACGCGAAGGTTGGCCCACTCAAGGCCGTGCTGTGGTATCGCGATTTGCTCGACACGAGAGCCTGCACCGCGTCGCCCAGGCAGCCGTCATTACTCCCGAGCTTCGATCAATCCTATGCCGTCTTCGGGGGCATGCGTTCTGCTCATCCTGCCGCTCGTACTCAGCAAACTGCGTCGCCTCTGCCGGACCAAAGGTCTTACGTCCGAAATGGCAGTCGCTACTGCGCGATCTCGACCACCTCCAAGAAGCCATCCTCGAAAAGGATGGTCGCATCGTCACAAGCAAGAACCGACGTTATGGATGGCGGCCTTGCGCTGGCCACGGACAGAACCATGATCGTGGCGATGAGATATCGTTCAGAGCACTTGACGTACCAGGCGCAGACACCCTTACCTCGCGTCATTTGCGCTGATGCAGGGGTGAGTGACCGCAGACTGCTCCTGTTCGCTGAGGGTCGGAAACGGTGTGATCGACCAATCGATCAAGTCGACGGCACTCCGAAGAATCGCCTCGGTGCGAGCAAGGGTGGGCGAAACGGCGATGACGTGTCCGATACAGTCCCGATAATCGCCTTTCCTGAAGATCGGCGTCTTGGATTTAAGTTGCAATTTGACCTCGGCGACGCCTGATATGGTAGCCGCCTGGCTGTCGCCACCGATCCAATCGAGCGTGCCATCGCGATCAGGAAGTAGGTTCCGCGCGGCCGCAGTTTGCGAATGCCTTCTGCGCAAATCCCATTCCATGCCGATGACAAGCTTGATGTGCTCGGTGACGAGATCGACACCATAAGCCAGCCGAACCAATTTAGGATTGGGCCCACCCGGAAGGCGCGGATTGACTTCAATGACGACCGGGCCACGCTTCGCCAAACGGAATTCAATGTTGGTTGGCCCCCAGCCAAGGTCGAGGGCTCTCAAACAGCCCAGCGACACATCGGCGATGCGTTTGTACGCCTCATCAGTTATCGGTGCCGGAAAAGTAAAATGCCGGAACACGAAATGCGGTGGAGGCCCGAAGTCAGCAGCCTCAATCCCAATGACCTCATTCCCCATTATGTCAGCGCTATAATATGGACCCTGTATGAATTCTTCGACCAACATCCTCGGCGAAGATCGCCATATGTGCTTCCCGCCCAACAAATAGGTGGTATGTTCGGCCAACTCGTCGGCATTGCGGCACAATCGGACGCCGCTGCTGCCGCTGCCTACGGCTGGCTTAACAATCACAGGCAGGCCGATCTCCGCTGCAGAGCTTTCCACCTCCGTCGCATCCGCTGCCAAGCGATAAGCAGGTATTGGAACGCCGGCCTCCGCGAGGAGCTGACGTTGAACAAATTTGTCGCAGCATCGTTCAATGGAGCCGGGGTTCGGTCCCGGCAAATCGAAATACCGACAAAGCGTGCCAATTGTTGCATAGAACGCTTCCAGGGAGGTCGTAATGCCAGCTACGTCATAATTGGCCGCTAGATTGGAACATTCGCGAATCAACGCGTCGAGATCGGCTGTATCGACGCGGATTGCTTCGTAGCCTTGCACCGCAAGATAGTCGTACTTTTCTGGATTAGCCGATAGCGTAATTGGATAAAGACTAAGGCGCTGGGCTGCTTGGATATAGAGGAGACCATTACCCGTTTCATCGCCTTCGACCAAAATGAGTGCTCTTGTTGCCATTGATTGCCCATCTTTCTTGCTACGCGCGGCCGGTGTAAATCGGCACCAGCTTTTCAGCGGTGCCTGACCTCAGACCTTGTGAATGAACGTAGCATTCTCAGCGATTTGCGATCGCAAAGATTCTGTAAATTTAGTTCAAGGATTTGTTGCAACGTTGGCGTTTGCGCGGATCGCTTATTGGTGGGGTGTCTAGGCAAGCGGCAACCGCCCGACAAACGGCTGATTGCCGAGTTCCGCCGGTGGATCGAGTGCATCTTCTTTTGACAGCACCGGCCTGCAGTCCCACGGGGCGGCCGGTGGCTAGAGGAAAGCACGGCGCCAGATCCCGTCACAGGTTGGCGTCTCCGCCCGAACAAGAACTTCTTCTGCAAACTCAAGGAATTCAAGCGTATCGCATGCGCCGGCAAAAGCGACCGGAGCTTTGCAGCTTCATCAAGCTCGCCACTGCCGTCATAAGCTCACGGTGAAACTCGACAAGCCTTGTCACACCGATAAAAAAACTATCGTTATTTTTGTGCGACCCAATAGGCCTGATTGTCCCTGCGCAGATCTTCATAAGACTTGATACGGGCTTTGGCCGTGTCGCCGCCATGAGCCACCAACAGGGCTATGAGCGTGTCGATCAGGGCTGTCGCGCCAGCGTAACAGCAAAAATGATGCGTCGACAGGACGGAAACGATGATCGTCTCATCGGCACTGAAGTCTGACGATACAATTTCACTGTCGGAAATGAGAATCAGCTTCACGCCTTTGCGGCGCGCGAATGTGCAAGCTTCTATCGTTTCTCGGGAATATGGAGTGAACGTTATGGCTATCATGACGTCGCCCTCACTTGCGGTATGCAGCTCGTCAATCGCGCTGTTCATGTGTCGTGGTACCAATTGCAGCGTGGGCAACGCCATGCGGCCGACGTAGTGGAGGTAATAGGCCACTGAATAGCTGGCTCTGACCGCGGTTAGATAGACGGTGCGCGCCTCCAGTAGCATTGTCACGACCCGATGCATCTGTTCGGGGAGCTGGCGCTCAAGGGAGCGCTGTACGATTGCGAGAGTGTTCAGCGAGGCGTCGGCTTGCACCTCACCTAATGCGCCATTCTCCCTCAAACGCTCAATCCATTCGGGCTGTTCGACACCGGCAGAGGCCGATACAAGCGCGTGCCTAAACGGTTCGCGTAGCTCATCATAGCCGCCGAATCCCAACCGCTCGGCTAAACGCACGAGAGTATAGGTGCTAACACCCGCCTTACGCGCCGTCTCCCGGATAGGATCGAGGCCGAAGTCTGACGGATGATCCACGATGTATTTGGCGACCGTTCGCAATCCTCGCGGCAAAGCGGGGAGTTCCTCCTTGAGCGCGGAGGTGATGCGGGTCTTTAAGGTGGGATCCATTTTCGCGGTCCAACGCCACTGAAAACATATGTTATTTCCTGCGGATATTTACTATAAATGTTTTTTGTGACAAGCTCATTGCCACTAAATTCGCGTGGAAAACTCCAATCTGCTTTGGGAAGAAACATGGCCGATACCTTGCCTTCGCATGCGTCCGTCGTTGTCATCGGTGGCGGCATCATGGGGTGTTCGACCCTCTATCACCTTGCAAAGATGGGTGTAGGCGATGCGATCCTGCTGGAACGTAACGCGCTGACATCAGGGACGACATGGCATTCTGCTGCCCAGGTCCGGGCTCTTCGGCACTCTCGCAATCTGACGCGGATGATCCAGTATTCGGTCGAACTCTATTCGCAACTCGAGCAAGAAACGGGACAATCGGTCGGCTGGATACAGAAAGGATCGCTCTCGATCGCTACGAATCCGGACCGCCTTACCCATATTCGGCGGCAAGAGGCGCTGGCACAGGCCTACGGGACTAACGCCCGATCTATCTCCGCTGAAGAGGCGAAGGAACGTTGGCCGCTAATGAATGCAGAGGATGTTTTGGGCGCGGTGTGGTCGCCCGAGGATGGGCGGGTCTCTCCCTCTGATGTTTGCGCCGCACTGGTGAAGGCCGCTAAGAAGCTGGGCGCCAAGCTGTTTGAACGCACTGGTGTCACCGGCATATTGACGGACAACGGGCGTGTGCGCGGGGTGGAGACCTCACAAGGTACGATTATGTGCGACGCGATTGCGCTCTGTACTGGGCTCTGGTCGCGCGAAGTAGGTGGGATGGCGGGCGCGGAAGTCCCGGCGCTCGCATGCGAACATTTCTACCTGCTGACGAAACCTATCGAAGGCATCGTGGGCAACACGCCAACGCTTTCGGATCATGACAATCACTTGTACATCCGGGATGATTCTGGCGGGTTGCTAGTTGGTTGCTTTGAGCCGATGGGCAAGCCAATCGCCCCGGGCGTCCTGAATGAAACCTTCGAATTCAGCCTGCTACCGGAGGACTGGGATCATTTCGAACCGATGATGATAAACGCACTGCACCGACTCCCCGCACTTGAGAAGGCCGAGGTGAAGATGCTGTTGAATGGGCCGGAAAGCTTTACGCCTGACGGCACCTTCATGCTTGGTGAGACGGCCGAGACCCGGGGGCTATTCCTAGGCTGCGGGATGAACTCGGTAGGGATCGCCTCCGGCGGCGGCGCGGGGATGAACCTTGCCCATTGCATTGTGCACGGCCACACTGCCTATGACCTCACCGAAGCCGATGCCAAGCGCTTCGCGCCTGTCTTCAACAACCTCGAACATTTGATGGCCCGTGCACCAGAAATCCTTGGCACTCATTACGACATTGCCTATCCCGGCAAGCAATTGAAAACCGCCCGCAATCTGCGCGCCCTACCGCTCGATAAGGAGTATCGCGAGGCGAAGGCGCATATGGGACAGTTTTATGGCTGGGAACGTCCGCTCTATTTTGACAAGACTGCGGAGCCCGTTCTGCGTTTCGATCGGCCCGATTGGTTCGAGAATGTACGCGCAGAAGTCATGGCTGCGCATGAGCAGGTTGCGATCTTCGATGCCTCCCCCTTCGGCAAAATCGAGGTTGAGGGTCCGGATGCGGAAAGCTTCCTGCTGTATGTTTGTGCTGGCCATATGGCACGCACGCCCGGGTCGGTGATCTATACTGCGATACTCAACGACCGCGGTACCTTCGAATCTGATCTGACCGTGCATCGGATTGCTCAGGATCACTACCGCCTTTTCGTCGGCACGACGGCCATTAAACGTGATCTCGCCTGGCTGCGCCGCCACTCTCAAGGCTACAACAACGTCACCCTGACCGACAGCACGGAATCTTACGCGGTTCTTGGGCTAATGGGGCCGGAGGCCGCGCGGATCGTCAGCGAATGTGGGGCAGCAGCGGAGCTCAAGAAGGTCGGTTATTTTAAGCATGGTACGGCACATATCGCCGGAAAGCACGTGCGTGCCGCGCGAATGTCCTATGTCGGCGAGGCAGGGTGGGAACTGACCTGCCGGGCGGATGATGTGCCGGCGATCTACGCCGCGCTTGTGGCAGCAGGGGCCAAGCCGGCTGGTCTGTTTGCACAGACGTCAATGCGAATCGAGAAAGGCTTCTGCGCCATGGGACATGAACTGGATGGCGATGTCACGCCAATCGCCGCGGGGCTCGATTTCGCAGTCCGTAAGGGAGGTGGCTTCATCGGCGCCAACGCTTTGGCAGACGCTCGCGCGCGTGGCGAGGTCTCGCGCATGGTCTCGCTTACGCTTGATGACGATACCGCTGTGCTTTTGGGACACGAGCCGATCTATTTGGACGGCCGCATTGTAGGTCAGACGTCCTCCTGCACCTTCGGTTACCGTATCGGGAAACCCGTGGGACTCGGCCACAGCCGTGAACCGCTGAAGGATGGCGTCCGGGTGAAGATCGACATCGCTCGGCAAATGCTAGACGCCACCGTCACCATCGGCCCGCTCTTCGACCCCGAAGGCATGCGAATGAAAGGACGGGGATGATGCGTAGCCTTGCTCCATATAGAATGGCCCGGTGGTACGGTCTTGAGCATGTCCAAGTTTCCGGGCCAATTGACCGGAAAAACCTCTGCGACCAGAAACCAAATCCGGCTTCAAACCGCTAAAAATCGCACCTGTCGCATCGGCTTGCTGCGACGCAGCGCCAATTTCAGCAGCCTGCTAGACATCATTCCTGATTCGGCACGATCGTCTTATGCCTCTTGCCGTCCATTTGCCTTGTCGCTCGAGAGGCTGACGGGGACGGGCGGACTTTTCGCGTCCAAGCTCTCGACTTCAAGTGTGTGCCGAAATCCGCAAGATGCGCATCGAACCGCAGAAGAGACTCACGTGCGGCTTCCGCACTCCGCCCTGCGATCAGCGCGCCCAGCACCTCCGCGACCGCGAACGCCGGTGTCATGGTGTGGAAAAACGAGGGACTCTTCGTCTCGACGAGAACGACATCGTCGGCCACTCGGGCCAGCGGGGCAACCTCGCTGTCGGTAATGGCGACGATGGGAATGCGATGTTGATGCGCATACTCGGCGATCTCAACCGTGGCGCGCGTGTAAGGAAACACGCTTGTCGCAAAGAGCACATCGTTGGGGGTGGCACGGGCAAGTGCGTCCGAACCGGTGCCACCGACTGCATCAAGCATGACCGACTTTTCCCTTATCATCGAAATGATATAATGCAGATGCCAAGCCGTTGCGTGGCTTGACCTCAATCCGACACAAAAAACGCACTTGGCGGATGCAAGGCGCCTTGCCGTTAATACGATTGCATCAAGCTGAGACTCAGCCAGATGGACAATCTCGGCCGCTTGAGCTCGAAGAATTTCGCGCGCAAGGCCATGTTCGCCTTTGCGCCTTTGCGCCATCGCTTGCACATCGGCCTTTCCGGCGAATCCGACATCGCCGCTGCGAACGGCCTCAGCATACATTTCGCGAAGCTCGTCGTAACCTGTGAGGCCAAGATGCTTGGCAAGTCGCGTCATGGTAGCCGGTTGGACCCCGGCCACACGCGCCTGGTCGCGCATCGACAACAGTGCGACGTCATGTGGCTGGTCGATAATATAGCGCGCCGCCAACTGGAACTGCTCTGACATTGTGTCGAAGCTTGCGATCAATCGTTCCGAAAGAGGTCCGTCAGCCATGACCCCTAGGTAGCGCAGCGTTGTCGCATGCGCAACATGTGTTTCATTCTGGGCTAAGTGCTCTCTCGGACCGCTTCCGCATCGTGATGCTCCAGGCCGTCCGCGCCAAAGCGGCTGGCCCCAGCGGCAACGAAGCAAGGCCAGCCCGTGGTAAGCCGGCCGCTGTTTGGGGGGCAATGCAAATAACGGACGGTCATTCAATTCCAATAATGTTCACCGCTGAGCAATCGCATTTCTCGCCGGAGCTATGATCCATATAGCTCGCCCGCGCAAGATTGAAACATGTGTTGCAAATCAAATCGCCTCTGTTATCGTGCCCGCCAACCGTGATCACCGATCCAGCGGGTTATAGGAAGTACATAATGTTTGAAACGGTCGCCTACGAAATCCAGAATGGCGTCGCCGAAATTCGTCTGAACCGCCCGCACCGCTTGAACGCAGTGGTGCAGAAATTATACGATGATGTCCTGGCGGCTCTCGATGAGGCGGAACGCGACAAGACCGTGCGCGTCATTGTCCTGACCGGAGAAGGACGGGCGTTTTGTGTCGGCGCCGATTTGAAGGAGCACAAGGCGGGTCGCACGGCCTTCGATAGGCGACAATATTTGATGAGCGAACAAAGGGTGTGTAGACGTCTGGTCTCACATCCAAAACCGATCATTGCGGGCGTGAACGGCTATGCGCTTGGCGCTGGTGCCGAGATGGCTCTCGCTTGCGATTTTATGGTCATGGCCGCCTCGGCGCGGATCGGATTTCCCGAAATTGGCCTTGGCGCACTCCTGGGGGGTGGGGTTACGAACATCCTTCCACGGCTTGTAGGTCTCGCAAAAGCGCGTGAGCTGATCTTCTTCGGTCGGCAGATTGACGGGGCGGAAGCGGTTAAGATCGGACTTGCCTTACGCTGTATCCCTGACGAGGAATTTGCTGAGAGCATCCGCACTTTGGCGAGTGAACTGTCAAAGAAGGCGCCATTCTCGATGCAGCTTGCCAAAGAGCAGTTGGCGTCAGCTGCTCATGGGACGTTCGACTCTGCTCTTACTGCTGAGCTCGAAGGCATGATGTTTTGTTCGACCACGCGCGATTGGCAGGAGGGCGTCGACGCCTTCGCGGAAAAGCGTTCGCCGATCTTTCGGGGGGAATAACATGGCGTCGAATGACCTCCTCAACATTCTGTCCCCCGACTCCATTGCGATCATCGGCGCATCAAAGAACCCGGCAAAGAGGGGATATCGGTCGCTAAGAAAACTCCTGGATGACGGCTATGCCGGGGCAATCTACCCGATTAATCCAAATGAGATTGAAATCTGCGGCATTAGGTGTCTGCCCGATCTGGGCAGCCTGCCCGGGCCCGTCGATCTTGCGCTGGTCTGCACTCCCGCGGCGACGGTTCCTTCAGTCATCACCGAATGCGCCGCAAAAGGAGTGCGGGGTGCCGTGGTTCTGGCGGGTGGCTTTGGGGAGGCTGGAGACGGCGGCAAGCGGCTCCAGGATGCAGTGCTAGCCGCTGCGAGCGCTGGCGGGGTGAGGATCATCGGGCCAAACACCTCGGGCATGTTCAATACTCACAAAGCCTGCAATCTCGTCGGCTTTTCGGATTTGCGGAAGGGCAGCATTGGCCTTTTGTCCCAATCCGGAAACATGGCTCTGTCGCTCGTCACTGAAGCTCAAGCCAACGGGCATGTGGGTTTGAGCACTTATGTGGGAGTGGGTAACGAGGCCGATATCCGCTTCGACGAGTACCTCGACTACTTTGCGGCCGATGCCAACACCAACGTGGTGATCGTCTACGTGGAAGGCCTGAAAGACGGCCGCCGCTTTTTAAACGCCTTGAGGCGGATCTCGCTAGAGAAACCAGTTGTCGTCTACAAATCGGGTCGGACAAGTGCCGGACGCATTTCCGCGAAATCTCATACCGGCGCTTTGGCTGGCGAATATGCGGTCAGCGAGGGCGTGCTGAGGCAAGCCGGCGCAATCCTTGCGCACCGGTCCGATGAGATCCTGCCGATGGCGGAGACGCTATCGCTGCTACCGCCCATCATGCGCTCGCGCCGCCTCGCCATCCTTGCGGACGGCGGAGGTCACGCGACAATTGCCGCCGACGCCCTGTCCGAGCGCGGGCTGGCGCTCGCTCCCATGAGCGAAGAGACGCGGCGGCGGCTTGCGGCGGTACTTCCTCCGGCCGCGTCGGTTATCAACCCTGTCGACGTAGCCGGGGGTACGGATTCGGACCCCTCGGTTTTCGCCGCTTGCGCCGAGATTCTCTTGCAGGATCCGATGGTGGATGGACTTCTGATCTCCGGTCTCTACGGCGGTTACGCGGTTCGTTTCTCAGAAGACCTGCTCGCCGCAGAAATCGATGCCACTAACCTCATCAGCGCAATGCCACGCCGGTTCGGCAAGCCCGTGGTTGTACACAGCCTGTACAGTGCGCTTCAGGCAGATCAGCGGCCTTTGCCACTCTTGGACATGCGCCGCGCCGGGATCCCAGTTCACAACTCCCTGGAAACGGCCGTGCGATGCATGCAGGCTTTGGCGGAGTACGGTGAGGTGGGCCGGGACATAGCAGCTTTGCCGCCAAAGCGAGCGCAGCACGGGAAAGTCTTTGAGCAGGTTCTTGCGCGGTGCAGAGCTGAGGGTAGGCGGCTGGTCTTGGAGCACGAAGGCAGAGACAGCCTGCATGATTTTGGCCTAGATCTGGCCCCGGCTTTGTTGGCTCTCGATGAAAAAGAGGCCGAAGCGGCTTTTTTCCGTCTCGGCGCACAGCCGGTCGCGATGAAAATCGTATCTCGCGATATTCTGCACAAGACAGAGGCCGGCGGAGTCAAACTCAATGTCGCCGACGTCGCATCGGTACAGCGCGGCTTCCTTGAGATCGTCGCCAATGTTAAGGCTGCAGTAACCAATCCGAACATTGCAGGCGTCCTCGTCACTCCGATGGCAGCGAAGGGAGGCGTCGAGGTCATTGTCGGCGTCGTGCGCGATGCCACATACGGTCCGGTCATCATGTTTGGACTGGGCGGGATCCTTGTCGAAGTTTTTAGGGATGTCGTGTTTCGTGCGCTTCCCATCTCGCGCAATGATGCCTTTGCGATGTTAGACGAAATCAAGGCGCAAGCGGTTCTCGATGGCGTGCGCGGGGGAGCGCCGGTTGATCGAGACGCGCTCGCAGATTTTATGGTGAGTATCTCGGACCTGGTTGAAGCCTTCCCGGAAATCGATGAACTCGACCTCAATCCCATTCATGCGTATCCCGACGGTCTGGCAGTCCTGGATGTTCGCATCCTTCTTACCGCGTCCTCCATAGTGCGGTCGGCAGAGAAGCAAGGGATTGAGGCATGACAGATCTGCCGAAACTCATCAACTCGGAACTCGAGGTCAGCGACCGTGTCGCCGTGGTCGTGCTGGATCGCGACGACGTCCGCAACGAACTGACTGGAACGAGTTTGATAGACGACATCGTGCAAACGGTTGACTGGATCAATGGTGGGGCGCCCATCTCGGTTCTGGTCATCACAGGGGCTGGCAAGGCGTTTTCCGCCGGCGGCAACGTCAAGGACATGCGGGACAGTAGGGGAAGCTTCGCTGGCGATGTGTTTGAGGTACAAGAACGCTATCGCCGCGGCATCCAACGAATTGCGCTTGCCATGCACCGGCTGGAGGTCCCTGTCATTGCTGCCGTCAATGGGGCGGCAATCGGTGCTGGTTTCGATCTGGCAACAATGTGCGACATCCGAATAGCAGCGGAGGACGCAGTATTCGGCTCCACATTCATCAATCTTGGCATCGTACCGGGAGATGGCGGTGCCTTGTTCCTGCAGGATCTGCTCGGTCCCCAAAGGGCGGCGGAGTTGATCTTCACCGGGCGTCTGGTGCGCGCCGAGGAAGCTCTACGACTGGGAATCGTCCTTGAGATCGCGACAGCATCCGAATTGCGGTCGCGAGCCCTGCAGCTTGCTGCAAGCATTGCAGGAAAACCTCCTCAAGCACTTCGACTCGCAAAACGGCTGCTGAAGGCAGCGCGGAGATTGGACCTTCCTGATTTCCTCGACCTCTGCGCAGCATTTCAAGGCATGTGCCATAATACTTCGGATCACCGTGAGGCGGTCGAAGCCTTCCTGGACAAACGTCCTGCCCTCTTTCAGGGGCGCTAATTGCCACCGTTATCAGTGCAGCGTGCGGTCAGTACTGTTCGAGCAGCCCGTCGCTGGAACGGAAAAGCCGTCACCACCGCCTAATGGCGCTGCCCTAAAGAAGCGCAACCGCGGCCTTTGTTCAGCTCGAACTGGTACGGTGACAGCATTCCGCGACTTTCGATCTCATCCTTCCGGCAAATCGTCCAACCAGCAGGCGCCCTCGAGGTGCGGCCGGGAAAAGATTTTTCCGATCTTTTCGGGAGTCTTGTTTTGATGGTATCGCATATACACTCGGCCATCGCCTCCTAGGTCGAGGATCTCTATCTTTCCTGTGTAGTGGGACATGATGTATTTAAATGTTTTCTGGATGCCGCTAAGACGTTGGTTGATGCCGCGCGCAATCTCTATTCCGCGGCGCAGAGACACCTGAAAATGCGATGCGCCTTTCACTGGCCTACCTTGAAATAGGTAATAAGGGTGGACGCCCATTTGATGGCACTTGGCGAAGGTCGCCGCCAAGATCTTGGAATCATCGTTGACTTTCGCGAGGAGCACGGATTGATTGAGGAACTGTACGCCATGGGCGCGCAAAGAGCCAATGTTGCGCTCTGCGTCCGCCGAGATTTCACCGATGTGATCGAAATGTGTGACGATAACTGCGGCCTTACCCGCTTCATGGATCCGTTGGAACAAAGCCGGTAGAGCGGGATCCTCGAACCGCTTGGGCTGGTAGGCGACAGTTTTTGTGCCGAATCGAATCGAATCCAGATGTGAGATCGGCAGCAGATAATCAAGAATTTTGTCGAGCTTGGCGGTGCTGAGCACGAACGGGTCGCCCCCCGATAGCAGTACGTTCGTAATCTCCGGATGGCCATCAATATAATCCGCAATCCGAGAGAAATCAGTTGCAATTTCATTGGAGTTCTTGCCAACAATGCGTTTGCGAAAGCAATAACGGCAATATGAAGCGCAACGGTCTGTTACCAGCAACAATCCCGTCTGAGCATACTTATGCTGAAGTCCGGGCGCGACCGTGTTGTCGTGCTCGCCGCTCGTATCCAGATTGCCGGAACTCTCAAACTCTTCGAATGAGGGTTCGACGATGTGTTTAAGCTGATCATAATAAACATTGTTGGTGATTTGTTCACGATAGAAGTTTGTGACATGATAACGCGTGATGCCGTTAGCTTGTAGCTCACCCTCGGATACGTCGCGCGTCCCCTCGATGAAATTCATGGCAGCGGCAGGGTGCGACGAGTCCCAGTTGGTGGGCGATGATTGAAGTGGGCGAACGCGAGGCGATGCCGAGGTCGTCCGCGCGTTCATCTCACGGTCGCTCACGTTCTGGTCCTCGCAATGTTCACCTGCCCCAGCAATGTCTCCAGCGTCGGATCG
Source organism: Mesorhizobium sp. M0478 (assembly GCF_040321305.1). Taxonomy (NCBI): domain Bacteria; kingdom Pseudomonadati; phylum Pseudomonadota; class Alphaproteobacteria; order Hyphomicrobiales; family Phyllobacteriaceae; genus Mesorhizobium; species Mesorhizobium sp. M0478. The sequence goes on from NZ_JAMYRH010000015.1 coordinate 34,284, forward strand.
CCCGACAGAACGATCCTCACCGCGAAGCTGTGGACCAAGCAGCTGATCAGCCCCTCTATCTCGGGGCGAGAGCGGTTAGCGTTCAGCGTGCCGATCACCAACCGCTGCTGGGCAAATGACAGTGGCGCCCGTGCCGAACGCGGCAGAGCTTCGATCGGCGCGACAGCACTCAAGAGTGCAGCGTCTATCGCATTGAGTTTTATCGTTTGAGCAAGTTTCATATCGAGCTCCTCGGTCGGAGACCGCCAGATCGCAATTTTCGTAAACGGATCCTCCACCGTGTCCTATGCAATCCGTGGGCCAACGAAGAGGCAGTGCTTGTAATAGGGCAAAACCATGTGTTTCGTGCCGCTGCGCGGAATACTTGCGCGTCAGTGTGTCAAGTTCCGAACATAGACGTCTCCAACCGGACACATCTCGACACACAACCTGAGGTCGAATGGAGACCGTCGTCTCTCGGCATAGTAAACTTTCGAGTTCGGCACGATCAATCCCCATGACGCCCTAGCAGCCCCTATGATTGCTGGGCCTGAGGGCGGCCCGTCATCCAATATGCAACGGTACGAGGGTTAAGCCGGCTGGCCGGCGCAGAGCCTCATGCATAGGAAATGCAAGCCCAAATTTGTGTTGAGGTGTCGTTTGCCGGCGTCGGGCATCCAGACGGGGTCAACGCTCCGGTGCGATGAAGGCGGGCGAGCATGGTGGCGTCGCGACGCTTCGTCTTCACCCGATCGCCAGGCTTCCGCGGAATCAACGCCGATCAACTCGTATGGCCATCGCCCAGGTTCTTGACCGGCGGCACCTTGGTCTCACAGATTGTCCGGTGCCCAGCTTCCACCTTTGTGTGGTTCGCAATTGTGAACTTTGTCTGCCAAAAATTAAACATGTTTAACAAGCCAGCAATAAACATGTAAAATGTTTTTACATATAATCCCTTTCATCTATCGTAGTCTGGTGTTTATATCCATTGATAAGGTATTGTTGGACATGAAACTGATATAAAATAGCGATTGTAGTTATGAAAGGAAATCTAGTGTCTGCCGTAGAGGCTGTAAGCGCCGCTCATTTCCGCTACGTCAAACGCATCGGATTCATTGGTACTGGCAGCATGGGGCGACCGATGATCGCCAAGCTCCTGCAGGCCGGCTATCAGGTGGAAGTCTACGACATCGATTCCGCGGCTGCGAGAGACGTGCTGAAAAAGGGAGCCCGGTGGCATGATGCACCGCGCGACGCGGCCCGCGATTGCGAAATTGTCATCACGTGCCTGCCGCTGCCACACGACGTCTTTGACAACATGACAGGCGAGCAAGGCGCCTTGGCCGGAATGGTACCGGGGAGCGTGTGGATCGATACGTCCACCACCGACTATCACAACACGTTCGAGATCGCCCGACTGGCTGCAGCAATTGGCGTGGATTCATTAGAAGCGCCCGTGAGCAACTTGTCCCACATGGGGGTCGATTTCGCCAATGTGAGCTTCTTCGTCGGCGGGCCACCGGAGGCCTATGTGCGTTGCGAGACGGTGTTGCAGACCCTGGGAGCCGTCTCCTTCCATGTAGGTGACATCGGTCAGGGCCAATCAGTCAAATTGCTGACGAACCTGCTCTTTTACACTGCAGCCGTGGCGAGCGGTCAGGCGCTCTGCCAAAGCGTACAAGAGGGCGTCCCAGCCCAGCAGGCGTGGCGCAAGTTCGTCGCCTCGTCCGCAAACTCCGTTGCAATCGAGCAGTTCGTCCCGTTTCTCCTGGATGGCAGCTACGATCGGTCTTGCACTCTGGAGATCACGGTGAAGGACATGGGCTTGACCGTCCAACTGGCCGACGAACTGCGCGTGGGGCTGCCGATCGGGCGCGCGGTCGAAAAGCGCTATAGCGAGGCGGGACGGAAGTTCGACCGATACGACGGCCATCTGCGAGTCGTCGAGTTGGCGGAGGTGGTCTTCGGCGTTCGATTGCAAGTGCCGGGCTATCGCGCACCATCCAAGTACGGTGCCAACCACGCGTATCCGCCAGACCAAGAATTCCTCGTCGATCCCATCGGACGGATCAAACCGAAGCGTGAGCATGTGTTTTCGCTCGACGACGTCCCACTCAGCGACATCCAGATACGCTTGCTCGAGTCTCTGTCCGGCGAACTCACCCAGGTCAATCGCCTGATCCTTGACGAGGCGTTTGATCTTGGGCGCGGCATGGGCCTGAACGATGCCCTGATCCATGACGTTATCACCTGGAGCGTAGGCGCCTCCGCATGGTCGGATAGCCATGCTCAGCAATGCAGCAACGAGCAGCTTGTGGATCTAGCCGATGCCCTTGCGCCGCCGCTGACAACGATACCGGATCTCATCTGCACCTAAATGGAGGACCTGTAATGAACAACCTCGATCAAAGGACCGCACTGAAGCAAGCCGCACGAAAACGTATCAAGGATTCCCATACCCTCGACGGCGACGTCGATCGCTTGACCCACTTCTATCGCGGATGGGCCAGTTCCTATGAACTGGATGTTGGCCGCGACGGGTACTGCGGGCCTACGGTTGTTGCGGAATTGGCGGGCACTGTGCAGACAGCGTATTTAGCCAGCGAACGAACTGCCATCGCAATCCTGGACGCTGGCTGCGGAACGGGCCTTGTCGGCGGGGAACTGGAACGCCTCGGCTTCCGGCTGATCGACGGGATCGACCTCTCCGACGAAATGGCGGAAAAGGCCCGGCAAACCGGCGTCTACCGCCATGTCCGAGGCAATGTCGACCTTAACGGGCCGCTCTCCGACCACGCCAGCGCGAGCTATGACATCACCATCTGCTGCGGCGTCTTCACGCTCGGGCACATCCGACCGGACGCACTGCGCGAACTCGTGCGCGTCACGCGCCCAAACGGATTCATCATCGTAAGTACCCGCAAGAGCTATGCGGAGGCCACATCGTTTGAAAACGAGGTAAGGCGTCTGCAGGATGCGGGCGTGCTTGTGACGGTACAGTGTCTAAACGACGCCAAATACATCGCTGAGGAGGGCGCACATTACTGGGTTTTCCGGGTAACCGATAAAGCCAACGCACCAACGGAGGAGCAACTATGATCACGCTACCGCAAATCTCACTAGCAAAACTGGCAGCCGATGCAACGCGACACGAAGAGCGCGATCGCCTACGCCTGGCCTGCGAGGAGTACGGGTTCTTCTACCTCGAGCACGGAATCCCGAAAGAACAGATCGCAGAAGCGATACAGGCTTCCCGGCGGTTCTTCGCGTTGCCACAGCCGACAAAGGAACGTTACGGCCACTCCGCCCAAAACGTGTACCCCACTACCGCCCGTGGATACAGTCCGTTGTACGGCGAGGTGCTACATCCCGAAGCCGGTCCCGATCCAAAGGAAATGTTCGACCTCGGAATCGAGAACGAAAGCGACCGGCGTCCGTTTGCTGGTTGTACACGCCTTCCGGATGACGCGGTGGCTCCTGGTTTCGCCCAAAGCCTGCTTGCTTTGCAGGCTACCGTGGTCAACAAGGTTGTGCCGCAGCTCGGGAAGGCGCTGGCCAACCTGCTCGATATGGAAGAAGGCTGGTTCCGACGCCATTTCAGCCCGCCGACGGTCCTGCAACGCGTGATCCGATATCCATCTACTGGCGGCACGGCCGGAAAGCATACCGACAATGGCTTCTTCACGCTGCTGCTGCAGGAGGAACTTCCCACGCGCTCCTTGCAGGTGTGGTTCGGGGGACGCTGGGTGCCGGCGCCGAGCCTGCCCGACAGTCTCGTTGTCAATCTGGGCGACATGCTTCAAGCCTTGAGTGATGACCGCTTCAAGAGCACGCCCCATCAGGTCGTGCACACCGGTCCGGCCGAACGAATTTCGCTTCCCTTCTTTATCTATCCCGACATCGACGCTCGCCTGACTTCCCGGCAAGGCAAGCACACCTTCAGCGTCGCGGAAATGATGTTGCGCAACTTCGACTCGATCTGGGAAACAGGGAATGGCGCTGGACGTGCGCGAGAGTTGCAGTAGGTTGTTCGCGGTTGATGGCCCTCGATGGCGGCGATGTCGGTTTTCTCGGAAACAGATCGGGACATGTTACTGGATGGAATCTAACGCCGGCTCTGGGCCGCCGGCGGCAATCAAGGTTCCCAGCCGTGCCCGCAGATCCATCGACTCGGATGTGGCCAGATCCGAAGCATTTCTCCATACGACCCGCTCATAACTCTGCAGCAAGACTAGCCATCATCTCGACGAGCTGGTCGCTGAAGTTGCCGTCAGAGGCACTCTTGTTCTCGAGTACGCTGAAGTAGACGGCGACAGTGCCGGTGTCAGGGTTTGCAAGCATGTACTGACCGCCCCAGCCGCCGTGGCCGAGCCAGATGCCGTCGGTCATCGTTTGGCGGCTATAGCGGCGCGACTTCTGTAGGGAGGGCCCGGGATTGCGGCGGGTATCTTCGATGAAGGCGGCATCGCCCACGCGGCGCCCGTCGACACCCTCGCCCTTGCGCGCGAAGAGCAGGCCGTAGCGCGCGAGGTCCCGGGCGGAGAGGCAGGCGCCGCCGTTGACCAGCGGCACGCCCTCACGGTCGCAGGTGATATGGAAGCACCCTTCGATGCCCGCGGCCTCGACAATCTCGATCAGCCAGTCGCGCAGCGGCCGGTCGCTGGCGCGCTCGACTATCCAGCCGATGACCTCGCTGTTAGTCGACTTGTAGAGCGCGTGGCCGGTACGATTCACGAGATCGTTGCTAGCGACTCCACAGAGGAAGGCTCGAATTGTGCCGTCCTTCTCGCCCTCCGGTGGCAAGCGCCATCCTGCGTCGCGCTCCATCGCAAACCACGTCGCGTAGGGGTCGTTGAGATCCTCGGAAAAGTCGTTGGCAACGTTCATGTCGGCGACATCGCGCAGCGTTGCATCCGCATAGCCCGCGCCGATCTCGGGCAGATAGTCCCTAACTCTGAGGGAAAGGTCGACGAGGCTGTCGGCGACGCAGCGGCCCAGCATGAAGTTGAGCGTCGTCTTGGTGATCGATTGGATGCTGTGCGGCCTCTCGGGACCGAAGTCCGGCGCATACGCCTCGTATAGGATGCGTCCGCCCTGCACCACGACGAAGGCGGAGAAATGCGGCATGGCGAGGAAACGAGCGACATCAGGCCGTTCGCCGATTGTCCAGTCGACCTGCTTCATGAGGGGAAAGACCGAGGGTGCGCGGAAGGAGAGGCTGTAACGGGCCATCCTGTGGAGGTTGTGGAAGCCGTGGCGGCGGTAGTCAGGCAGTTCCCAGCGCGGCTTGTTGTCGGCAGCCACGGCGAGGTCGGGATTGCGGATCGAGGCGAGCGTCATGCGGCGGGTCCTCCAAGATGGGGTTCGTTCGTGGGATTCATGGCCGAGGACCGTGTGTGGCTTGCGTCTTCAGCAGCCTCCTAACGATTACAGGGTTAATGCGCGGATTAACCTCATCGTAAGCCTCTCGGGCCATGCGGATCAGTCCGACAGGAGTCATTTCGCCCGCGCTCAACAAAAAGGCCAAGCCGACGGCATCGTATTCTGCATGTTCAAGCACCGTCATTTCGCCCCCATCTTTTTCCATCAAAGAAGCGACGCCTGGTGAGCTTCTCCATGAGGGACCGCAGCCACTTCGTTGGACACTTAGGCGGCAACAGCGAGGTCCATTCGGTTGAGGAGCGCCATGGGAATCCCATTGTAGTGGCTTGACCTTACATGTTGCTGTGGTTCCGCCCCGTCGCGGCGGTGGGTACAAGCGCCTTCAGAACGTCAGTCATCTTGAGCGTGCCGACCCGGGCTCCGTCCGAGTGCACTGCAAAGGATTTGTCGGCGGCGCCATGGGATCGGAGGATCGCCCGCTCCAAGGTCTCGTCCCCGTCGAGGACTTCGTAACCATCGTCTTCGGCAATCGTCTTCTCCATCACCGAACGCACGCGAAGCACGCGGGCGCGGTTGATATCGCTGACGAAGTCTTCGATGTAAGGGTCGGCCGGGTTGAGGAGAATGTACTGCGGCTCCCCCTGCTGCACGATCTCTCCGTCCTTCAGGATCACAAGATGGTCGGCGAGCTTGAGAGCCTCATCTAGGTCATGAGTGATGAACACGACGGTCTTCTGGAGGTCCTTTTGCAATTCCAGGAGAAGGTCCTGCATGCTTGATCGAATAAGCGGGTCAAGGGCCGAATAGGCTTCGTCCATGAGCATGAGCTCGGAGTTCGACGTCAGCGCCCGCGCGAGTCCGACGCGCTGCTGCATGCCGCCCGAGAGTTGATGGGGATACAGCGCCTCCGAGCCCGCGAGGCCGACCCTGCCCAGCCACTTGCGAGCCGTTTCGTCGGTCTTGGACCGCCCGTCCCCGCGCACCGAACATGGCATGCCGGCGTTGCGCAGGACCGTTTCATGCGGCAGCAGCGCAAAATTTTGAAAGACCATGGACATCTGGGTCCGGCGCAGATGCTGGAGCCGGAGCCGGTCGAGCTTCATAATGTCTGTGCCGTTGACGATCACCTCACCGGCCGTAGGGTCGACAAGGCGGTTGAGGTGACGGATCAAGGTTGATTTTCCGGAGCCTGACAGCCCCATGATCACCGTGATCTCGCCTTTTTTGATTTCAACATTGATGTCGCGCAACCCGAGCACATGGCCATGGGCTTGCAGCATATCCTTTTTGTGCATCCCCGCCTTCGCGTAGGTCACCATGGCCGGCGCATTATTGCCAAAGATCTTGTACAGGTTGCGGATGGATACGAAGCTCTCGGTCATGCTCATGTCCGCGACTGATGCATCTTGTTGACGCGCTGGAGGGCTGCCCGGCTGACCCGGTCGAGAACAATGGCTAGGAGCACGATGCCGAGGCCCGCGACAAGGCCGACGCCGAGTTCAAGTTTGTTGATACCGCGCAACACAAGGGTTCCAAGGCCGGGCGCGGACACCAGCGAAGCGATGACAACCATGGATAACGACAGCATGATGGTCTGGTTGATACCAGCCATGATGTTCGGCAGGGCGAGCGGCAACTGGACGCGATAGAGTTTTTGCCAGGAAGTCATGCCGAAGGCCTCCCCCGCCTCCAGAACGTCCTTGTCCACCAGTCGGATGCCGAGGTTCGTCAGCCTGATCGACGGCACGATCGCATAGAGAATAATCGCGATGCCGTAGAGCTTCGGCTCCGTGACGCTGAACAGGAAGATCAGGGGGATGAGGTAGACGAAGGTGGGCAGCGTCTGCAGCAGGTCCAGAAAAGGCGTCAGCCAACGCTCTAACCGGTTGCTGCGTGACATCGCGATGCCGATTGGCACGCCGAACAGGACGCAGATGAATGTACAGACCATGATGATGGCGAGCGTCTGCATGGCGTAGCCAAAATGGTCAACGAACGCCAACCCCAGGAACGCCACCAGCACGAAAACCGTCACGCCGGTGCGACGTCCGGCAAAATGGGCGATGGCGACCAGCATCAGGATCGCCGCCCACCAAGGAAGTGACTGCATCAGATCGATAGCGTTGCGCAAGGCCCAGCTCAATGGCTGCGTCACCGGGTCCAGAACGACTTTGACGGGGTCTTTCACGTCCAGGAACAGACGTTCCAACCCGGCCGTCATGTCGCGGGTGCGTGGGATGGCGCCGCAAACCTTATGAAGGACGTCCAGGGAGGGAAACGGGAAAGATTCGGTTTGGTCGGTCCCCGCTGCGCCGGCCTTTGCAAGTAGATCGTCCATCGACATGGGACCGCTGATGGCGCCGGCGTCGCACCAGGACCGCAGTCCCAGCGTGTCAAAAGCTTTTTCGTAAGCTGCCATGTCTAGCCTTAAATCGCCGCAATCCGGCAGCCACGCCCATCAGGGCGCGCCACCGGAATTGACCGAGAGGGGCTTGTCGACGTGCTTGAGGTGCCGCCAAGCATTTCGCCAAGTCAACCACCAGGCCGATACATCCCTTGGGTGGTGGGCCCGGTGACCGAGATGGCGGATCTCACTTCAGGACCGCCGCGAGCTTTTCCTTGGCCTCGGGGCTGAGCCAGTCCGCCCACACCGTCTTGTAGGTGGTCAGGAAGTGGACCGCCGATTCGTCGGCCGAAGCCTTCTTGCTATCCTGCCAGGCCAGTGTCTCGCTCATCTGCTCATTTGTGAAGGTCACCTTGGACATGAGCGCTGCAATATCGGGCTCGCGCTTCTCGAAATCCGTTGTCGCTGCCGTCACCACCTCTGCCGGCGGATAAGCCGACTTACCGGGTGTCTTGCACGTTTCCACCGCGTTGCAGGCGTGGATCTCGGGGACATACGGGCCAATGTCGACCTTGGCCATCTTGTACTTGCCGAGAACGGATGTTGGACCCCAGTAGTAACCGAACCAAGGCTGCTTGTTCTCGTTGGCAGCGGCGATCGCCGCTGCCAGGGTCTCTCCGGAGCCGTGATTAAAAACTTCAATGCCGTGGCCTTTCAGATCGAAAGCCTCAGCCAAATGGTCGTTTGTGATCTTACAACCCCAGCCTTCGGGGCAGTTATGGAATTTGCCGCCGACCCAGTCTGGATGGGCCAGAATGCCGTCGATCTTCGCAAGTTCCGGATGTTCGTCAACGAGGTATTGTGGGACCCACCATGCATCAATGCCGCCGGGGGTCAGGACATGGCCCAACGTCTTAACTTTGCCGGCGGCCACCAATGCTGGATAAGCTGGCGCGCCGTTGAGCCAGAGTTCGGTGACGATGTCGGGACGGCCGGTCTCTGCAACCGATGTGACTGCAGTAGCAGTAGCCGAAGGAACAACCGTGACCTTGCAGCCGTAGCCCTGCTCCATCAGGAACTTGGAGACGGCCGTGACGATCGAGCCCGAGGCCCAGTTCATTTCCGTGATGGTGACATCGCCGCATTTTGCTTCGGCCGCAGTCGCGGCGAGGGTGGCTATGAAGGCGGCGGCAGTCAGCTTTAGCGTGCGTGAAAGCATTGTTCTCTCCTGTTGGTGTTCCATTCCAGGCGATGCCCCCGGACCTCACTGCCGGGGTGGTTCCCCGCATCAGAAATTATAAGATCGGCAAACATTTAACTAACGAATATAATTCGAGCCTGACATCGAGTTTTCCGATGCAGCGAGCGTCAGTCGACGGCAAAGCGGCTCAGGGCCATCTCATCGAAGGTGAAGCCGGTCCCGGGCCGTGCAGATATGAGAATGTCCCCGTCTACGATTTCCATCTCTTCACAAAACAGCGGGGCATACCACGGCATGTGCTCCACAGAGATGCAGTTGGCGGCTGACCCGGCGATACACAGGCTGTGCTCGGTGAAGATATGAGTGGAGATCGGCAGGCTATACGCTTCCGCGAGCGCGGCTACCCGGCGCATCTCGGTTAGCCCGCCAATCCTCTGGAGGTCCGGCATCAACACATCTGCGGCGCGAGCATCAATGGTGTTGCGGATGCCGAAGCGGGTCCACTCGGTCTCACCCGAAGCGATCGGCATGTCGAGTGCGTTCCGGACTTCCGCCTGGCCAACGAGGTCATGGACGGAAACGGGCTCCTCTAGCCAACCGACGTCCAGTTCTTCGAGCATTCGGCCCAAGCGGATCGCCTGCTTCGGTTTGAGTGCTTGGTTGGCGTCCACAAGGATTTCAATGGACGGTCCGACCGTCTCCCGGACCGCCTTGACACGTTCGAAATCCTTGCGCGGATCGGCATTGCCGACGCGGACCTTCATCGCCCGAAAGCCCTGCTGAAGGAAACTCGCCGCTTCGTCGGTCAGCTCGTCGATGGTCTGCGAAAGCCAGAGCCCGCCGCTGGCGTAAGTGCGGATGCGATCCCGGCAGGCCCCGAAAATGTGATGCAGCGGTCGGTCCACGCTTTTGCCGATCAGGTCCCAGCAGGCGGTATCAAGCGCAGAAAGCGCAGAGATCGTGACGCCGGCATAGCCAGTGGGGTTGATTTCCGCCCATATGGAAGAATTGATCGCTGTCACATAGTGGGGGTCCTGACCCACAATGCGATGTGAAAAGCCGCGGACCATCTCGTCGAAGGCTTTGAGCCGGACTGCGTTCAGCGTGAAAAGATAGCTCTGACCAACCAGCCCGACATCGGTTTCCAAGTAGACAAGCAGGCAGCCGACCGATCGCATATCATGGATTGCAGTGGTAATCGGCTTCGCGAATGGAATATTGGTGAGCCGGGTCTTCAACGCTGTGATTTTCATGTTATTTCTCTGGCAGTCCACTGGAAATACAGACGATAGTGTCGCGCAAAGCATCCATAGCGATTTTGATAGATTCTGGCGCAATGACGTCAATCCGCACGGCGACGAAAACTGTTCGTTGAAAGCGCGGCGCCCCCTCGACCAGATGCAGGCGGCCGGATTTGACGAGAGACGCCACGGATTCCGCCAGGAAATACCCAGAGCCGCTGTTGGCCAGGATATGATCCATTGCCACCGCGGAATTGCGAATCGTCAGCTTATGGCTAAACACGCCAGGGAAATGCATGCTGTGTTGGGCCCGGAACGTCTCCCCCCAATCCACGAAAACGTAGCCAGGAACAACACCGCTCTGAACAGCACGTGGTTTGGTCGACACCATCACGAGTTCTTCGCTGTTGAGGGGCTCGATTCGCGCCTCCGCGCAGTGACGCGGGTCATAGAGCACGGCAATGTCAAGCAGTCCGGCTCGCAGTTTCTCCATAAGTATATCCGAATGCTCACAAAGCGCGCTTGCGACGCCATCCGGTAAAGCCTTGGCCATGCGTTCCAACCAGCCCGGCACGACGCGAGGCCAGTGATTATCCTCGACCCCCAGAGTGACAAAAGCATTCAGGCCTTCCGGCAGCGTGGCGACCTGCTGACCGCGCTCCCAGGCGCGCACGATATTCACCGCGCTCGAATGAAACTGATGACCGCCCGTCGTAAGGGCCACTCCGTTGCGCTTGCGGTAAAACAGCTGGCGGTTAAGCCGACGTTCCAGCGCCTTTATCCGGGCGCTGATCGTTGACTGGGTGACGTTAAGCTGGTCGGCGGCGTGCTGGAAGCTGCCGGTCGAGCGGACTTCCAAAAATGCCCTGATATGCTCGATGTTCAAAAAACCTGCCCTCAAATCGAATTCTTCGATATGACTCCCTAATTATATTCGTTTGCCACGTCAATCCGGGTGAGAAAGAGTGGTGTAGCATCGGTCACGACGCGACAGCTGGAGCGCCGAAACGGCCCTGACTGGCCACTGAACGGAGATATATATGCGGATTGCATTTATCGGGTTGGGCAACATGGGCGGGCCAATGGCCAGTAACCTGGCGCGCGCCGGATACGAGCTCGCGCTGTTCGACCTGGATACAAACAAGGTTGATGCGGTGCGGGCGACTGGAGCAGCGGCCGGCAACCGGGCGATCTCGTCGGCCGTAACCGCTGCCGAGGCGGCCTCCGGTGCCGATATCGCGTTTACATCACTGCCAAACCCAAAGATCATCGAAGCCGTCGCGTTATCTGATGAGGGCATGCTGGGAGCGCTGCCGAAAGGCGCGGTCTGGATAGACCTTTCAACCAACAATCTCGACTGCGAGAGCCGCATCCGCGCCGCCGCCGCAGCCCGCGAAGTCGATTTCTTGGACGCTCCGGTTACCGGCGGGATTGAAGGAGCAGCTGCCGGAACGCTGATGATCATGGTCGGCGGAGACGCGCAGGTATTTGCGCGCTGCAAACCCATCTTGGATAAGATAGGCAACCGGGTCATGCACCTTGGCCCCCACGGGGCGGGCTATGTCGCCAAGATTGCACAAGTCGTGCTCTGCTATCTCAACTCGGTAGCGCTCAGCGAGGCCCTGATGCTGGGGGTAAAAGGTGGGGTCCCTGCTCACATCATGCTGGGCATCATCCAGGGCAGCACCGGCGCAAGTTACGTCGCGGACCGCTACGGTCCGGCTATTCTCGACGGCAGTTACGATCCCGGCTTCGCACTGGGGCTCGCGCACAAAGACATGGCCCTGACCCTGGAACTGGCAGGATCTGTCGGCGCCACCCTGCCCATGTGCGAGCAGGTTGAGGCGATCTACAAGAAAGCAGTCGACCAGTACGGTTTTGACCAGAACCATCTCATGGCCGTAAAGCTCCTGGAAGAGCAAAACGGCACATTCCTCCGCTCCACCTGACAACAACCGATCGAAAGGACCACCAATGGCACATGAGATGAAAGCCGAGGACTTCAGCGTCCAGGGCGGCCACGCGAACATCTCCAAGGAAGAATGGGAAGCGCGAGTCGACCTTGCGGCCCTCTATCGCCTCGCCAACATGTACGGCTACGACGATCTGATCTGGAACCACATCACGATGCGGGTTCCGGGTACCGACCATCAGTTCCTCCTGAACCGCTTCGGCCTGCTTTATAACGAGGTCACGGCGTCGAACCTGATCAAAGTCGACGAGCAGGGAAAGGTTCTGTACGGCCCGCCAGACGTCAATACCGCAGGCTTCGTCATCCATTCGGCAATCCACAACACCCATCACGACATGAAGGTGGTGTTTCACAGCCACGCGCCGGCAGGCCTCGCCATCACGGCGCTGCAGGATGGCCTGGAGTTCCTGACGCAAGACGGGTCGATGCTGTGGGGCGACATCGGCTACCACGACTGGGAAGGCCTGTCGCTGACCCTTGAGGAGCGGGATCGTCTTGCCAAGAACATCGAAGGCAAGAAATGCCTCATCATGAAGAACCATGGGTTCCTCGCGGTCGGTGCCAACGCCGGTGAAGCCTTCATGAACCTTTATTACACGGTCCGCGCCTGCCGCGTGTTGATCGACGCCTATTCCACAGGCCTGAAGCTCGGCAAGAGCAGTGAAGACATCTGGCGTCTGGCGCATCGTCAGTACGACGATTTCCCGCTTGGCAAGTATGAATGGCCTGCACTGTTGCGCCAGTGCGATCGCGTCGATCCTTCGTATCGATACTAACCTGACAGCTGGAAGCCTTGGCCGACGATAGCCGGGGTTTCCAGCGTCCATTCGTCTGCAGAAGTTTGCACGGAGGTCCAACGGCCAGCCGTCCTTTCCGTGCGAGCCGATTCTCCTCCAACTATGGCACCCGAACCCATGACTATCTTGTTGAACAACCACGGCTACGACAATGAAAGCTGGCGAAGAGAAATCAGCCGCCAGCTTCCTGAATTGCCTGTCAAAGTGTTCGGTGAACCAATCGATCCTGACGAGGTCGTTTATGCAATGGTCTGGAACCATCCGGCGGGTGACCTCAACCGTTATCCCAATCTCAAGGCGATTTTTTCGCTCGGCGCTGGCGCCGAGCATTTCGTGGCAGATACAAGCCTGCCCGACGTTCCCGTGATCCTGCTTGCCGACCCGGCCGTCGCCCGCGACATGGCTGCCCATGCCCTATACTGGGTGCTGACCTTTCATAGGCGGTATGCGGATTACCGCTCCCAACAGAAAGACCGGGTCTGGCATCGCCAGCAAATCGTCCCCACGAGAGATTTTCGCGCGGGGGTGTGCGGCCTGGGTCGCATCGGCACGGAAGTCGCCAGTCGCATCCGTGATTTCGGATATGCCGTCAGCGGGTGGGACGGCAGCAAGCGACAGATCGAAGGGGTGGACTGCTATCAGGGGACCGATTCCCTCGCTGAGTTCTTAGGCAATACCGATGTGATCATCAATGCGCTGCCCCTCTCACACAAAACCCGTCATTTCCTGGATGCCGGTATCTTTGCAGCGATGCGTCAAGGTGGGTTCTTCATCAACATTAGCCGGGGAGCGGTCGTCCATGACGATGCGCTGCTCGAAGCTCTCGATCGCGGCCACCTTGCGGGCGCGGCATTGGATGCATTTGCCCAGGAGCCGCTTCCTGTCGAGCATCCATACTGGTCTCATCCGCGTGTGTTTGTGACACCACATATGTCTGGGGCTACGTTTGCATCCAGCGCAGCCGCAGTGATCGCAAACAATGTCCGTCGCCTCGAGCTCGGGCTTGACGTCTTTCCGTTGTTCAACAGGGAAGCGGGCTATTAGGACCGCCGGCACACGCAACCTGGGGCGCATCTTTGACACGAGAAGATGCTACGCCGATTTCCATTCAAATCGCGGCAGGCTGAAAGCGCTGCGAAGGCACATTTAGATATCTCCCGGGGGGAGCCTACGCGCTTGATGGGCTATCAGGTGGGCCGCGCGAAAGAATTTCGAAAAGTGGGACGCAGAAAGGAAGCCGCCGAAAGTCGCGACGTCCATAACCGGCAGAGCTGACTGGGCAAGCAGGATCCTCGCACGTTCGAACCTCAGATCCCGAAAATAGCGACACGGGGAGCGGCCAAGCTCATTGCCATTGCGGGACCAGTGATGGACCACTTGAGATTGCTCCGGCGGCGTTCTTGCCGCGACGTTGGAATCGGGTCGCGCCCATAACACCTGGCCCTTAGAGTCTCGGAAAGGAAATTGCGTCGGCATGCCAGTAGTTTTGCGACAACGTGCCACTCACCGAAATTCCGACTTGGCGCCGAATCGGGGTCGCGCGCCACTATCCGTAGGATTTGTCCTACTCAATCGCTTCACGCTTGGGGCTTTTGCCAATTTCGTTGATGTGCTTCGCTTATCCGCGGACGACGGCGACCGGAGTCGACCCATTCGCTGTCAGTGGCGTATCATCTCTCCCGATATGTCGCCGATAATGTCGAGTTGCGGCGTCGCAATCTCTCCTCACGAAAGGATCGGCGACCTCAAACGCTTTGACTATCTTGTTGTTGTCGGAGGTCTCCTCGACAAGAACAGTCTCCTGGCGGATGCGCGTTTTGACGAGCATCTAAGACGAGCGGCCGCTTTAGGCATTCCGCTGGTGGGCCTGTGTACCGGCTCGTTTATCCTGCACCGGGCCGGCCTTATGGACGGCTACCGATGTTGCGTCAGCTGGTTCCACAATTCAGACTTCCTGAGGCTTTTCGATGGTTTGCTGGCCGTCTCGGATCAGATCTTTGTGGTCGATCGCGACCGGCTGACCTGTTCGGGCGGTGCCAGCACCGCACATCTGGCCGCTTTTCTCGTAGATCGACACCTGGGTAAGGCTCTCGCCGCCAAAAGCTTGCGGATCATGATGTTCAACGAAGCTGCGAAGGATGAAACTGCCCAGCCGACTGGAAGCCTGGATATTGTCGTTCGGGACGAAATCTTGAAACGGGTTGTGTTGCTCATGCAGCACCACTTGGATGTCCCACTCACCATCGACCAAATTGCCGACAAGCTCGATTTGAATAAGCGGCGGATCGAGCGTCACTGCCGATCCGACCTCGGTATTTCTCCGCAAGTAGTATACACCCGAATTCGTCTCGACCATGCACGCCACCTGTTAGCACGGACGGAGAAATCGACTTCCACGATTGCGCTAGAGTGCGGCTTTTGTGACAGCTCGCATCTGAGCCGGGTTTTCCGCGATTACTGCCAGCAAACCCCCCGACAATTTCGGTCCCAGAGCTCTGCTGCGCTGCTGCGGTAAAAGCGCTTTAAGGACGGGCGGTTGCTGACGAACTGGCCTGCGGCGCCCCTGCTTCCTCGACCGGTTAATTAGCGTTTCCAGTTACTGCCGACCGATGTTCTTATTGGGATGCGTCGGTCAACGCCGCGCAGCCGGCCTTCAGCGATCGGAGGTCCGAATGACGTCTGCATGGTTTCGTAGCCACGCCGTGATCTCACTCTCAAAGGGTATCGAGATAATCGGCGACCGGCGCACCGATGCTTGCACAATGCATGCGCCGGCGCCGACCAAGGAGACACACTCTGATCGCGTCACTCGTGCTTAGTTCACTGAGTAAAATTCCGTCGCCTGAAAAAAACCCTCAGGCCGCGGCCTCTTCGTCCAATCCTGAATCTCGACAGGCCTTAGCCAATGGCGACGCCGGCATGTGGGCGCTATTTTTTGTCTACGCCGCTTCCACGAAAATCTTTCTCGGCAGTCTGACGTTTGCAATTGCCGGATCCGATTTCACGGGATGCGGCGATTGCCGAAGCCTAGTTCTGCGAGCTTCCTGAGGCGAGGTGCCGTTTGCCTCACGGTAGCACTTAGAGAAGTGTGAGGCCGAAATGAAGCCACAGGCAACGGCGATATCTACGATCAGCATGGTCGATTGCTTGAGCAGCAGCCGGGCCCGCTCGAGCCGCAACTCGCGATAGTACCGAACCGGCGAACATTCGAGCTCGTACCGGAACAGTCTCTCGATCTGACGACGGGACAGCCCGAGACGGGCGGCGAGGTCATCCATGGACAGCGGTTCCGTCATGTTCAGTTCCATCTGCTCGACCGCTCTGATAACAGTCTTGTTCGATATCCCCTGGCGAGGTGACAAATGTAGCCGCTGACGCTCGCCGGGAGCTCGCACCCGCTCAACCAACGCCTGCTCGCAGATGACGGCCGCTGTCTGCTCGCCGAAGTCCCGCTCGATCAGGTGCAGCATCATGTCGAAAGAGGCGGACCCGCCGGCACAGGTCCAGATCTTGCCGTCGACCTCATAAATGCTGGAATTTGCAACAGGACGGGTGAACCTTTCAGCAAAGCCCGGCAGTTTCTCCCAGTGTATGGTGCAACGCTTGTTATCCAGCAGTCCCGCCCTGGCCAGCACGTAAGTACCAGTACCGAGCGCTCCAACGTTGATGCCGCGATGCCTGCATTCGCGCAGCCAGGCTTCCAGCGATCTGTTGGAGTATTCTTCCATGCCGAGGTCCGCGCAGACGACCGCCATTGACGGACGATCCGTGCCGAACAGGCACTTGCGCTCCATAGCCAAATAGCTATCGGTCAGCACGGGAAGACCGCAACTTGCGCGAACCGCGCCACCGTCGTCGGAAACAAGACGCCACTTAAATGCTTTGTAACCGAGTACACGATTGGCAAGCCGCAGCGCCTCGATCGCCGAGGAAAAAGCCAGCATCGTGAAATCCGGAACGAGATAAAAGGCGAAGACGATTGGGCCGGCTAGGCCCGGGTTCGTAGGAGTGCGTTTCGATTCGGATGGCTGCCGCGTGGTCATCGAGCATTCCTCATGTGGCAATAATTGCCGGAAACCACTATCGACCTTCTGCGAATGTGCGAAAAGAATATTCGCGACAGTTCGGCATACGATTTGAGACAACGCAACATGGTTCCTAACGACGTTCTGAGACCACAGCCTAGTCGATGAAGTGCCACTGCTCCCCGTCTATCGGTCCGATTTCTGCTCTTGAATCGCTTCAGCCTGAGCGCGCCTTCGCCAATATCGTCGACGTTTTGCGTCTCGCGCCAACGAAGGGGATAGAAGCCGCCCGGCCCGCTGCTCGTGGCGCATTGTCTCCGCTGACTTAAGCACATTCCATTCAAGTTGCGGGCATCGCACTTCAGCCGTGTGAACTGATCGGAAATCTAAGCCGGTTCGACTACATTGGTCAGCGGATCGAGGGACGACGAGATGCAATTTCC
Source organism: Mesorhizobium sp. M0478 (assembly GCF_040321305.1). Taxonomy (NCBI): domain Bacteria; kingdom Pseudomonadati; phylum Pseudomonadota; class Alphaproteobacteria; order Hyphomicrobiales; family Phyllobacteriaceae; genus Mesorhizobium; species Mesorhizobium sp. M0478. Next base: position 51,668 of record NZ_JAMYRH010000015.1, read on the forward strand.
TGCATTAGCGGTTCCGCGGCTCAGACTTCCTGCGCCGTTATTACGGTTTGAAACCGTATCCAATCAAATATTTGTTGTTGACCAAGATCGGCGGACATGTTCGGGGTGTGAGCACGGCGCACCATCGATCGAGCGTCACGTTGGCAAGACGCCGGCTGCGGAAAATCTACGAATCGTGATGTTGGACGAGGCGGTGCGGAATCACTGTCGCGGCCATAAGCCTCGATGTTGCCCCCCGCGGGACCAGATCGTCAGGAAGGCACTGCTACTCATACTTAAGCAGCAGCATCTCGATGTGCCGCTTTCGATTGTGCAGCTCGCGGTATACGTGCAAATGGAAAAAAGCGCATCGAAGACGCTAGACACGTCACCCTCGGCGCCAGCACGCAAAAACGACTGAACACAACCAGCAAAACCGTGGCCGCCATCGCCACCGAGAGCGGATGTGTTCATCGTACCTGCGACAGGAGCCGATCCATCGTAGCTGCGTTGATCGGCAGCAGCTTATCGCGAAGCTCGCCATCCGGATAAAGCAGGCTATGCCGCTCAAGCGCCCCCGCTTGGTCCCCCGACGGCTGAGCACACGGATCACGTGCTTGCGGTGATGGCCGGCAGAGATACCGCAAAGCTGTGACTCCCCCGAAACGCACGGCCCGATGCTCCCGTTCAGCTACAGAAAAAACACTGATGATGTATTTATCGATCGACAAGCGACCATCGTCCCGTGCCTTTGGATCGGCAGGCATCGAGAAAGCCGATGTCAGCCCCGAATTATATTCGTTCGTTAAATGTCCAATGTTGGTATAATTCCTGTTTCTGGGAACCTGTTTGGCAGCGATAGCAGCAGACGCGGCCCGCGCCGACGACCTGTCGAAAGTGCGACTCGCGATCTCGCTGACGTGCCAGACTAAGCAATACGAAAGCGGCCCGGCTGCGAAGGGAAACGCTCAACGGAAAGGGAGGAACAGACTATGAATAGTACCGCAGCTAGTGTGAGCAGAAGGGCTTTTCTTAAGACCGGCGCCGCGCTCGGCGGAGGTCTCATCGCCGGGATGCCCTTGTCGCAAGCCATCTGGGCAGCGGAAGGCAAGGTGCTCAAGGCGCGCGGCCTTCTGGACCTCAAAACGCTCGATCCCGGCTTCTACACGGGTAGCAACGAAATCGACGTTATGGCCTGCATCTATTCGAAGCTCACGCGTTACAAGCCGGGTTCGGAATGGGGCTGGGAATTGGAGGCCGCAGAAAAAGTCGAGCAGGTCGATCCGACGCATATCCGCTTCCATCTCAAGAAGGGCATCAAATTTACTGGCGGCCATGGCGAGATAACCGCCAAGGACGTCAAATTCTCCTTCGAGCGCGTGATCAAGCACAATTCGCCGCAAAAGCCCGATTGGGGGCCGCTCGATCATGTTGAGATCGAGGATGACTATACTGGCGTTGTCGTATTCAAGACGCCGTTCGTGCCGGTCTGGAACGTCGCTTTCCCTTATGGGGTTGGCCATATCGTTTCCGAGGATGCGGTGATGAAGGCGACCGGTGATGGCAGTAGTTTCGGCATGAAGCCGCCGGCTTTCTCCGGGCCATATGTGCTTGCCGATTTCAAACAAAGCCAGCATGTGCTTTTGACGCGCAACCCGGACTGGTTGGGGCCAAAGCCAGGCTTTGACGAAATCCGCATCGTTCCAATTAACGACGACAAGACAGCGGAACGCGCCTATCAGGCGGGCGACACCGATTTCACTCGTATCAGTCTGGATTCGCTTGCGACATTCAAGAGCAATCCGCCCGCCGACACCAAAGTCGAGGAACATCCCTCGCTCTATTACTACTGGATCGGCATGAATATGGATCATCCAAAGCTGAAGGACATCAATGTCCGCAAGGCAATCCAGTGGGCGATCAATGTGCCACAGATCCTGGATGCCGCGTATGCCGGACAGGCGGAGGTCGCGACAGGCACCATTCCTCCAGGTATTCTGGGGCATCGCGACAAAGCGCTCGTCCCGCCGGAAGGCGATCTCGCGAAAGCCAAGGAGTTCCTGGAAAAGGCCGGCGTGAGCGATCTTACCTTGACCATCGATTGCCTGAACGAGAGCGGGTCTTCGACTGTGGCCCAGACTGTGCAGGCGCAATTATCGCAGCTCGGTATCACGGTCGAGATCAATGTCCAGGATTCCGGCTCGTTCTGGACACTCGGCATGGAATCGGAAGGCGATCGCTGGAAGGAGATGCAGCTCAGCGTCATGGGCTTCTCCAGTGTGCCCGATCCGTATTACGCAACGTCCTGGTTCGTGCAAGCTCAAGTGGGCGTTTGGAACTGGGAACGCTTCCGTAGCGAGCGTTTTGACGAGCTCAGCGCTAAGGCGGTCACCATCAGCGACCCGAATGAGCGGGCGAAGCTTTACTATGAGATGCAGGATCTCATGGAGGAATCTGGCGCCTACCGGTTCGTGACATATGGAGGCAATCCAGTGATGTATCGCACCACGCGTGCGCAGGCAGCAACTCGTCCGGACGGGTACCCGCTCTTCCTCAATTTTAAGCCGGTGTGACTTAGAGGATGTGGCTCTACCTCCTAAAACGAATTGTCCTCGCGGTCGCAATAATTGCGATCGCGGTGACGCTACTATTCCTTATGATCAGGGCAGTGCCCGGCGATCCTGCCGCGGTTATGCTCGGCCCGCGGGCGACGCTTGAAATGAAGGCGCAACTGCACGAGCAGATGGGGCTGGACAAGCCGCTCGTTGTGCAGATCGTCACGTTTTTCCGCGGGCTGCTCCACGGCAATCTCGGTTACGACGTGTTCAGCAAAAGACCTGTTGCCGAAATCGTGTTCGAGCAATTGCCCTATACCATCGAACTGATCCTGGTCTCGATCTTCTGGGCGGTCGTGACAGCCGTGCCGCTCGGCTGTTACTCGGCTATGCGGCGCAACTCCTTGGTAGACCAGGTGGCCGGCGTCGTGACGGTCGCGACGATCGCAATTCCGTCCTTCGTCGTGGCGGTCTACGCGCTGCTGATTTTTGCCGTGACTCTGCGCTGGCTGCCAGCGATCGGTGTCGGCAATGGATTGTGGGATGGACTTGCTTATCTCATCCTCCCAGCTTTCGCCATAGGGATTGGCTGGGTCGGCTACATCTCCCGGCTGGTGCGCGCCTCGATGCTCGAGGTCCTGGGTGAAAATCACATCCGCATGGCCCGCTCCTTCGGGATCTCGGAATGGCGCATTGTTGCGCGCTACGCGCTGCCGCTCGCGATCCTGCCGACTGTGACCATACTCGGGGTAGGCATCGCGTGGCTGCTTTCGTCCGCTGTCTTTATCGAAGTGGTTTTTGCGAGACCTGGCATCGGCGCGTTGATCGTGACCGCGGTCAATACGCGCAACTATCCAACAGTGATGGGCGTCGTGCTCGTCACCACGTTCCTTATCGTTGTCGCCACGACGCTCTCGGACCTTGTGAATGCATTCCTCGATCCCCGAACCCGGGAAAAGCTCTGACATGGTAAGGGTTGAAGCCATCTCTCGAGTCGCCAACGATGCCATTGATACTGGCGCCTCTAGCACCTTCCTGCGGCAATTACGAAAGAACCGTCTAGGCGTGCTTGGAGCCGTGCTCGTCGTGCTCGTGTTCGCGAGCGCGATCTTCGCTCCGCTGATTGTCACGCATGATCCGATCCGGATCATGGTTGGGCCACGTCTGGCTGCACCTTCACTGGATTTTCTGCTGGGCACAGACCAACTGGGCCGCGACACGTTTTCTCGCACCATCATGGGCGGCCGCATCCCGCTCTTCGTTGCCTTCGCCTCTCTCGGCAGTTCACTAGCCGTCGGCCTGGTCCTTGGTTTGATCGCGGGATTCGGTCCCCGCTGGCTCGACAATTTACTTCTGCTTTTCTTCGATACGATCCGGTCGTTTCCCAGTATCATTTTCGCGCTGGCCATGATCGCGCTTCTGGGACCCAGTCTGGCGAGTGTCATTCTCGTCATCGCAATAACATCCATGCCCATTTACGCGCGTGTCGTGCGCACCCAGACAGAAGCGCTGCGTAGCAGTGAGTACATAGCCGCAGAGCGTAGTATGGGCGCTGGCACAACGCGCATCCTCGCCGTGCACGTACTGCCCAATGTCCTCGGCCCACTTCTCATTCTCGTGAGCATGGACGTCCCGGCCGTCATCGCCGTAGAGGCGGGTCTCAGCTTTCTCGGCATGGGCGTGCGACCGCCGACGCCCGATTGGGGAGCGATCCTCAACGATGGCTATAGCTACATCGACCAGACGCCCTGGCTTGTCATAGCCGGCGGCATTCCGATCGTCCTGGCAACGCTTGGCTTCACGTTCCTGGGTGAGGCGCTGCGCGACACATTCGATCCAAAATTGCGGAAAGAGTTATGAGACGCGAGGATCTGACACAGCATAGGTCCGTCCGGCCGCTTCTTGAGATCCGCGACCTAAATCTCGATTTCGGCACACCGCGTGGACGCATCCATGCACTGCGAAACGTGTCGCTCGATGTGCCAGCCGGACAGGTGGTTGGCATCGTTGGCGAGAGTGGATCCGGAAAATCGACACTCGCATATACAGTGATGGGCCTGCTCTCTGAAAATGCAGATGTCACAGCCGGCAGCATCCTGTTCGGAGGTCGAGACCTGCTCAAAATGCCCGCTCCAGCGCGTCGGAGCCTGCTCGGGGATCGTCTCTCCATGATCTTTCAGGATCCGATGACCGCACTGAATCCGGTGCGGACCATTGAGAATCAGATGATCGATATCCAGCACCACGAACAAGTAAGCCGGAGCGAAAAGCGCGCTCGTGCCCTCGCAATGCTTCACCGGGTCGGAATTCCCGATCCGGAAAGCCGAATCGGCGCCTATCCGCATCACTTCTCTGGCGGCATGCGGCAGCGCGTTTGCATTGCCATGGCGCTGCTTGTGAAACCAGCGCTCCTCGTCGCCGACGAGCCAACCACCGCACTCGATGCAACGCTGGAAGTGCAGATCATTCATTTGCTCAAGGATCTGCAAAAAGAAATTGGTTGCTCGATTCTCTTCGTCTCCCACCACCTCGGCGCGGTGGCTGAGCTGTGCGACCGGGTTGCGGTCATGTATGCGGGCGAAGTGGTGGAGCAGGGAGCTGTCCGGGACATCTTTCACAATCCTGCTCACCCCTACACGCGCGCGCTGCTTGACTGCGATCCGGGACGGATCAGACAAAAGACACGGACTTTGCCGACCATACCCGGTGAGGTGCCGAGTCTTCTGGGCAGCAAGCAGGGATGTATCTTTCGCACCCGGTGTCCCCAAGCATTCAATCGCTGTCTGCAAGAGAACCCGGTCGAGTACCGCGTCGGCCTGGACCAAGTCGCCCGATGCCATCTTCTCGACGAAAAGCGACTGGTTTCGGCATGACTGCGCTCCTCCGCGTTCAGGACCTCTGCGTCCGCTTCCGCACCATGGGTCAGTTGAAGGCGTTCGCAACCGGGACGAAGGCCCCTTTCATCGACGCAGTATGCGGTGTCTCTTTTGAAATCCGCAAGGGCGAGACGCTGGCCCTTGTCGGTGAAAGCGGTTCGGGCAAATCCACGATTGCGCGCACTATCATCGGCTTGCAGCGGGCTGTGAGCGGCAGCATCAACTTCGACGGACAGGAAATTGAAGAGCTCAAAGGGGCTGATCGCAAGCCCTACTTGCGGCGCATGGCGATGATGTTCCAGGACCCAATTGGCTCACTCTCGCCGAGGCTGACTGTTCGATCGCTCCTGACAGAGCCTTTCCGCATCCACGGGTTAAAAGATCGCGATGCCGGAGGCGAAGCGGAGCGCCTGCTGCGCATGGTCGGCTTGCCAGGGGATTTTGCTCGCCGCTATCCCCATCAGCTTTCCGGCGGTCAGGCCAGGCGTGTGGGCATCGCGCGAGCCCTTGCGCTCAAACCCGATTTGATCATCGCCGATGAGCCGACAGCAGGCCTCGATGTCTCGGTGCAGGGCGAGGTGCTCAATCTTCTTGCGCGGCTTCAGGACGAACTCGGCATGGCGATCCTGATCATCTCGCATAATCTCAATGTCGTGCGCCATATGACCGATCGAATGGCGATCATGTATCTCGGCCGCTTTATTGAGGTCGGCTCGACCGAGCGGATCTTCGATCAACCGCGTCATCCCTACACGGAAGCGCTGCTTGCGGCCAATCCCGAGCCTGACCCGGATGCGGTGCTCAATAGAATCGAGCTCAAGGGTGAGGTGCCGAGCCTGATGAGACGACCATCCGGCTGCGAGTTCCACACCCGTTGTCGTTGTGCGCAGGACATCTGTCATCGCGTCTTCCCTGAAGCTTCAGCAAGCGCGGGAGACAACGAGCGCAGCTTCAGATGCCATTTCCCGCTAGAGCCCGAAACAGCGCCGTAAGCGCGGCCACCACCGCTGTCTTCCGTCGAACGAACTCCATGATAACGGGTCGGCCGCTGGTGTTTAGGAAGAGCAACATTTTCCGAGTTTGCGATGTCCTAACTTTGCGAAGGCCTTGTCAATGAAACCCTTCCGTGAATCGAGAGAAACTTGCGCATACCTATAAAACGGAGAACGACATGAACTATCTGGAATCTGGCGTTATTTGCGACGTAGCTTATGTGTCCATGAGAGATAGCACACGTATCGCTTATGCTTCATACCGTCCTGAGGTCGGCCGACATCCGACCATCTTCATCTACAATTGCTACAGCGCCGGTGCGCTACCATTCGAACAAGCGAAGCCACTTCTAAATGCTGGTTATGCTGTCCTCGGCGCAAACTGGCCCGCTACAGGGTGTTCGGAAGGCATCGTCGACCACTGGTTTCCAAACCGCGTGGTGGGGGCTTATGGTGCAGAGGTCATCGAATGGATCGCTGAGCAGCCTTGGAGCGACGGCAACGTGGGGATGGTGGGAAATTCCTATTCGGGATCGAGCCAACTCTGGGTCGCTGCGGAGAGGCCTCCTCACTTGAAAGCCATTGTGCCCACTGCGATCGTCGATGGTTTCGAAACTATGGGCTATATGGGTGGCATGCTGCAACCATATTTGGCGACTTGGGAAGCCTATACCCAGAACATGCACTCGACCGGGATGGAATGGCGGATCAGCCATGGCGATACCGAATGCGCCAAGGTTCGCGGAAGCGCCCGGCAGATAGTCAAGAACCAATATTTCGAAGTGATGCAAGAGCACAAGTTCAAAGATGCATGGTGGGACAGCGTCGATGTAACTAGTGCTGAGCTCGTCGGCCAAATCAACGTACCAACAATGATCATAGGCGCGTGGCAGGACGAAGATGGCGGCGCCGCGAGAGAAGGCGCACGCATCTTCAGTCGGTTGGTGTCTAACTTGCCACACAAACGACTGCTTCTGACCAATGGTGACCACAGGACGGCATCGTTTTGGAGAGGCTACCCCTTCATCGCCGATGAACAGATTAAGTTTCTAGATCGCTGGGTCAAAGGTATCAGAAATGGTATTGAGCATGAACCAGCCGTAAAGGTGTTCTGGGAAGTCAGCGCGGCCGAGGGCGATCCGAAGAAAGCGGCTGCAGGTTGGACAACCTCCCACGCTACTTGGCCAGAACCTGCGGTGCAACGACGGACCTATTTCCTCACGGCAGACGGGGGCCTTTCAATCGAACAAGCCTCCTCGAGCCCCAAGGAAGGCGTTCGTTCATATCTCTATCCAACTGGAGTCGAGCTTACCGGCAGCGATCAACAATTTGCGCTTGTTCCTTATACCTATGGGGTACTAAACTATCGAACTGAGCCGGTACTTGAGGACATGACTCTGCTCGGGAATCCCGAAATAATTCTGTTTTTTAGCATCGATAGTGGAGACGATGCCGATGTAGCTATCACCCTGAAGGATGTCAGTCCTGATGGTACTGTCCTTTTTCTGCAGTCTGGCCTGCATCGTGTATCCTTTCAGGAAATTGATGGAGCGCAGACCGATTCCGAAGAAGTTTTGCATACGTTCTCTAGGAGCGAAACGCTTAGGCCGAGAGAGATATATGAAGTTCGGATGTCTTTACTCAGTCCGTTTGCCCATGTTGTTCGAAAGCGGCATAGTCTTGAGTTAACAATTGGGGCGCCCAACCCTATCCCGCACCACTTAATGGCGAGCATTCCAGCTGGCTCGCCCTCCATCAATCGGATTCAACATTCTGAAACGCATTCTTCCAGAATTACCCTCCCGATTCTCCCAGGTGCCACTGCGCAAGCCCCAGCGCCCGCAAGCGGTACACTTCTTAATCAACCAAGTCGCAAGGAAGTCAAATTCGTAGCTGGAGGCTTCCAAGTCATTAATCCAAATGAATTTTGATCCTGACTAACACGTGAGTCCGATTGGGATTCCGTTTGACCGGTGCGCATGCGAGTCTCCCGCATGCGCACAAGGATTTCTACTACATTTTCGCCTGGCGATCGCTGGCCTTCTCGTTAAATTAGGCACGCGCCTACACTGGCGTCTCGGATTCAAAGAATTGCACCAATGTTCGGCCACGATCAGCTCTCATCTTACGCCACCTGCGACGTGCGGTACCAGCAGCAGATTGTTTCTATTCGCCAAGGTTCGGAAATGGTGTGATGGACCAATCGATCAAGTCGACGGCATGCTGAAGTATCGCCTCGGTTTGCGCATGGGTAGGTGAAGCGGCGATGACATGTCCGATCGTGTCTCGGTAGTCGCCTTTCCTGATGATCGGCGTTTTGGGTTGGACGTAGAATTCGGCCTCGGCGACACCTGATACGGCAGCCGCTTGGCTGTCGCCACCGATCCAATCGAGGACGCCGTCGCGATCAGCCACCAGGAACCGCGCGGCCGCAGTGTGCGAAAGCCTTTTACGCAAATCGCATTCGTCACCGATGACTAGCTTGATGTGTTCGGTGATTAGATCAACACCGTAAGCCAGCTGAACCAGTTGGGGATCGGGCGTGCCAGCCATACGCGGATTGACTTCAATGACGACTGGGCCACCCCTCGTCCACCGGAATTCGATGTTCGTTGGCCCCCAGCCAAGGTCAAGAGCTCGCAAACAGCTCAACGAAACATCGGCGATACGGTTATATTCCCCATCAGTCAGAAGGGCCGGATAAGTGAACTGGCGATAGACAAAATGTGGTGGAGGGCCGAAGTCACCGGCGCCAATCCCAATGACCTCACTTCCCATTATGTCAGCGGTATAGTAGGGGCCTTGTGCGAATTCCTCAACCAGTATCCTCGGCGAAGACCGCCATATGTACTTCCCGCCCAACAGATAGGCCGTATGTTCGGCTACCTCGTCGAAGTTGCGGCACAATCGAACACCGATACTGCCGCCGTTTAGAGTTGGCTTAAGAATCACCGGCAGGCCGATCTCCGCGGCGGATCTTTCAACGTCCCTCGCATCTGCTGCCAAGCGATAGGCAGGCATTGGAACACCGGCCTCCGCAAGGAGCTGACGTTGAGTAAATTTGTCGCCGCATCGCTCAATCGATGCGGCGTTCGGTCCCGGTAGATCGAAATGCCGGCAGAGCTTGCCGATTGTCGCATAGAACAGCGATCTGCCCATAATACCAGCAATATCATAGGTCGCACGTATCTGGGAACATTCGCGGATCAGCGCATCGAGATTGCTTGTATCGACACGAATTGCCTCAGTCCCTTCTGTCACAAGGTAGTCGTCGCAAGTTGGATTAGCCGAAAGGGTAATTGGATGAAGGCCAAGACGCTGGGCTGCTTGGACGTATAGCTGACAACAACCCCATGGACCGCCTTCAACGAGGATGAGTGCTCTTCTTCTCATTGCTGTCGACTTTCTGTTGCCAGCTATGCGGCGGTCAGAGTGTAGATGGGGCATCAGCTTTTTAGCCGTGCCTCCTTCAGACTTGCGATGAAGGTACCATTTTAAGCGCTCTGCGGTTGCAAAGATTCTGTGAATTTAGTGAAAGGATTTGTTGCAACGTTTTGGTTGCCAGCGGTGTGGCACGCAGCCAAGAATGGCCGAGCCTTCACGTCGTTGAAGGAGAAATGCTCGGATCGGGCCACACCCGAGTCGATGGAACTGCCGGCACGGCTGGGAAGCAGGCGGTGTGGCGTTGTCTGCATATAAATGTATCGAGGCCTATGGCCGTCCATGTCAGCTGACCACAGTCTGTGGCGCGACAATTCTGGGATCTTCCGCATATTATATTTGGTGCAGGTGCCGGGATTCACGAAGGCGACAGAATCGTGCTGTCCCTCCTGCGGCTGCCGAACCGGCCGCGTCCACAGCCACTACATGCGCCGGGTGGCTGATCTGCCGTGGCAGGGACGGGTTGTCGAAATCCGGCTTCACGCCAGGCGCTTCCGTTGCGCCGATCCACAATGCCGTCAGCGGATCTTTACGGAACGATTGCCGGAAGCGGTGCAGCCGAAAGCGAGACGCGCCGCCCGCCTCGGCGAGAGCCAGTTGGTGATCGGCCGCGGGCGGTGAACCCGGCTCGCGCCTGTCGCGCAAACTGGCCATGCCGATAAGCGGCGACACGCTGCTGCGGATGATCCGCGCAACCGGGTTCGAGCCGCCGGACGCGCCGCGGGTGGTCGGCATCGACGACTGGGCCTGGCGCAAGGGGCAGCGCTACGGAACGATAATTTGCGATCTGGAGCGCAACCGCGTCCTCGATTTATTGCCGGACCGAAATGCCAACACGGTCGCGTCGTGGCTGAAACGTCATCCGGGCATAGAAGTCATCGCTCGCGATCGAGCCGGCGTTTATGCTGACGGCGCCCGTCGCGGTGCTCCCGATGCAACGCAGGTCGCGGACCGCTGGCATCTTCTCCAGAACCTGGGCGAAGCGTTGCGTCTGGCCCTCGGCCGCCATCGCAAAGCGGTCAGTGCCGCCGGAAAGGCGATGATGGCCGAGATGAGTGGCGATGACGACGCCAATCCGGAACCATCAGTGGAGACTCTTCCCCGAGGCTTGATGGCCTGCGCCGGTCGCGCCGCAACCAGCGCAGTGAACTCTATGCTGAAGTCCTTGATTTGCGGACGACCGGCATGTCGCCGCGACAGATCGCGCCCCGGACCGGCATGAGCGTGAGAACGGTCGAGCGCTGGCTTGCCGCGGGCGGGGAGCCCTCTCTATGACTGCGCGCCGGAGCTCTTGAAGGCGGGTGACCTGGCTCGACGTTTCGCTGCACTGATACGCGGCGACGACGATGCCGGCCTCGAGCAATGGATCGAGACGCCACTGACAGCGAACTGGCTTCCCTTGCAGCAGGCATCGGCCGTGACATTGCGGCTGTTCGGGCCGCAATAACCCAGCCCTGGAGCACCAGTCCCGTCGAGGGACAGATCAACCGTCTCAAGACCATCAAGCGCCAGATGTATGGGCGCTCCGGGTATCCGCTGCTGAGAAACAGGCTGCTGGCGGCCGCCTAACGACCGTAGAAACAGACGAGGCAACCACGGGAACGCCGCCCCTGCACCAAATATGCGGAAGATCCCAATTCTGATGAGACGCGCTCGCAGCTTCATTGTCGCGCCGCAACAGTCACGGCTTTCCATTCGGCGATGGCCTTCAGGCGGTGGATAAGGGGGCGAGTGCGGCGCGTTTTGAGCGGGGTGGGACGAAGAGACTGCGCAGAGCCGGGGAGATCGAGACGAAGCGTTGCAGTGCTCCTGTGATCGGAAGCCCTGCATCGCCCGCTCCCGTTTTCGCAATGGCACGTGCGCATTCTCGGCGCGATTGTTGAGGCCTTTGTGGGATCGATGTTCGACGACCGGCATCACTTGACGCTTGGCCGCTCCATACGAGTGCCGCTTGTCGGTGACCATGCGTTTCGGCGCAACACCCTGCTTCTTCAACAGCCGCCTCAACAAGCGCTTGGCCGCCTTGGTGTTGCGGCGGGTCTGGACGATCTCATCGAGCACATAGCCGTCCTGGTCGACGGCGCGGCACAACCAGTGTCTCTTGCCGCCGATGGTGATGACAATCCCAGTGGGGAACGAGCGAAAACAAAACATGCTGAAACGATCCGTGCCGAACTTCATTTGCTGGTTTGATCGAACCGGTAACTGAGATCGCATGATTACATAGTGCGCAATTTCGATGCGGACGGCTCACTGTTGGATACCTCCCCTGGTGCATTGCGAGGTGTGCCTTTCCTCTTGAAGGACGTGAACTTGTATTCGTCGGATATGCCGACAACCTTCGGTTCAGCATACTTCAACGGGGCGGCAGCAAAGCCTGACAGCATCATGGTCGATCGCTGGCGGCGTGCTGGCCTTGCCATTTTGGGTAAGACATTGGCTGGAAGTAGGCGATGCACATCAGCACCAGCACCTCCGACTGCGTCAGGTCGGCCGCCCGTTCGTTGCCGCCGACGGCGGTGCCAAATGCACTGCGGATGGCCTCGGCATAGGCCGGCCGCGTCAGGTGCCGAAAACCGCCGGCAACGGCGACCAGGTCATAGGGCCGGCCGCGCAGTTCCTCGCGGATGCCGTCGATGAGGAGATCGAGATTGCAATTGGCGCCAACCACGCGCGCGAGCACACTACGTGTGACCGGTTCGCTGGCGGCGAAGATCGTTGCTTCGACCCGGTGCATCCATTCCCGCCAGCGCACCTCCGCCGGCAGATGATCCAGCTCCCGGTCAAACAGCTGGTCAGCTGATCGCCGTTCGCCTAATCGACGGTCATCTGACCGGCTCCCTCCTCGTCTGCGCGCCGCCTCCGCCACTATCGTCAGAGTCCGTAGATGCGGAAGGTTGGGCGGCCGGACAGTTCACGCACGGCGCCGAGTTCAACCAGCCGGTCGAACAAGCGGCGCAGCCCACGGTCGCTCATGCCCGCGATCTTTTCCGAGGCAACGATCGCATCGTCGGACAAGAGCCTTTCGACGACCGTGTCCGCCGCCTTGGCCCTGAGTTTCGGAGCAACCGCAAGCAGCCGGTCCGCGCGACGCTCAAGCTCGACGTCGGCGAGCCAGGCTCCAAGGGCGCGCCCCAAGCCGTGGCGTTCGGCGGCCGCGACCGCACCGGTCAGCGTTTCGACCGTCTCGACGCGGGCGCTTATGCCCAAAACCGCTTCGGCGCCCAGCAGCGGCACCGCATGTGCCCAACCCAGACGTTGCGCCAGCAGGGCGCTCGCCCGCGTCGATCGGTGGCCAGCTTTGTCGCGACACGCATTGAGTCAGATCCTGAGCGTGCCAAAAGTCTGCTCGCCGCGCAGGCGCGCGCCGCATTGCGCGCCATCGATCTTTTTCGCCGAGCTGCCGAAGCTCGTCCGCCAGATCGCTGACCGCCTCGTCGTCGTGAGTTCGACCGAATTCCTCCAATACAGCGAGCAGGTTTCTCTTCGTCAGAAGATCTCCGCGGGCCGGGCGGCCAGCCGACGCCAGGCGAGGAGCAAAAGACCGGCGGGACCGACCTCGTCTCCTGGGCGGGTCAGCAGCATGGCGTCGCGCAGCGCCGCTTCATCCTCGATGCGCCCCGCCTGCCGCGCCGTCATTGCGGCCGCTGCGAGTGCGAGGCGCTGCCGCCAGGCGCCGGCCCACCGCTCCTGCCGGCGCACGATCGCGTCCAGCGCGCCGATGGCAGCGCCTGCGACGATGGCGATATCCTCCAAGCGTTGTGCGGCGAGGGTTTGCGCGTCGGGGACTGCCCTGCGCAGCCAGGACGGCACCGGTGCCGCGAGAGCGGACAGCCCGACCCCGGGAGACTGGGCATGGTGGCGCGGGGACGGTTTGGGTCGAAGAATCATCCTCGACAGGATGAATTCACGCGGCGCGTTTTGCAAGATGTGTCACTCAAAACCGCCGCGCCTGTCGATGTTGTATTGTGTCCGATAAGCTTGCCTTATCGGACATAAAGGCAAAACGCCTAGCGCAGCACCTCCAGTCCGTGCCTCTGCACCATCAGACAGCAGTTTCAGCGCCATCCCGCTCCGCCGCTTGGCGCCAGCCTCCCACTTCTGCACCGTCGATTCCGACGTGTTCAGATAGCGCGCGAACACCGGCTCGCTGACATGCTCTTCTCACGCAGCGCCTTGATCTCGTCCGGTGCGAATTCTTGCGGCAGCGCTCGGCAACTGTCGTCGAAGCTGCGCAGCGTCGCCTTGTCGATCGTTCCGGCCCGGTACATGCCGTCCACGGCGCTGTGGATCGCCTCGAAGGCTTCGCTCTTGAACTTTGGCTAGTCGTCATCACTGATCTCCAACAGTACTCTTGCTTTTTGCTCAGCCGCCAGAGTGGCATTCGATTTTCGCCAGTACAGCCCGGCCACCCCCCGAAACACCGCTGTTCTCGCGGTCCGATGGCTTAAGGACTACAACACAGGCGCGATCGGCAATAAGCCGCCGATATCGCTCATGAAAGGCTCATTGGCGGCCGTGCCGCCCTGAGCCATTACCCCCCGGAAGTTCCGGCCAGGGATTGATGGGTGGACGGCCCCTTGCGGCATCGAATGTGCCAAACTGGGTTGTGATTAACCCCCAGCGGAGGAGACCGTCCGATATGCAAGTTATCAGATTTGGAATCGATTTGGCCAAGAATGTGTTTCAGGTGCAGGGTGTGGATGCGACTGAGCACGTGGTGGTGCAGCGCCAGCCGCGCCGCGCGCAGGTGGTGAAGTTTTTCGCCGCACAGCCGCCGGCGCTGATCGGCATGGAGGCCTGCGGCTCGGCCCATCACTGGGGCCGCACGCTGAGCGCACTGGGCCATGAGGTCAAGCTGATGCCGCCGACCTATGTGAAGCCCTACGTCAAGCGCAACAAGAACGATGCCCGCGATGCGCAAGCCTGTTGCGAGGCGGTGAGCCGGCCCGACATGCGGTTCGTGCCGATCAAGACGGTCGAACAGCAATATGCCCGGGCACTGCATCGCTCGCGGGATCTTCTGGTGCGCCAGCGCACGCAGCCGGCCAACGCCATTCGCGGCCATCTCTACGAAATGGGTCTTGCGAGCCCTCAGGGGGCGGCGGGCATCGAGAGGCTGCTGCTGCTCATCGAAACGCAGGATGAAGCCATTCCTGCGGCACTGTTGATCTGTCTGGCACCTCTGGCCGGGCAATGGCGGGCGCTGGATGGTGAGATCGGCAAGCTGGACAAGCAGATCCTGGCTCAGGTCAGGCAGCAGCGGGCGGCTCTGCGCCTGACGACGATCCCCAGCGTCGGCCCGATCATCGCGCATGCGACGATCGCCGCCATCGGCGATGGCCGTCAATTCGGCTCGGCCAGGGATTTCGCCGCATGGGTTGGTCTCACCCGCAAGAACCACGACACCGGCGGCAAGCACAGGCTGACAGGTCATATCAGCCGCGCCGGTGATGGCGGCTTGCGAAGGCTGCTCATTCTCGGCGCCAGTTCCTGGTTGCGTCAAGTCAGGGCCAAGCCCGACAAGGGCTCGACCTGGATTCGTGGCCTGCTGGCCAGGCGGCCGGTCAGGGTCGCGGTCGTCGCCCAGGCAGCCAAGACCGCCCGCATCATCTGGGCGATGCTGAACTCGGGACAGGAATACAGGGCACCGGCTGCGGCATAAACCGCAATCGAGGCCCTTAACAGCGTAAGGAGCAAAAGGCAGCACGGCAAAATGGTCAGGACCTGGGGACACTCCGCCTTCGTCATCGCGATACAAAAGCGCGCTGGGATGATTGGAACCCGATCCGCGTAGCCCTTGAGGGCCAGCGGTCAACAAATCGACCGCATCAAAGGCCGAATACATGACCGCTCCAGACTTGCGCCGTATCTGCTAATTGCCTCTTGCCTAAGAGGGGCCGTCCATACATGACCCAAAGACGGGGAGCACCTGTGAAAAGGGCTAACTTATAAACGTGGACAAAAGGGGGAGGACGTCAGCACCGACCTTGCCATGGCACCTCAAGGCAGCAGCAGCGATATGGCTAGCATTTGATCGCGCTGGAGCAAATCTGCGGATTCATTCGTCACCTCATCAAGGTCTGGCGGCTCGGATCCAACTTCCTTGCAACTGGCGAAATGCTCAGCCCTTTGGCCAGCTCGGCTAACCCAGCCAGACTGCCAGATCAGAAAGAGCACGCTTGCGAAATACGCCAGCTGAAGGAGCAGCGAACAAGTCAGCGTCGTGATGACTACTGTGCCAATGGAATGAGAAGCGAAGTAGACAATCAGTGCGGTGCTGCACAGCACCAGGCCCAGGACGCGACAAAAGATTCTAAAGGGCAACGCCGTTCTCCTGGTTTTGTCTCCTCAGATCATGCTGCGACCTGGTCGGCCGCAACATGGGTCTGGCAGTTCTTCGGGCAGACGCGGCCGCAGGCTCTGCAGCCAATGCAGCGGCCGGCATGGTCGACGACCATAATCATGCGATTGAGCTCACCATCGAAGTCGTCGTCGTCCTCGCCGTCGCAGGCGCCGAGGATTTCACCCGCGTCATCGACGCCGTAAAGATGCATGACCTCGCGAGAGCAGACTTTGAAACAGCGGCCGCAGCCGATGCAGGTCGTGCCGTCTATAGCGGTGAGATATTCCGGCACCCATCCGGAGCCGTCGCGGGTGATAAATGTGTTCGTCATCGTAACTTCTTCATTTCAGCGAGCGCTCTCTTGGCACCATACAACTCGGCAGAAACCGCCGACGTTTCCTGAGCAACTTCCTCTATCTCAGTCCAGTTCCGGGAGATCCTCTGCAAGGTCTCAATTGCATCTTGGCTACTGCCGCGCGCAGCTGAAGCCTTCGGACTTTCTTCCCCATCTCGTCTAGCTTTGACATAAATCCTTCCTCGAAATCGGTTTCTTCACGCCCGTGCCACGTCGGGCTCGGCTTCGATGGCTGAAGTCGAATCGTCGACCAGTTTCGTACCGGCCTCCGCGATCTTCCTGAACGTCTCGAAGCCGAACCCATGGACGTCTGGACAGAAAGACGAGTTGCCCGACCATGAAAAGCACGGCCCGAAGTCCTTACGGTTTCATCTCCACGATTGGCGATGTCACCGGGCGGAGACGCTCCGCAATCGCAAGCCCGACGGCGGTGTAAAACACATCGAGCCTCGACAGCACGTCCGGATCGGGGTAGCCCATGCCTCGGATCGCTTGGCGCTTTTCTGGTGATGATGAAGTCGGCCAGCAGCGTGGCGTCAGATTTGCCTTCCCATAAGCAGTAGGACTCCTGAGCACGGATCATCCGCACCAGGCATTTGACGAACGGGGTGGCAAGGGCCGCCTCGTCCTCGGCAGGGCTGATCGCGGTATCGGACATTTCGCCTTCTCCTCAGTTTCAGTCCTCTTCCTCGAAGCACGCTGCCTGTTTTCGGGGACGCCTACTTCGGGCACACTTGCGCAGCCGACGCTTGGCTCGGCCCCGCTGATTCCACGCAATTGATGTCCCTCGGGCCAACCTTGAACACGTCCTCGACTGCGAAGTCTTCCACGCGAATTCGCGTCGAAGATCGCTTCCGCCGCAATGCGGGAGGCCATGAAGATTCGAGCGTCGATCCTGCTGCAAACGATGGACCAAGTGCTGCATGGACCTCCTTCCTGCGGTCACGCCAGGGAAATGGTCGAATTGGCCAGTAAGCCATTTCGACCAATTACCCTTTTCTATCTTTCCTCCTCGGCCGACCGCGCTTTGGCACCTTCGGGAAACTCTTTTGCGGAGCCGCAAAGAGAGCGCCGCAACAAGCCTTCGCACCCCTGTAGTTGGCGAGGGCCTGCAGCAAATCCGGCAGATGCTGCTCTTTCAATTCGGCTGGGATAGGCTCCGGACCGTCCAGCGACGTCAGTGCCAGTTCGGCCAACTCGATCGCGCGATCATTGTTGCCGTTCTCGTGATAGTACCGGGCGACCGCGGGATAGGACCGGAGCTTAGGACTGTCGCCTTGCGGGGGATTCAGCGCCAGAATGTGTTCGGACAGCTCCTTGCCCATCGCGAAGCGCTCAGCAGGGGGAAGGCGCGAATGGTCATTGGCCGGATGGAAAAGTTGGTCTAGCGCCGAAACCATCCAATCCTCGGAATTTTTGTCGATCGCGTCCCGAACCAATTGGCGCATCACGGGCAAGCCGGTCCACATGTCTTGCACTTTTTGGAGCAACAGATGCGCATGAGCCAGGCGGAAATTGAGGTCGTCCGGCATAAAGGCAATGCCCTCTTCGATCGCCCAGAGCGCCGTCTTCCAATCTTCCAACTTCACCGCCGCCCAGAACCTGTCATCGATCGGCTTCTTCAACGCTTGTCCGCGCGCCAGGGGTTCGCTTGTTGCGATCCGCTCCTGATCGGCCGCTTTCGCTTTGTTGCTGGTACGCCAGCTGTCGTTGAGCACTTTCGGCAAAACCTCACCTAGTTGGCTCGGATGACCGATAAAGGCGATGCAGCCGTCTCGGTCGACTACGAACGAGGTCGGAACCCCGACGCAAAAGCTGGGTTCCCTCCAAAGCTTCTTCATTTCGCCTGTGAAGTCGAACGCAATCCGATGATTCAGATCCGGGCACTTTTCGGCCAACCACGCGTCCAACTTGGTCCGGGCCTCGACGGCCGTTGGAGCGTCTTCATCAGCCGCGATCCCGACGATCTCAAGTCCGCTGTCCTTGTATTTCTCCTGTAGCTGCATCAGCTCGAGCATCTCCGCCGCACATAGTTCGCACCAAGTTGCCCAAAACTGGGCGATATAAACTTTGCCGGGCTGGAAGTCCGCAAGGGGCTCGCCACGCAGCCAGTCCTCCACTTTGATCGAAGGAGCCGGAGACCCCATCCGCAACATATCTTGCCCTCCGAAGCTGTTGCCAAAGGTTGCGTGGCTTTATGCGCAAGCTTGTTCCCCTTTTGAGACGGGGCACGAGGGTTCAACGAAGGGAGAGCATCGCTCGTCTTGCGCATCTGCGTGCAGTCAGCCTTCACTCAGTGTTGCTGAATCTTAATTCGCAAAGGCCATGCCAACGCGCTCAGCGTGCAGTATCCACTTGATCCTACTTACAAAAGCTCCCGGGGCGCTCAGATAGCCGGTTGTATCAGTCGCGACATGTTTTCTGCCATTGTCAGCTCTTGGACGCGCACCTCCGCTTCGCGTCGGCACAGAAGCGTGGCCACGGACGTCTCGACATATAGGGACGAACAGAGCATGATCGCGTCGGCTACCGCCCAGCCTCGTCATCATCGTCCGCCTCAAGCCTTGTGCTTGACCTTTTTGGCCGTTGCGGTCACTCAGCGGAACGCCATTGCGATTGCAGGCGCCGCTCCATCCGAGCATCGCCTCTGCCCTAGCTCTTCCGCTTGCGCTTGAATCCCTGGCTCGCAACGCCAGAGTTTCACGACGAAGCCGGTCATGTCCGGCTGCGGGTTGCGAATAACGCGAGATTGACGACGATGATCGTGGCGAAGAGAGCCGATGTGTGCCGGCATGTGCCAGGCCGGTGAACTCTCCCGGATTCCTGCTTTGTTGTTCTATCCCTGTACACAGGTCCTTGAGGGACCGCCTGGTGCGAATGTGAGCGTTGTGGGAATTGACCGGCCTCAACGCCGCTCGGTGGCCACGCGGTGGGCCGCAGACTGAAAACGTCGAAGATGCGGCCGCCCTCGCCGCTAACCGGCTACCATCCCAGGCGATGACACGTGATTGATGCCACCGTTCGCGCCGAGAGCCGGCAAGAGTGCGACCGTCGGACTCGAAGGTCGGGCCTTGGCCGCTGCACGGTCGTTGCCGTGTTCCGTTCCCGGCCAGTGGTGAAGGAAATCGTGATAACGCCAATACGATGAGGCTACGGTCCGAACGCGGCCTGCGGCGCTGAAACGAGTCTCTTTCTCGACCTGACGCCGGCTCGAGTATCGGTGTTTTGAGCGCATTGAGGAGGCCTGGGCTTCTGCCGGGCCGTTTGTCTGCGCGTTACGGGTTGTCTCGGCGAGCAGACACCGAGCGTTAGTGGCGTTCGGGGAATGTTCTTCGCGACGGCGCTTGCAAGTTGCTCATGAGCTTCGCGACTTGCGCCTTTGCCGCGACCTTTCTCCGACTTGGCATCAGGATAGGTGACCCAGGGGAGTAGAGCTTCGAACAGCATCGGTGCTACTTCAAGCCCGTCAGCGAGCCAAAAACAGCGGCAATGGCGGCTTCCGAACTATCCATCTCGTCACGCCACCGAAGAGCCGCTCGCGCAGCCGGCGGCTGCCATAAGCGCCCATGACTATCATATCGGCAGACGTGTCGATTGCGTGCTGCGCGAGAATCGTGGCTGCCGATTTCCCGGCGCTGCCAGCAGGTCAACCGACACCCGAGCACCTTGCCGAGTGAGATAGGCAGCGATATCGGCTCCCGGCTCGGTACCGTTTCCGGTGCAGGTCACCTCCGGACCGACTACTGCGACACGAACTTCCTCGGCACCGGTTTGCAGATCCAGCGCTTCCCGAATCGAACGGGACGTCTCGACTCGCGAGTCCCAGCCGACCGGCACGAGATAGAGTCACCTCCGCGCCGTCCGACACGACACGCACCGGCTTCCTGTGTCGAACAGGCTGGCGTTGATAACAAGGGGACCTACGTTAATGTCGTTGAGAAGTGCGGGGCGGACGATTGTCAGGTCGTTGCAGAGCGCCCGCTCTCGCACCGCGTCACCGATGCTGGCCTGATCGCAATTGGCAATATCGACATCATAGCATGGCCACGTGGCTCTCAGCAGTGAATTTCCCTAGATGTTTTTTCCAGACTGGCCGCGTCCTGTGAAAATCTCTCGATTTGCCTGTACCGTTTTTCCAGTGCGGCAATGGCGTGTGCGCGTTGTCTGGGCCATTCGGGGAGGCCATCACCCAGCGGCGGAGGCGCCATAACGAGAGGCGGAGGCGACATAATCAGGACGGACAAATGTGCGCCGACCTCGGCGCACAAGCTCGCAGCTGTTGTGACGTCCCGATCGGAGTGGTCAGCTCCCGCTACACTGAGTAGGCTTTTGAAGGCCATTTGAATGCTTCCCCTGAGTTAGTCGCGCTCATAGCTCGTTTCGAAGCCGCAAGACTTGCCTTCCAACTAAGATGGAGAGTGGCACACCATCCGTTCGCTATTCAGTCGTCCGGCTTCTCGAGCGAGTAGCCGGCAGACCTGACAGTACGAATGACGCTACTTGGCGAGGCCGCCTTCAGCGCCTTTCTGATCCGGCTGATATGTACGTCGACAGTGCGTTCACCGATATGGATATTGTCCGGCCAGGCCGCGTCGATCAGCTCGTCTCGGCTGAAGACCTTGCCGGGAGCCTCAAGAAATTGCCGCAGCAGGTTGAATTCGAGAGGTCCGAGATGGATGTCGTGGCCATTACCTCGAACCCGGTGAGCATCGAGCTTCATCTCAAGGCTGCCGCAACAGAGCCAGCTGCCGTTTTTTATCCCGTTTGAACCCGGCTGTGGCAGCGCCAGCTTCATCCGTAGACAGTCAAGCAGCTTGGCCGGCGCGAAGGGCCGCACAAAGCTCTCGTCAATACCAGCCTTCAAGAGATCGAGGTGCTGGTTCTCGGCGCCGGGCGCGATCAGCGCAATTACGGGCAGGCCGCCGGTCCGGGGCTCCCCCTTGAACCGGGCGCAGATTGTGGAGCCTGTCGCGCTTGCCGGCCCGCAGTCCAGCACTACCGCCTGGAGCTCCCGTTGATCGGCCAATGCAAGTGCTTCCTTCACCCCGCCTGCCGGCTCACTCGTGAAGCCGTCCACTCCCAGAATATGGCTGAGGAACAGATACAACTCAGCATCTTGCGAACAGATCAGGACCAGTGGCTTCATCAGCGCTGCCCCAAGAACCAAATAGGCATCGACCGCCTCGGTTGAGTGGGCTGGCCATCGCATGTCCTCAAGGCCTGACATGATCCCCTTGATCGAAAATCGGTTCCATCACGCCCGCGCCACCTCGGGATAAGCCTCAATGGCTGCGGTGGCATCGCCGGCCAGTTGGGTACCGGCCGCAGCGAGTTTCCAGAACGTCTCGAAGCCGAACCGATGGACGTCGCGCAGGGTCTTGGACAGAACGACCAGTCGCCCGGCCGTGAAGAGCACGCGCCCGAAGCCCTCGTGGCTCATCTCCATCATCGGCGATGCCATCAGGCCGGAGCGCTCCTCGATCGCAAGCCCGACGGCGGTGTAGAACTTATCGAGCCTCCACAGCACGTCCGGATCGGGATCGCCGATGATGGGAATTGCACGGCGCTGTTCCCTGGTGATGATGAAGTCGCCCAGCAGCTCGGCGTCCGATTTGCCTTCCCATGACCCATGGGAATCATTGGCACGGATCAGCCGCACGAGGCATTTGACGAACGGGGTGGCAAGGGCCGCCTCATCCTCGGTGGCGGCAGGGCTAACAGCGGATTCAAACATTTCGCCCACTCCTCATTTCAGCTTTCGTCCTCGAAGGAGGGTTTCTGTCCGGCGGCACCTGCCTGCGCCAGCACCTTGCGCAGCCAAGGGGGAGGACACGTCCTGAGCATCATCTGCGTGCGCAACAACACCTCTTGGATGGTCTGGGGCTGCGGCACTTTGATCGGATGGATCTTTGCGGAAACAAGTTTGGCTGCCGAAGGTCCGCCGATTGCCAGACAAAACAGCAAATGGCAGCCCTTTAGCGCCTCCACCTTCGGGGTGATGCGGTCATCGCCCTCGGTTCGGTGCTTCCCGCTCTCGTCGGAAACGTCGTCAAAGGCCACGGCTTCCACGAGATTCCACTCCTCGCGCATCACGTCGTAGACAGCAAAGCGCCTGGCCGATCCGAAATGGGCGTTGAGGTTCTTCATGTCCTGGGTGGCGATCGCTACGCGCAATGCGCCGGCTTGGCGTTTCGGCGCCGGTGCGCGAACCTCGTCAGTGACGAGCGAGAGGCGACGAACGGAGCTCATCTGGGATTTCTCGCTTACGGAGTGGATCAGGCGCTTCAGGCGTTGGCGCGTGCCAGTTGGCTTCAAAAATGCCGGCAACCTCGAAGATCAGGTCGCGGGTCCCCTGGTAGAGGATTGTGAGCTTGTGCTGGCTGCCGAGCCGGTCGAAGATCGGGAAGCCGACCCGCATGAGCGGAATGCCGAGGCGCTGCGCCGCCTGGCGGCCGTGGGAATGAGTAACGAAAAGATCAGCGCCGGCGCCAAGAGCTTCCAAATCGCCGAGATCGCCAATTTGAACCGACTGCGCTGGTACTTCCTCCAGAATTTTCGACATAGCGGCCGTTGTGACCGCCGCCGCGATTTCGGAGCCCATTCCGATGAAGAAGCTCGCGAGTTGGTAGAGTTGGTCTGGTTCAGCAGCGATCGCAATTTTCTTGCCTCCAAAGTGGAAATGTCCGTCGAGCAACGCGTCCTGCAACTGCGCCCGGCGACGGCGCACCCCAACCGGCGCTGCCGCGCCCGAAACTGCGGATAGCAGCGAGACGAACCGGTCGGTGTCCTTCAATCCAGTCAGCGACCGGAACAGCACGTAAGGCACGCCGGTCAACCTCTGCAGCAGCTCGGCCGGGCGGCGCATATGCTCACCGATGACGATGCATTGCTCGGCCGTGCCAAGCTCACGGATATCCTCGACACTGGTGCCGCCATAGGTGGTCGTGACCCAGCGGTCGGGCACCGTACCGTCGAGCGAGCCGGAGACGTCCGGCAGAATCACCGGCTTCAGTCCAAAGCTTTCAACCATCTCACGCAAATGCTCGATATCAGCCACAGTGAGGTTCCAGCCAGGCAGGATCACGATCTTCTTCGACTGCCGCGCCTGCTCGCCGGGCCGCGTAATCCTTTCGATCATCGCGGTGACAGCCTTGGCCCAGCCCTCTTCGATCGCGCCATCGAAATCCGGTGTGTTGGCTAGCACCACCTCCGTACCCGCGAGTTCTTCCCTGCGCTTCAGCCTGATATTGGCGATATCGCCTGCGCAGTCTTCGCCCCGGGTTTCCACCAGCGCCGTCGTGCAGACCCCGATCAGTGTGGGCTTTGTGCGGGCCTTCAGGTTGAGGATCGCCTCTTCCAGATGGTCTGCCCCGCCGAGGATCGTCGCCACCTCGTCCATCGCCGTTGTCTGCAGGGGGATGGCTTCCTTGAAATGCCGCACGAAGAGCACGAGCGCGAAGCTGGTGCACCCCTGGCTGCCGTGGAACAACGGCATCGCGCCGTCGACGCCAAGAAAGGCCAAGGCGGCACCCAGCGGCTGCGATGACTTCAGCGGATTGACCGCCGCCGCTTTGGTCTGGGGAAGGATGCGGACCATCGGCTCTCCTCAACACTCGCCGAAATTACCGGCCGTCGTGCCGGCGAATTCCTGGACAACATGCAAGGTCGCGGTCTCGTTTTTCGTGCGCGGCAGTTCCTGCCTCACCGCGGGCTGGCAATCCCATGGTGCCGGTTCCCGCACCTGGCGCCAGATCGGGTTATGAATAGCGAGGTCGATCTGGCGTACGAGTTCCACCATGCCGTGATAGCCGGCGTAAGGATGTTGGCGCTCCTGGTTGATATCGAGCCAGGGTGTCTTGGCCTTCAGGGCGATGAACTGCGTGCGCCCGCCCGACAGCATGATATCGGCCTTGTGTTCCGAGAGCATGGCGTAAAGCTCGCGCGGAGCCATCTGCTCGAACATGTGGTTGTCGTCCTTGAGGATCTGCTTGATGCGCTCCTTGTCTTCGACGGTCGACTTCTTGATAGAGGTGCCGACGATCTCGATCCCGATCTCCATCAGCGCATGGACGACCGACCAGGACTTCACGCCGCCGGTGTTGAGCAGCACGCGCTTGCCTTCGAGCCTCGGCCGGTAGGCGGCCAGCTTCTTCCAAGCGATTGCCTCTTCCTCTGCAATCAATACCTCGGTGCGGCCGAGGATCTCCGGATCGGCACCCTTCTGCACGAGCAGCTGAGAGATCTGTCGGAGCGCTTCCGAGGTGTCGGTGATGCCGTAGAAGGAGCCCTCGAAAAACGGGATGTCCCAGCGCTGCTCCATCTTGCGGGCGAGATTGATGAGCGCGGTCGAGCACACCACCATAGCCGCCCGGGCGCGGTGCGCGCAGGCAATGTCGAAGTAACGCGCGTCGCCCGGAATGCAGGCGCGCACCCGAATGCCGAGCCGATCCAGCAGCGGCTTCACCAGCCAAAATTCGCCCGAGAGGTTGAATTCGCCAAGGATGTTGATGTCGTAAGGGCCGGCCTCGTCGGGCTCCACCGTGCCGATGACATGCTCGAGCAACGCCTCGCCGGCAAGCTTGTTGCCAAGATTCTTGGAGCCCACGAAGCCCGGCGCATTGACGGGCACCACCGGTAGACCGAACTTTTCCGCCGCGCGTTTGCACACGGCCTCAATGTCGTCGCCGATCAGCGCCGTCACGCAGGTCGGATAGACGAAGATCGCCGGCGGCCCATACGCTTCCTTGATCTCGCGGATCGCTTTGAAAAGCTTCCGCTCGCCCCGCCCCATCACAACATCGAGTTCGGTGAGGTCGGTCGTGAAGCTCGTGCGCCACAGCGTTGGCCCGGACGAAGCCGCACCGCGGTTGTCCCAGGAATTGCCCTCGCAGGCGAGCGGCCCATGGACCAGGTGTGCGACGTCGGTGATCGGCTGCAGTACGATCTTGGCGCCATCGAAGGCACAGCCGCCGGCCGCCGCCCCGGGGGTCAGTGGCTTCGAACAGCCCTCCTTGCGGGCCTTGGCATCCTTGCCGCGGTTCTGCTCGCAGGCGGGCTCGTTGAAGACATCCTGGATTTTGGCTCTGAGCAAGGACATTGCGTCGGTCTCCAAAGTCCCTCGGGAAGACGACCGGCCAAAGCCGACCGTCATGCTTAGCGGGTGAGGTCATACGAGTAGTCCGTCACGCCCGTCTCGCTTGTCTCGCGATCGAGCTTGTCGAAGATCTTGTCCAGGATCGTCGTCAGTACGCGCAATCCGCCTTGATAGCCCATGAGCGCAAACCGATGGTGATGGTGGCGGTCGAAGATCGGAAACGTCAGCCGGATCAGCGGCGTGCCCGTGTCGCGCTCCAGATACTTGCCATAGGAGTTGCCGATCAGCAGGTCCACTGGCTCGGTGAAGAGCAGCGAGCGCATCGCCCAGAGGTCCTTGCCCGCCCAGACTTGAGCACCGTTGCCGAAGGGCGATGATGCAAGCAGTGCCTTCAACTCCGCTTCCCATGCCGAGGTGCCGTTGGTGGCGAGGCAATGGGTCGGCTCGCCGCCCGTCTCCATAATGAAGCGGGCCATGGCGTAGACAAAGTCCGGATCACCGTAAATGGCGTATTTCTTACCGTGCAGCCAGGATTGGCTGTCGGCCATGGCGTCAACAAGTCGGCCGCGCTCCAGGCGGATTGCCTCGGGGATTTGCTTGCCGGAAATCGCGGAGACCTCCATCAGCAAGTCGTCGGTCGCCTGGACTCCAAGCGGGTAATGAAACGAGGCAGTCGCCTGCCCTACCCCCTCGCAATACTCCAGTGTTTTTCGGGTGTTGTAATGCTGAAGCGAAAGTGTCGCCTCGGCGTTGAGTGCCTTCCTCACGTCTTCGATCTTCGTGCCGCCGTCATACATGCGGTATTCGCCGTCGGACGGCGTGTCGAACTGGTCAGAGGCGTCTTGGATGAAAGTATAGGACACGCCTATCAGATCGAGCAGGCGCTTGAGTTCCCGGTTGTTGCCGACACAGAACCCGTCGAAGCCCGGAATGATGTTGATGGTTCCCTCGGCTTCCGTTCGCTCCTCGCCCTTCCAGAAATGCTCCAAAATGCCCTTGACCGCAACGTCATAGCCGTCGACATGGCTGCCGACAAAGGCCGGCGTGTGGGCGAAGGGCACGTCGAAGTCGCGCGGGACCGAGCCTTCGTCCTTGGCGTTCTCGATGAAGCTGTGCAGGTCGTCGCCAATGACCTCCGCCATACAAGTGGTCGAGACGGCGATCATCTTTGGGTCGTAAAGTTGGTACGTGTTGGCGAGCCCGTCTACCATGTTCTTCAGGCCGCCGAACACTGCCGCGTCCTCGGTCATCGAGGAGGAAACCGCCGAAGCAGGCTCCTTGAAATGGCGCGACAGGTGCGAGCGGTAATAGGCCACGCAGCCCTGGCTGCCGTGGACGAAGGACATGGTTCGCTCGAAGCCTGCGGCCGCGAACACCGCGCCGAGCGGCTGGCAGGCCTTGGCGGGGTTCACGACAAGCGCTTCGCGAGCAAGGTTCTTTTCGCGGTATTCCCACGTCTTGGTGAATTCGCCTTGGTCGGTAACGATCTGGTCCGGGTGAGGACATTCGAAATTCAGCCTCTTCTCGGCGAGCATCTGCCTGTATTCCGGCTCGCGGAACAGGGGCGCGTGGTCGAGAACTTTTTCAGCCGACTGCGGCATAAGTGGTTACCTCTTTCCATCTGGCCCGCCATACGCGGCACAGGGACATCGAAACGGTTCAGCTCTCCCGCGGACAAAGGCCACAGGCGTTCACGGCCTCCCGGCTTCCGGGAGGCCAGGGCTTCATTCGGCTGCGATCGCCGCCGACGGCTCGGCTTTTTTCTTCCAGGGGGCGTCGTAGAGGTTCCAGACCGGGTTGTTGATGGCCAGATCCATGTCGCGGGCGAAGATGGCGAAGCCGTCATAGCCGTGATACGGGCCGGAATAATCCCAGGAATGCATTTGACGGAACGGTATGCCCATCTTCTGGACCGGGTACTTTTCTTTGATGCCGGAGCCCACGAGATCAGGACGGATCCCCTCGATGAACTTCTCCAGCTCGTAGCCAGTCACGTCGTCATAGATCAGCGTGCCCTTCTTCACGTAATGGCCGGTGCGCTGATAGTCGTCGTTATGGCCAAATTCGTAGCCAGTGCCGACGATCACCATGCCCAGGTCCTCATATGCCGTGACGACGTGACGGGGGCGCAGCCCGCCGACATAGAGCATCACCGTCCTGCCTTCGAGGCGCGGCCGGTACTTGGCGATTACGGCATCGACCAACGGCCGGTATTTGGCGATGACCACCTCGGCCTTGGCCTCGATTTCCGGCCCGAAGTGCTTGGCTATCTTGCGCAGAGAGGCTTCGGTCTGGGAGGGGCCGAAGAAATTGTACTCCATCCAGGCGATGCCATACTTTTCCTCCATGTGCCGGCAGATGTAGTTCATCGACCTGTAGCAATGGATGAGATTTAGCTTCGCCTTTGGCGCCCGCTCTATTTCGGCCAGCGTAGCGTCGCCCGACCAGTTGCCGACCACGCGCAGGCCCATCTCTTCGAGCAGGATGCGCGAAGCCCAGGCGTCGCCGCCGATATTGTAGTCGCCGACCACATTGACATCGTACGGGCCGGCCTCGAACTCCACTTCCTTCTTCTCGAACACCCAGTCGCGGATCGCGTCATTGGCGATGTGGTGACCGAGGGATTGCGAGACGCCGCGGAAGCCCTCGCAGCGCACCGGCACGATTGTCTTTTCGTGCTCCTTGGCCTTGTTGCGGGACACAGCTTCGGTGTCGTCGCCAATCAGGCCGATCGGGCATTCGGATTGCACAGTCATGCCCTTGTTCAGCGGAAACAGTTCCTCGATCTCGTCGATGATCCGTTCCAGCTTCTTGTCGCCGCCGAAAACAATGTCCTTCTCCTGGAAATCGGAGGTGAACTGCATGGTGACGAACGTGTCGATGCCGGTCGTGCCGACGTAGTAGTTGCGGCGTTGAGACCAGGAATATTGCCCGCAGCCGACCGGCCCGTGCGAGATATGGACCATATCCTTGACTGGACCCCACACCACGCCTTTCGAGCCGGCATAGGCGCAGCCGCGAATCGTCATCACGCCGGGGATGGACTTGATGTTCGATTTGACATCGCATTCGGAAAGGACCTCGCTTTCCTCGCCAGCCTCGTCGCCGCTCTTTGCGACGCTGAGGTGCTTTTTGCGGCGCTTCGCCGACTTGTCAGGATATTGCGACAGCACCTCCTCGATAAGCTTCGCATGGAGGGCACCGTCATTCTCGTATTCCAGGCTCATGGGACCCCTTTCAAGGTTCAGGGTGACGCCTCACAGACGAGGCGCCGTTCTTTGAAAGGCGCACCACGTCAGGCGGCGCCTCATGTCGGCAGCAGTCGCTACTGTGCGGCAGTCTTGGCCGCTTCCTTGACCTGAAGCTCGGCAAGCATCTGCTCGTCGGTCTTCATGATGCCGAAGTCGAGCAGCATGTCCTCGAGCTCCTCCATGGTGATCGGGGTCGGGATGGTGCCCTGGCCCGAATTCCCGTGAATCTTCTCGGCCAGCGCCCTGTATTCCCCGGCCTGCTTGGAGTCCGGCGCATACTGAATGACAGACATCTTCCTGAGCTCGGCGTGCTGGACGATGTTGTCGCGCGGCACGAAGTGGATAAGCTTGGAATTGAGCCTAGAAGCCAGCGCTTCGGCGAGGTCGAGCTCGCGATCGGTTTGGCGCTCGTTGCAGATCAGGCCGCCGAGCCGCACGCCGCCCGAATGGGCGTATTTCAGGATGCCCTTGGCGATGTTATTGGCGGCATAGAGCGCCATCATCTCGCCGGACATGACGATATAGATTTCCTGGGCCTTGTTCTCGCGGATCGGCATCGCGAAACCGCCACACACCACATCCCCGAGCACGTCGTAGGAGACATAGTCGACGTCGTCGTAGGCGCCGTTCTCCTCGAGGAAGTTGATCGAGGTGATCACGCCGCGGCCGGCGCAGCCGACACCCGGCTCGGGTCCGCCCGACTCCACGCATTTGATGCCTTTGTAGCCGACCTTGAGCACGTCCGCGAGTTCCAGGTCTTCCACCGAACCTTCCTCTGCCGCGAGATGCAGGACCGTATCCTGCGCCTTCGCGTTCAGGATCAGGCGGGTGGAGTCGGCTTTAGGGTCGCAGCCGACGATGAGGATTCTCTGCCCGAGGTCGACAAGGGCGGCGAGCGTATTTTGGGACGTGGTGGACTTGCCGATGCCGCCCTTGCCGTAAAAGGCGATCTGACGCAAACCTGACATGTAGCTTTCCTTCCTTCGTTCCATTCATCGCGGCTGCCGCGACATGAATGCCGGTCGGGCAGCTGTAGCCGCCTCGCACCTAAGGATCTCAAGACTCGTGCCAACTTGGCTGATCCAACCGAAGAATAATTTCATGGTTGCTTTTCAGGGGTTTAGCTTGAGTTCCAAGAAAGGATCGTCGGAACAGCCCGTGTAGCGGACGCGACATTGGCGACACAAAGCGTCGGATCGCGATCCTCAGTCACCGAATTCGTTTGCACCGCGTCGTTATGTTGAAGTGGACGAACAGCATCTCAACCTACTTGCGGGAAGCTGCGAAACTTTCTGCCAGCGAGCTGACGTGCTTCGTCTCGCGTGTCCTCGTCGAGACTGCGTAGAATCCTGCGCGCGACGCTGGCATACCATCGGTCCGCGGCCACTCATCCGGTGCCACAGGCGGATGGTCCCGCTATATCAGCAATTCGGGGGGTCGGCTCACTTGTCGGCACAGGAGTTCAGTATCGGCGTCATCGCCTTCACATGTCCGTCGATCCGCTCGAGCACTTTCGCTGCGACAACGTCGCGCTCAGGCAGACGCCACCAGTGTTCGTTGACGAGTTTGACCGTCTCGACCACTGCCTTCAGGACTGCTGGCTCCGGAAGCCGTGCACGGTTCGCAAATGCTTTCCATCGCGGTGCTGCCAGCGCCCTGAACGAGCGCTCTCCTCCAAGCGACAGCGCCATGGCGTCGGCGGGAATATATGGCACGGTGGATAGGAGGTCGTAGATTGGTGCAAGCGCCGGCTTGTCGCCGTTACCGGGATAGATCAAAGACCAGTTTTTCAGGTGCATGTCGCCATTGCCGGTGATGACGGTCAGTGCCAGGCGGCGGGCGAACTCGAGAGCCGCCGTAGGCGAGACGGCCACGCCAAGAGCCAAGGCTATGTCGTGATAAGCAGCCCCCTCATATTTGCGCGAAGGGTAGACACCGAAGACCTGAGCGAAATCCTCGATGTGTATCCTCTCGCCACCGGCGCCGCGATCGAAGCGTTTGACGAGAAGGACCTTGCCGTCAGACAGCGTGTTGAATTCTTCGGGAACGCCCTCAAAATCGGACTTCTCGACCAGTTCGCATTCAGGAACGTCCATGCCGATTGCTGCTGCTAGCGCCAGGTTAGCGAATTCGTTCTCGGAAACGCCCGGAAAGGCCGTCGAAGGGAACTTGGCAATGTACCGGCCCTGCTCGTCGTCCATCGGCAAGGTAAGGCCGCCGCCTTTTCCAATGTTCTTCATGACCGACAGCTTCATCTGCACGCCGGCAAGCGAGAACCGTGCCTTGGGCTGATCCTTTGAAGCATCCTGCGAAACCGCTATCGCGCCGTCACTGGGCAACGCCCGTACGGCTCCCGGCAGATCGGCGCCTAGTGCCGCTAAAAGATCGAAGTCATTGCCTGGCCGCACATTGCCTTCGTGGTGCCTTTCCATCGCCTCCCGCAATTTCTCCTCCGGCAGGAGGTTCGCGAAGAAAGCGGGCAAGGCGCTTGCCAGAGGCTTCGGATCTTTCCGCAATCCTCCCGTCGCTGCCCGGAACGACAGGCTGAGAACCGGAAAGCCGCCCGTCGCGCGGTAGGCCTCATCGAAGTTGAATGCATTGAAATCACCCGGCGTCCTGACGATCGTGCCGATCTTCACTGCGTTCAAGAGCACGTCCAGCGACGGGATCGTCTTAGGTGCGCGAAAGACTGGAGGCATGATCGTCATCGTCAGGTTGAGAAACAAAGGCCGGTCGATCGCCATCATCATGCGGACGCAATAGAGCCTGGACAGCCGGCACCATGACTTGCGGAACCAGCATCATTTCCAGACCGAGCGCGCGAGCGATATTCATGAGCGTTGTTGCACGCGCGGCTGCGGCTCCCTTTTCGATGTCGCGATATCGGGGACGGGATATACCCGCCAAATCAGCGACCTGCTCTTGCGTCATCGCAGCGGCCAGCCTCGCCTGCCTGAAAAGCCCACCGATTTCGCGTAGAATTTCCGATTGAGAGTCCATATGATACGTAAACGTTCCATTCCAACGCTGGATGATATGGCAGAGTATCTTATCCAGTGATGGAGTCAACACGTTATGATCTGTTCCCATATCATGCATCAGCCTTATGATACGTAAAGAGATCAATCCTCCTGCATTTGGCGCCGCCCGACGGTGAACGCCGTCCGAAACTGACGCCCGATCAGCCCACCGAAACTATCGGAATGTTAAATCAAGGCGGTCCGGCAGCTGAAATCGCTCGCCTCTTCTGGTTCATACGGCCGGCCGCGCTGACTGGAGGTCAATGTGATCGCCACTCCTTGATGGCAATGGCTTTGTACCATCTGCTCCTGCCGGTCTCCCGCCGCACCTGGTGTTCCGACCCTTTGAGGGGCTTCTCGCTCTGCGTGACCGGTCACCCTGATCAAGCATCGACATAGCCGTCGAATACCGCTTTACTCTCGGCTGTCCGTTAGGGGCATGGCGGGGTGCCTCCCCGATCACGAAGCAGCACCCGAACAACCCCGCGACCAGGCAATCCCCCCGCTTCCGAGACTTTCTCACTCAGTAAGACTAGCGCCCGCCGCACGTACGGGCGCCGCCGTCAACCGGCGGGCAGGTGCGCCGAGGGCAACAAGCGCGCCTGACGCAACGCCGCCAGATCAGCCGAGCCGGTGCAGAAGCAGGCGACGGCCAACTGGCGGATGACAATCTCGAAATGCGCGACAACCGCCTCGGTGGATACCGTAGCGGCGCGCAGCACGCCGGCTGCCTGCCCGGCGATGTCCGCGCCCAAGCGGATGGCCTTGGCCACGTCGACGCCGTCGCTGATCCCGCCCGACGCGATCAGCTTCACCGCTGGCAGGGCCCGACGGACCGCCTGCACGCTGGCCGGGGTCGCAATCCCCCAATCCGCGAATGCCATTGCCACTGCGCGGTCGGCGGCATCGGGGGCGCGCTCGCCCTCCACCGCGGCCCAGCTGGTGCCGCCGGCGCCGGCGACATCGATCACCGCCACGTCCGCCTCGACGAGCGCACAGGCCACCGAGGCGGACAGGCCCGACCCCACTTCCTTGGCCACGATCGGCACGCCGACGCTGCGCGCGGCGCGAGCGATCTGCGCCAGGACGCCGCGCCAGTCGCGGTCGCCCTCCGGCTGTACTGCTTCCTGCAGCGGATTGAGATGGACGATGAGTCCATCGGCCTCCAGTGCATCCACCGCCCGGCGGGCAAGGTCAAGGCCGTCGGGCTGACGCAGTTGCGCGGCGCCGATATTGGCCAGCAAGGGAACGTCTGGGGCCAGGCGGCGCAGCGCGCGCGTCAGCCCCTGGGAGTTGCGGGATTGCAGGCTCACGCGCTGCGAACCGACGCACATGGCGATCCCCAAGGCTTGCGCTGCCTCGCTCAGATGGCGGTTAATGGCCTCGGCACGTGGCATGCCGCCGGTCATGGAGCTGATCAGCAGAGGCGCGCGCATGGTCTTGCCCAGCAGCGAGGCGCTGAGGTCGATCTGCGTCAGGTCCAACTCGGGCAATGCACAGTGTTCGAAACGAATGCACTCCCAGCCAGCGGCCTTGGCCCGTGCCGTTCGCCGATCCAGCACGATGTCCAGGTGGTCGTCCTTGCGCCGGCTCAGGTTGGTGTCGCTGATGCTCGCTCCTTCCGCGTCATCGGGCGAGGGCGTTGCGTCGGATCGGACCGACGGCAGCGCGCGGACGCCGCCGTCTCCCGCGCGTTCAGGCCGGCGCACGCTCGCCTCCGCCCGCAGCGTCGCTGCGGTAGCGACTGGTTGAGGTCTCGTAGTACTGCGCGCGGATGGCCGCCATGGCTTCGATCAGCGGTCCCCACGGCGGGGGAAAGCGTTCTTGCGCCATCACCCGGTGCAGCATGCGTGTGTGGCCGGCCAGCTCGTCTTTGAGGAACTCCACCACAGGCATAGCCGGATAGCGCTGCAGCAGCAGGATCGCCGCGTTGTCGGCCTCGCCGGCCGACCTATCCTTTTCGCGTCCATGCAGGTCGTTCTGCAAGCGGCCTATCGCGGAGATGAGCCGCAGGACCTGACGAAACGCCGGATGCGCGCGCAAGGTCGCCATGCCCAGCCCCCACAGCAAGGACAGGCAACAGAACACGTTCGTGTAGGCGATCGAATCCACGCCGTTCTGCAAGTACTCGGCGTAGGACCAGCGCTCCGCCCCTGCCGCCTGCGCGTGTCCGGCGCGCAGCGCCGCGCAGTAGCACCGGGTATCGTGGAGAAGCTGAGCATAGTCGCGACGATCGTAGGCGAGCGCGGCGAGCGAAGCGCGCAGCACAGCACAGCCCTCGAATCCGGGAAGCGCGCACGGCACGCCCTGCCCCAGCGCCTGCTCCACCGCAGCGAGCTGCTCCGGCGCGATCAGGCGAAGGTCGTTGCAATCGTCGAGCCAGAACAGCAGCGCCAGTTCCCGATAGAACGCCACGATCAGCGTTTCGTCCTGCGGATCGCGGCCGGTGCGGGCGCTGGCGTCGCGCAGGCTCGGATGGATGCGCTGCAGGATGTACTGGCCGCCCCTGACTGCTTCCACAGCGTGCTCGTCGGCGAACCCGGTCAGGGAACGCCCCCACTCCAGCACGTGCTGCAGGGCGCGATCGGTCGGGATCATGGCCCCGCTCCTGCTCCCTCGGCCGAGACGTGCCGCCCCCAGCGAAGCGCCAGCCACAACCCGGCGAGTTCGGCCACGCGCACCACCCGGGTGGGGCAATACAGTTCCTTGCCGATCCACAGCGGCGTCTGGGGCAATGCATGGGCTGCGTGGCGGGCGAGCATCCACTTCAGCGCACGCCCCACCGCCTGCGCGATGCGCCGGCGCCCTGCCGGTTCTTCGGTCCCGTCTATCACGTGCAACGCGAACAGCGCATAGGCGGTTTCCTCGAATGTGGACGCGCGACCGGCGCCCCAGCCGCCGTCGTCGCGCTGCGTCCGCAGCAGCCCCGCCAGCGCGCGCTCGTCGCGCCACTGAGGCTTGCCTTGCGCGAGCGCAGCGATCGCATGCGCGGTGGGATACAGCCAGGAAACGTGCCATTTTTCGTTGTCCCATAGACCGTGCAGGTTGCGATTGGCCTCGACGTAGGCGCTGGTGCCGGCCGCGGGTTTTCCCAAGATTCGCAACGCATGCAGGGCATGGATGTTGGTCGACACCGAGGCATTGCGCTCGCCGGGGAAGGTGACGAACAGCTCGCCGGTTTCGAACTGGCGCAACGCGTCGGCCGCCGGGTCGCGGCCTGCAAGGCGAAGGACGCACAACGCAACGGCGGTGTCGTCCGCATCGGCCGCGAAGTGCAAGGCAGGGCCCAGACCGCGGACTCCGAGGCGGGCGTCGAGTTGCGCGATGATCACTTGCACCGCCTCGGCGAGCGCGGGATGCGCGAACAGACCGGCCAGATGCAGGGTGTACAGCGACCAGCATGGCTCGAACACATTGATCGGCCAGACGTTGGGAACGACACCTTCAATGCCGGTGCGCGTTGCCCGCGATGCAGCCTGCAGATACCCGTCGGTGCGCCCGACGTGCGGCGTTCTTCCCTGTGTCACGGCGTGCGCACGCCACGCGGCGGTGGCCGCTGGACTGATGCCAATGCTGCCGTCGTCGTCCGGGCATGCGGTGGCCGGCGACGTCCCCCAGGCTTCCCAGGAGTGCAGCAATGGATGGCCGCTCGGCAACGTCGCAACTGCCCCCAGCTTGGCCAGGCGTGCTTGCCGCAACGGCAACAGCGCCGGGTGGCGCGGAAACGCCACGCCACCCAGCAAGGATGCGGCCTCGTCGCACAACTGCGGCAGGATCAGCTCCGCGCCGATGGGCGCGTCTTCCGGCACCGCATGCGCGTAGGGATCGGGCTGGCGCTCGAGGAACCGGGTTGCAGCGTGGACTGCGTCGGCAGCGCCAGGAAGAGGATCGGCACGCTGCAATGCCAGCAACGCCGCCCAGGTAGGCGCATGGCGAAACAGCGGGAAGTCCGCACTTCCCCATCCGCCATCGGCCTGTTGCTGCGCGATGAGCCACGCGTATGCGTCCTGCCGACCGGTGACGTTGCCGTGGAACTGCAGAGCTCGCGCCGTGTCGTAGACGGACGGACCGACACTGCCGCCGTCGCTCATATCGCTCAGCAGGTGGCGCATTTCGGAAAGGATCTGTTCGGACAAGTTCACGCGGGATGTTCCTTCTGCAGAAGGCTAACGAGAACAGAAACGGGCAGACGCCGCGCACGTCGCCGCCGACACGGACACAGTGCAGCATGCAGCGCCCGCCGGCCGATCGCAGCAGCACAGGGGCGAGTCCTTACGGATGCGCACGCTCATGCGTATGGCGCGGACAGATAGAGGTTGGCCCGCTGCAGCATCTGCGCCAACCCTTCCGCACGCGGCCCCAGAGGGGCGATGGCCTCCCCGGCGTCGTGCAACAAGTACAGGGCGAACTGGCGCGCAGCCTGCAGCCCCATGATCGACGCGCAGGTCGGCTTTTGCGCCGCCGCGTCCTTACCGGGGGTCTTGCCAAGAGTCGCGGTATCCGCCGTCGCGTCGAGAATGTCGTCGGCCACCTGCAACGCCAGGCCGAAACAGGCGGTGTAGCGATCGAGCGCAGCATACAGCGCAGCGTGCGCGGCATCCTCCGCGATGGAGTATAGCGCGCCCATGCGAACCGACGCGCGCACTAGCGCTCCGGTTTTCATCCCGTGCATCGCCAGGATCCTGTCCAGCCCGGCATGCTTTCCGACCAACGACAGATCGATGGCCTGCCCGCCTGCGGCACCCTCGGCGGACACCGCCTGCGCCAGTTCGCGCACGAGCGCGATACGGTTGTCGCCCGGCGCATCCAGGCTCGCCAGGGTGAGGAAGGCGTGGGCCTGCAGCGCATCGCCGGCCAGGATCGCAGTGGCTTCTCCGAACTTTACGTGCACGGTCGGAAGGCCGCGGCGAAGCACGTCGTCGTCCATCGCGGGCAGGTCGTCGTGGACCAGGGTACAGGCGTGCATCATCTCGATGGCGGCGCCGACGTCGTCGAGCATGTGCGCCGGCGTGCCCGCCAGTGCGCCGGCAGCCAGACAGAGCAAGGCGCGGGTGCGCTTCCCGCCATGCAAGGTGGCGTAGCGCATGGCCGCCATCAGCTCTGTCTTACCGTCGTCTTCGGCGCAGAGCAGACGCCCCAGAGCCTGTTCGACCCGCTTTGCGCCGTCCTGCATCCAGATCTCCGGGAGCAGCCCGCCAGAGGCGCCGCGCGCCTGCGCGCCCAATCCGCCGAATGCGGAAACGCCAATTTGGTCGCGTGGAGTGGAACCGGTCTGCATGTTGTTGATGTCCTTGTAGCTGAGACGGCCACGGCGAGCGCAAGTCGTCACGGTGTTGCCGGCGTCACACGAGTGCGTGCGCTGAGTGCAGCAATGCCGCGCCCCGCCGGCGCCGCTGCCTTGCCACACAGGGCATGCGATGCCAGCTCATGAAAAGCCTATTCGAATTTTCATTGACGGATGTGCGGTAGGGTAATAGCGCCGGCCTTTTTCGACGTCGCTCAGCAACTGCGGCCGCACCCCGGCCTTGTGCATGGTCAGCGCCAAGGCGATGCAGAACTGCACCATTTCCAGCCATACCAGGTGGTAGCCGATGCAG
Source organism: Mesorhizobium sp. M0478 (assembly GCF_040321305.1). Taxonomy (NCBI): domain Bacteria; kingdom Pseudomonadati; phylum Pseudomonadota; class Alphaproteobacteria; order Hyphomicrobiales; family Phyllobacteriaceae; genus Mesorhizobium; species Mesorhizobium sp. M0478. The sequence continues at coordinate 89,174 of NZ_JAMYRH010000015.1, forward strand.
ACGTGTGGGCCGGTACCGAACTGCAGCATGTCAACCGGCCGGATCGGCTCTGTGCGTAGCAGCCACCGCGCCAGGCGGAACTGATCAGGCGCCTCGTGCAGCAGCGCCGAGGTCGAGAAATGCAGCAGCGGGATGCATAGTTGGGTGCCTGCGGGAATGCGCCGTTGGCCGAGTTGCAATTCCTGCAGCGCGCGACGCGGCAGGAGCGTGGTCGCCGGATGCAGGCGCAGTGTCTCGCGGAACAGCGCCTCGGCGACCGGACACTGCGCCAGGTCCGCGTGCCGGGTCGGCACCGCGCCCACGCGTTGCGCCTCCTCGACCAGGGCGTCCCACAGCACAGGCTGCCGCGCCAGCTCGATCACGATCCAGGCCATCGTCGAGGCAGTGGTGTCGTGACCGGCAAGCAGCAGCAAGCGAATATTCGCGACCAGGACGTCATCGGAGAGCGGACCGTCGCTGCTGTCAAAAGCGCTCACCATGTCGTTGATGAACCCGGTGCGCGCGGCATGCGCGCGCGCATCGCGGACGAACCGGCGCAACTGCGCGTCGATCCAGTCGCGGGCGGAGCGGCCGCGCCGCAAAGGCAATCCGGGCAGGTCGACCGGTGGCGCGATGATCAACTGCAGCAATTGCCGGTACTTGCGATGCCATCCCGGCAGGTCCTGCGCGGGGATTCCCATGAGGCTGAAGATAAGCTTCAGCATCAGGTCGCCGGTTTCGCGCAGGATGAGTACCTCGCCGCGGGCGCGCCATGCCTGCACCCGCGCCTGGATGACGGGCGCGAACAGGTCGCCGATCCCGGCCTGGGTCAGCCCCCTGGGCAAAAACGCTGCCTTGATGGCATCGCGCGCCTGCCGGTGCGCGCCGCCGTCCAGCGCAACCAACGTTCCGCCAAGCAATTCGGGCGCGATCTCTTCGATCAGCGCCGAGGACACGTCCTTGTGCCTGAGCAGTGAGAATGCGTCCGGATCCACACAGGTCATCAGATGTCCGGCAGGGCCGAAATCCAGCCAGAAGTGGCTGCCCAGCGTGCGTTGCGCGCGCCGCAGCAGGCGCGGCAGGTCGCAGACAATGGCGGGAAGATGCCCGACCAGGGGGAAAGCGCCAGGCATGACCGGGATGTCGCATCGCAGCCGGTGCCGCCGGTTGAGTGGATTGAGCAGCATGTCCATCAGCAGCGCGCCGCCGCCGCCGATTCGGTGTCGCCTGCAGGGCGCGCGGCGCAGCTGTTGCCACCGTCGGCATATGTCGGCACATGCGCCAGCATGCCGCCGTCGATGCACACGAGCTGGCCGGTGATGAACGCAGCATCGTCGGAGAGCAGGAACGCCACCAGCGCGGCCACATCCTCGGGGCGGCCGACGCGCTGCAGGAGCTGGTGCCGGCGCAGATGCCGTTGCATGCACTCGTCCAGCTTGGCGAGGAGACGCTCGGTCATGATAAGACCCGGCGCAACCGCGTTGCAGCGTATCTGAGAGTGACCGTACTGGGTGGCGAGCGAAGCCGAGAGCATGTTCATCGCCGCCTTCGACGCGGCGTAGGACGTCTGCGCCGTGTCACCGCTGAGCCCTTGGCACGACGACATGTTGACGATCGCGCCACCGCCGCGGGCGATCATCCGTGGGATGGCCTGCCGGCAGCAGAGCAGCGTGCCGCGCAGATTGGTCGCCATTGTCTGGTCCCAGACTGCCAGGTCCAGGTCGAGGATGGCGCGGTCGCGCGGGGTCAGATGCATGGCGCTCGCATTGTTCACCAGCAGGTCGACCCCCCCGAAGTGCCGCTCCGCCGTCTCGAACAGCGCTGCCACCGCCTGCTCATCGGCGATATCCATGGCTATGGCCAGCGCGTGGCCTGCTTCGGCCGCGATCTGCGCGGTGCAGGCGATGGCCGCAGGGCCATCAATGTCGGCCACCACCACTCTGCCGCCCCCGCGCGCGATGGCGAGAGCGCATGCCTTGCCGATGCCGGCGCCAGCGCCGGTCACCACGGCCACCTTGCCTTCAAACCGTCCCATCGTGTCTCCTGAATTGCATTGGTCTTTCGCGGCATGCCGCTGGGCCTGCGTCGGAGAAGGCGCCGGGTCGGCGCTGGCGCACTCGTCATGGCCAGCGTCGCTTTCGATGACCCGAATGGCGGCGACCGGGCACTGGTTCGCCGCAAGCCGCACGGCGGCGTGCAGCGCCTGCGGGACCGTCGCAACGCACACTTCGGCCACGCCGTCCGGTTCGCGCTGGCGAAAGGTGCCCGGCAGCGTCAGCACGCACTGCCCGGTCGTTCCGCACAGATCCTGATCGACCAGGACGCGCATCTCAGCCCTCCTGCCCATGCAGCCGTACCGGCAGCGCGCGGAACGTCCTAAGGAACGCGGAGGGCTCCCGGGTCGGCTGCTCGGCCAATGCCAGCGTGGGGAAGCGCGCCTGGATCCGCGGCAGGCTCTCGGCCAATTGCACCCGGGCCAGTTGCGCACCAAGGCAGAAGTGGATGCCGTGGCCGAAGGTCAGCATGATCTTCCCGTCGATCGACATGCCAGGACTGGTGCCGTAGAACCGCACGGCATCGAAGCGATCGGGATCGGCGAAGGCGTCCGGGTCGCGATTGCCGGCCGCGATCAGCACGCGCACGTCCGCGTTCTTCGGGATCACCACGCCGCCCAGTTCGATGTCGCGCTGGGCGATACGCGGAATGGAGCTGAACATGGCGGGCGCGTCATAGCGCAGGGCTTCTTCGACGAAAGCCTTCACCCCCACGGCATCTCCCTTCAGCCAGTGCCGCTGTTCGGGATACGCCAGCATCGCCAGGACCGCATGGCCGATGGCCGCGGCAGTGGTGGCGAAGCCGCCCAGCAGCATGCCCCAAAGCATGCTGATCAATTCCGCATCCGACAGCGTCTCGGCATCGTCGTCGTGTGCGCCGACCAGCATTGACACGATGTCGTGGCGGGAATCGGTGCGCCTGCGCTGTATGAGGTCGCCGAAGTAGGCCTGCACCCTGGCGCTGGCCGCGTCCCCCGCGGCGAGCTGGGGATCGCTGGCGTGCGGGCTCAGGCCTTCCAGAATGGCGCTGATGCCGGTGATGAGTCCGAGAATGTCATCCGGGGGCATGCCGAACAGTTCGCCGAAAACCAGCATGGGCAAGGCCAGCGCGAATTCCTGATGCAGGTCCACCGCCTCCCCGCGCTCCAGCGCGGGCGCCATGCCGTCCAGGCGCGCCGCGACGATGCGAGCGATGGTCGGCCTCAGCTTGTCGATCTGGCCGATGGTGAAATCGCGCGAGATCAGCCGGCGCAGACGCGTATGCGTTGGAGGTTCCTTCATCGCTAAAGTGGACGCCAGCAGACTTAGCGACAGGCTGGTCGCCGCACGCGGGAAATAGCGCGCCAGTTCGCCTGGCGCCGGCCCCCGAAAAGCATCGCCCGTGGCCTTGAGCGCCCAGTAGATGTCGGCGTGGCGGCTCAACAGAAAGAGGCCCGACGCCGCGCGATGTACCGGATCGTGCTCGCGCAACCACCGCATGAATGGGTACGGGTCCTGAATGCACGCTGGCGACGCCAGTTCGGCGAAGGCGTCCCGGCATGCTGCCGTGGTTTCTTGCACGTCCATCTTGGTCACCTGTTGGTTGGCTGATCTGATCGGCGCGCGGCAGGCGCGCCGGCAATTCGAGAACATCGCGATTTCTGGTGGCATCCGAGCATCACCAGAGCACCGGGAACTCCTCGAACCCACCAGTGATGATCTCCTTGCGCAACTTCAGTTCTTCGGGCGCCACGGCCAGGCGCAGCGCGGGAAAGCGCTGGAAGATCGAACCGAACACCGCCTTGAGTTCCAGCCTGGCCAGCGCCAAGCCGACGCAGTTGTGCGGCCCGTAGGAGAACGCCAGGTGCGGGTTTTCGTCACGTCCTATGTCGAAGATTTCCGGGTCGTCGAAATGGCGCGGATCGAACGACGTCGCCGGCAGGCCGACCAGCACCTTGCTCTCCGCGGGAACATGCACGCCCGCGATGGTCACGTCGGTCCTCGGATAGCGCATGATGCCGTCCCAGCCGGCGCCCGGCGGGTACATGCGCAGGATTTCCTCCACCGCCTTGTCCACCAGGGATGGATCGCCGACCAGGCGTTCGCGCTGTTGCGGATGGCGGAACATGGCCAGCAGGCCGAATTCGATCTGCGCCACGGTGCTCTCGTGCCCCGCCACCAGCATGCCCGCCGCCAGGCCGATCGCCTCTTCCTCGGTCGCCTTGCCCTGGTCGATCGCCGCGACCAGATCCGTCAGCACGTTGTCGCCCGGATCCTGGCGCTTGTCCCGCATCTTGCCGCGAATGTAGGCGCGGAGTTCTTCCCAGGCCAAGCGCGACGCGCTTCGCGGGCCGCTTTCATGCTGGTGCGTCATCACCTCGTCGGACAGCCCGGCGAAAAAGGCGTGATCCTCGTAGAGCACGCCCATCAGCGCGCCAATGACCATCGCAGGAAGCGGAAAGGAGAGGTGGCGCCGCAGATCGGCGGGCTGGGGCTGGGCCGCCAGCGTCTCGAACAACTGCGCGGCGATCGCCTCCACCTGCTGCGCGAGCTGCTTCACCCTGCCGTTGCTGAAGGCCGGCGCCACGATCGTGCGTAGCCGCGTATGCTCGCCCCCCTCGTGCGAGACCAGCCATCCTGGCGAACCGAGAATCACCGAATCCGGGGTGAATGCCGCCGGCGGCATTCCCGCGGGCCGGAACGCCGCGTCGGTCAACACCGCCTTGGCCTCGTCATAGCCTGTGACCCACCAGCCTTCGTGCCCGGACGGGAAGCGCACGTGGTGGATCGGACCATTGGTGCGTAGCGCCAACATCTCGGGCGATGGCTCAATGTGATCGAGACGCCACATCGGCAGCGTCGGCAAGGGTTGTTCTGACATGGTGGCACTTCACTCAATAGCGAGGGCGGAAGGTGACCGGCGGGCGCTGCGGCAGCGAAGACCTAAGACGGCATATAGATGACGTCCTCCGAAGGAAGACCGATTATCAAGAACGGCTAACGCGTAACTGTCTAGGCACATCGCGCGGCGAGATGCGGAACGTTATCTTGCACCTTCGAGGTCAGGACAAAGTCGGCGCGGTGAGCGTTTGAGCCGCCGCCGGCCAAGCTTTCCTGCGCAAGGGTCGACAAGGGCGGCGAGCTGTTGGGTAAGGGCGGTTTCGCCGAGCACACCATGCCCATAGACGCTATCCGACGCGGATTTGACATTTTGCTTTTCTTTCTTCGTTCCATTCGTGCCATCCACGAAATGAAAGTCGGTCGGCGGCTCCCGGCCCGCAACGAAGAGGCTTCAAAACTCGTGCCAATTTGGCCGACCTAAGAAAAAAATCTGTGATGCTTTTACGGGCTTAGCCTGAGGCCAGAGAAGAGCTAGGCGAAATAGGCCGGTGTCGCGGGCCAACAAAGGCGACGGAACAGTGTCGGACAGAACGCCTTGGCGACCTTTAGGTCATGCTAGCGACATTCTGGTCCAGTTTCGAACATAAGAGGGCGGCAAACAGACACGATTGGGGAATTCGATCCTCACGGGGCCAAAGCGCTTGCCCAAGAGCGCGCGCTCATGTTGCCGCGACAGGCGCGTGTTCGCGATAGCCGTGCCTGCGCTTGAATGCTAGCGGCACACGCTACGCAATGACTGGAGTGCCCGCCAGCCTCAGGTAGTGCATCGGCTCGGCTTCCGGTCTTCTTTGCCCAGCCGGGGCCGAAGCGCCGAATATCCGCACCATACAGCATCGTTGTTGCCTGTGTGACGAGGCGGTTATAGCGCGCGCCCGATCTTCCAAGACACGGCCTCCGAGAAGAAAGGGGGCGGTCCAACGGCACCTCTATTCCAAATGGCACGCCGCTTGCTGCTCCTGGTTAGAGCACCATCAAATCACGATGAAAGCGACTTGTGCCATGCCCGATACGCGAAGCTCCAGACCGTGGCCTGAGGAGACGGTGCCCCTTCCAGCTGAACATCGGGGCATCGTCTCCTCCGGAAGTCCGTTCTGGGTGGCCGCTTTGCGCATGGCTGGTCCGATGCCGGCGCGCCAACACGGGCCGCGCGCGCAAATGCGGTTTGCCGGTTCTGTTCAGCATGTGAGTGCCGAAAAGCCTTGTCAAAGGGTCGTCACCCAAGCCAAGGCCGGCGGGTCACTGTCACATATCGACAACATGCTGAACCAGTCCAGTGACGCGGAGTCCAGTGACGCGGGTCTGTTGCGTGAAGTGACATTTCAGGCCCCCACATGCTTTGCGATATTGGCTCCTTCCGGCCGCTATCCTTTTTCCAAACGCACTATCGCTAGTGACCGATCCCGCTTCCGGCGCCATAGCCGTGGAAAGCAAGCGGCTCGACGGTGTCCAGCTCGCTCAGATCGATTGCGTTCGGATGGCAAAGGCCAGCAGCCAGGACGTTCCCGTACGTCGGGAGGAAAAAAAGGAGGTTGCGAGCCGCGAGGCCCTCATTCCGTGCCGGGGATACGAGCCTTTGCCCGGTATTGCGCCAGCCTCTGCCAGAATTCAGCGCAGTCTTCTTCAGGAGCAACTTGATGACAGTTCGAAAGAAAGTTCCCTTCGTCACCTTTCTCACGCGTGTTCACGATAAGTCAGTCCAGGGGCCAAATCCATATCGCTGGCAAGAAAAAACATCTGACGACTACTTTGCCGGCAAGCGGGTCATCCTGTTCTCGCTGCCTGGCGCCTTCACCCCGACCTGCTCGACCTACCAATTGCCCAAGTTCGAAGAGCTCTATGATGAGTTTGCGAAGCAGGGGATTGACGCGATTTACTGCCTCTCAGTCAACGATGCCTTCGTCATGAATGCGTGGGGGAAGTCCTTGGGCCTGAAGCAGGTCCAGCTCATCCCCGATGGTTCAGGCGAGTTCACACGCAAGATGGGCATGCTGGTTGCCAAGGACAATCTCGGATTCGGGATGCGCTCATGGCGCTACGCCGCCCTGATCAACAATGGCGTGGTGGAGCACTGGTTCGAGGAGGAAGGTTTCTCGGACAACTGCGAGGCCGACCCGTATGGCGTCTCATCCCCGCAAAACGTTCTCGAAACGCTGAAAGCCGCCGCATGACCTAGAAAACGTCTCACTGGCGCCATTGCAGGCCCCAAGAGGCTCCTCGACGGGATTATCGCACTCACCATGCAATCTTCAGCAAGCCTGTTTCAGCGCCAGAAGCAATCCATCGTCGCATCGCCTCAACTCATTGAGTCGATTCGCTTGCTGCAACTGGCGCATACCGAACTGCATCAGTTCGTGGAGGGGGAAATCGAAAAGAACCCGCTCTTGGAATCTGCGTCAAACGATGGCGGGCCTTTTGACGATGCTTCGATTTCGGGAGCGGATCGGCCTGTCGGCTTTGGGGCAAACGTCGTTGAAGGTCCGACCGGGGCAGGGTCGCCTGAACGGCTCGGGCAATGGAAATCACTTCGCAACACGACCAACAACCCACCGGGCAATGGCCCTTCCCTCGACGAGTTTGCTACCCTCGCCGAAACATTGCACGACCATGTCGCTCGTCAGATCGCCCTCACTGCGTTCACACCACAGGAGCGGCTGATCGCTGGCCAGCTTGCCGCCGATCTGGAAGACACTGGCTATCTTCGGGCAAACCTTTTGGAGCTGGCCGAGAGCCTAAATGTCCATGAGGCTGTTGTGGAACGGGTTCTCGGAACCTTGCAACAATTTGATCCACCGGGAGTTTTTGCGCGAAGTCTCAGAGAATGCCTCGAGATTCAGTTGCGCCAGCGAAACCGGCTCGACCCGGCAATGGCAGCTTTGGTTGCCCATCTTGAAATGCTTGCGCGACGCGATTTTGAGGCGCTGAAGCAGCATTGCGGCGTCGATGAAGAAGACCTTCTCGACATGATGCATGAGGTTCGTGCGCTCGACCCAAAGCCTGGGAACAGATTCGAATCCGGTGCGTCTGAATCAATCGTACCCGACGTCTGGGTCACGCCCTCGCCGCAAGGCGGGTGGCAGATCGAACTTGATCCCGCCACGCTGCCGAAGCTGCTGATCAACCAAACCTACTATGCCGAAGTCACGCGTCAGACTGCCCAAAATTCGAAAGATCAAGCATTTCTCGAAGAATGCTTGCAAAACGCGAACTGGCTAATCCGCAGCCTCGATCAGCGCGCCAAGACGATCGTTAAGGTTGCGGCTGAAATCGTGCGTCAGCAGGATGCCTTTTTGGAACATGGCGTCGCCCACCTGCGGCCTCTCAATCTTAGAACCGTCGCTGACGCGATCGGCGTGCACGAGTCGACGGTAAGCCGGGTGACCTCGAACAAGTACATGCTTACCCCGCGCGGAGTTTTTGAACTGAAGTATTTTTTCACCGTCGCGATCGCGTCCTGCCAAGGCGGCGATGCGCACTCTGCCGAAGCTGTCCGGCATCGGATCAAAGCGATCATTGCCGCAGAATCTCCCGGCGACGTGCTTTCCGACGAGGACATCGCTGTCCGGCTGAAGGAAACCGGCATTGATGTTGCGCGTCGCACCGTCACAAAGTATCGCGAAGCAATGAACATCCCCTCCTCCGTACAACGCCGCCGGGAAATGCGCTTGTGTTTTTAGATTTGGGTCAAGGCAGCCAACATCACGTTGCATTGCATCAAAGTGGAGACTTCGTTCATGACCCGATCCGCAGCAGGCGTTATGAACGCTGTTCTGCACGACCCAGAAAAGCCAGTCCCACCGTCTGGCCCGGCATGGGGTGCCGTCATTTCGCTTTCCTTGGGCACCTTCGGGCTGGTCACGGCAGAGTTTCTGCCTGTCAGCCTGCTCACGCCCCTCGCGCATGATCTCGGTATCAGCGAGGGAGCGGCTGGGCAGGCGATGACGGCGACAGCTATCGTCGGGGCGATCTCGGCGCCGACGGTGGCCATCATCACAAAGCGCCTGGACCGCAGGACCGTCATGTGGACCATGACGGTCCTGCTGATCCTGTCGGACGTTCTGGCGGCCGGCGCGTGGTCGCTGGCGGTTCTCCTGACTGCACGCGTCGTGCTCGGCATAGCGCTCGGAGGCTTCTGGTCGATGTCGGCAGCACTGGCGATGCGGCTCGTTCCAAGCCACCTCCTGCCTCGCGCTATGTCGACCATCCTCACCGGCGTTTCCGTAGCTACCGTCTGCGCAGCTCCAATCGGCGCTTATGTCGGCGATATCTGGGGATGGCGAAGCGCCTTCATGCTCGCCGCAGCCGGCGGCGTCGCTACACTGCTCGTGCAGCTCATAACCATTCCGAGACTGCCTCCGATTGGAGTGACTAGCGTCCGAAGCCTGCTGGATGTGGCAAAAATTCCGATGGTCAAGGTTGCGCTTTTTGTCATCCTGCTGGTCGCTTCCGGCCACTTCGCCGGAATCACCTATATCCGCGCCTTCCTCGAAAAGATTCCCGCGCTCGACGTCGAGACGATCTCGCTTGTGTTGCTTGCTTTTGGCATCGGCGGATTCTTCGGCAATTTGGCCGGCGGGCTTCTGGCCGAGTACAGTCTCAAGGCAGTCGCGGCCCTTGCACCGCTGCTCATAGGGATAGCGGCTGTTTCGCTACTGACGGCGGGAGCATCGGCCTTCGCCTCGGGGATTGCGGTTGGCGCGTGGGGCTTTGCCTTCGGCGCGGTGCCGGTGGGATTACAGACGTGGATGGTGCGGCGGGCCGTTCCCGAGCAGGCCGAAAGCGCCGGTGTGCTGATGGTCGTTGCATTCCAAGTGGCAATCGCAGCCGGCGCGATTTTCGGCGGGCTATTGGTGGAGAATGCGGGGATCGCCAGCGCCATTGCCTACAGTGCTGTTGCCACGTTCGTCGCTGCCCTCATAGTTTTCCTGCTCGGCCCGAAGCGCGGAACCTAGACCGCCTGACAGGAGAGATCTCAGCAGCGCAGCGGGACGAGAGGTCCAATCGCATGCACGGCGCGGCGCGATCCTCCGCTTGCGGGCGATGCCCCGACGGGAGCGACTGGCTCGCCTTCGATAATGCCTTTACTCTCTTGACGAATGCTCTGGCGGATCGATCTGTCGTATCGTTCGCATACCATCAGCTTGCCTGGCCACTCCACCCTTTGACACGGTGCCTATCCCTCCGGGGCAGCACGAATGCATTTTCGGCGAGCGTCCTAGCGACCTGATCTTATCCTTGTAGTGCTGGGCGGGTTACGCCCCTTGAACTGAACCCATATTGTGGGCGCACCTGCCGATCCAATTCGCCCTTAATCGTCTCGAAGCGACGTAAACGTAACCGTCATTGGCTGCAACAAAGTTGCATTCTTCGGCGCAATAACCCTGCTTACTCGAAATGCCCCGCCACCGAGAGGCGGGTCATCCGCGCTCCGCCCGGCGAAGTCGTTCATCCACGCAACATTGCAGAACAAAATAGGCATTTCTCAGCCTCTATGGGACGTCATGATGGATTCGATCGAAGGTTCCTATGTCAGCCGAGTTGGTTAGTTGATCCGTTTTGACGCGAATTCTAATCGAGCCTAATCCAGCTGGTGAATGGTAGATTGTGGCACAACAGCCTTGGCGATTTCACATAGGTGCTTGTGGTGCGTGAGATAGATGACCTGACCTGTGTTCGCCATCTCCCCAAACAATCTAAAAACTTCCTCCGAGCGAATATGGTCAAAGGTTTCCATGATGTCGTCGGCGATGAAGGGAACCGAGGGCCGGAATTGGGCGAACTCGTAATAACCGGCGAGCCTCAGTGCTAGGTAGAGCTGAAAGCGCGCGCCCTTCGAAAGCGCTTCAGCGAGCTTGGATTGCCCGTCGCGCTGCACCGCGATGAGAACCTCCTCGCCTTTGACGGGCTGGGTTGTAAGGCCTGAATACTGCCCACGGGTCATTAGCTTGAATGCGTCTGATGCACGCGCCATCATCCCCGAACGGTGGTTCTCACGGTAGATCCGCAAAGCATTTCCAGCCGACATGATACCAAGCTTCAGCTCAATGTAGCGAACGGCCTTCTCCTCGATTTCCAACAGGGTTGTGCGCCGTTCGGCATCCAGGCGGGCAACCGCGCTGTCACCGCCGATGGCGTCCAACTTGTCTGCCGCGCGGGTCTGTCGGATCAGCTGTTGCTGGATGATTTCATCGAACTGGCGAAGCCGCTGCTCGCCCTCAGCCTTCTCGACCGCGAGGCTGTCGAAATCGATCGCTTCCAGGATCGAGCGTGCCTGGTCGAATCCATCGACTGCGAGTTCCGCCACTACCCGTTCCTCAAGTTCGGCGACGGTAGTGCGCAAGCCGTCGCGCTCACGCAGCAGCTCGTCGCGTTCGATTACCTCGGACAGAGTGGCGACGCCAAAGACGCCCAGCACTTCATTCTTGCGGCGTTCGTGTGCCGAAATCTCGGTGTCGAGGATTTCGCGCGCCTCCTTGAGGCGCTTCAGCTCGTTGCCGAGGCTTGCCTTCGTTTCACGTGTCCGCTCGGCACGCTCCAGGCGCTCGGCAAGGCGGGTGGCCAACTGCTCCGGCTCGCCATCCTTCGTCGGCTCGTCGGCTTCGACCGCAACGGCGATGACCTCGACCAGAAAATTGGCCCTGTCGGCCTCCATCTTGTCAATACGCAGCTGCAGATCCTCCCGTTCCTGCAGGCTTCTTGACAGTTCGGCCAATTGATCGAGCACAGCGCCAACGCCTGACGCGGACAGACCGCTTTCGAGCCACGTTCCCTTGAGCGCTTCGGTAATGCCGGCCAGCCATTCCTCCTCGCGACGCTCCGCCACCCCTACCGCAACCCGTCGGGCAGCTAGATCCTCTTCTTTGGAACTCACCATTCTGAGCGCCTCGGCATACTCGGCGTCCACCTTGCGCTGCCGGTCCAGAAACAGCTCCGCGATGGCCATGATTGCTTCGAGGGTGTCGCCGGGCTCTGATACTATGCCGACGCTTTCCAGCGCCGCTCTCATTTCCAAGTGTATCTGCTCGCCGGCGTCAGCGGCTCGCTCGGCTTTCAAGCGAGCAAGTTCGATCTGCTCCCAGGAAGCGAGCGCATCGCTGCGCGCCTCGATCTGATCCTCGATCCTTTCGATCAGGCGCTCAGACGAAGGTTCCAGGGCTTCTCCGAGGAGCTCGCTGGCGGCCACACGGATTTCCAACAATTGGGTATCCGCATCCTTGACGAGCTGTTGGCTTTGGATGCCGTTTCGTGACAGGTTGGCCGTGGCCTCGGCCAGGGCACGCGTCATTGCCCGGATCTCGGCCAGATCCGCCGCGCCGGCCAGCCGGCCTGCGCTGGCAACGTCATCGCGCGTCAGTGCCACGGCGAAATCGTCAGCGGTGTCACCAGTCAACACTGCGCGGTGCGTTGCCCACGCATCATCGCGGAGACGGCGGATGGCGGCAGCCGCTTCATCGTCGACAACGTCGACCGAGGCTCGAAGGGCATCCAATCGTGCGGCGAGCATTGCATGGTTGCCCTCGTATTCGGCGAGGCGTTCGGCAAGTACCGCGGTGTTCCTTGCCAGTACTGACGCTACTGTCTTCCAGGCGGCAATCTGCCCGGCGCTCGGAACCGCAACGTTGGCGAGAGCGAGGGCATCTCCGTTCCATGGACGCAAGCGAGCCAGCGATGCCTTCCATCGGATTGTTCCCGCATCTCCCGCCTCGCGAGCCGTCTTGATCTCTGCCTTGTGTCCGCTTGCTCGCGCTTTCGACAAAGCCGAGCCCAGCCTTGCCCTGGCGGGTTCGGGCACCGCCCTTTCCTCGCCGACCCGCTGCCTTGCCACCTGCAACGCATCGAGTGCTGCCGCCGCCTCGTCGCGGGCGGCGCGCGCGCCCGTAGCAATACCGGACCTCTGCTCGACCATAGCGCGAACGACGCCAACTGTGACGGCAGGCGGAAGCAGTGCGGCAGGATCCGGCTCGGAAGACCGGCCCAACGCGGCAAGGCAGCTTGCCACGGTGTTGTTGAGGATTTGCAGCCCCATCCTGCGAGTGGGCAAGTCAAAGCCAGCCGCGGTATGGCGCACCTTGCCCTCCGCCAGGCTGCGAATGCGTTCGGAAATCGACAGGATCCGTTCGTCCTCGTCGACCGCAGTGACTTTTGCCGACAGCCGCTCGACCTCATCGATGTTTGCGGACAGTCGCGTTCTGAGGCTGGCATCGTCATCGATCAGTTCGGTGACACTTCCCGTCCATGTCCGGGCTGGGGAGGTGATGTCCGGCAGCTGATCCAGCCGGGCAATCTTGCGGCGCATATCCGCCAGCATCGGCGCAGCACGTACGTAACGAGCAATGGTATCCAGCCTGGCCACCAGCACCGCCCGATCGCTGATGGTTCGGCCGTACTGCTGCGATGCATCGAGACGTTCGGCCTCCAGCCCCTCATAGGTCGATGCAAGTGTGTCGATCGCATCCCTGCGCGACTTCACGTCAACAAGGCGCTTCTTCAGCAGCGCCAGTTCGGTGCCATGCGCCTGCTTCCGATACAGCGCGTCTGCTTCGGCCTCGAGGCCGTTCAACGTATCGCTTGCGTTCCCAAGACCGGCGCTGGCCGTGAAGAGGAGCTTGCCGAGGTCGCCCCGCGACTCCAGGATCGATTTTCCGCCGGCTTCCAGCGTCTCGTCATCGAGTGAAAACATAGTCGTGTAAGCGTCACGCGACAGTCCGGCGAGATGCGCCGTGATCGCCACCTCGCTCACCGATTGGCCCGTCGCGTTCAATAGCGAATTAGTACGCTGTTTCGTACGCGTGAACGTGTGCTCGGAGCCGGCCAGTTCCAGCACCCCACCGATGCGCATGGCGCTGTACTCATGCAGGAAGTTGTAGCGGCTCCGTTCCTCGATGCCGAACAGCAAATCTAGATAGGCGGAAAGCGCTGTCGATTTGCCGGCCTCATTCAGGCCAAACACGATATGCAGATCAGGTCCGGATTCCGGTTTGGGTCCGAAGTCGATCGTACCATCGGTGAACTTTCCATAGCGAATGAGGTCAAGGCGCTGCAGCCTCATGACGATCCACCGGACTTAAGGCGGGAAGTCACCAAGTCTGCGCCCTTGGAAAGCACCTGATCGAGGAACCGTTCCAGCCCGGCTTCGTCCTTCCCAGCAAAATCCCGTCCGTCGGCCGGAAGGTCGGCGACCATCCTTTGGACGAACGCCCTCGCCTCGGCGCGGAAGGCATCCGAGGTGGCATCGGCGCGCATGGATTGCTCGAGTTCGAAAATCGGATCAGCAGTATCCTCGGCCGTCTCCGCCCGAGGTGGCGCGAGGTCAAGCTCGAGCTTCTCCACCCACGTATGGCCCAGTTGTTCCGCAGCCTGTTCGGCTTCGGCAAGAAGGAGGTCCTTGTCGCGGATCAGCGCCCACATCAGTGGTGATGTTCCTGTTAGGCCAACGCGGGCCACAGCATGACGCGAGCGGACGGTGGCCCGCATCTCTTCGAGTGCGTAGCGAACACGCGCGACGGCTTCCGGCCACTCAACTGCTCCGGTAAGGTCGACGCTGACCCGCTCGAACTGCGCAACGCTGGTCAGCCTTTCCTCGACCTCCACCGAACGGTCGTCGCGCACCGTTACTAGGGAAACTGATTTCTCACTGGCCTCGTTAATGTCCCTCCCCTGCGGTATTCCCGGCATCACCACCGTGCTTGCGCCGGAATGGACTTGGCGAAGATGAATGTGGCCAAGCCCCCAATAGTCGAAACCGTGGGCGTGCAGGTCAGCGATGCTGCAGGGCGCGTAAACGTCGTGACCGGGCGATCCGGCCAGACTGGTATGCATGATGCCAATATTGACGGCTCCTTCGCGAGCAGCCGGATATTTGGGCAGCAGGCTGTCCGGCGCCTTAGGGTTCGCAAAGCTCAAACCATGGAAAACGACGTCCACACCGCCGGCTGTCTGCAATACCGACTGAGCACGACCGCCAAAAATGGTCACGGTGTCAGGAAACACCAGCTGTTTGGAAATCCGCGACAGGGCGTCATGATTGCCGCGGATCTTGAAAACCCTGATGCCAGCCTGGTGCAGGCGTGTCATCTGCGCTGCCAGGAACCGCGCCGTCTTCATCGAGGTTTGATCACCATCGTATAAGTCGCCGGCTATTACCAACGCATCCACGCGTTCCTCTAGGCAGAGATCCACTATCGAAACGAATGCCTGGCGGCTGGCGTCGCCCACGAGCCCGGCAAGATCGGCATTACGCATCGCGAGCGAACGCAGCGGCGAGTCGAGATGAATATCGGCCGTGTGTACGAATCGAAATGCCATTCGGCCTCCGCCAGCAAAAGAGGTGTTCCGAGCTTCAACAGAGATTGCAACGAGGGCTCTACAATGCCCGGTCACACTTCAGCTAATGCCTCGCTCGCGGACTCGCCGGCCACCAACAAACCGTCTTGGGGCCGCAGCAAGCCCTTGGCAATCAAATCGGCGACCCCAGCTGAAATCAACTGCCGCAATTGTGCACTTGTGGCTTTGAAGCCCAGCATTCTCGCAACGGTTATTGCGATTTCTTCCTCCGTCGCACCGAGGTTGGATTTCACGACTTCCATGGCGCCTTGGGCGACTTCGTCCTGCGCAATCATTTCGGGCTTGCGCAATCCAGCGGACACGACGCCGCTGCGATCCCTGAGACGAACAGGAGCACCTGGCTTGAAGCAGAAGCTGCCTCGACGGGCTACTGCACCACCTCTCTGCGCTAGGCCTACCCCTCGCTCGATTGCATCCTGAATCCTGCCACCGGCCCGCTGCAGACCCCACGCGCCCCGAATACGCGAAACTATTTCGTCGACATGGATTGGTGTTTCTATAGCCACCACCTGCTCGACCAGTCCGGCCATGATTCCGCTGGGCGTCTCGTGGAGTTCGAACGATCCCGGTCGGTTTAGTTCGGCCTCTTCGTAGGCTCGATTGGGTATCTCGGATCCCTTTGTGCTTTCGAGACCGATTTCCGTCACGTTGCCTCTGTCGACCGTAACAACCTGCACGGCTACAGCACGATTTCTCTGGACCCCCAATTCGGCCCGCTCATCGAGCTCTTTTCTCGCAGCCTCAATCGCTAATATGGTTCGCTCCAGCTGCTCGCGTGGCCTCTGAAACCAGTCAGCGTTCCAGATGCGATGGATTATCCAACCATGGTCTTCCAGAACAGACTGCCGTAGCCGGTCTCGATCTCGGGCCGAGCGCGATGAATGATATTCTGCGCCATCACATTCGATGCCAAGAATATAGCGGCCTGGCCTCTCCGGATCAGCAACCGCGAGATCGATGAAGAAGCCTGCAATGCCAACCTGAGCATGAACCTGGTAACCCTTTCCGATCAGCGCGTTGGCTACCTGCTCTTCAAAGATTGAATCCATTTCGCGAACCGTGGCCTGGGCAAGCGAAATTCGCCCTGTTCTCGCGTAGTGCAAGAAGAGCTTGAAGGCGAAGATGCCTTTCCCTTTGCCACGCTCCAGGTCTATGTCCTCGTCTGTGATGGACGCGAATACTTCGCAGCTGCGCTTGGCGCGGCTTATGAGGACGTTGAGCCGACGCTCGCCGCCTTCCGCACCAAGAGGGCCGAAACGCATGGCCATGTACCCCTGCGCATTCTTGGCATACCCCACTGAGATCATGATCACGTCGCGCTCATCGCCTTGAACATTTTCAAGGCTCTTGACGAAGAATGGCTCGCTGGGGTGCGCGTGAAAGAACTCCTCCGTATCGGGATTTAGTCGCCGCAGCCCTTCGAGTTCATCCTGGATCGCGCGGCGTTGGCTAACCGAAAATGTTGCAACGCCTAGAGTCTCTCGCGGGTTCACCTTCGCATGACGGATGATCGCTTCGGCTACTGCTCTCGCCTCTACCGGATTGGTTCCTGTGCCACCGGAATCGAAGACCCCCTCTGGCACATGATGAAACCGCAACCCCATGCCTGCCTCTTGAGTATAGGGGCTTGGCACGATGAAAAGCCGGTTCTCGTAGAACTGGCTGTTCGATACGGCGATCAGAGATTGGTGACGGCTACGGTAGTGCCAGCGGAGCATACGCTGCGGCAAGCCGCGGGCCGTGAACAGGCCGAGGATGCTTTCGATGTCGGCGACCTGCGCGCCCTCACCCTCGTCATCTTCAGACTGCGAGCCTGTCACCTTGGCGAAGAATGTCGTGGGTGGCAGTTGGCGTTCGTCGCCAACAACGACCACCTGATTGGCCCTGGCGATCGAGCCGAGCGCGTCCACAGGCTGTATCTGAGACGCCTCGTCCATCACAAGAAGATCGAAGGACATCCTGCCGGGCGACAGGAATTGGGCCACCGAAAGCGGGCTCATCATGAACACTGGCTTGAGTGCCTGGATGGCAGGCCCTGCCTTCTGCATCAACTGCCGGATAGGCATGTGGCCCCGTCTGCGCGCCATCTCAGAACGAAGCAATCCGACTGGTCCAGCTCCGCCGTCTCTTGAAGGAATTTTTCGGTGATGAGCCGTCACAACTTCGATGGCACCGGCCTTGATCCTCTGTCGGTCCAGATCCGCGAAGTCACGTACAGCCCTGGAATGCAATTCCCCGTCGAACCTTGCCAGCTCCGGCTCATCGGTCGCCATCGCTAGAAACATTCGTTCGTAGTAGGCCATATCGAAGACTGATCGCGCCGATCCTGTTGTAATCTGGCCGTCGGCCAGGCCGTCTATCAACTGTCCCAGTCCAGCCTTTCGGGCTGTTTCGGATCGCTCTCCATAGGCAACCCATTTTGAGAGCTGTTCCTGATGATCAAGCCACCCCTCCAGTCGAGAAACAACCTCGACTATCGCGACGTCTGGAAAATCGTCTACTCCAAACAAGGAGGGAGCATCGGCTTTCAAATCCCCTGCAAGCGCCTTCAATTCCCGCGCTGCCGCTTGGGCCGCTTCACGCGCTGAACGCGCCAAGTTTGCGATCTCTTTTCTTTCAGGCAACCGCGCAGCCAAATGCCGGATTGAGCCATTTTCTCTCAGCCAAAGTTCGGCTTGCGCGAGAGCGGCCCAATCGGATCCTCGACCGAGCCACGACGAGCCGAATGCGAACTTGCCAAGGCTTTCCCCGTCCTCGATCTCTTGATCAAGCGCTTGTAGTCTGCCTAGTCGGCGTAGTATCTCCACCCGCTCACTGATCAGATCTGGAACGTCAGTCAGAACCTGTCGTGACGCGTCATCGGCTTGAGCTACAGTGCTTGCCTTCGCTTCCATCATTTGCAGCGAGGCCCGCTCGGCGGAAGCCACGTCACCTTGCAGGGATGACGCAAGGTGGCCTAAATCGTTCCAAAACCCCTCGATAATCGGCTGACCGATGTCGATCACCTTACGAACTCGGACCGCACGCGCGCCCGCTTCAGAGCGCTCCGCCATCCGCCCGGCTATAATTCGCGGTTCCGAGCCAAGTCCCCTCAGCGTGCGCATCCACTCCACTAAGGCCTGGAGTGGTGCCGAAGACGATCTCTCACCGCGCCAATCGGCTCCGAAGGCGGAACCGCCAAAGGCGTCGCCTTCGCGCACTTTTGCTGCGGCCGCCTGGCCCTTCATTAGAATGTCGAGGAGACCCACTATCTCCGCCGCAGGCGCGCTAGGGGCCACCAAAATAGTCCGCACAAGTGCAGTGGCACGACGGTAATCGCCATTCAATGCTTTCAATATTCCCGTGTGCTCGGCGAGCGCTTGCCGCGCCGCGGCCACGTTGGTACTCCAAGCGGCATCAACAACTTTGCCCTGAAGCTCGGCTCTAGCAGTCTCTAGCTTTGCTACGCTGTCGGCAAGGTCACCAGCCTGTTCCAGCCCGGAGTCCCAAACTGTGGCTGCGAATGCCTCAGGGCTCGCATCGGGGGCTGCCGCAACTCTCTCGCCGGTCATCACTAACCTGAGGAGTCCTGCAAGCGTGTCCGGTAAAACCGTAGACCCCAGTTCTTGATTTAGCCGCTCAGCTTCTTCTCTTAAGCGTGGGAGCAACACGGTTAGCTGGCGCGCACGAACGAAACCATCTTTCGGAAAGTCTGAAGGAAGCTTAGCAAGCTCTGTCTCGAGACCTTCAATTGGCGTGTCGATAGCCGTCGCCACCAACTGCTCCGACAGTTCCTCGGATTTGCGGTTGAAATCTGTTCCTGTCCAGAGAAGCGATGCAATGTCCTTTGGACGCTCATCCCAAACCGGCGAGACTAGCGCCTCGGCAGGAAGTCCAGGTGCGGACGCGAGAAGCTCAGCGCGATCTTCTACCTCGCCGCTGTCGCTGAGGATTTGCGGAGGCTTCGCCTCGATCCGCTCAGCAATATCGGCCAGTTTGGCGTGCAGAGCCTTTGCTTGATCCAGCGACGACGCAATGCGTGGGACGAGCCTCTCAATGGTCGTTGGTAGGACGACATCCAGGCCAACTCCCCGCCATGGGTGGTGGATCGGCAAGCCGATCTCGTTGATCCGCTGAGACACGTCATCGAGAAGTTTGCGACGTTGCGAGACACCGTCATTCGTCCAAGCGGTGGCATCCTCAAGTTCAATATCAACTGTCTTTTGCCCGTTCTGCCTTAGTCGGGTTAGCTGGCCAAGAACCTGGTATGGAGTGAGTTCGGACGTTCCAAATGGAACATGCATCCTTGTAGCATGTGCATTGAGTTTATCCCTAGCCTCCAGCAGGCGTTCAGTAAGGGAAGAAGCAAGCTGTCCGCGAGGCGATCCGAGTTGCCAGGTGCGCCGCAACTCCTCCAGCATCATGCGCTTGTTTGCCTTGTTGCTATGGAGCTCAAGGCAGGCGTCCCCCACCCCCGCAGTGTCAAGCCGTCGCTTTACGACCTCAAGTGCGGCCATTTTTTCCGCAACGAACAACACGGTCTTTCCATCGGCAACGGCCGACCCGATAATGTTTGCGATCGTCTGCGATTTTCCTGTCCCGGGAGGACCTTGGATAACGAGGTCGCGACCCTTTCTTGCATCATGGATCGCCAGCGTCTGAGAACTGTCACTGTCGACGATATGCAACATTTCGGCAGGCGCGATATGCGGATCAATCGCAATGTCGTCCGACATCAGCGGTTCGCGTGTTTCGAAACCATCTGAAAGAAGCGAGCGGATCTTCGGTTGTTCGATAATCTTTGCGCCATCCGGCCAGAGATCCGGATCCAGGTCACGGTACATCAAGAACTTAGCGAACGAGAAGAAGCCGAGCACCATATCATCGGCAAGAACCTGCCAACCCTCTTTGGTCGACACTGCTTCGGCAACGGCTTCGAGATAGGCCGAGACGTCGAAGTCGTCTCCTACTTCAAAACGCGGCAGGGCGAGCTTGTGAATGCGGTCGAGATAGAGTTCCAAGG
This sequence comes from Mesorhizobium sp. M0478, assembly GCF_040321305.1. Lineage (NCBI taxonomy): Bacteria > Pseudomonadati > Pseudomonadota > Alphaproteobacteria > Hyphomicrobiales > Phyllobacteriaceae > Mesorhizobium > Mesorhizobium sp. M0478. Next base: position 109,430 of record NZ_JAMYRH010000015.1, read on the forward strand.
AGAGGTTTGCGGTAAGATCTTCCGTACGAGCTCGCAGCCGAAACTTTTCTCCAGCGGCCCCTCGCTCCAGCCGTACCGGGACCAAAATGAGAGGAGCCTGACGGATGTTTTCTTTGTTGCTCGGGTCAATCCACTTCAGCATGCCAAGGGCCAGAAAGAGGATATTGACGCCCTGCTCTTCCTCAAGTGTGCGGGCATCGTGGTAGAGATCAAGGAGCCGGCGCTGCAGCCCCGTTGGGGTCATCCTCGTCTGAAGCTTGGTGTCAGAATGTCGCGCAGATACCCCTCTGTCGTCGAATCCTTCGTCCTCAGGCTGAGCAAGAGCAACGGGGGAATAGTCGATTTCCTCGTCTGGAGGGCTGCTTTCAACCTGGCCTGCCTTCGGCCGATCCGGCTTGCCGGCCAGGAAGGTAAAAGCCTTTCCTTCGCTCACCAGCAATCGATAGATCTCAGACGACCTCTCGTCGACAATATCGATCGTCTTCGCGCTCTTTGAAAACCGTGGCACATTCAAAAGTCGGTTGCGAGCAGAAAGGTCGAGCAATTCCATCCTGGCTCGCTCGAGCTTTTCCTTTAAAGGCAGATCGCTTTGGAAGACCGATTTTTCAACTTCCGACACTCACACCCCCCTGATAGGCTGGACACATAGAGCCTAGACAAGGGCAGTCCGCAACATAAAATGCTGGTTTTTCAACCTCGAATGGCTGCCACCAACACTTCAATCGTTTAGTATTGTGAGCACTGCGGCTTGGTGGAAAAATTGCGGATGTTTGTTTAATGTTCCGGACACTTCGCATCCCCACCTTGATCTCGAGGTTCCCTTTCGGACAAAATGCCATCATACGTGTGGACGAGGTGTTGGCAGTTCTGGCATCCGCCTCGCCGGCCACGACCAACTGGCGCACAAGCCGACTTCTTTTTGAATCGGCCTCCTAATTTCATTCCGAGAAAACTTGTAGGCTCCAGCGCGGAAAGATGGTCGTGTTTACGGAAAAGGTAACTACAAAGTCGTGACTTCGGGCTGATCTGCGAAGGCACCATGGTGTTCAAAGCGCCGAACTACAAGGCAAACCAGCGCCAGCGAAAAAGGCGCCTATGAATGGTGCAGAGGCACGTTACAAATCATGCAGCTTGCGTTTCGCAAAGGATCGGAAATTGAATAACAATCGCTATTCTCATCGTCGCCGCGCGCGACCAAGGCGCGGCGCTGAACCAATCGTCCGCAGACGTTTCTCTCCAGATGTGCGCTTGCCTCTGATCCTGGTGATCGTGGTGGCCTTGGCTGCTTACGCGACCCACTAATTTACAGGCTCGGGTGACCAGTTACGTGGTCTCGATATAGCAAACTCGGCCGGGTCGAGACGGGCGCCGATAGTAGGCATAGCATCGGTGATTGATGGAGACACGATAGAGATCCACGGGCAGCGCGTCCGCTTCAACGGCATCGATGCACCCGAAAGCCGCCAATACTGCAATGACGCTAGCGCACATCAATACCCCTGCGGGCGCCGGGCGGCCGAAGCATTGGCGAATTTCCTTGCGGCTTCGCAGCCTGTCCAATGCACATTTGTTTCATGGGATCGGTACCGTCGCTTCGTCGGTGATTGTCGGCGCGCGGACGGTGTCAGCGCCGCGTCCTGGATGGTCGAACATGGCCAAGCCTTGGACTGGCCCCGCTATAGCCACGGCGCCTATGCGCAACAGCAAACTAATGCTGAAACCGCAAAGGTTGGAATCTGGATTGGGACGTTTGACAACCCTTGGGATTGGCGCGAACAACATGCCGAATCTGCGAGCCCAACCAAAAGCCCCCTTGGGCTTGTCAGCCGTCGCCAAGTAGCACAGAGCTACTCATGCCAACCTCGCCGCTTGTGCACGCAGATTTCATCTTGCGAAGAAGCACGTTGGTATCTCGCCAACTGCTCATGGGGGAGCAAGTTGGATCGAGATAGCGACGGGATTCCGTGCGAAGGCGTTTGCTGACCTGGGCTCACGCTTTGAGCCCATCCCCAACCATCACTCCCTAGTGTGCGCATTTAGCGTTATGAATTGGCGGTCGGAGCTTCGATGCAATTGCGCGAGTGCCGATAGAGCCTGGCAAAAGGGCTGGCTGACGTTTGTCTTGGAAAATTCCACCAGCTCGTTAAGTCCGGACGGGCTAGAAAACCGCAACGCTTCGTAGCGGCATACAGGGATCTGCCGATTGTCTTTGAAGCGCTTGTCAGGCCCGCCGTTTTTGTTTGGGTGAGCCCAGGTGTAGCTCACGATCTCCGCATCAGATGGAACTTTGCCGGTCTCGATAAAATTACTCGGGGCGAATTGGGTCTGCAGATCGGCATATCCGACTGCGCCGTATCGGTTTCCGTCCTTCACCAGCACTAGGTCAGGCATGAAGAAGAGCACCTGCCGACCCACATGGATTGAAGGAGGAGTAACGTTGCTGCGTACAACCTTCGGCAAGGAGCTTGTAAGGGTCGTGGGCTTTTTGTCGACCAGCATGCTGGCCCCGGCATTTCGCTTCCAAGCAGTCAGATCCTCTATCTTGCCGCCGGCAGCGACATGCCATCTCCCTGCGCAGCCGGTGAGAGTTTCGAACGCGCCGACAAGTCGCCCGTAGGCGGCCTCCGCGTCTTTTTCCAGATCGTAATAGAGCACGCTCACCCGGCGGTAACTGTCAAACCATTTGCCAATGAGCATACCCGGCACAAAGGCACCGATGCCCAGCACCGGTGCGGCACCTCCGAGCTTGGTCCCCACAAGGAAACCTGCAATCCCGAACAAAACCGCGAGTGCTACGGACAGCCGCGTCTGCGATTGCCTGGCATTGATTTCATCGAGCACATTGGCGAATGTCTCGTCACGCATTTCCACCACATCGCGGGACTCGATTTCTCTCATCACGACGCCGTCAGAGACGTATTCCGGGCGCGAGGATTGTGGACGGGGTTGCGGCGCAGATGGGGTCTGAGAGAGCTGAACTACCTTCTTCGCGCTGGCCTTGCCTAAAGTGCCACGATAGTAGAGCCCACCCACGCCGGCGTGGATGTAGTGACCTCTTGGCCCAGTGCCGATGCGGAGGCCCTTCACGCCAACGGAAGCGCCAACCCCACCGGACGAAAAGTTAAAGCGGAATGGTCCCGCACTGATCGATTTTCGAACGTAAAACCCCATAGCCCAATCCCCCCAACTCAACTGCCGTACCGACTAAGGCGCCAGTCTCTCGTCCCCATTCATGGCTTGGCGCCACCAACCGGCGCCAATTTTGATCGCTGCCTCACCCTAATCTCGATGCGCCTTCGAGCCCGTACATCGCCAATCTGCGCTCCGTCGGTGAGATGATCGCCGGGCAGGATGAGCTGACCACCAGACATCGGCAAAATCGTAAACCCCTTTAATGCGGGCATGTCACTGAGCACACTTGTAACTGAAATCGCGCGGGCCAGCCCAAGACCGGCATTGTCGGCGGGATGGAGTGAGCCGATTTCCACTTTCCCTGACAGGACCGGTTGGAGCCCCTTGTCCATGTTGGAGGATTCGCCCGCCATTGCCTGTTCGTCCGTGTGTCCAATTACCTCAATCACGTCGACACCGTACGAGGTCGCAGTCCCGGCGATGGTCTTCGCAAGATCGCGCAACTTTGTTTTGAAGGCATTCGAAAGCTCTGCGCTTCCGGTATCGAAATTATAGCCATCCAGTTCGCTGAGACTGATGATCGGCGGCCAATCGTGAGGTTTTGCTGCTTGCGTCGGCTCTGCAGCCTCCTTGAGCACATCAGCCAGATCCTGCAGCCCTTTGTCGGTGCCGGCGTAACCAAATTCTCTCAAGACCTTCGCCGCATCTATCATGGCCTTGGTCTGATCAATGCTTATGTCGTTGTCCGCAAGGACTTTCGCGACAGGGGCATTTCGCACGACCTCCTCCAGAGAAATACCTGCTTCCTTGACCGACTTAACAGCATCCTTGGCCAGGACCAGCTCGCGCCATTGTTCGTCGGGAACGGTTCCTCCCCTCGTGGGCTGAAACACCGCTTTTATCTGAGCCAGAAGCCGCTTGTTCTCGGCTTCGAGCCTCTGCACGTTTTCCTTGTTTGATTGAGTGGCTCGCAGTGCCTCATCGGTCTCTTTCTGCTTTTTCGTGATGATAGCACCGGCTGCTAGCAACAGGCAGAACACCAAAAGCAGCATCGTCTCGGCCATGGTCAGGCCCAGTATCAAACCGCGGCCAAAACCCTTGCGCTCGAAGGCGACCGAAGTCCCGCCAGCGTCACTCACCTGCCCCACCAACTGGTTCGCTTAGGCGGTTCCGTTCGTTCGGCGGGAGGCTCGCTTCCCAGAGTTTGGAAAGCGTCTGGTTGGGGCTCAGGCTCGACCCGAATTGGTGCGCTCTCGACGGTGTCATTTGCGGCCAGATCTGCCAGTGGCTGTTCAATCGCGATAGGAGCGTTGAGAGGGGGAACATGCCTCGGCGCGTGAAGGGTTCTTCCTGCCAAGGTTGCGACAAGGTCTTCGGTGTCCTTGCTTTGCTTTTGCACCACTGCGGCAAGCGCCTGGGTCAAGCGTTGTTGCGCTTGGACGCTCTCCGCTGTTTGCTCTGCGGCTGCCACAGCCTTTTCCACACCTGCGGCCACTTTAGCCACAGCATCAACGATGCCCGCCATGCGGGCTTCTTGTTCCTGCGAAGCCGTCTCTGTTTTGACAGCATACTGAGCGACCGCGCTGCCAAGAAGTTTCACCATCGGCGCCAGATCGTTCTTAAGGACCTCATCAGGGACGACAACCTTCTCCAACTTGGTGGCTACGCTTTCGGCCTGTTCACCCAGTCTGCCAACTGAAGAGGACATTGAGCTGTTGGCTTTGTCGAGCAGATCGGCTGCCGCCTCGACGCGCTGTGCGATCGACGAGAACTGACTTTCGATCTGCCCAAAATTGTGGCTCAAAGCATTGCTGAGCTTTCCCGAGGCCTCTTGAACTGGTCTGATCGATTCCATCGCGATTTTATCCAGGGCCGATCTTATGTGCTCTCCGTTCCGCTCCGCTTGAACGGCGATTTCGGCAAAACCCTCCTCCAACATCTGATTGCTTACGCGGCGAAAGTCAGCGAATTCCCTGGTTACACTTTCCATCTCGGCTCTTACACGCCGCGTCATATCCGCGAGTTCGTGCCTGACCGTCCGTTCGATGTCGGCAGGATCGCGGCGCATCTGATTGTAAAAGATCCGCAAAGCAATGCCCGTGATCGTCGACGTCACCGCGATACCAAAGTTCCTCACGATTGTGTCGGTGGATCCTTCGGAACCAAACTGAAACAGCGATACGCCGAGACTCGTCAACGTAAACAGGAAACCCATGTAGTAGAGATTGTCGCCTGTTTGCTCATCGTGGAGCCGTAGCTTGCCGGTGAAGACGGACGCGGCAAGATAGATGAGCATCAGGCACACCGGTGCGCTCGCCGCCATTATAGGGTCTACGCCCGACAGCTTGGCTATTGCGATGAACACGCAGCCACCCAGGGTTAGCGTCGCAAAGACGAAAAGGGGCAGGCTCGGATGTCCTAAGAACGACTCCCCTCGCTTCTTGGCCATTAGTTTAACCCCTCCAACCCTACCAGCTTCTCAAAATCACCATGATGGCTTTGAACCCACCGGGTCCAGAACTCTGCATGTTCGAAAGAGCCAAATGGCTTCTTCGCCCTATCGACGTAGAGTATCGTAAACCCGACGCCATCGAGCGATGTCCCGTAAGTCCTGTCAGCCGCGCTATCAAGGTACTTCTGATAATCGAGACCCGAACGATATTGTGAGTACAGCGCCGTATGTTCGATCATATCTGACGCGACTATTATTCGCTTAGCGGTCTTCTCTTTGGCCAAACTGCTATCGAATAGCGACAGTTTGATTTTCTGAATTCCGGCCATGATCGGAGATTGGCTCGCGGATTCTCCATTGGGAATCTGGTCGGGAAGGTTCGTCAAAGGGTCCTCGAACGCATCTTCCCATTTCTTCTGCCGCCGAGACGGATTGTTCGTCCAGCTGTCGACCGTCGAGCCGTCGCCCGGATTGCATCCATCAAACATCACAGTCAGGTCGCCGGGCCTCGCGCCCAGCGTCAATATCTTGAGATAGCCGCCAGGCTCGACGCGCCCAATGGTCTTGCGGAATTCATTCTTCAGATCCGCCATGGTTATCGGCGAAATCGGGTCGGTGGCGTCGATCAAGACCGCTGTCAGGCTCACAGGTCCGTTCAGTGGGCAATTCGTGCTGATGTCGATTTGGTCCTTCCCGGATCTCGACCACATCCAAACAAAACCGGCCAGCATCACAGCCGACAGCACGGCCAATCCGGCTGCTGCGACAATTGTGCCGCCACTGCCTTTCTTTCTTCTGCGACCCCGCCTAGCCATTCACGCTATCCGGATGAAGCTTGTCGAGATCTCGGTACTGTTCGATCCCGCGCTCGCATTCCAGCCCGATGAGCCGCACCTGAGCGTTGAGTTCTTCCTGCGCGTCACGAATTGAGGCGCCCAGGTCCTTCTCGCTCCATTCATCGTCGGACGATATCAGGGGTTTTATGCGCTCAAGTTTGTAGGGTGTGGCAAAATGTTTTGGCGCTGGCTCTGTGCGGGCCTGGAAATTGGCCTCCCTGTACTTTGAGAGAAGCTGGTTGCAGGCTCGCTCCAGCTGGTCTTGATGCTGCGCAAAGAGCGTCAGCAGCCTCGACCGATGGTCGATGATCGCTCGATGCTCCCTGCGTCTGCTCCCCAGCCGCTTGACGATGTCCTCCACCTTCTCGTTGTGCTCATCGCGCACCTCTTGCAGAGCCTCGATGAGCTCGCTCTTGCGCTCGATGTAGTCTTCCCGGCGAGCCACCAATCTGTTTTCGACACCCGCATAGCCCGGGTATGGGTCGAGAACGAACCAGCCGTCGATAAACGCAAAGATCGAAAACATGAGACCAATGCCGAACAGAAGCCAGGATTTCACGTCCATAAGGCCAGCCGGATTGGCGAGCATGCTGCGCACGACCTCGACGCCGGCTCCGTCCACAAAGGACCCGCTAACCTCGCGGTAATGCGCAAGCGCTAGGTTTATGGTCAATGCCAAGCCGATATAGGCCACTATCGACAGCGCGCCGATCAACTTCACAAAAAGCGATCTGTGAGTCACCAGGCGTGCACAGAATATTGCGAGCAGCAGAGCGGCGCCGATGTTCAAAAACGAGAAAGCGGCGGCTTCGAGGAGCCCGCCAAAGAATCCCTGTTCATTTCCCTTTGCGAGGAAATTTCCGTTCATCGCCGTTTCAATGAGGAACAGGAAGATTAGCAGGGACACTCGGAAACCATGGGCCGCTCCGTGTTGAACCCTCACAGCCCGGACAAGCCCGTGCTTCTGTTTGAACCAGTCGTGTTCTTTCTCCGCATCGTTGAGCGATTTGCGCAATCCGTGAAGTTCGTCCAGGCCCACCGCGATCGAGGCCTTGAAATCGGAAACACTGGCGGCGTTCGCCTGACGGATCAGACCAAACTGCTCTTCAAAGTCGAGGCCAGCCAATCGGCCGGAGAGTAGCTGTAGGCTGTCTTCGAGTGTGTGATGTGCGGCCTTCTTTTCGTCCTCGACCCTCTCGATAACTGTGTGCTCTATATCGTCGAAATTCTTGGCCGTTTTCGGGGGCTGGTTAGCCTCGCCTCGCTGCGTTCCCCGACCTTCAAGATCCATTTCGCGATCAATTTTCGCGACATCCAAGCTATTGAACAATTGGGTGCTGGCGCGGAAATCGTGATTTGCCTCTAGTAGAGACTCCCGCAGTTTATTTAGCTTTTCGAATTTTATTCCCACAGCACCGCACCCATTTTTGTACCTCTGCCCGCACAAATGGCTTCTATGCACAGTAGAAGCAAAGGGCAACTGCGTCTTCGCAACTTTGCGGTCCACTGCTCACGAGACGATCGTCTGATGTAAAAATGACAACGATAGCTGCCGTGGCAAGCGGACTCGGGCCAATGAATAGGCCAGGCAGCATACTCTTCTCCGCCGGGCTTTGTGGCGAAGGAACTGAAGATCACGCCAATGAGCTGCTAAAAATCGACTCCAGAGGCGTTCGCGCAGTAGCAGAAGCGCGCGCCCTCGGCGCGCACCACGCCACCAAAGTAAGCGCCGTCAATCTCGACCTCGCCTTCAAGGGTTTCGTTCTTGGTTTCAGCCGACAGGCTTCGCGCAGCTTGTGAGCCAGCACAAAGGCGGTCTTGTACTGCACGTCCAGATCGCGAGAGAACTGGACCGCCGACATGCCCTTCGCGCCGTTAACAAACAGGCAGATCGCGGCGAGCAGATCGACAAACGACAGCTTGCGCCAAGGCGAAGATCGTGCCCTCGTAACCGAGAACTGCGCCCCCGCAAGCGGCGCACTTGAACTTGCGACGGGTCGGAATGTCGTAATGATCCAGGCACCCGCATTTCCCGCAAACAGGCTCGCCTTGAGTCGAAGCCCAGCGAAGGCGCTTGAACGCGTCGTAAGCCTTTTCCTCGCCACCTTGTAAATCTCTTTCAGAGAAAGGGAGCGGCTTTCGGCGGAAAGGAGGAAGTGTGGGGCTATTGTCATCATATCCGGTTATATGCGGGGCTTGTATCGCCAAATACAGGGGCCTGTACCACCGACTGTGATGATATTTTTTGAGGCGAGGCTATGGCAGGCAAGGACGACCCGCAGACCGTCGAATACGAGACGAAAGCCAAGAACCTTTTGAAGTCAGAGTTGAAGCGGAAGGGCGTTACCTATGCCCAACTCGCCGAAAAATTGGCGACTATGGACATTCACGAAACCGAGCGTAATTTGAACAACAAAATAAGCCGGGGGGCTTTAGCGCTGCGTTCTTACTGCAATGCTTAGACGCTATCGGGGCATCCTCATTGCGGCTTTCGGAGTAGTTTTACTCGGGGCGGCCTTACCGCCAGACGAGCGCAAGAGCACTCAGCCCCAACATTCCGAACAGCATCAAGAGACCATAGGCAACCCTGTTGCGGCAAGCCTCCGCCAGTCCAACAGGCAAATGAACCCCCAAGTTACACTAACCCATGCCAAGCAGGTCACGATGATCGCAGTTCCGATCTGTGTGCCCAGTGGAACGCTGCCGACGCTGCCCAACAGTCGGCGAACTGGACCACCATTGGCGCTATCGTGGGTGCTTTCACGCTCGCCGCTGCTATGGCCGCTGCTTACTACGCCAAAGAGGCTGCTAGGCACACCCAGCGCAGCGCCGACATTGCCGAAAAGGCTTTGCTCGATATCGAGCGCCCGTATTTGTTCGTCACCGCCACCAAACCGTTGGTGGGGGTGACGCACGATTGGGCTGACAAGCCCGACAACAAAAGACCAATTCCGGAAGCGGCATACTCGATCAAGAATTTCGGACGCACTCCTGCCATCATAAACGAGATTCGGGCGAGCCTCCGGCTTTGCAACTTGCCGCCAACTCCGCATTACCATCCCGGAGAAATCAATGACGTTGAACGGGTGCTCGGGGCAGACGATGCTCTTAGCCCTGCAGCTTTTGATCGCGGCGGCCCTATCACAAACAATGTGCTGAATGAGCTTTTCCTGTCCGATACTCACATAGGGGCGGGTTCCCTTCCATATGTATCTGTATGGCGAGATCACTTATACGAGCGTCAACGGGATCACCGACCAATTCGGATTTATCTACCGCTACTCGCCTCCCGGCAATACGTTCCATTTGCAGGACATTCCCGGCTACACCTACCGCCACCGTGACGTGAAGAAACATAAGCAAAACGATGACTTATCGGCCTAGACTTGCTCCGAACGCGTAAAAGCGGCCTCGGGCGGTTGCAAGATCGCTACAATGTTTATTTTTGATATCCGCTCGGTAAGGCGCTTTTCGCTTAAGCAACTAGGCGTTCTCACATTTTTTGTTCAAGAACAAGGCGTTACACAACTTTCCTACGAGGCGAAAGCGCCTTAAGTGTCAACGTTTACATACGCGAAAGTGCCTAAACATCCTGCCTGCTGCGGATGGAAAAACGCTGACTGTAAAAGCCCGCCAACCTTTCGGCGGGCGGGCTTCCACTGCCGGAACTGGAGAGTGTCATGTCGACAGCCCCGACAGGTCGGAAAGGGGTCGCTGGTTAGCGGCGCGAGATCAGCAAGCAGAGCCGGCGCAGCTCACGATCATAGGTATCTTCGTTGCTAAGCACTTCGACGCAGCGCTTCTTCATCCGAGTGACCTGGGCGTTCGACATATCGCCGACAACGCTAGCCAGATTCGGGGTGCTCGAAGCGGTCGGGTTGCTGGGGTTGGCGGCTGGATTGGTTCCAACGCCGACATTTACGTCGGTACCGACCCCGGTGACGACACCGACATTGGCGCGGCCGGTGCCGATGGAAGCAGTCGCTCCGCCAGTGCCGCCGACGGAGGCTGCGGCATTTGCCCCAGAACCGCCTAGGGATACGCTAGCCGTAGCGCCGCTGTTGCCGCCCACATTAGCGCTGGCGCCTCCGCTGCCGACGGATACCCCGCCGACGCCTCCGACATTAATTCCAGCTGCAGTCGCTGGCATGCAAAGAATTACGAGAACACATCCGGCAGTCAGACTGCCCGTAAGAATTTCAAAAATTCTTGCCATAGTACGCCTCCTTGTTGCCCTGCAAAGGATGGGACATTTTTTGGGACCTACGGACCCCATAGTGACGCACTAGAGTTGAAAAACAACTTAACGGCCCGCGAAAGATTCGTTCTAGGATCATTACTTGCTAATTCTCAGGAGTCAGATATAATAAAATTTTACTTTGGCTCCTACGTGATTTTTCCATTTGTCAGATAATATCATTCCCTAAGCACTCCAGGTGCGGTGCAACAATGTTCAGGGATGACCGTCCGGCGATCAGTAAGCGGCTACTACCGCCGATCGGACATACAACGCTATATTAGCACCTTTTGACGAACCCGACCGGCGGGCCGAGCCAGAATCCCGTCAGCGCAAAACCTGCAAAATCGCTTCCGATGCTCACCATTGACTAGCACGGAGGAAGTTCTGAGCGCCAAACACGGTGACCATCAACCTACGGCCGCTGGTAACTGTCGACGTCGAGCATTTCGCCTGGTTGAAAGCTATGTGGCGCCGAAGCGGAAGAAAACACTGCAGACCCCGTTTCCTAAAATCGTATCAGTTATAGAGGAGCAAACACGCCAGAAGTGAGATGACGCTGCCTAGCAGTTGGTCTGCCGTCAGGCCGGAAAAATAGACGAGATCGAACGCCAGTACAGCCATCGCTCTAGCCACTCATGAATTGGAAAACCTAACGAGCTGGTCACCAAGTCCGGCCTGCTCAAGATCGCGCAACGTGTCCTTCAACTCCTTGCGCTTGTAGCGATTGATGATGCCGGCTTAGGTTGTGGCGGCATCTAACAAACATTCGACTCGCGCCTGCCATGACGACGACCTGCCGAAGCGAGCATCGCGAGCGCACAGTATTCAAATCCCCCAAGGCGTCCGTCGAGATTTGACAACAGACAGATGGCGCGGCGCGAGCTCTGACGCTGTACGACTGACGCAAGCGGCTCTCAATCCTGGGCGTTGTCCTTGGTCCGTGTGAGGCGGCTTTCGCCTTCCTCCGGGCCGAAGCAGCTTTCGAAATCATTGCAGTCCCGGCAACTGGGGGAGCTGCACAGCGAAAAGCCTTCGGCCTCGCAGAGCTTTCGGTAAAAGTATTTTTTCCATTTCATGTTTTGGGTGTTGCCGGCCGCCAGCGTCGGAAAATGCGAGGCGAGCAGGCGGCCGAGGTCGCTTCGACTAAAAAGGCCAAGGTCTTGCCAGAGGTGGTCATTGCGCATGGCACGCCGGGCGATGATCTTGGCGAAGCGGGCGCTTGCCTTGTCGTCGGGCCGGGCATGCGCCAGCAGCAGTCCGCGCAGAAGTTCTTCTTCCAGATCCGGCTCAGGCTCGCTCCCCTCTTCCAAGGCAAACGCGTTGATAGGAAAAGCAGGGAAACAGCGGGACAGGACATCGCGCAACTCGGCGCGCGAAAGTCCGGTTGCCTCCGTCGCCGTCGCCTCGCCGGCCTCGATCTCCTCGAGCGCACGTGAAAGCACACAGGCAAGCACATGCTGGTCGAACCTTCTCTCCAGCTGCGGCCATTGGCCGGTGCTGAGCCGGGCATAATGTTGGGCAAATATGGTGCGTTCTCCTGGTTTCGCCCTATCAAATCATGCAGAGACCCGGCCTGCCGCAACATGGGTCGGGCAGTTCTTCGGTACGGCACTCCGGGTCGCCTCGCGTCGAGTAGTTCGGCAATTCTCGTCTGGTCCATCGGCTCTGGCGCAAATTCTGTGATTCGAAGAGGTTCGCGAACCCCGGCCCTGCCGTTTGCGCCTCACGGGGAACACTGGCGCCCGGAATTTGCCCCGCAGAGTTGGACGTGAACCGTGCGGGACAGAGGTCGCGTGCTGAGTGCGGCCACATGGTTCAAGCCGCCAGACTCACGGTTGAATGCTGTCTCATCCAGAGCGTCAGCGAGTCAGTTCCAGCGCACGTTCAGGACAGGATCGCGCGCCTCGTGATGCAGGCAGTTCCTCCCCTTCCGCAACTTCAATGTCACCAGGCAGGATGTAACCGTCATTATCGAGTTTAAAGATGTCCGGCGCTTGCGCCGCGCATCGCGCGTGGCCCTGGCATTTGGCCTTTTGGACGATGATGCGCATGGCGCTGCCTCCATTGTCTGTGCCCGGGCTCGGGGCGGGCCTAAGACCAGTCCAGGATCAAATTTTCGATCCCGAACACATGGCCGCCAGAAGTTATCGGCGCCGTACCCTGCTTGATCCTGAAAGCCGGGATGCGCGCCAGCCACTCCTCCAGGCCAATGACAATCTCGCGCCGGGCAAGGTGTGAGCCAAGGCAACGGTGGGGACCATAGCCAAACGCTGCGTGGCGGTTGTCCTCCCGCTCCAAATCAATCGTGTTGGGGCATTCGAATTCCGCCGGGTCACGATTGGCAATCATCGTGGCGCAGGAAACATAGTCCCCCTTCCGGATCGGCGCGCCTTCGAAGTCGATATCTTTCGTGGCCACGCGGATCAACTGAATGGGCGGATAGGCCCGCAGCAATTCTTCGGTTGCGAGCGGGATGCGGTCCGGTTCGCTCCGCAGCAATTGCTGATCTTTGAGGTTGCGTGCGAGGTACGCCAAGTCAAAGCCTATAGCTGCTGCGACCGTGTCGAGCCCAGCGACGAAGACAAGCACGCCGATGCCGCGGACTTGGGTGTCAGTCAGCCGGCGGCCCTCGACCTGTGCCTGCACTATAAAGGTCATGAAATCGTCAACCGCCTCATCGCGGCGCATGGCTGCAAGTTCGTCGATGAATGCCACGATCGTCCGGGCAGCCACAGGTCGTTCCTTATCGTCGCCGTGGAGCAGATCTTTCCCCCAGCCGACGAATGTATCGAGTCGGTCATCAGGCAACCCCAGAAAGCGAAGAAAGGTGCTCACCGCGAAAGGAAAGGCAAAATCCTTCATCACGTCGCAGCTTGTGCGCGACGCGGCGATCCTTTCGATCAGCTCGACCGCCCGTTCGCGGACAGCCGGTTCCAAAGCCAACACCCGCTTTGGCGAAAGCAGCGGATTAAGCAGTGAGCGAAAGACGCCATGGGCCGGTGGATCGAGCTCAAGCGGGATCGTCGGCCAGTTCTCACCCAGTATGGAGGAGAAGATGCTGCGATGGCTGGAAAAAGTCTCTGCGTCCTGCAGCACCTTCCGCTGGTCCGCGGCACGGGTGATGACCCAGGTACCCCGGCCATCTTGCGTGTTGTAGCGGGAGTAAAAGATCGGAGGCCCGTCATGTACGCAAGCGACAGCTGCGTGTGGATCCCCGTTGGGTGTTGGTGGCATCCCTGGCGATGTAAACAGGCTGAAGTCCCTCACCATTTCGGGCGGGACATGATCTGGAACGGGGTTGGTCGCCATTTTTTTTTCTCTACATTGGCGTTCATGGCTCAATTGAGATTGCACCGCTGTTCATAAAGTCGATTTCCAGCATGGGCACGTCTCTTGTCGGGCGCCTTCTAGATTCTGTCGCCTGATACAGCCCACCTGCACCAGCGCGGATGAGATGGGTTGCGAAGTCGATCAGAGGGGCATCTCCGCCGCGCTCCGGTCATGAAGCAAAGCGGCCGCTTCCCCGTTAGGGTTGAGAGACTGGTCAATCACCTCTGCCCTGCTGATCAAATTGTCGAAGCAAGTCGCGTGCCGGATAGGGTAGCCATGGCGGTGCACCAAGCAATGCCAGCCTGCGCTGGGTCTGCCGCTGATGATCACCTGTCCATCATTCTTATGACAACGTCCGACAACCGACATCCGTGGTCGGTTTTGTCGAGCCCGCGACATCGGGCTGTTCGGCTTGGCTGTTGCTGCACAGCCTGCCGGTCGACGAGCGAGTAGATCGCTCGCACGGCCCGGATTGAGCAATGACGCGATCCAGCGCAAGGATCGGGTGCGGTCCGAGAAGACCCGACGGCGCTTGCGCGAGACGATCGGAAATATCAAAAAGGCCAAGCCGCGCTTCGGTTCGGCGCTGATGGCGTATGCGTTTTATCGCTCGCAGGCGCTGCAAGGCTTTTCCGGCAGACGGCGATGCACTCGTGCGCACCGGTGCCGACCGGCGACCAGCTTGACTGTATAGATGCGGTCCATTCCGGCGTGCATCACCTGACCATGCGCATGCGCTACGACGGCATCCTTTCCGCTCATGGACCTAGATTTGCTCGCGAGCCGCTGTCGGAACGTGGTGCTGAGTCCTATCGCGGCCAATTCAATCCGAGGACCTGTCGGCAGTCAACACACCCCTGGAGGTCGGACCGGGAACGCGTGGCAGACTCTCGGCCAGAAACCGCCAGTCGCTGCCCTCGCGTTCGCCTTCCTTGCGCGTGCCGAAGAACTGGATGATCATCTTGCCGTCCGCGCCATAGGCTTCAATGGACGTAACGTGACCATCCCTCGTCGGCTTGCGCACGGCC
Source organism: Mesorhizobium sp. M0478 (assembly GCF_040321305.1). Classification (NCBI taxonomy): domain Bacteria; kingdom Pseudomonadati; phylum Pseudomonadota; class Alphaproteobacteria; order Hyphomicrobiales; family Phyllobacteriaceae; genus Mesorhizobium; species Mesorhizobium sp. M0478. The sequence continues at coordinate 124,448 of NZ_JAMYRH010000015.1, forward strand.
CAGACCTCGCGGATGCGATGGGTCCTAAGATGCAGATGGAAGGTCTCTTCGAGCACATTGATCCGCGGCCCGATCTGCTTGACCGACCTGATCGGGCCGGAATGGATCTGAATGCAACCACGATTGCCGACAAAGCACATGATCGGCATCTCGTCTTCGGCCGCCTGTTGGAACAGGGCGCCAATGGCATCATTGTCGAGTATCCAGGCGTCATCCTCGTCGGCCATACGCATCGCCTGGCAGCGGCTGAGCTTCAGTGTCTTCAACATATGGTAGAACTGATGCACGTCGCTTAGCCGGCCCCAGTGCTCGCGTAGGTCGTCGACCGTGGTGGCGTGGTCTGGACTCACTGCGTTATCGCGCGCCCCGCTCGCCTCGAGCGATATGATCGGCTCCTGGTCGGGGGATACAAGCTCTGCCGTCAGATCCTGATAGGCCTGCAGGTTCGAGGCGGGCGTGAGATGAGCTTTGTGCATCGCCTCGCCGGTGGCATCAAAGAATTGCAGGCTGCGGCGGATCTCGGCCCCCTCGCGCTTCTCGACGGCGAAGCCATACGCCCACGCTTTCGGGAAGATGCGCAGGTCGATCTCGTCGCCGAGCAGTATGGCATGCTGGTTGCCGGTGACCACTTTGCCGTAGACGCCAATCTTTTGGTGCACGGCACTTTCGTTGCTGGTGACCGCCATCACCTCGCCGACCGCTTCGAGGCCGGTCAGCAGATCATCGACGCGCGGCTCGATGCGCACCGCGCCGTGACCACAATGCGCCGCGACCAACTCGGCTTCCGAAATGCCCAATCGAGCGGCGAGATCATGCTCCCGGATCTTCGGATTGTCTTTGCACGCCCGCCGGATTTCGTCGGGCGACGGTTTCTCGCGTTGGTCCATGCTTACCCCTGTTTCTACGACGTGTGAGGATCATCTGCCCTGCCCGGGAATCTTCAGCCGATAAGGCGCGCCGAAATGCTCGATCCTGATCTGCTGCTGGCCCATGAACAAGGTGTCGCTGGACAGCGTGCGCACGGCGTCGCACCGATGCGAAAACCGGCGAGCAGCCACATGCCGATGGCATCCCATCGAGCCGGTCGGCGGCTACTGGGCGGTGGTGAGCCAGTATGGATGTTGTCGCAATCGGCCAAGCGGGCATTCGGATGCCACGAGCGGCGCTGCTTTGCCAACAACGCGTATCTGACCACGGTCCTGACATGTTACTCCCTTGCTTCGCCCCATCCATCGCGATGGCACCCACGGCATGGTTGTGGATCGGCATGCTCTTGCCGTCTCGCCAAACGGAGCTTCAAAAACCGTGCCAATTGCGCCGAGGCAAGCTCAGAAGAAGTTCTGTCCTTGGTGATGTGAGTTCACCCAAGAACTCAGGCCAACATCCCTCGTGCCGGACCCGACAAACCCGACAGCACGTGTCGATTGGCCGACACCTTATCAGCAATCAAGAGGCACCAGTGCGAGAGATGCCGCGCTGTGTTGAAACGTTTTTTGGCTTTGGCACGGTGCATGCAACGTGATGGGCAAGCAGGTCGCGGACTGAGGAGAATGGAGCCATGATTACGCTCACCGACAACGCTGTTGCCGCCTTCAAGACTGCTCTTTGCCGTGCCAGCGAGCCGGCGGAAGGCTTTCGCATTATGGTCGAGGCCGGCGGCTGCGCAGGCTTCAAATACTTAATGGGCCTGGAGAGCGTGTCGCGCGAGGGCGACGCGATCACTGACACAGATGGGGTCAAGCTGTTCGTGGACGCGGGCTCCCAACCCCATGTAGCCGGCATGACCGTCGACTTCCTCACCGGGCTCCAATCTTCCGGTTTTGTCTTCGATAACCCCAATGCGCGCGAAAAGTGCGGCTGCGGCAAGTCCTTCAGTTAAGCGCCCGAAGCGCCTGTGTGGCCGACAGAGTGATTTTGCGGCAGAGGAGACTTATATGGCCGGCACAACAGATGTCCCCGTCCTAAAAAACAAGACAAGGTCAAAGCCGATCTCGGGACCGCCATTCGCTCCCAGTAGGATTCAAAGAACGTCGCCTCCCGAAGCAGCTCGGTTCCTGGTGGCACCCGAGCTGCTTGCGGACAAATCGCGCCGCTGCGCCAAATTCGGCTCATCGGTAGCGTTATCGCGTTCGGGCGTCCTTACCTGCCGGCTGACCTACGGCCACTGCGAACATGGTCCATATCGACGGAGATCCGGTTTACGTCAAACACTCCGGGCGCCTGCGCGCACTGCCAGTTCAAATGATCATCAACGGCATGCGCCAGAGGCTCAACGAGTCGGTCTAGCGCTCGCGTCATTCTGTTTAACTGAGGATCGCACCTATGAAGCCTGTCTACCTCGACAACAACGCAACCACACGGGTCGATCCTGAGGTCGTGCAAGCGATGTTGCCGTTCTTTAGGGATCAATTCGGCAACCCTTCGTCGGCACACGCTCTTGGCGCCTCAGTCAGTGCGGCGGTGAGAAAGGCGCGGAGGCAGTTGCAAGCTCTGATCGGCGCGGAGTTCGAGGATGAGATCACTTTCACCTCGGGTGGGACAGAAAGCGACAATGCAGCGCTTCTTTCAGCGCTCGAGGCGGCGCCCAACCGAACCGAGATCGTGACGTCCGCGGTCGAGCATCCCGCCGTGCTGACGCTCTGCGAGCATCTTGAGAAGACCCGCCGCCTCAAGGTGCACAGGATCCCGGTGGATTGCCGTGGTCGGCTCGATCTCGACGCCTATATGGCCGCCCTCACCCCACAGGTTGCAATCGTGTCAATAATGTGGGCGAACAACGAGACTGGTGTGATCTTCCCCGTGGCAAGGCTTTCCGAGTTGGCCAAGGAAGTGGGCGCCCTATTCCATACCGATGCTGTGCAGGCGGTCGGCAAGCTTCCGATGGACCTGAAGTCGACCGCAATCGACATGCTGTCGCTCTCCGGCCACAAGCTGCACGGGCCGAAAGGGATCGGTGCGCTTTTCGTAAAACGTGGCGTCGATTTCCATTCGCTGATCAAGGGGGGTCACCAAGAGCACAACCGGCGTGCTGGAACCGAGAATACGCCCGGCATAGCCGGGCTCGGCACGGCGGCCGAACTCGCCTTGAAATTCATGGACGACGAGACCACACGGGTAAAGTCGCTCCGCGATCGCCTGGAGGGCGGGATCCTCCAGCGCATCCCAAGCACCTGTGTCACTGGTGATCCCTTGCAACGGTTGCCCAACACCGCAAACATCTCCTTCGAACATGTCGAAAGTGATGGAATTCCACTTCTCCTCAGCCGCATTGGCATCGCGTGTTCCTCTGGCTCGGCCTGCACCTCCGGCTCTCTGGAACCAAGCCATGTCCTAAGCGCGATGAAAACGCCACACGCGGCAGTCCGCTTCTCCTTGGCGCGGGACAACAGCGAAGAGGACATCGACCGGGTGCTCGAGGTCATGCCGGGAATCGTGGGGAAGCTGCGCAGCTTTTCCGGTTCTGGGCCGGGTAGTCCGGTCTATGCGTGAGCCGCAGAAGAACAGGCTGCCTGTCATGACCGGTCATGTCTCCCTCAACGATACGACCTTGCGCGATGGCGAGCAGGCGCCGGGCGTCGCCTTCACCACGACGGAAAAGCTGGAGATCGCTGAGTCTCTTGCGGCGGCTGGCGTGACAGAGATCGAGATCGGCACGCCGGTCATGGGCGTCGATGAGATGGAAACAATTCGCGCCGTGGTAGCGCGGCGTCTTCCGGTTCGGCTCATGGCCTGGTGCCGGATGACGTCGTTGGATCTCGATGCAGCGATCGAGAGCGGCGTCCAAGCGGTCAATTTGTCGCTGCCTGCGTCGGACATCCAACTTGCCGCCAAGCTCGGCCTCGACAAGGCGGGAGCGCTCCAGGTCATCGATCATATGGTCAGGCGCGCCGCCGATGCCGGCTTCTTCGTCGCGGTGGGCTGCGAGGATGCCTCGCGGGCCAATCGGGATCATCTCGCCCGCGTCATCGAGACGGCCGCACGCGCCGGCGCAAGCCGCGTGAGGCTGGCCGACACAGTCGGTGTTCTCGACCCGTTTTCGACCTTCGAACTTGTCGCCCAGCTCGTGGTGCAGTCTCCAATCGACCTTGAATTTCATGCGCACAACGATCTCGGACTTGCTGGCGCCAACACGCTGGCGGCGATCCGCGCAGGCGCGCGCCATGCCTCCGTCACCGTCCTGGGGCTCGGCGAGCGTGCGGGCAATGCCGCGCTGGAGGAGGTGGCCGCCGCAATGGCAGTCTTCGACGGCGCAGACACCGGCATTGAGCTGACCGCATTGCCCGGCCTCGCCGCCCAGGTGGCTTGGGCCGCCCGCCGGCAGACCGCAGCCACTAAGCCGGTCGTCGGCGCCGATGTTTTCACCCACGAATCCGGCATTCACGTCGCAGGGCTGCTGAAGGACTCGCGTACTTATCAGGGGCTCGATCCGACTCTCGTGGGCCGCTGCCGGCGGATCGTCATCGGCAAGCATTCCGGCGCCACTGCGATTGCCCATGTGCTGAGCGAAAGCGGTCGCGATCTCGACCCGGATCTGGCAGCCGCGATGGTGGCCCGCGTCCGACGCGAGGCGGCCGAGACCAAATCGACCGTCACTGCAACTCGACTGGTCGAGCTCTACGATGGAATGTGCAGCGAGCCATCCCTCATCGAGCTGTGCGGGTCCAAGTCAGCCGTGCGCGAGCGCACAAAGGCCACAGTTTTGCGATGAATTGTTCCGCTGACAGCCGCCCCATGGATGTCACCGACATCCTCGCACGACTGAAGCGCTTGTCGGCTGCAGAGGAATTCTTCTCAGTCCTAGGCGTCGCCTATGACCCGAAGGTACTGAATGTCTCGCGGCTCCATATCATGAAGCGTGTGGGCCAATACCTCGCCGAAGAAGATTTCTCCGGTCTGCCCGACCAGGTGATTGCCGCGAGGGTGCGCGCGACGCTCGAACGAGCTTACGAGGACTTTGCGATTTCCTCGCCGCTCACGCATCGGATTTTCAAGGTGCTCAAGGACCACGATCCGAACAAACCTGCCGCGCCGGGTCACACCTTTGTTCCGTTCGACTCGGTACTGAAGCGGTTCGGACGGGAATGATCGGCGACAAGGGTGCGACGCGACAATGTCGAGCAGCCGCCAAATGCGGTCATCACCACAGCGCCGTCAGAAGCAACCAGCCGAAGTTGTAGGAAAGGGGAGCGCAAGAGACTTGGCACGAATAATGCGGACAAAGGAGATAACCGCAATGCCGGACCCGGACAGGAGCCTAGAGAAACCGCCAATGCACATCGTAATCTGCATCAAGCAGGTGCCGGACTCGGCACAGATAAGGGTCCATCCGGTCACGAACACGATCATGCGCCAGGGTGTTCCGACCATCATCAACCCTTACGACCTGTTCGCCCTCGAAGAAGCGCTCAGACTGCGCGACGCACATGGCGGCGAAGTCACTGTGCTCACCATGGGTCCGCCCATGGCAGAGGACGCGCTGCGCAAGGCGCTCGGTTACGGCGCCGACCGAGCGGTGCTCTTGACCGACCGCTATTTTGCCGGCTCCGACACGCTGGCAACCTCGTTCGCCCTTTCCCAGGCAATCGCGAAGATTGGCGAGACGTTCGGCACGCCAGACCTCGTCTTCACCGGCAAGCAGACGATCGATGGCGACACCGCCCAGGTCGGGCCCGGCATCGCCAAGCGCCTCGGACTCCTGCAACTGACCTATGTCGCGAAGATCCCTTCTGTCGACCTTGCTGCACGCGAGATCAAGGTCGAGCGCCGTTCCGAAGGCGGCACACAGATGCTGAAGAGCAGGCTCCCTTGCCTCATCACCATGCTGGAAGGCACAAACGAGATCCGCCGGGGCTCGATCCAGGACGCCTTGTGCGCCGCGCGCAGCCAGGTCTTGAAATGGAGCGCGGCCGACGCCGGCATTGAGGATCTCACCAAATGCGGCCTGCGCGGTTCACCGACGGTCGTCAAACGTGTTTTCGCCCCTCCTGCTCGAGCTGAAAAGGCGGCACAAATCGACACCGCCGAGAAGGCCTTGCGCGATGTCGCTGACGAACTCATCACCGCAATCTTCACCCGCCAGCCGGCGCTGGAACATGAGCTCGCCTTTAACGGCGGCGCGTGACGGCAAGGAGCAAAACGATGTCGACCGCGAACGGAGAAACCCCTCGCCCTGCCGCCGGCCGCGCCGGCATAAAGAAGGAATTGCCCGCCCATTTCAAGGACTATCGGCACGTTTGGGTTTTCATCGAGCTCGAACGTGGCGAGGTCCATCCGGTATCATTCGAACTGCTCGGCGAAGGCCGCAACTTAGCAGACAAGCTTCAGGTCCAGCTTGCAGGCGTCGTGCTTGGACCGCCGGGAGAGGCCGTCGGGAACGCCGTTGCCGAAGCATTCGCGTATGGCGCTGACCTTGTCTACATCGCCGAGGCGCCCCTGCTCGCCGACTATCGGAATGAACCTTTCACCAAGGCGCTGACGGATCTGGTCGATACCCACAAACCCGAAATCCTTCTTCTCGGTGCCACCACACTGGGCAGGGATCTTGCCGGCTCCGTGGCGACGACCTTGCAGACGGGGCTCACGGCCGACTGCACCGAACTCGATGTGGATACCGACAGTTCGCTCGCCGCCACGCGTCCGACTTTCGGCGGTTCCTTGTTGTGCACGATCTATACGCTCAATTTCCGCCCGCAGATGGCGACCGTGCGGCCGAGGGTCATGCCCATGCCGCAGCGGACGGATAAACCGGTCGGGCGGGTCATCCGGCACAAGCTTTCGCTTGCCGAGGACGAGATCGCTACCAAAGTCCTCGGCTTCCTGCCGGACAATCAGTCGGCGAAGGCAAACCTTGCCTATGCCGACGTCGTGGTTGCGGGAGGCCTTGGTCTTGGCGCGGCGGAGAACCTGCAGCTTGTGAAGAACCTCGCACGAGCAATCGGCGCCGAGCACGGCTGTTCGCGTCCGTTGGTCCAGAAGAGCTGGATGCCAGCTGATCGGCAGATCGGCCAAACTGGCAAGACGATCCGGCCGAAGCTTTACATAGCGGCCGGGATTTCCGGCGCCGTCCAGCATCGGGTTGGCGTGGAGGGGGCGGATCTCATCGTGGCCATCAACACCGACCCGAACGCGCCGATTTTCGATTTCGCTCACCTCGGAATCGTCACCGACGCGATCCGCTTCCTGCCCGCACTGACGGAAGCCTTCACCCGGCGGCTGTCGCCCCACAGTCGCGATAAGCTTTCGAGCTAAGGGGATGGACATGATCGAGGAAAACTTCGACGCCATTGTTGTTGGGGCAGGCATGTCCGGAAACGCAGCTGCTTACACCATGGCCAGCCATGGCCTGAAGGTGCTGCAGTTGGAGCGGGGTGAATATCCGGGCTCCAAGAATGTCCAGGGTGCCATCATGTACGCCAACATGCTGGAGAAGATCATCCCGGATTTCCGGGATGATGCGCCTCTCGAGCGGCATTTGGTTGAACAGCGGCTTTGGGTGATGGACGACACATCCCATACAGGGATTCACTATAGGTCGGACGACTTCAATGAGGCGAAGCCCAACCGGTACACGATCATCCGTGCCCAGTTCGATAAATGGTTTTCGCGTAAGGTGCGCGCGGCCGGCGCGACCGTTCTGTGCGAGACGACCGTGACGGAACTCATCCGTGATGCCAATGACAGGGTGATCGGCGTCCGCACAGACCGGGCAGGCGGAGCCATCTACGCGGACGTGGTCGTTCTCGCAGAAGGTGTGTGCGGACTGCTTGGCACTCGAGCCGGCCTGCGCGAGATGCCAAAGCCGCAAACCGTGGCCCTCGCCGTCAAGGAAATGCATTTCTTGCCCGAAGAGGTCATTGAGCAGCGGTTCGGCGTAAAGGGCGATGAGGGCTGCGTGATCGAGGCGGTGGGCACGACCTCCCGCAGCATGGCCGGGCTCGGCTTCCTCTATACCAACAAGGAGTCCATCTCACTGGGCATTGGCTGCCTCGTCTCCGATTTTGCCGCGATGGTCGAGAGCCCCTACGTTCTCCTTGATGCCTTGAAGAGCCATCCTTCGATCCGGCCGCTGATCGCCGGCTCGGAAGTGAAAGAATATTCCGCACACCTCATTCCCGAAGGCGGCTACAAGGCTATTCCGCAGCTCTTTGGCGATGGTTGGGTCGTGGTCGGCGATGCCGCGCAACTGAACAACGCCATTCACCGCGAGGGTTCGAACCTCGCCATGACCTCCGGCCGCATTGCGGCTGAGGCAATCGTCGAGGTCAAGAGCCGCAACGGTCCGATGAACAAACGGAATCTCGCCCTTTACAAAGCCATGCTGGACAAGTCCTTCGTGGTCAAGGACCTGAGGAAATACAAAGACATGCCGGCCTTGCTCCACACCAATTCATGCAATTATTTCACGACTTATCCGCGGTTGATGTCGCAAGCTGCGCAGAACTTCATGCGTGTCGACGGCACGCCGAAGATCGAGAAGGAAAAGGCGACCACGGCGGCCTTCATCAAGGCGCGCTCGCGCTGGGGGCTGGTCAGCGACGCGGTCCGCCTTGCATTGGCGTGGCGCTGAGGGGAGACGAAATGACCAGCGCAGCGACGAAGTCACGTGTCGAGGACAAGCTTTACCAGAACCGCTACTTGGTGGATTCCGGCCGCCCGCACATCAAAGTGCGACCGCACCAGAAGCCGAGCGCGAATTTGCTCGCGCTGACCCACGTCTGCCCGGCGAAATGTTATGAGTTGAACGACAAGGGTCAAGTGGAGATCACTGCCGACGGCTGCATGGAGTGCGGCACCTGCCGGATTTTGTGCGGGACGACTGGTGAGATCGAGTGGAACTATCCACGCGGCGGTTTCGGAATCCTCTTTAAATTCGGATGACCGGCGCACGCATGCCCTAAGCAGATACCGCGCTCAGGGACTCTACGATATGTGAAGGTGCTGACCGCGCCAAGCGAGCTGGAGATTACGCTCGCCATACGCTGGGCAATTGTCGTGAACGTCCTGCCCACGTTTCTGCAGACGGGTGATGGAGAAGTCGTCGTCTGGACGCTGAAGGAGAGCCGGAGATTGCCGCCACTGCCGGCAACACCCACGCACCTCAATCAGGCACTCGCCGCCTCATACCACAGGCTGTACCAGATCGAGCGGATTGCGGCTGCCGGCCAGTCGCATCGGCGCCTCCGCAGCAAGGTATCTCCCCTTACGGCCGGCGTCCGAACCATGCCGCTTGTCGCCCGCATCTGACGGAACGCTAGTGGCTGATCGACGCGATTGACAAGGCCGGTTGGGTTTTGCCAGGGCGGCTCGTAATCCTGGCCTCACGCCCTGGATAATCGGCTACGCCCTGCGCCGGCATGGTATCAAGGTTAAGAAATTCGGGACGTCGTGATGACGTCAAGCGTAAGCAGCCCGGAGTGGTCTCGCTCACACTCTGCGCGCCCGAGGCTGCTAAGCCTCGCGACCCTATTTGCCTGTCCACTGTCGTAAGCCCGACAGGTGTGTCGGAGCAATCCGAAGGAATGTGACACGGGAAGCCTATTCAATGAACCGAAACAGCTCTTTGGGCTGGCATAGCTCTTGCGCTTTGAACTGCGACATCACGCAGCAACGGAGCCGTTCATGTCTGCACCGGCAATTTCGCTTGAGAGCCTCAGCACGACATTCGGTGACCAGTTGCTTGGCACCATGAAACTCGGGGGCTGCGCGTCTTCGTCCTGCGGCTCGTCGACAAAGCCCGACGACACGGATCCGGCTGTCTGGGAGAAGATCAAGGATCACCCCTGCTTTTCAGAAGAGGCGCATCACTATTTCGCGCGTATGCACGTCGCGGTCGCGCCGGGCTGCAACATCCAGTGCAACTACTGCAATCGCAAATTTGACTGCGCCAACGAAAGCCGGCCTGGGGTGGCCTCTGAAAAGCTGACGCCCGATCAGGCGCTACGCAAGGTGATCGCGGTCGCCAATGAGGTGCCGCAGCTTTCCGTGCTCGGCATCGCCGGACCGGGCGACGCCTGCTACGACTGGAAGAAGACGAAGGCGACCTTCGCCAGGGTCGCCAGGGAAATCCCAGACATCAAGTTTTGCATATCCACGAATGGGCTGGCGCTGCCCGACCATGTCGATGAGCTTGCTGACATGAATGTCGATCACGTGACGATCACGATCAACATGGTCGACCCTGAGGTCGGTGCAAAGATCTATCCTTGGATCTTTCACGATCATCGCCGCTACGTCGGCATTGAAGCCACCCGGATCCTGCACCAGCGGCAGATGTTGGGCCTGGAGATGCTGACCGCGCGGGGCATCCTCACCAAAATCAACTCGGTGGTGATCCCGGGCGTGAATGATGAGCATCTGATCGAGGTGAATAGATGGATTAAGGAGCGAGGCGCGTTCCTGCACAACCTTATGCCGCTGATTTCGGACCCGGCCCACGGCACGCACTACGGTCTGAGCGGGCAGCGCGGCCCAAACGCAATGGAGATGAAGGCTCTTCAGGATCGTGTCGAAAACGGCGCCCAGTTGATGCGCCACTGCCGGCAGTGCCGGGCAGATGCCGTGGGCCTGCTCGGAGAAGATCGTGGCCAGGAATTCACAGTCGACCGGATTCCCGGCGAGGTCACCTACGATGCCAGCAAACGCAAGGCCTATCGGGAGCTGGTCGCGGAGGAGCGCCGTGATCACGTCGAGGCTAGGAGAGAAGCGATCGGATTGGTCAAGGCAGCGAGCCCCGGCAAGTCCCTTCTCTTCGCGGTGGCGACCAAGGGCGGCGGCCGCGTCAATGAGCATTTCGGCCATGCGAAGGAATTCCAGGTTTATCAAGCCTCGCTGAAAGGGATCAGCTTCGTCGGGCATCGGAAGGTGGACAAGTATTGCCTTGGCGGTTGGGGCGCAGAAGCCGCCCTCGATGGCGTCATCGCAGCGCTTCAAGGCATAGATATCGTGCTGTGCGCCAAGATTGGAAATTGCCCGCAGGATCAGCTCGCGGAGGCTGGAATCAGAGCCACCGACGCCTGTGCCCATGACTATATCGAGACAGCAATCAGCGCGATTTACATCGCCGCATCTGGGACCCCCACACTCGCGGCGACGGCCTGAGCTGTCTCATTCATTCGGACCAGGAGTTAAAATGGCTTTCAAGATCATCGCATCCCAATGCACCCAATGCGGCGCCTGCGAATTCGAATGTCCTTCCGGCGCGATCAAGTTCAAAGGCGAGAGCTACGTGATCGAGTCACAGAAGTGCACCGAATGCGAGGGGGTCTTCGATGCGCAGCAATGTGCCTCGGTATGTCCGGTGCCGAAGACCTGCGTTCCTGCGTAACGGACATTGGACTGCCGACATGGTTGGGGGCTGCCTACGCAGGACGCCTGGAGCGCCTTGTTCGCAATCTCAGCCGCAAGAGAAATCAGGGAACGGACATGTCGCTCGGACGCGAAGAGGAGATCGAAATCCGCAGGCCTCCACGATTCATGCCGGGAGAGCGGGTACGTGCCACTCGCCACATAAAGAATGACGGCACCTATCCTGGCAGGGAGATCGGCGAAAATCTCGTGCGGAAGGGGGACGAGGGATATGTGCGCGACATTGGCACCTTTCTCCAGCAGTTCTTCATCTATGCGGTCGAGTGGATCGACCGTGGCACCGTAGTCGGTATGCGAGCGCGTGAACTGATGAGCCTCGACGAGGCCGAGGCGCCCTGCAGTGCTGAAAGCAATACCAATGAAGGGACGGCCAGATGAAAGTCATGATCCGCAGGACCGATGCTGGTTTGTCAGCGTATGTCCCCAAAAAGGACCTCGAAGAGCCGATCATCAAACTCGAGAAGGAAGAGTTGTGGGGCGGAACGGTCACGCTCAGGAACGGGTGGCGGCTCCTCCTACCCGATCTCCCACATGATACGCGTCTGCCGATCACCGTCGAGGCAAGGAAGATTTCCGAAGAGGGCTGATGCTGCCCCTAGGTGCGTCGCGAGGAAACGAGATGAACACGATCCTGACATCGGGCCACCTCGTCATTGTGCGGGACAGTTTTGCTGAAAAGCTGCTTGACCTGGCGAAGGAAGCGCTCGCCGCCGATGAGGTGATCCCCTATCTCGGTCCGGGTCTTCTTGAGTTGAACTGTGTGGAACCGCCTGTGCCGCATACCCCGGAGGTTGTTGCCGCGGCACTCAATGCACGGGCTCCAGCCCCTTCCAGGATCCGCACCAATATGTGGTCGGTTGCACAGTTCATTGAACAGCGCCGGCATCGCCGGACGCTTCAAGCTTGGATGACCGACATATTCGCAGCGCCGGTGGGGCCGACCCCCTTCCACGCCTGGCTCGCAAGGCTGCCACTCTCCCTCATCATCGACAGCTGGTATGACAGCGCGATGCGCACGGCTCTGGTAGAGACCGGTCGAACGGACGTCCTTGAGATACAAGGCGTCACGCGCGCGAATGAAACCGGCAACATTTGGACGAAAACCTACGATTTGTCCGGGAGGGAGCTCGACCCCCGATTGGGGGCCAAGACGGTTCTCTATTCACCTCACGGGAGTATTACGCCCGCGCAAAACTTTCTCGTCGCAGATTCCGACTACGTCGAAGTCCTGTCCGAAATTGATATCCAGACACCGATCCCAGACGCTGTGAAGGAACGGCGCATCACCCGTGGATTTTTCTTCGTTGGCTGCCGCTTCAACGATCAGATGCTGCGCACCTACGCCAGACAGATCATGAAGCGCTCCCGCGGTCCCTATTGCACCGTAATGGACGCGGAAACCCTGACCAGAAACGAAGCGCGTTTTCTTGCGGCAAGCGGAATCACGGTGATCGACATGCCACTAAGTCAAGCGGCGGCTCGGCTTGTGGGAACGGGCACGGCTGCAGGTTGAGGACGGGATTAACAATGGCGGATGCCTTTGATGATGTCTGCTTCGGCTTTCCTCGAAGGCGCAAAATGCAGTCGGGAATACACCCGTGAACAGTGAAGCTGTCAGCGGCGCAACGAACGCACTGAATTCGTTGGCCCATGTTGAAGCGGCGCGCTGGGGCCGGGATTTGAGTACGCTGTTGCGCATCACGCGTATGAATCTGCGCCATCCGTGGCAGGTCGCCCTCGCTATGGGCTCGACGATCATGGCGGCAATCCTCCAGTTGCTCATTCCCCAGCTTCTCGGCCGGGCTGTCGACCAGACCCAGACAGCTATCGGGGGCGGTGTCGCGGGGGCTGCGGCAGGACAAGCGCTCTGGGCCCCGGCTCTCCTGCTGCTCGCCGTCAGCGCGCTACGCGGCGTTTTCACGATGGCGCAGAACTATTTTGCCGAAGCCGTCGGGCATCATGTCGCGTACGAATTGCGGCTCGCCTACTACGACAAGATCCAGCGTCTCAGCTTTTCCTTTCACGACCGGGTCCATTCAGGCGATCTGATAACCGCCGGAATGCTCGATCTCGAAGGCGTGCGGATGTATTTTTCCACCGGGCTCATGCGGGTGCTCCTGCTGACGATGCTGATCGGGATTGGCGCTTACATGATGATCTCGACCGATCCAATGCTCGGCTTGGCCGCGCTCAGCTTCGTGCCTTTTGTCGCTTGGCGCTCATCGACCACACAGCTTAGGCTGCGCGCCACCTGGCTCGACCTCTATGAGCGCCTTTCGGTACTAAGCCGCGTGATGAAGGAAAATCTCGCAGGTATCCGCGTGGTCCGCGCTTTTGCGGCTCAATCCTATGAGATGCTGAAGTTCGACGGCGCTTCCAAGAACGCGCTCGACCTCGCCAACGATCTCGTTGACATCTACGTACCCAACACGTCGGCGATGACCTTGTCCTACTTTTTCGCAATGGGATTGGTGCTTGGGATCGGTGGCAACAAGCTCGTCGCTGGCGAGATCAGCGTCGGAACCATGGCGACCTTCCTGACCTTCATGACCATGCTGCAAATGCCAGTCCGCCAGATCGGTCTCATGGTCAATGCGTTTGCCCGCGCTTCTAGCTGCGGTTCGCGGCTTTTCGGTCTCCTCGATCAGGAGATCACCATCAGGGATGCTCTCGAGGCCAGACCGCTTGAGATAAGTGACGGCACTCTGCGCTTCCACAATGTCTCATTTGCCTACCCCAACGCCGAAGACCGCGCCATTCTGAAGAACCTCAGCTTTGAGGCCCGGAGAGGCGAGACGATCGCGATCGTCGGTCCGCCGGGTTCCGGCAAATCGACGATGGCTCATCTGGTCCCCCGCTTTTACGACGTGACCGGTGGCGCCATCACGTTGGACGGCCAGGACATACGCAATGTCACCCTCGAGAGCCTTCGCAAGGCGGTCGCGGTTGTACAGCAGGATGCGTTCCTATTCACCACAACGATCGAGAACAACATCGCTTATGGCGATCCCTGGGCGAAGAGACAGCGAATTGAACGCGCTGGAGAATTCGCCCAGCTCCACGACTACATCCTCCGGCTCCCGGCAGGGTATGAGACGGTCGTGGGCGAACGCGGCGTTTCTCTCTCTGGCGGCCAGCGCCAGCGTCTCACGATTGCTCGCACCATGATGCTGCGCCCCTCCGTCATCATTTTCGACGACTCGATGGCCGCGATCGATGCCGGCACCGAGCTGCGCATTCGCGCGGCGATGCGGCGCTTCGCAAAGGATCGGGTGACGATCATCATCGCGCACCGGCTGAGTGCGCTTAAGCATGCCGATCAAATCCTTTTTGTCGATAAAGGCGAAATCGTAGAACGCGGCACGCATGAAGAGCTTCTGGCGAAGCGGGGACGCTACAGGGCCCTTTACGATCTCCAGACGTGCCCGGGTGATAGCATTATTAGCCAGGATGGGGGCGCCCGCTGATGGACCAGGGCCGCGGCGAACTCGAAGCCGAACCTGACGACGGGAGACGCCCTCCGCGCGCGGTCGTCGGCTCGCACCGGATCGAGGAGGAGATGTTCGGCCGGGCTTTCGACAAGAGCATCCTCCGTCGCATCTGGGGCTTCGTCCATCCCTACCGGGCAAAGGTAGTTGTCACGATTGTCGCGATGCTGATCTTCACCGGGACGCAGCTTCTCATCCCCTTGATCATCCGCTACGCGATCGACCTCGGCATGAACCCGGCAAGGCCCGATCGCTCAGCCCAGCTTGCGGCCGTCGGCGCGTTCCTTTCGGCGATTTTGGTCAATTTCGCCGCCGGCTACATGCAGGAAGCCTTGGATGGGAAAATGGCCGAAACTGTCCTGTTCGACATCCGCCGCGCCATGTTTGGCCATCTGCAAAAGGTTTCGCTCTCTTTCATGGACAAGACCGAGGTCGGACGCCTGATGTCGCGCCTGCAAGGCGACGTTAACTCTATACAGGAGTTCCTGGAAACCTCGGTATATTCCCTAGGCGATGTTGCGCTTCTCTTCGGCATCGTTTTCGTAATGCTGTGGCTCGACTTTCGCCTCGGCCTCCTGACGCTATCGGTTCTGCCGATCCTGGTGATCGTCCGCATTGTCTGGTTGCCGCGTGCCCGCGACGCCTTCATGGCTGCACACGAAACCAATTCCGTCGTCAATGGCGCGCTGGCCGAAGCCATTCACGGCGTGCGGACCATACAGTCAATGGACCGCCAGCAGGTGAATTTCAGTCTTTTTGACGATCGGGCCCATGCCAACCTCAGGACCCACCTGATCGCTGCCAGATATGCACTGGTCATGGTGCCCATCGTCGATGGCATCACCGGCCTCGCCTTGGCCGCCGTTATTGTGGTCGGCGGCTCGATGGTCATGAATAGCCGTATAGATGTGGGCGTGTTGGTAGCCTACCTATTTTACATCCAGCGCTTCTTTGACCCGATCCGCTCACTCACCCTGCAATATTCGGTCATGCAGCGCGCCATGGCCTCAGGCAAGCGCCTGACGGATGTGCTCGACGTGAAGATCGATGTTAAGGACAAACCCAATGCCGAGGTGCTTTCGCCCGAAATGGACGGCTCGGTCGAGTTTAGGGACGTCACCTTCGGCTACGATCCGAACCGTTCGGTTCTGAAAAATGTCTCGTTCAAGGTCAATCCGGGCGAGACGGTCGCACTAGTCGGACCGAGCGGTTCTGGCAAATCGAGTGCGATGGCCCTGGTTCACCGCTTCTATGATGTTCAGCAGGGTCAGGTGCTGGTCGGCGGACATGATGTACGCGACCTCACCCAGGAATCGCTCGGCCGCCAGGTCGCCATGGTGCTGCAGGAGCCATTCCTGTTCACCGGGACGGTCTTCGAGAACATTCGATACCAGAAGACGGAAGCCACGCGCGACAAGGTGATCGAGGCGGCCAAGGCTGTCGGCGCGCATGACTTCGTCATGAGCCTCGCCGACGGGTATGAGACCCAACTTGGCGAACGCGGCGACAACTTATCTCTCGGCCAGCGCCAGCTTATCAGTTTCGCCCGCGCCCTCGTCGCTGACGCCAAGATCCTCGTGCTCGACGAAGCTACCGCCAATATCGACAGCTACACGGAATTGCAGATTCAGAAGGCTCTGATCAAGCTG
Source organism: Mesorhizobium sp. M0478 (assembly GCF_040321305.1). Classification (NCBI taxonomy): domain Bacteria; kingdom Pseudomonadati; phylum Pseudomonadota; class Alphaproteobacteria; order Hyphomicrobiales; family Phyllobacteriaceae; genus Mesorhizobium; species Mesorhizobium sp. M0478. The sequence continues at coordinate 140,949 of NZ_JAMYRH010000015.1, forward strand.
CTTGAAGGGCGGACTGGCCTCGTCATCGCCCACCGTCTCGCCACGGTCCGGGGGGCCGACCGCATCATCGTGCTTCAGAATGGCCAAGTTATTGCGACTGGCAACCACGATGAGTTAATAGCCATGGGCGGCCTGTATTCCAAACTCTACTATCTCAACTACGCCTCCTTCGACGACCTTCCCGAACACGATACCACCGTCCAAGCTGGCTCTCAGACCTGACATCTTGGCGGCCTTGTGGTAGTGGCGTTGACTTTCGGGCGTGTCGGCAGACCACTCAGGCCACCGCATCCGGCCAGCAGCCAGCACTCAAGAACGAGCACTCCTCGCAATTCGTGAAGACCGGCTGCGAACGATTTCCTCCAGCATCGTATCCGACCGCGGTGCACCACCATCATCGGGCGAGCTCGCTGGAGGTGTTGGCTGGGCGTCGCAAAGCCGCTCGCGAGCGCGCCCTCAATAGCGCCGTAGCGAGTGACGGCTTTGCCACCGACGGGCCGCTGATGAAGCTGGATTAGTGGGCGCCGCACCGACGCCGCCCCGGGCGAGAAGAACCTCCTGCGGCTGGCTATGGGCAACGACTAGCGCCAGCGCGACGAGCAGACGCGTGCCGGCATCGTGACGCGCTCGGCTACCCTCTCCTTAGGATCGTGCATGTTCACACGATGGCCCAGACGCCAGCCAACGCACAAGCTGGTATTCTGTGCCGCCTGCTCGTCGTCAGTTTGGCCTCGTCCCGATTGCCCGCCCCACCACGTGCAAGCTCGAGCACATGGTCAGCCAAGTCGAGCCATGATTTCGGACTGAATGGTCCTCGCGGTGTAAAGGGAAGCATCTAGCGGCAGATTTCCAAATGCCATTTGACAAAGCAGGTAGTTGGCACCTGCCTCTTCCAACTGATCTAGCAGAGCTTTTCGCACAGACTCTGCTGATCCTACCACGCACAATTCACTCTCGACTGCCGCATCGAAGGTTAGCGGCAAGTTTGGTGGAGTGGGGATAGCGTTAAGCTCGTAAAGGAATTGGAAGCTCTTGAGCCAGCGTGCGTAAGCAGGTGCCGCGAGCGAATAGGCATGTGTGTCACAACGCCCAATCACGACCATGCGGAGCAATCCGACAAATCTCCCTTGATCCCCCCCGCCTGCGTTGTCCTCTCGATAGGCGCGGAACGAATCAGTAGTTTTGCGAACAGAAGAGGAAGGTCCTACACACGCGATATTTGTTCCATTCGCAGCGGCCCAAGCTGTGGACTCGGGTCGATTGGCAGCGACCCATGTGGGCGGATGTGGACGCTGATGAGGTCTTAGCGTCAAAGGAACGTCATTGAGATCAAAATGGCGGCCTTGATAGCATAGCGTGCCGACCTCCCTCGAATTCACAAGTATTTGCATAAGAATTTCGCTGGCTTCGGCATAACGGCCCGGCACCGCGTCCGCACCAATCCCGAAGTAGCCCAATTCGGTCGGGAGAGCACCGCGCCCTATGCCCAGTTCGAGCCTGCCACCGCTCAACTGGTCCAGCATACAGATCTCTTCGAACGCACGCAGCGGATGATAAAGCGCAAGCAGCATCACCAAGGGTCCGAGACGCAAGCGCCGGGTGCGCTGGGCGACGCTCGATAAGAACAGATTCGGCGATGGACCTCTCCCATGGGGAGTACAGTGGTGTTCTGCGAGATGATAGGCATAGAACCCTAGCTGATCGCACGCCTCTGCTAATATCAGGCGATCTTCGTACTGCCGGCCTATATCGCGGCCATCCTCATCCAAATGATCGAAGATGCCGAAAGCCAGGTTTGAAGGAAAGACGTTTGTCACTCTTTAAGTCCCCGATTTTAAAAGCAGGCTGTTTTCTTGCTGGGATCACCAGCAAGTCGGAAGAGATGTGTGTGATCGCCGATTAGCGTCAGCGTAACGAAGAAGCAGAGCCTGACGCTTCCCTGCCTCTGGAGCTTGGCACCGTTAAGCTTCCAGCAATGTCGCCAGCGGCAGCAAGAAATTCATCCATCTGCTCTTTTGTGCCGATGCTGACGCGGATACAGTGTTCCAAGCCTTTGTCCGGAAAAAACGCGACAAGTATCTTTTGCCTCTCCAATGCTGCTTGCCACCATGAGCCGTCCTGTCCCGCGGGCACACGGGCCAGCAAGAAATTTGCGCGGGAGGGTGTTACGGAAAATCCGAGTTGCGATAGTGCAACTGTCACTCGCTCTCGTTCATCCTTGATGTGCTTGTGGTTGTCTGCGTAGGCGCCGCGATGCGCAAGCACGCTGATACCAACGGCATGCCCGATCACGTTCATGTTGAAGACGTTCTGGATGTTTCGCAGCCTTCCAATAATTTCAGGGTGACCGAAACCGAAACCGACGCGAATGCCGGCGGCGGCATAGCTTTTCGAGAATGACCTCAAGACCAGAAGGTTCGAATACCGGTTGATGAGGCGCAGTCCGTGATCGGGTGCAAAGTCGACGTAGGCCTCATCGAGGACAATCAAGCGGTCCGATTGTGCTACGAGGCGTTCGATATCGCTTATCGGGAGGAATGTTCCGGTCGGATTGTTTGGATTGGCCAACATAATAAACTTGGCGTCTTTTGCCGGACCAGAAAGCAATTGCTCCATTGGCAGGGAATGAGCTTGACATCCGATTTCGAGGAACTCAGCGCCCTGGAGCATGGCAAGTTTGCGGTTGAACGAAAACCCTGGCGACATCATCGCAACCTTGTCGCCGGGTGCGAGGAAAGCTCTGTAGATCAGTCCGAGCAGTTCAGACGACCCGTTGCCAGCGATGACCTGATCCCTGGAAACGCCATAGGCGCTGGACGCTGCTTCCCTCAGTCTGAAGTTATCGTCATCCGGATATAGATACTGGCGCTTGAGGGCCGCCACTGCACTTTGCATTATGATTGGCGGCAACGGAAACGGGTTCTCATTCGTATTCAGCTTGATAAAATTTGCGTCCGGCGCTGGTCCGTTGGACGGCAGAGCATCCAACTGTCGTGTCACTTGCGAAAGAGCCGAAAGCACAGTTTGCAGTTTTACGTCGGACATATTTAACTCCGTTTCAGTCACACAGGGGCATCCGCATGAGCTCGCAACGAGAGCAACATGGCGGACGGGATTGGACGATGGCAGGGTTGCCTTCCACACAATGGTCGCAGCGCCGGCTGACATGGGAATTCAGCCACCTGTCCTCGGTCGAATCGAGTTGACGCGCACGCGGATCTGCATCGCTGCGCGGCGCCAAGGCGCTAAGCTGCTCAGCTCATGCCCAGGGTCATGCTTTCAAAGACGCTTGATCTCGACGCCGTATTTCCTCAGCACGTAGCCAATCTGGCGCGGGGTCAGCCCAAGCAAGCGCGCTGCCTTTGCCTGCACCCAGCCACATCTTTCCATGGCAGCAATGACGCGCTCTATATCGGGCGTCCTCGCGCCAATTGGGTGGGTTGCGCCGGCAAGTGGGTTAGTCGCGGCCGAACTGGCGGCCTCGTCCGGGGGCGTGGCCAAATTCGCTGACTCCGGCAGGATCGGCGGTGGTTGCAGCGCGGCCTTGCCCGATCTGCACTTCCACAGCGCCTCGGCAAAGCATTGGCCTTGGGAGCAGGCAAAGTCGTTTCTCCCGATTGACAGTCCCTCGGCCAGGATCGCTGTCCGGTGCACGCAATTTTCAAGCTCGCGAATGTTGCCGGGAAACTCACATTTCATCAGCACTTCAATCGCACGCGGATCGAAGGTGAGCGTACAGCCGTTCTCGTCGTTGAACTTCTTGAGAAACTCAGCTGCGAGGAGCGGAATATCGCTGCGCCTTTGGCGCAATGCTGGTACCAGCAAGGGAACCACGTTGATGCGGTAGTATAGGTCGGCGCGGAACTCATTCCTTGCAACCGCCTCTTCCAGGTTCCTGTTCGTGGCGGCAATCACGCGAACATCGACCTTGATGGTCTGATTGCTGCCGACGCGCTCAAACTCCTGCTCCTGCAGCACGCGCAGTAGCTTTGCCTGGAACGAGGCCGAGATCTCGCCGATCTCATCCAGAAACAACGTCCCCTTGTCAGCGAGCTCAAAACGCCCCTTGCGGGAATTGAATGCGCTTGTGAAGGCACCCTTCTCATGACCGAACAATTCGGATTCCAGGACCGTCTCTGGGAGCGCTGCACAATTGAGTTTAACGAAGGGCCGCTTGGCGCGCGGCGACAACTCGTGAATTGCCTTGGCAGCCAGCTCCTTCCCGGTACCGGACTCACCTCGCAACAGAACTGTGGTTTTTGCCTTCGCTACGACCGCGATCTTCTCCAGCAGGGCGCTTATCGCCGGACTGTCACCAATCATCCCCTCGACGTGGACCTTTTTGCGCCGGGGTGCAGGGTGCTTAACATCAGAAAATTTCGTTTGCAGCCGATGTTCCAGCTCCGGCGCTCGCTCGCTGTCGGCCGCGGAGAAGCGATGCAACTTGACTGTCTGTCCCACCATGTTGGCAATCATGGTGAGCAGCCGGACATCATCGTCGAGCCGATAGCTTGACCTGCTTTCCAAAACCCGGTCCAAAGTCAGCGCGCCTATAGCGTTCCCATCAACACGAATGGGAACGCCGATGAACGACACGGCGTCGGAGGCCCCAAGCACTTCGATATCAGTGGCAGTGAAGGTCGGATGCATCGCTATGTCGTCGGCGACGAGCGGCGTGTCGGTCGTGACAATCTGATCGATGGCGTTGCGCGGCAGGCGCGACCGGGAGGGCTCATTGCCGTTCGTGCCGCAGCCGCTGGCCACTGTGATGTCCAGTCCGCCCTCGGCATCGCAGAGAGCGATGATGCCGTGCCGCATCTGCACAAACGAGTGCAGGAGATCGACTACCTTGGCCAACTTGAGTTCGAGCCGGGCGGCATCGGCGAGTACTTTCGATATTTCGAAGATGCCGGTTAGCGCGCGCTCGTGCAATGCCACATTCGCAGGATTCGTGTCGGGCTTTGGACAACCCTTTATCGCATTCGGCAGCGATATGCCGCAGTCGCGGGCATTCTGTTCTGACTTGCTAATGTTGTGGTGCATGTGATCCTCGATCTCGCGCCATCAAATCTAGGCTGGCGGCATGTGCGCCCGCGACGTCGCGGGCACGCGCGAAAATGCTCCGACGTGAACTCGTGCCGCCGCCGTGTGGTCGAGTGCAAAGCGGGTCTAGCCCTGACGCATCGCTTGGCTACTCCCTCACGAGGCTTGGCCATGTTATTGGCTTGCCCCGGGCAAACACACGTTGTTTTCAAAAGACTGGAGCGAGGCGGCATAGTCAATCGAGCTTTCTTTCATCTGTGAAAGGAAACCTCGCGGCCTATGATAGGATTCATCAGTTCTATCTTTGCGTTGAAGCAGAAATACCTGGGCCGGCCATGCCTTGCCCGAGCGGCTGACCGCGCGGAGTGTAAATGCGGGGCCGTGCCATTCACCAGCGCCCGCGAAGGAGGGGCGGGAGCGATAATAACAGCCAACGGCACTGGTCCGTTGCCGCAAGCGCCATCTTTCTCGAGTTGATCAGGCGGCGGCGATGTCGCGTGTGAAGGCGCGAAGCTGGCGTCGAGTACGACTTCGTAGGCGGTGCTCGCAACTTTATGAATCGCATCGTCGTGGTCAGCACCATCACTGGGGGCCGAAATCGGCACATTCAATGAGCGTATCGAAAAGTCTGAACAGATTACGATGCGACCGCTTGGAAACGGCTGCCCCTGCTGCGGGCGTTGATTTGCAAAATGGGTCGTCCAAAAGGCCGTCCGAATTTATTCTGTGATTGCAGTGGCTGCATGGTCGTAGGCTGTCTAGAAACGAGCGCTTCCGAACAGGGGTAAGTTAGCCTGTCATCTGGACGGCCTTGAACAGGCGACCTATTGGTACGCGCTGGCGCCAACGATGGGGCCCGGTCCAAAGCCGGCTAACGAGGAACCCACCACGCTCTGTGCAGCAAAACCGCTAGCCAGAGGGATCGACCGGCAGCACTCTGCCAGAGACCATCAAGGGCGTTCGGACCGCGGCCTTGCCCGCTGGTCTGACACCGCTCCTCCATCATTGGCGAGCCCACATCAGTTCAGGTGATGCGGATTCATCTGGCATGGGTATTGCGGCGGCGTTGGTGCAGCGTTCGACCGGAGCGCCGCGATAGGGAGAAGCCCGGGAGAAGTCACGCCACCTCGATCCGGTCAGGGAGAGAGAAACAGTGTCAGCTGCACAAGTCCGCGGCGCGAGTCCCGCGCCCCGCAAACCCTTCTACACCAAGCTCTACGCCCAGGTGCTTGCCGCCATCGCGCTCGGCGTCGCAATTGGCTATTTTTATCCGGAGACCGGCGAGAGCCTGAAGCCGCTGGGTGATGCCTTCATCAAGCTGGTCAAGATGATCATCGCGCCTGTCATCTTCCTGACAATTGCGACCGGCATTGCCGGCATGAACGATCTTCATAAGGTCGGCCGGGTCGCCGGCAAGGCAATGGTTTATTTCCTCACCTTCTCAACGCTCGCGCTGATCGTCGGCCTCATCGTCGCCAATGTCGTCCAGCCTGGCGACGGCCTGAACATCGATCCGGCCTCGCTCGATGTCCAGGCCGTGAATACCTATGCCGCAAAAGCCAAAGCGCAGTCGGTCACCGGCTTCCTGATGAACATCATCCCGCCAACGATCGTCGGTGCCTTCGCGGAAGGCGACATCCTGCAGGTGCTGTTCTTCTCGGTTCTGTTCGGCATGGCGCTTGCGATGGCCGGAGAGACGGGCAAGCCTGTCGTTTCCTTCCTCCAGGCGCTCATTGTGCCTGTCTTCAAGCTCGTCGGAATTCTGATGAAGGCCGCGCCGATCGGCGCTTTTGGCGCGATGGCCTTCACCATCGGCAGATATGGCATCGGTTCGGTAGTCAACCTCGCGATGCTGGTCGCGACGTTCTATTTCACCGCCTTCCTCTTCGTGTTCGGGGTTCTCGGCGCAGTCTGCCGGTACAACGGCTTTTCGATTTGCTCTCTCATTCGTTACATCAAGGAAGAGCTGCTGCTTGTCCTCGCAACGTCCTCCTCGGAGGCGGCGCTCCCGTCCCTGATGGAGAAAATGGAGAAGGCGGGCGCCAGGCGTTCGGTTGTGGGTCTCGTCATCCCGGCCGGATATTCGTTCAATCTGGACGGCACGAATATCTACATGACGCTAGCGGCTCTCTTCATCGCACAGGCGACGAACACGGATCTGTCCATCGGCGATCAGGTGCTGCTGCTGCTCGTAGCAATGCTTTCCTCCAAGGGCGCTGCAGGTGTGACAGGTGCGGGCTTCATCACCCTGGCGGCTACGCTCGCGGTAGTTCCGAGTGTTCCCGTTGCTGGGATGGCACTGATACTCGGCATCGACCGATTCATGTCCGAATGCCGGGCGCTGACGAATTGCGTCGGCAACGCAGTGGCATCCCTCGTCGTCGCACGCTGGGAAGGAGAGTTGGACCGAGCACAGATGAAAGCTGCCTTCAGCGGTCATCAGCTTACCGAGGCATCAAACCGGCTACCCTCCTGCAAGTAAGGTGGGCGGCCCACGACCTGTCAAGTCGCTCAGCTGGTCACATAACTGAACGACCGACCCGCAGCCTCTAAACGGCTCCTCACGGACCATGTATCAGAAGCGCTAAATGTGTGAGTGCAAATCGTCACCGCCCTTTAAGCGAATGAGCCTTTCAGTATACCCGGCCGGTTTACGTCTGCAATGATGTTCGTCCAACAAGTTGTGCCCATTCGTATGGGGACGTCCTCACTTTGCCACCCGAAACCGAAACGCGTTAGGCGGACAGAGAGCCGGCCCGCGTCAAAAACCAATCAGAATAGGACCTATGACCAAGCGCCCCACAATTGCCGATCTCGCCCGCGAAGCCCGAGTCAGCGTAGCAACGATCGATCGGGTTCTGAACGCCCGCCATCCGGTGCGCGAGGAGACCGCGCGGCGGGTCCACGACGCCGCCCAGGCGATCGGCTATCATGCTGCCGGGCTAATCAAGCAGCGGTTGCGGCGAGACCTACCGCACTACCGTCTGGGCTTCATCTTGAGAAAACCGGCCCAGCATTTCTACCAAGATTTTGCGCGCGAGGTCGAAGCATCGGTCAATTTGGCCCAGTCCTTCCACGGCATTCCGCTCGTCGAATTCGCCCCGTCACATATGCCGAGCGACCTGATCGCGCCGCTCAAGGAGTTGGGCGCACGCTGCCATGCAATCGCGATGGTGGCACCGGACCACCCGAAAATCACAGCAGCGGTTGAGGACCTCAAGGCCAAGGGCATTCCGGTTTTCTCGCTGCTTTCCGACTTCGCCGCCGGCGTGCGACAGGGGTATATCGGCCTCAACAACCGCAAGGTGGGGCGCACGGCCGCTTGGATGGTGTCCAAGGTCGCAAAACGGCCCGGCAAAGTGGCGGTGTTTGTCGGCAGCCATCGTTTCCAGGGGCACGAGCTCCGTGACGTCGGCTTTCGCTCCTATTGCCGTGAGAACGCGCCCACGTTCGAGGTGCTGGATCCGGTCATGAACCTCGAGAAACGGCAGATCACCTACGAGGCAACGCTTGATCTCATGCAGCGGGAGCCCGAGCTCGTCGGCTTCTATGTCGCCGGCGGCGGCATGGAGGGCGCCATCTCCGCGCTCCGAGAAGAGGGCAAAAGTCGGGATCTCGTCGCGATCGTGAATGAAATCACACCTGAGTCTCGGGCAGCGCTTGCAGATAACATCGTCACGATGGCGGTCGCCACGCCAATGCGCCGGCTTTGCCAGGAGCTGATAACGCTGATGACACGGGCTATCGAGACCGGCACCGCTGAAACACCCGGACAGACATTTCTGCCGTTCGACATCCATCTGCCGGAAAATATATGAAGGCGGAAGCGCGAGGTAGATTGCCTAGATCCGCAGCGTCAACCTCCACCGGCTTCACTTGCCAACATGCCCCACGTTCTCGTGCAGGGGGTGTGGTCAATGATCCCGCACGGCAAGAGCCGAGCGAGGCCAGCACAGTCCATTTGGGGTCGACCTCGTCGACCGCCATCTCCTCGCCTGGCTGCACGTGAAAAGCCGCGGCACAGCCGGCAAGGTAGGAATTTAACCGGGCTAACCATCTTCTGGGACTTCGCACGCAAATCGAGGCGGCAGTCAATTCAGTAGCAGCCCGGGCTTGTGTTCTGCTCGTTCCGGCCCCTCGCACTTAGCAAGGAACTGCGCCGCTCTGCCGGGCCAAAGGCCCGACGCCCGAAGGGCAACCGCTCCTACGCGATCGCGTCCGCCTCCAGAAGCCGCCATCGAAAAGAATGCTCGCGTCGTCACCACCTACGGCCAAAGCGGGCAATCAAGGCAGCTGGCATCACTCTGCCACACATCCTCGACGAGCAACTCGCCTGAGATCAGCCCCAGAACGTAGGTAACACGCGCCGCGCCGGCGCTTGTCGAACATGCTGATCAGCCTGTCTTACAGGCGGTGATTAGGTGGGGCTCAACATCTTCCGGGACTTCGCACGCGATTTCGAGGTGGCAGTCGGTACCAAGAAACGAAAGGTCGGATCGGCGTGCCCGAGACGCTCAATGATTTCAGGCAAAGGCGCCAGGCGAGATGCCTCCTGCAACATCATTTCCCGCATCCACATGCTTGCCGGATCACTATTGTGAAGCTCAGGCCATTGGACGGCTTCCGTGAATGCAGGAGGAGGAAGTGGCGGCGGAAGTTGGACAATCCGCAGGGGTGTTGTTTTTGCGAAATGCTGCGCCAGCCGTAAGGGCATGGTCCCGATGCGGTTGGTGCCTGACAGGACGGGCGGGATCAGGCTAAAGCCCTGTACGACAACTTCGATACGTCTCTCGAAACCGTGCTCGAGCAAATACCATTCCTCCATGGTGGGCTGCCGGGTGTGCCTGAATTTGAGCACAACATGTCCCATGCACAAGTATCGCTCGAATGTAAGTGGCTCCGACAGCTGCTTGTTCGTGCCGCAGCCTACGCCTACGAGCTTATCTTCGAACAGGGCTGCGCGAGGATGTTTCGACATGAACACTTCCGGCATGATTAGAAAATCAACGTCGCCGCGCCGGAGAAGCTCCTCGGGGTCGTCGCAAATAGGCAGACATTCAAAGCGAACGGCGGGAGCTTCCCGCGCAGCGCGCTCTACTATCGTCCTAAAAAATACGAGCGTGATGTAATCGGAAAGCATGATTCGGAAGAGGCGATCCGATTGGGCCGGGTTGAAGGCGTCGGGGGAAATAATCGATAGCTGGATGTGCAGCAATGCATCCCGGACTGCTGGAGCGAGCCCGTCGGCGCGCGGTGTCAAAATGAGCTCGCGGCCGTTCATCGTAAATAGCTCATCGTTGAAATAGGCGCGTAACCGAGCAACGGCGGCGCTCATGGCCGGCTGGCTCAGGTTGATACTGCGAGCCGCGGCAGTGACTTTACGCTCCCTCATCAGAGCGTCCAGCACAACGAGGAGATTTAGATCCAGCCCTTTAAAACGCATGTCATGTTCTATCCAACGTGTGGATGCGTATCATTCAAACAATCAATTTTACGAATTTACGAGCCATGCATTAGAGGAACGTAAATGAGCGACGTCAAGCTCAAATCGACGACACGGGCCGGAACTTCGAGAGAGTGTCTGGCTCACCTTCGCCAACGACAACGGCTGAGTGCAGCCAACAACGCCGCTTTGGTCGAGTAATGCGGCCGCAAAAACCAATATGAAGAGAGGTCCTGAATGCGCCATCAGGTGCAGTGGAAGTTGTGCTGGGAAAACGAGTTGCAGCTCTCCGATCACGTTAAGCTCGCCGAGTTCTTTCGTGATACGTACGGGCCGACTGGGGCGTCCAACGCAGAACCGTTCGAAGGTAGTCGAAGCTGGGCCGGAGCCAGGCCTGAACTCCGCGTAATCGCCTATGATTCAAGCGGTGTAGCGGCTCACATGGGCATACTGCGCCGTTTCATCAAGGTCGACGCGGTCGACCTGTTGGTGGCTGAACTGGGCCTGTACGGGGTACGTCCGGACCTTGAGGGTCTGGGAATCGCCCATTCAATCCATGTCATGCTTCCAATACTGCAGGAGCTTGGCGTTCCATTCGCTTTCGGAACGGTCAGGGACGCGCTGCGGAATCATGTTGAGAGGTTCGGACGGCGATACAGCCCTATGGCCGTTTTGTCGGGAATTCGCGTGCGCTCCACCCGACCAGAGGCCCGCCTCGACCTGCCGCCCACACGCATCGATGACGCACTCACAATTGTTCTGCCAGTTGGACGGCCGATCAGCGAATGGCCCACGGGCACGATGATAGATCGGAACGGACCAGAGCTATGAGCCGGTCCGATTGCTTGTACGAAGTGCGCCGTGAGTGCTCTGACGGCACCGGCCGTCGAAGCGTTTATCTGACGTTTGACGACGGTCCCAATCCACTTTTCACACCGGAGATTCTCGACGTGCTGGCAGAGCAGCGAGTGCCGGCGACTTTCTTCGTCATCGGCGCCTACGCCTTAGAGCACCCATATCTAATCCAACGGATGATCGCAGAAGGGCACGAGGTAGGCAACCACACGATGTCTCATCCGGATCTGTACCAATGCGGTTTCGGCGAAGTGCAACGTGAGGTCTTTGAAGCGAACGACGCCATCATGAGAGCGTGCCCGCAGGCCTCGGTCCGCTTTGTTCGCGCGCCCTACGGCGCCTGGAGCGAAGAAGTCTGCACAGCATCACAGATCGCCGGGCTGGCGGCCCTTCATTGGTCCGTCGACCCTCGAGATTGGTCTCGCCCTGGAGTCGAGGCGATTATCGATAAAGTGCTCGCCTCCGTCCGGCCGGGCGCAATTGTACTCTTGCACGACGGATGCCCTCCCGGCGAGTTGAGCCAGGGCGCTCACGCCGGCATGCGCGACCAGACGGTCACGGCGCTGTCCCGGCTGATTCCAGCACTGCGTGAGCGCGGATTTGTAATCCGCTCACTTCCTCAACATCACTGAACAACGAGATCCCATGACTCTTCTTGGTACAACCAGCACTGTGGCCATTTCGCTTTATGCACTGCTCTCGACTGCCTATAAGAGCATGCAAGGGCTTTATGCTATGCCGACAAAGGATTCGTCGGGGTTGGAGGTTCTCGTCGGCTCCGACAAACTGCCCAGCGTGGATGTCATCGTCCCCTGCTTCAACGAGGATCCGCGCACGCTTTCAGAGTGCCTGGCTTCCATTGCAGACCAAGAATACGCCGGAAGACTTCGGGTCTATTTGGTTGATGACGGTTCTGGAAATCGCGAAGCCTTAGGAACTGTCCACGAAGACTACGCGCGCGACCCCAGGTTCGACATCATTTTGCTTCCCGAGAATGTTGGAAAGCGCAAGGCGCAGATCGCCGCGATACGACGCTCATCAGGGGATCTGGTGCTTAACGTTGATTCAGACACGGTACTCGCGCCCGACGTCATTTCCAAGCTTGTACCGAAGATGCGAGATTCAGCGGTCGGCGCAGTCATGGGTCAATTGACGGCCAGTAACCGAACCGAGAGCTGGCTGACCAGGCTGATAGACATGGAGTACTGGCTGGCTTGCAACGAGGAGCGCGCGGCACAGGCTCGCTTCGGTGCCGTTATGTGCTGTTGCGGCCCATGTGCCATGTACCGCCGGTCTGCGCTCCTTTTGTTACTGGACCAGTACGAGTCGCAATTTTTTCGGGGCAAGCCAAGCGACTTCGGTGAGGATCGCCATCTCACTATCCTGATGCTGAAAGCAGGCTTTCGAACCGAATACGTTCCGAGCGCCATCGCGGCCACAGTCGTTCCGAACAGACTCGGACCGTATCTGCGCCAACAACTCCGTTGGGCACGAAGCACATTCCGGGACACGCTGCTTGGGCTGCGCTTGCTGCCTAGCCTAAATAGCTATCTCACGTTGGACGTGGTCGGACAGAATCTCGGCGCGCTACTCCTCGCCCTATCGGTATTAACGGGCCTCGCACATTTCGCACTGACAGGCACTGTGCCTTGGTGGACAGGACTGATGATTGTGTCCATGACCATGCTCCGATGCAGCGTGGTAGCATTTCGTGCTCGACAATTTCGATTTCTTGGCTTTTCGCTGCACACGTTCATCAACGTCTTTCTCTTGCTTCCGTTGAAGGCCTACGCGCTGTGTACCTTGAGCAATAGCGATTGGCTGTCGCGAAGCTCTGCTGTCGCTACATCGAACACTGGGGGAAAACAGGCCCCCACCCAAGCTCCGATCACTGGTTCCAGCAGGGCAGAACTCTCGCCCCATTCGGCTCCGCTTCGCAGGCTCAATCTTGCGCGGGATTCTTCGGAATTAGTCCTGTCGGACAACATTTGCGGCGACGACTGACCGCAAATACCTAATGGACGAGAGGTGCACGAGTTTGACCCAGAACGTGAATCATCAGTTGCTTGATCGGGAATTGGCCGCTGACGATCCGTGGCGCCTCGACGGCAATCCATTCGAGCGGAAGCGCCACACGCAAATGCTCCAGCTGGCGCTTGCCCAAGGCTCCATTACAAATGCCCTCGAAGTCGGGTGCGCTGCCGGCGCATTCACGGAAAAACTAGTCCCCTACTGCCAAGGGCTCACCGTCATCGATGTCGTGGCGCAAGCGATTGCTCGAGCACGTCAACGGATAAAGGAGCCGTCGCGCATCAACTGGATAGTCTGCGATGTTCAACAGTTTTCGACCGACGAGTTGTTTGACGTGATCGTTGTGGCGGAGGTCCTCTACTACCTCGGAGACATAGCCGAGATGCGCGCGGCCATCAAAAACCTGGTGCGGGTGCTTGCGCCAGGCGGGCATCTGATCTTCGGATCGGCAAGGGATGCTAATTGCCGTCGCTGGGGTCACGCCGCTGGTGCTGAGCCGGTCATCGCCATGCTGAACGAAACGTTGATCGAGGTAGAGCGGCTTGAGTGTCGGGGCGAGTCGGTCAACGAAGACTGCTTGCTCGTCCGTTTCCGGAACCCGATTTCCGCTTCCTGATGAATCTCGAATCTATCGCCGTTAACGTGGAGACACTATGCGCATCTGTGGTACCAAGCTGACCCATGATGGGGCGATCGCCCTGGTCGAGGATGGACGGCTCGTCTTCTGCGATGACCAGGAAAAGCGGCACAACGATCCGCGTTACCAATCCATCGATAATCTCGACGCAATTGTCGCCGCTTTAGCGGAGCAGCGGCTAGATCCTTGTGATGTCGATCAGTTCGTTATCGACGGCGGGGATGGCGAAGACGAGTTACAGTTTCAGATCGGCAGGGAACCAAGCAACCGCCAGTTTTGTCGTCCCTCTCGGTAAAATGAACCCATGTCCATGATAGCGATCGACCTTACTGACGTAAGCAAAACTTATGACAAGCTCGTTGTCGACAGGCTGTCGTTCCGCGTTGCGGCGGGGGAATGCTTCGGGCTCTTGGGACCGAACGGCGCGGGCAAAAGCACGATTGCGCGTATGGTCCTCGGCATGACATCGCCTGATGCGGGGAAGATTACTGTGCTCGGCGCTCCAGTGCCGGCGCGCGCGCGTTTGGCACGTATGCGCATCGGCGTGGTCCCGCAGTTCGACAATCTTGATGCCGCGTTCACTGTACGCGAGAACCTGTTGGTGTTCGGGCGCTACTTCCGGATGAGCAGACGCCAGATCGATGCGGTCATACCATCGCTGCTTGAGTTCGCCCGCCTCGAGAACAAAGCGGATGCGCGCGTCGCCGAACTGTCCGGCGGCATGAAGCGGCGCCTGACGCTCGCGCGTGCGCTCATCAATGACCCGCACTTGCTGGTGATGGACGAGCCGACCACCGGCCTCGATCCGCAGGCCCGCCACCTGATCTGGGATCGGCTGCGATCGCTGCTGGCGCGGGGCAAGACTATTCTTTTGACTACCCATTTCATGGAAGAGGCCGAGCGGCTGTGCGATCGGCTGTGCGTTATGGAGGAGGGGCGCAAGATCGCCGAAGGTCGCCCGTCCGAACTCATTGACGAGCAGATCGGCTGTGACGTGGTCGAGGTCTACGGCGGCAATCCGCATGAACTGGGTGCGCTGATCCGGCCGTACGCACAGCGCATCGAGGTGAGCGGTGAGACGCTTTTTTGCTATGCACCCGATCCGGAGCAGGTGCTGGCGCAGCTACGCGGGCGCACGGGTCTACGCCTTCTGCAGCGTCCCCCCAATCTCGAGGATGTGTTTTTGCGGTTAACCGGGCGCGAGATGGAGGACTGAACAATGGGCGAACGTTATGCGGCGGGCATGCCCGCCAATGCGTGGAATTGGGTCGCGGTTTGGCGCCGCAACTATCTTGGATGGAAGAAAATCGGGCTTGCATCGGTTCTCGGCAACCTCGCCGATCCGATGATCTATCTGTTCGGTCTCGGCTTTGGCATCGGAACAATGATAGGTCCTGTTGAGGGCACTTCGTACATTGCGTTTCTCGCGGCTGGCATGGTTGCCACAAGCGTGATGGCATCGGCGACCGCTGAAACGGTCTACGGGAGTTTCGGCCGCATGGGCGACCAGCGCACCTGGGAAGGAATGCTATGCACTCAGCTGACGCTCGGCGATATCTTACTCGGCGAATTGGCGTGGGCAGCCACGAAGGCCCTCATGGCGGGCACAGCAATCACTATTGTTGCCACCACGCTCGGCTACGCATCGTGGCCATCCATCCTCTGCTTGCTGCCAGTCATCGCTCTCAATGGCCTCGCCTTCGCGAGTCTAGCGATGGTCGTCACGGCGCTTGCGCCCAGTTATGAATATTTCATATTTTATAATACGCTTGTTATTACACCCATGCTGTTCCTTTGCGGCGCGATGTTTCCGATCAACCAATTGCCCGGCGCTTTTCAGTATGCTGCCTCCTTATTACCGCTCGCACATGCAATCGACCTCATTCGTCCAGCGATGCTTGGCCGTCCGATTGACAAAATGGGCCTGCATATCGGCGCGCTTTGCATATACACAGTTTTGCCCTTCTTCTTTTCGATTGCTCTTTTTCGTCGAAGGCTGATGCGTTGACGCTACTCACCATTCGAATTGAATGTTTGGTCGCAACCCATTCACACGCCGCCTAGATCAAGACATGCGTTTTAAGGGACTCGATCTGAATCTCCTCGTTGTGTTGGACGCTCTGGTCAGGGAACGTAAAGTCACCGCGGCGGCCCGCAGTATTAACCTGAGCCAGCCGGCAATGAGCGCCGCCGTTGCTCGGTTACGCGCCTATTTCAGCGATGAGCTATTTACGATGAGCGGCCGCGAGCTCATTTTGACACCTCGCGCTGAGGGGCTCGCCCCAGCAGTCAGGGAGGCATTGCTGCACATCCAGCTATCGATTATTTCCTGGGACGCCTTCAACCCAGCCCAATCGGATCGTCGCTTCCGGATTATCCTTTCCGATTACATCACGCTCGTATTTTTTAAGAAGATCGTAGAACGTGCTGCGCGGGAAGCTCCCGCCGTCCGCTTTGAATGTCTCCCTATTTCCGACGATCCCGAGGAGCTTCTCCGGCGCGGCGACGTTGATTTTCTGATCATGCCGGAAGTATTCATGTCGAAACATCCTCGCGCAGCCCTGTTCGAAGATATGCTCGTGTGCGTAGGCTGCGGCACGAACAAGCAGCTATCAGAGCCACTTACATTGGAGCGATACTTATCGATGGGGCAGGTTGTGTTCAAATTCGGGGACACCCGGCAGCTCTCCATGGAGGAATGGTATTTGCTCGAGCACGGTTTCGAGAGACGCATCGAAGTTGTCGTACACGGCTTTAGCCTGATCCCGCCCGTTGTATCAGGCACCAGCCGGATCGGGACCATGCCCTTACGGCTGGCGCAGCATTTCGCAAAAACAACACCCCTGCGAATTGTCAAACTTCCGCCGCCACTTCCTCCCGCATTCACGGAGGCCGTTCAATGGCCTGCGCTCCACAATAGTGATCCGGCAAGCCTGTGGATGCGGGAAATGATGTTGCAGGAGGGATCTCGTATGATTCCTCTGCCTAAGAGCACCGGACGTCTCAGTTGTCCCCAAATTGAGAAACTGCCCCCCCCTCGACTATGAGAGGAGGCATGGATGGCGATCCCCCGCCGCCTGCGACCCCGCAACTGCTCAGCAGAAGGGCGAAGCGAACGAGAGTGAATCCATTTCGTAAATGTGTGCCTATCCAAGCAATCGATTTCTGCAATTGTCCGATGACGAATATGAACGCGCCTGAAGGTGTGGAGGCGGAAGCCTGTTCGGGCCCTTGCGGCCGACCACGATGAATCCCTTCCAAACCTTCAGCCGGACGGTGTTGTTGACGCGCTCCATTAAACGCCGGGACCAAACATATTCGGCGGGAGCACTGATCCTGAACCAGCGAGCGGATGCAGTCGGTTGCCGGTCGGGGAGCAATATAGGGAGCTGGGTCGCCAGCCTCCGGAGACTTACGTGACAACCATTCCTTAAAGGATTCAGCTTTGAGACCCTTCCCTCTGACTTCCGCGATTTGGGGCATTGTGTTGATCAGCGGCGTGGTCAAC
>NZ_JAMYRH010000016.1:0-153056 GCF_040321305.1 Mesorhizobium sp. M0478
TCCTGCATCACCGCACGGAGCACTTCGTGCAATCCATCCGGGTTCGAAAGCAAAATGTCTTTGACGGCAGCGCTGGCGGTCTTAACTTCAGTCTTGGTCATGGCGGCGTTCCTTCGCGGGAATCAGTGACGTGAACAATCACCAGCCTGCCATGACCGCCCCCTCTCAGCGAATTTGCAGAACTCTCAGCACACTACCGGCATTGTCCGATTCCGGGGCCCAACCGCCGTTTCTGAAGATTCGAAGGGGCCGTAGATCCGGTCAGGCACTTGGCAGGTTCGCGGTATGCATTGAATTGGCTGATGATGGGTTTGGAGTCGAAGCGAGATGGATCCCACGCACTGCCTTAGAGCTTCATGGAACTACCACCCTCATCCTTGACGGGGGTTTGGCCAAACAGCGAACATCGGCTAGGCCTAAGACGATCGATCGAGGTCGACTCGCGCGACGGCGTAGGCGCCAAGCGAGATGCTTTGATCATCCAGCGGTCTTGCGGAACTTTCCATGAAGTCGGGATCGGTTGCCGCCCGCTCGAACTGCTCGGCGCCGAGAAGAGCAATGCGGGCGCTGCTCGGCGAATCCGAAAGCCGCACAGATTGCGTCTTGGCGGTAAGGTTAGCGACCCACAGGGTCACGCGGCGATCTTTTTCAGCCGCGATCGTCACGACGCCGTCACAGCCGGAAGTTCCTACGGACAGCAAGGTGGCTTCGCCGATCTTTGAGAGACCAGCCAAGACATGGAAAGCGGGATAGACCGTTGGGCCATCCTGCTGGTCATACCATGGCTGCACGAAATCAGCCTTCCTATGGATTTGGCCAAAGGGGCCGGCGAAGTCACCGAACGCGACGGCCTCGATTCCTTCGCGAGCGCAGGCCGCGAAATATCCGACAGTCCAAGCCGCATTGAACAGCCCGCGCTGACGAGGATCAATGCGCGATAGACAGACGCGAGCGTTCGCTTCATTCGGCGCAGTGGATTTTCCGTATGGGTTCTCACGGCAGCCGAGCTGGATGGGACCGATACGCAGTGGCAAGCGTTCCCCCATGAAAGCATGCGCGGAGCGGATTAGATGGGGGATTGCCTGAAGTGTCTCCATCACCGAGACATCATCTGCGGCGTGCACGCTTGGACAGGTGGTGAAGGTCACGTAGTCGAGCGCTTCGGCTGGCGGACGCTTGCGGTTGAGTTCGGTGAAGTAAGCGGCCATGCCGCCGCCCAGCGCGATGCCCGGGAAAGCCCGGCGAGCGGCGGAGTAGCTTTCGTGGAAGCTGGGCATAGTCGGCCACGGTGCTCCCGGCTGTACGGATGTCATGTCCTGCGCCGGAAAGACGGAGACAGCTTCTAGTTTGAGGCCGAGTGAGTGGACAGCATCCGCGACCGGCGCCAATTCGCCGAATGGATCGCGCGTGCCCTTGGTGACAATCTCGAGGACCACGCCAGCGCCGGTCAGCCGTGCGAGCGCGGCGTAGCTTTCTAGTTCGTCCTGGCCGTGTGCGATCCGGAGATCGACCTGGCAGACCATCCACTGCGGAGCCATTCGTCGTAGGAGCTCGGGGGTTTCGAGCGCGTGCTTTGCCTCGTCGGCGGCGACGCCGACGCCAGTGCGGGGCACTCGGCCGACCCGTCCGCCGATGGTCAGGTTGATGAGTGGATTGCGATTTTCAGACGTCCCGGCAGGGAGCGTTCCTGACACGTGAAGCCGGACGGCCTGCGTGAATTTCTGGCCCCTGGGCAGTCTGTAAGGCCACGGGCGACGCAGAGGGCGGACATATGTTTTATAGGAAGCGTCAGACCAATTGCGTTGGTCCTCCATCTCAAAGGCATCACCCTCCATGGTGCATGTCGCCCAGATCCCAGGCGCGATCTCGTGCGACAACGCCCGGATGTCGGTGAACGGACATTTTGGATCGATGTGGTCCGGAAAGAACGATAGCTCGTCGTGACCATCCTCATGCAGCACCTTTATCGGCTTGCCGGCTAAGCCCTCGATCGGATGAAGGACGACGAAGCCGGTCCGATTCGTCAAAAGGTCAGTCTCGGGCTCTGCCTCCGCCACAAACGACAGCGCACCATCGCCACGGCCTGAGACGCGCGCCCGGTAAATCAGGCGGCCGGATGTTGCAGCACATGTTGCACGGTATTCAATGGCGAACGCATCCGGCCTCTCGTCGATCCGGAGATCATCGAGAACGGGGGTACATGTTCCCCAGTTTTCGTCCCGTACAAGAAACGAGATTCCGCGCAAGACCTCGATCGTCCCGACGTGGATGTAACGCAACGCCCCATTGTCGAACGCGACCGACAAGGATCCGGCGCGCAGTGTGCGCAGCGGTGCCTCGAGCTGTTCGGTGCCACACAAGCGGACTGCCAGGGAAGCTGCCGAGGTCAAATTGCGCGCTCCGTCGTGGCGTCGAAGATCGAGGCCCGGTTCATGTTGATGTCGATCGCAAGCTTCTCGCCCGGACGGCTGACATCGTGCGCCTGCAGCTCAGCCATCACGGGCGCGCCGGCCAGTCGGAATGTCGCGTAACTGCGCGAGCCGGTCGGCTGCAGCAGGTCGATCGTTGCCTCATAGCGAAACGTGCCCTGCTCCGGCGTTGCAGTGTGCGCACGAGTGAGGTGTTCTGGCCTCAACCCGAGCAGCACCTGCTGTCCGTCCGCGACGCCCTTCAGCCCCCTGCCGCGCGCTAAAGGCAGCAGTGCATCCGCGAGCCGGATGGCAGCGGCGCCTGCGTCCAAGGCAAGGGTACCTGGCAGGAAGCTCATCCGCGGCGAACCCAGGAACCCAGCGACGAAAGTTGAGGCCGGGTGCTCGAACAACTCGAGTGGCGCGCCCTGCTGCTCTATCAACCCGTCGCGCATCAGCACGATGCGATCAGCCAACGTCATCGCTTCGATCTGGTCATGGGTGACGTAGATCATCGTTGTCGCAATGTCCTGGTGAAGGCGTTTGATTTCGCCGCGCATTTCGTCGCGGAGTTGTGCGTCGAGGTTGGACAGCGGCTCGTCGAACAAAAAGATGCGGGGGTTGCGGACTATGGCGCGGCCGATGGCGACGCGCTGGCGTTGGCCACCGGACAATTGGCGCGGAAAACGCCCCAGCAACGGAGTGATCCCAAGCATGCGTGCCGCCTCGGCCACGCGCACCTCGACCTCTGGCTTCGGCATCTTGCGAGCCTTGAGGCCGAAGCCAATGTTCTTGGCCACGTTCATATGCGGATAGAGCGCATAATCTTGAAACACCATTGCCACGTCGCGATCGCGCGGCCGGAAATCATTAACCACCTCGCCGCCAATCTCGATCGTGCCTTGTGAGCTCTCCTCCAGTCCTGCGATGGTCCTCAGCAGAGTGCTCTTGCCGCAACCGGAGGGCCCAACCAGGACAGTGAACTCGCCGTCGCGGATGTGGAGGTCAATGCCGCGCACGGCATGGAACGCGCCGTAGCGCTTGTGCAAGCCGGTAATTCTGACTTCGGCCATGCCTTCCCTTCCTATCCGCGAACGGCGCCGAGCGTCAGCCCGCGCACGAGATGTCGTTGAGCAAGCACTCCAAGGGCGATCGATGGCACAAGGGAGACGATGGCAAGGGCCGCGGCTTCGCCGTATTGCGCGCCCTGGAAGCCGATGAAGGCGCGGAAGACCGTTGGCAGCGTAAAGGCAGTTCGGCTGGTCAAGATCAGAGCGAAGAAGAACTCCGTCCAGCATGCAATGAAGGCGAAGACAGCCGCCGCGACAATGCCTGGTGCTGCCAGCGGCACGGCAACGCGCCAGAACGCCTCCCATCTCGTGCAGCCATCGACGAGGGCCGCCTCCTCCATCGACTTCGGCATGCCGCGGAAATAAGCAAACATCATCCAAACGGACACCGGCAGCGTGAAGACCGTGTAAGCTATGATCAGCCCGATATGGGTATCGTACAGCCCAACGCCGCGGTAGATAAGGAATACCGGCAGGACAATGCCGATCGGGGGCAGGAAGCGCTGCGACAGCACCCAGAAGGACAGATGCCGGCCGCCCGTGTCGTAGCGCGCCAGACTATAGGCCATCAGCGTGCCTATCAGTGCCGAAAGCACCGTGGCCGAAAGCGAAATAATCAGGCTGTTGATGAGCCCGTCGAGACCACGATAGGCGAACAGCGCAGCTTTGTAGTGGACAAGCGTCGGAGCGGCGGGGAACCAGACAGGCGGTACGGTGAGGTAGTCGTCGCTGGGCTTGATGGAGGTGTTGAACATCCAGTAGAGCGGCCACATCACGAACACCAGGAAGAACCCCAGCAGCAGAATTCGGCCGATCGGCAACGACCGGCGTTTCCTGCGGCGGGCGGGCGCGACGGCGGCCATCAGACCGGTTCTACCTTCAAGAGCCGACGCACCAGCAACGTCACGATGAGCGCCGTAAAGATCAGGAACAGCCAACTTCCTGCTGTTGCCTGCGACAGATGAAACTGCGTGAAGCCGATGGTATAAAGATAATAGGAGGCCGTGTAGGTTTGTGTTCCTGGGCCACCCCCTGTCATGATGAAAATGGTATCGAACATACGGATTGCGTCGAGCAGACGGAAGGTCAGCGCCAGCAGCATCATCGACCCGAGATGCGGGAGCGTGATCGCCCAAAAAACCTGCCAGGCGTTGACGCCGTCGAGTTCTGCCGCCTCATAGAGATTGGGTGGGATTGCGGTCAGCCCGGCGAGCAGGATGACGAACATGAACGGCGTCCACTGCCAGACATCGGCGATGATCAGCGAGACGTAGAGCCACGGGCGCTCCGTCATCCAGCCGATCGTAACCTCCTGCCCCAATAGTTGCGTCAGGACAAAGTTGGTCGGTCCAAAAGGCCGCTGTAAGAGCAGCGTCCAGGCTTGGCCAACGATGACCGGGCTGATGAACAGCGGCACGATCAGGATCGACATGATCACACCGCGGCCCGGAAAGCTGCGCACCATTGTCAGCGCCACCAGGAGGCCGAGAACGAACTCTATAGCGACGCTGATGCCCGACAGCGATGCTGTCAGCAACAGCGACCAACGTGCTACGGGATCGAACACGACCCGCTCGAAGTTCTTCAATCCGACAAAGGCGTGGCCCGGCACCTGGAAGTCGTAGTTGATGAAGGATACCACCAGCGAGAACAGAAGCGGATAGATCGACAGTGCCAATATCAGCAGCACAGCGGGGGCGACCAGCAGCCACTTGAAATGACGGTCAGCCCATTGGGCAAAGGCAGACAGCCGGGGCGGTGCGCCGGCGGCCTTCAAATGGCGGATCGTGGCTGTGGGCTGCATAGGCGTATCCAATCGCCGCTTAGCGGGGAGGTGTTGCGAGCCAAGCGCCCGCAACACCAATTGCTCCAGAGAGTCCGCCTCCCTTCAGAGGGTGACCGCCATGCCAAGTTTTTCCACCGTGTTGTCGGCGGTGGCGCCAGGCAGTTTCAAGAACTCGGTGTAGAAGCCCTTCTGCGAATCCACACCCAGTCGGTCGGTCGTCTCGTTCCACTCGGCGGCCGCCGTTTCAAGCGACGCCTTCGGATCCGCACCAGCCCACACCGCCGTGCACATGCGATCGATGCTCAAGAAGTAGTCCTGCGCGCCTGGCATGATCGGGTCGAGCAGACCGACGTTTGCCGAGTTGTTGAGGTTGGCAAGGTACTCCTTGGCACTCGGGAAGAGCGCGCCGTAGAGCTCGGACTTGAAGTGCGAAATGCGGTACGGGTCGCGTAGCGCGTAGGGCAGCATGCAACGTGCCAGCGAGACGGGTGGCGAGCATACCCACTGCATGAACAGATACGCCGCCTCAGGGTTGGGCGAGTCGGCCGACAGTGCCTTGTTGTAGCCGGTGGCATGTTCCGGATTTCCCGGAACCACGGCATAGCCGACCTTGCCGGCGATCTGGGACTGCGGAATGAAGTTGATTGCCGTGGCCGACTGCGAATAGTTCGCCGCCATACGGCCGCTAGGAGGCCAGGAATAGATCATCGCGACTTTGCCGGTCAGGAAAGCCGCCCACAAGGAGACGGCGTCGAGCTCGTTGTTGCCGGGGATCGAGGCCTTGTTTGCGGCGAGCATGTTTGTCAGCGTCTTGACGCCGGCATCCGAAACCAAACCTGCCTTCATGTCGTCGCCGAAGAGTTTTCCGCCGTTGGCCCGGTACTGCTGCAGAAAGTCGAACTGATTGCCGGGGCTGCCCGCCTTGCGGAAATGTCCCGCGCCATAGACCTTTGGCGCCATCTGGTCGGTGATGAACTGGGCGATCTGGGCATATTCTTCCCATGTCTTGGGCGGCCCAAGCTTGGCGTTGAACTTCGCCTGGTAAGCCTCCATCATTTTCGGATCCTCGAAAATGTCCTTGCGGTAGTAGAGAGCGAACATGTCGCCGTCGTCGAAGAACCCCCAGATCTTGCCCTTGTAGGTCGGCAGCGCCTTGTACAGGGGATGATAGTCCTCGAGGTCTGCCGGGTTCATGTATTTGGCGATGTAGTCGTCTAGCGGGGCGATGACGCCGCCATCGGCAAGCGACGGCGTCCAGGCCGGCGAGATGTCGAGGACGTCATAGGCACCCGAGCCGGCGATGTGCTCGGCGACTGCCTTGGAGTACTGGTCCGGGTTCGACAGCTCGACGACATTCGACTTCATCCCGGTAAGCTGCTCCCACATCGGCCCACTGAAATTGCGCGGGTCGAGTGCCTGCAGGCCAGCCTCGTAGGTCATGTTGAGGGTGACGCCCGAATGCGCCTTGGCCGCCTCCGCCGCGCGAAAGGCGGAACCGTCCGCAGGCCCTTCCTTCGATGCTTTCAGGGCTGCCGCCTGCGCCTGGCCGAGCGGCGACGTGGCGTCCGCCAATTCCAATGTTTGCTGCGCCAGCGCCCAATCGGTCATCATCCCCAGCAGCGGGCCGGACACGGCCAACATGCCGGTCATCTGACCGAAGCGGGTGATGAAAGTTCGGCGGGTGGTTTCGCCGCGCATGAAGGCGTCGACCTCTGCTTCGAGACCTGCCTGAAAGTCACGTTTTTCACGATCGTTCATAGTGCTTGGTCCTCCCATTTTCCTTTTGCTTCACTCGTCCGCCGGCGCAGCGGTCAAGCATTTCCTCCCGTAAGGTCGCCGCAAACAGGCCGCGGCGGCGCGCCGAAAATCAGTGTCCTCCTAGGTTCCAAAGCGGGCGGCGAGCCCAGAGAGCCTGGTCTTCCACAGCTCGCTCGAAAGCACCTCGCGATTGACCACGCCGCGCGGCTCGCGACCGCGCTGCACCTCCATTACCGCTTTGACGTCCGCGGCACCGTTGCCGGCAAAGCACTGGTCGGTCCAGCAAAGCGCGTGCGGCGCCAGGATGACATTGTCGAGTTTGAGGATCACATCGTCTGCCTCGGGAGGCTCTTG
Source organism: Mesorhizobium sp. M0478 (assembly GCF_040321305.1). Classification (NCBI taxonomy): domain Bacteria; kingdom Pseudomonadati; phylum Pseudomonadota; class Alphaproteobacteria; order Hyphomicrobiales; family Phyllobacteriaceae; genus Mesorhizobium; species Mesorhizobium sp. M0478. The sequence continues at coordinate 7,377 of NZ_JAMYRH010000016.1, forward strand.
TTCCAGCACGTCGAGACCGGCGCCGGCGATGCGGCGCTCCTGCAGTGCTTGCGTCAGCGCTTTCTGGTCGACGATCGGGCCGCGCGCGGTGTTGATCAGGTAAGCTGTCGGCTTCATCAGGGCGATCCGCTCGGCATTGACGATGTGGTGGGTCTGGGGCGACAGGGGGCAACTCACCGACAGCACGTCGGCGCGGCGAAACAGATCCTCCAGCCCTACCAGCTCGACGCCCAGGTCGGCAGCGACCCCCTTGTCGGCAAACGGGTCATGGGCAATGAATTGCATGTCAAAGGGCTTCGCCAAGCGGAAGACCTCGGCACCGATGTTGCCGATGCCCAGCGACCCAAGCGTACGCCCGACGAGGCCGACCCCCATATGTTCGGAGCGCTTCTCAAAACCAACAGACCCTTTGCGGGTGAGCGCGTCCTTTGTCAGCAGCTTGCCGGTCAGCGCCAGGATGAAGGTGATGACGGATACGGCGACGGGCCGTCGCACGCCATCGGGCGTGATGACCAAGGCAATACCGGCTGCGGTGCATGCCTCAACGTCGACAGTGTCGTAGCCGACCCCGAAGCGGGCAACGACGGCCAGGCGGCCGCTCCTGGGGACACTCGTGGCATCGAAACGATGGGCGAGGAGGATCAGCGCATCGAAATCCTCAAGTTGGTCGGCGCGAAGCGGACTGTCTGACTCCAGGAACACCATCTCGACAGCTGTCGCATTGCGCAGCGGCTCCAGATCGAAATCCGGGTAGGTCGGCGAGCCGTCCGGCCTGCGGAAATCACCGGAAAGCGCCACCCTGAATTTCACGCTGTCCATCGTCTCCTCCGCTCCTATTGGCACCCGGCCCGGATCTTGGAAACCGCGTCGGCGATCGCGTCGTGCAGGACCCAAACGTCGCCTGAATAACAAATGAAATCGAAGCCCTGTGCGTAGAACTCGTGTCCCTGGGCGACGTTGGGCACCAAGCGTCCAAGCGATTTGTTGTGCTTCTTGGCGGCGGCAACGATTTTGGCCATTGCAGCAGTGAAAGTGGGGTGGGCGAAGTCGCCAGGAATGCCGAGCGAGACGGACAGATCGAAATGTCCGACCCACAGACAATCGACCCCGTCCAGTCCCGCGATGGCGTCAATGTTCTTGACGCCGTCGGCGGTCTCGATCAGGCAGATGAACGTCGAGCGCTTGTTGGCGGCCTCGAATTTGTCAGCGACCGAGCCCGGACGGTAACGGTCATGAGCGATCTGCAGCGCCACGCCGCGGGCGCCGGCAGGGTGGTATTTCATGGAGTTGATGATGTGCTGCGCCTGTTCGACGCTGCTCACCATCGGCGCGATCAGGCCTTCGGCGCCCATGTCCATGGCGCGGGCGAGGAAATGGTAGTCCTGCGACGGCACACGCACCATGACCGGCAGATCGGCCGCCTCGAAATAACGGATCGCACTCTTCAGCGTTTCCAAGCTAAATCCCGAATGCTCCATGTCGAAAAAGACGAAATCGCAGCCAGCGGACTTCAGGATGTGACCGATTCCCGGCGTGGCGAACTCGGCGACGAGCGTACCGAGCTTGACCCGCCTGTGAGAAGCTAACGCCCTGAGACTTGGCTCCGACATGCACTTCCTCCCGTTCGCCCCAATGGGCCAATCCGCCTATGTTCGCTTCAATGCGTGGCTTCAAGAACGAGGTCGCAGGTCGTCACCAACTTGGTCACGACGAGCGGCGCGCTCTGCGTATTGAATTCGTCGAAATGAGCGGTGCGGCAGTGGTCCTCGAATGCGGCCTCGCTATCGTAAATCTCGTAGAGCACGACCCGATCCAGTTCGCCGCGCGCCTCCGTCACGTCAAAGCGACGACAGCCGGCCTCGGTGCGCATCGAGGCGGTCGCATTGGCGTCGACAAGTTCTCGGAATCTGTCCCGGGCACCAGGCCTCAGGCGGAAATCGACCCAGACGACAAATCCGGTCATCACTTGGGCCTCGCAAGTTGCAGATACCGCTTGGCCACATATTCGAGATGGCTGCGCATGGCCGTCTCTGACGCGTCTGGATCGCGCGCGGCGACGGCCTCGAAGATTTCGCGATGAGCCTGGTAAGCCTTGCGGTCTTCACCATTGGCCAATGTGGTGCGACGCTGTTCGAGCAACCATTCAGCCAAGGCCGCGTGAATAGCTGTAAAGATCCGATTGCGGGTGATTACCGCCAGCACGTAATGGAAGTCTACGTCCGTGCGCTCGAAGCGCGCCAGATCGCCGATCGACTGCCGGTTGAGTTCGAGCGCCTCCTTGAGGCTCTCAATGTCTTCCGGGGTAGCATGCACAGCGGCGTTGCGGGCAAGACCGACCTCGAAAAACAAGCGCGCGCTCTGGAAGTCGTGAACGCCTCCCGGCGCCGAAATCATGTGCCGAGCCGGCCCTGAAAGGGCGTCAATCACGAATTGAGGAGTGGGTCGAGTGACGCGGGCACGCTCCCCCGATTTTACCTCGACAAGGCCCATTTTGCTCAGATGCAGCAGCGCCTCACGGATGGAAGGCCGCCCTACCCCGAACTGCCGCATGAGTTCCCGTTCAGATGGGAGACGGTCGGCTTCGGCCAACTCTCCCTCTCGGATCATCCGTTCGAGGTGCGCTGCCACCTCCTCCGAAAGCTTCCGCTGCTTGATCAGAACTCCGATCATGTGGCATACCTGTTATACCAGTCAGGTACGTTATGATCCCATAGCACCCTTGTCAACGATGTCTAAGCATCCGGTAGCCGAGCCGTTTAATCACTCCGCCGATGTCGAGGCGTCCTTTGCACACGCCTTCAACGTCTTCACCAAGGATATCGGTGACTTGAGGAGCGCGAGCACACTCTGCTCGGTGTTCCGATCGGGGACCGTCTTCGAACCCTGGGTCGGGTGGTCAGTTTCAACTGCGGTGTGGACCGCAGTGAGTGCCACCGGGCCGTGTGCTGGCCGAGACCTACCCAACCGCCTGCTTATGAGCCGCAACATGAGCCCTCGATGGCAAAGTAGACCTCGACCTGAGCAAGACCAGCGAATGGAAGTGGGGTTCACAGCCGAGGCGGAAAACGCGAACTCTCGCTGGTGGACCCATTTGGCAATACGCCTGCTCCATCTCGTAATCTTTTTGCGCCGCCGCAATGCCGCAAAGGAAGGTGGTGTCGGGTCAGTTCTCTCTAGGCTCCAGAGCGCTCGTCACGTTGTGCCCATCCTCGTGCGGTGGGCGGCCGCCGCTTGAGGATGCGCATTTGAAACTGGTTTTCTCAAGATCTTTTAGTCCTGAGGGCCTCAGGCGGGGGCGCTTGCCATTTAGTTATCGTCACCTGCAAATGCCGAACCCGCACTCGACGCCAATCTACGCGCTGGCCAGTTTGCGACATCTGGCTTCGGCGATTCCGCTTTCAGTAGCGACGATCATGCTGGACGGCTGATATGAGGCGCGTTCCCGCCTGGCAGCTTAGGGGCAGCAAGCAGGACGTCGGCTTTCTTGCCTCGACCTGGCCTAAGCAGTCATTCAATTCGTGGCCTCAAGCAGCTCATCCACGCTCCTCCTGAAGCGGCGTGCCATCCAGCCGATCTCGGGCTGATGTGCGTGGACGGCAGTCGTCCTTTGACCACCGCTTCTGGCGGCGCCGATTGGCGAGCCGCCTCGCCATCATTAGCTATGGAACGGAAAAGAAACCATTCAGCATCAGACTACCGCTTTTCGACGCACCTTTTCGAATATGTCGGAACGAGCGCTTGTCGCGCAGCCCACGATGCCCCCCATTGGTGAACCGGTTCCATGAAGAGTCTGACAATACGCCACCGCATCCTCGTCAGTTTCGCAGCCGTTCTGGTGGTCATGTCCGTGATAGCCCTCATCGCGTACGCCTGGTTTCTTCAGGCGGGGGAGGAGGCGACTGAGGTCGAGAAGGGCATCCTTCCGGACCTTTATCACAGTACCGAGATCATGACGGGCCAGATGGCGGCCCATAGTCTGCTTCAGGAATATGCCCTTCAGGACAACCCGTCAGACAGAAGCACGGTTGAAAACGCGATCACGACCAATCGCAACCAGGTGCAGCGGTCGATGGACGACTATGAGGCAACGATCGTCTCCGATATCGACAAGCAGAATTATGCAGCCGTCAAACAACTCGCCAACCAATTCCGTCTGGCTGAAACTGCTGTGCTGGAAACAAGCCGGGCTGCCTTGTCGAAAGGTGAAACTCCCAATGAAAGCCCAGCTATCAAGAACGAAGTAGAGCCGATCTTTGTAAAATTGCAGTCCGCTCTGCAGGCCATGGTTGAGGATCACAGAGGCGAGGCAAACAGCGCGACGCAGCGGATCAGCTCGATCGTCAGAACGGCCGAAGTCGGTTTGAGCGTTGGCTTGTTGATAGCCCTCGGGCTAGCCCTTCTTTTGGGTTACCAGCTGTTTCGCGCCATTACAGGTCCGCTCACCCGTTTGGTCGACGCGGTTCAATTGATGCGGCAAGGCGACTTCAGCGAACGGCTCGATCTGAGGCGCCGAGACGAATTCAGCGTGCTTGCCGACGGCTTCAACGCAATGGCGGACGATCTCACAACCCTCATTGGTCAGGTTCAAAGGTCCAGCATACAGGTCGGCACGTCGATAACTGAGATCGCCGCCACCTCCAAGCAACAGCAGGCAACTGCGACTGAAATCGCAGCGACCACAACAGAAATCCGAGCGACAGCCAAGGAAATCTCCGCCACATCAAACGAACTGGTCCGCACGATGAACGAGGTCTCCACAGTTGCCGAACAAACCGCTGCCGTGGCTGGCGGGGGGCAAGCGGGGCTGACCCGTATGGAAGAAACCATGCAGCAGGTCATGGAAGCGGCTGGCGCGATCAATTCCAAACTGGCGATCCTGAGCGAGAAAGCCGGCAGCATCAATCAGGTGGTGACGACCATCACCAAAGTGGCCGATCAGACGAACCTGTTGTCGCTCAACGCTTCCATCGAGGCGGAGAAGGCAGGCCAATATGGCCGGGGTTTTGCAGTGGTGGCGACGGAAATCCGAAGGCTCGCGGACCAGACAGCTGTCTCCACCTACGATATCGAGCAAATGGTCAAGGACATCCAGTCGGCAGTCGCGGCCGGGGTGATGGGCATGGACAAGTTTTCCGAGCAGGTCCGTCGGGGTATGCAGGACATCCAGCAGGTCGGCGGGCAACTCTTCGAGATCATTCAGCAGGTTCAGGGGCTGGTGCCACGTTTCGAAGTCGCCAATGAAGGCATGCAAGCACAGGCGACCGGCGCGGGGCAGATCAGCGACACGCTAACCCAGCTAAGCGAGGCAGCTCAGCAAACAGTCGAGTCCCTTCAGCAATCGACGCTCGCGATCGACGAGCTCAATCAAGTCTCAGGCGGCATGCGAAGTAGCATATCGAGGTTCAAGCTACGAGCATAGCGAGCCGGCAGTAGGATGTGACAATGCTATTCCTCGCCTTCAGCATGGGTCCGGATCGCTACTTGATCGATGTCCACAAAATTGAAGAGGTGCTGCCCTATATCGACGTGAAAGTTCTTCCGGGTGCGCCAACTGGTGTGGTGGGTTTGGTCAGCTATAACGGAATACCCATCCCCCTGATCGATGTCACCCTTCTTGCGATTGGCCGACCATCGGAGCGCCTGTTGAGCACCCGGATCGTTGTGACGCGCTATCCGGCGGATGATGGCGAGCGACGCCTGCTGGGGCTGATCGCGGAACGGGTGACGGATACGATCGAGCGAGACCCGGCCGATTTCGCGCCGTTCGGACTGGAACCAGGAACCCCGCCCTATCTTGGGCCGGTGGCTTCCGATGGTTCGGAGATCATTCAGTGGGTCAAAGTGGAAGCGCTGCTTTCGGAAGAGATTCGTACCGCTTTGCTCCGCCAGGCGGCAATAGGTGATCAATGACCGGAGCAATAGAAAAGCTCCTGACGGAAACCATTGGACTAGACAGTGCCAGCGTTGGTCCGACAGTGGTTCGTCAGGCGGTCAGAGAACGGATGGAAGCATGCCGGATAACCAACCCTCAGGCCTATAGGGAACACTTGGCCGGTTCCTCGCAGGAGCTGCAGGAGCTGATCAATGCGGTGGTGATCCCAGAGACCTGGTTCTTTCGCGACCGAGAAGCGTTCACGATGCTGGCGCGGCATGCGCGCGCGCACAAGCCTGCTCAGCCGATAAGAATCCTGAGCCTGCCATGTTCAACCGGCGAAGAGGCTTATTCGGTCGCCATGGCCATGTTCGATGCCGGCTTTGAGGCGCATGAGTTCAAGATCGATGGCGTGGACGTCAGCAGCCGCAATATCGCGACGGCTGAACGCGCCATCTATGGCCGCAATTCGTTTCGCGGCAGCCATCTCGAATTCAAGGATCGCTATTTCGAAGCGACCGAGGGCGGGTTGCGGCCTGTTGCTGGGGTGCTGAAACAGGTTCGGTTCATGGTAGGAAACCTGTTCGGTTCTCACGCGCCTTTCGGGCAAGAGGTCTATGACATCCTGCTTTGCCGCAATTTGCTGATCTATTTCAATCGAGAGCTGCAGGATCGCGCATTGATCTGCCTGAAGGACCTGCTGGCCAAAGACGGACTTCTTCTGGTCGGTCCGGCGGAAGCAGCTCTTCCAAGGGTGCATGGCTTTCTTTCCGCTGAATGGCCATTGGCCTTCGCCTTTCTGAAATCGGAGCCCGTCAAGACCACGGCGCCGAAAGTTTCGGCCGCCGTCCCGGTGCGGATGCCAAGCCCTAAGGTCAACAAGAGCGAGCCTCTTCGTCCGTTCCGACCGACAATTGGCAATGAAGGCCGCGGGCAGGCTCCGGCCAAGCCGCTTGCACGCGCCTCGGAAAGCCTCATCGCGGTTGAACGGATCGCCAATGCAGGACGCGTAAAGGAGGCACAGGAGGTCGCCCTGGCGCATCTCAGGGAGTTCGGTCCTTCCGCAGAAATCTTCTACCTGCTGGGCCTCGTCCAGGATGCGGATGGTTCTGCGCCCGAAGCCGCGCAAAGTTATCGCAAGGCGCTCTATCTCGCGCCAAATCATCGAGAAGCTCTTGTCCATCTGGCCTTGCTGCTTAGCAAGCAAGGCGACCATAACGGCGCCGAGGCGCTGGCCGGCCGGCTGGGTCGGGTCCAGAAAAGGAGCGGCAGTTGATGGCGGCTTCGACAAGGATCGCTCAGCCGGTGGAGCAGATCGAAATCAACGACTGCTGGCGGCAAATAGGCGTACGGGGTGACAAGTCATGTCCGCTACTAGAGCAGCATCTCCACTGCCGCAATTGCCCGACCTACAAGAAGATCGCACGACGCCTCCTCGACCGTGCAGCTCCCTCGGCATCTCGCGACGAATGGCCTGACAACGCTGGTCGTGCAGGGATCGATTCGGCAGACAGCGACGCGCTGCAGACGGCCGTTCTCTTCCGTTTGGGGGAGGAATGGCTGGCACTTCCGGTCGGTATTTTTCATGAAGTGGCTGAATCTCGTCGCGTTCATTCACTTCCACATCGCAGGAACAGTGCACTGCTCGGCATTGCGAATGTCCGTGGTGAATTGCTCATTTGCCTTTCCCTGGCCGAATTGCTCGGGATAGACGAGCGCAAGGAAGGGGAACAAGGCACACGAACCAAGGTATTTCGCCGCCTTGTCGTGGTAGGCGAGCGCGACAAGCGGGTTGCTTTTATGGTTGATGAGATCCACGGCTTACATCGGTACCAGGAACGCGACACTCTCGCTGTTCCGGCCATGATTGGCAAGGCACTGTCGGCCGCTACGGTTGCCGTGCTGCCATGGCAAGGACGAGCCGTTGGCTGTCTCGATCCACGACAACTGCTCACGATGCTGGATCGGAGCATCGCATGACAGATGAAGACTTCAGCCAGGTTTCGATGCTCAGCCTCTTCCAGGCCGAACTGGAGACGCAGTCACGGGCTCTAACCTCTGGACTTCTGGCACTCGAACGCGATCCTATCGCCGCCGACGCCCTGGAAGCATGCATGCGTGCCGCGCATTCTCTGAAAGGAGCTGCCCGCATCATCGACCTGATGCCCGCAGTCAAAGTTGCAAATGCGATGGAAGACTGCCTGGTCGCAGCGCAACGCGGGCATCTGAGGGTGCGACGGGAGCATATAGATGCGCTTCTGCAAGGTTCTGACCTTTTGAAATTGATCGCATCGGGATCATCGAGCGAGAGCGCCAACTCAGAAGTCGAAACCTTTCTCGCGAAGTTCGAGGGGTTGTCCCTCCCCCAGGCAAAGCCCGGGCCCCAAGATTCTGCAGCTGATTTCGCAACTCCAGATCATGCCCAGGAGCAACTGGCGACGACCTCTTCAGCGAACCTCCTCGTTGGGGCGGTACCGCAAGCCCACGGCAGCATCGGCTCTGATAGAATGGTTCGGGTGACGGCAGACAGCCTGAACCGATTGCTCGGGCTGGCTGGCGAGTCGCTGATGGAAGCTCGGCGGCTCAGGCCATTCGCTGACGGGCTGCTACGGCTGAAGCGACTTCAATCGGACCTCGCAAGTGCGTTCGACAATCTTCATGCAGTGCTGCCGCCGGTTTCAAACGATGCGGCGGTGGTGGAGGCGCTGGCTGAAGCGCAGCGAAAGCTTCGGTTGAGCCAAGCGTTCCTGGCGGAGCGTTTCGATGAGTTGGATTCAGTGGATCGGAAAGCGACCGATCTTGCCAACAGATTGTACGACGAAACGTTGGCGAGCCGGATGCGGCCTTTTGAGGACGGCGTGCGACACTATGCGAGAATGATCCGCGACCTCGGTCGTACCCTTGGCAAGCGGGTGCGACTGGAGATCGTAGGCGGCTCGACCGGCATCGACCGCGATATCCTCGAGCAGCTCGATGCCCCTTTGGGGCACCTTCTGCGCAACGCTGTAGACCATGGGCTTGAACCGCCTGAGGAGCGCCTCGCGATGGGCAAACCCGAAGAGGGGCTCATCAGGCTCGAAGCGAGGCACAATGCCGGGCTGCTGCAGATAGCCGTGGTGGACGACGGCAGGGGGATAGAGCTCTCGAAGCTGCGCGAGACCGTCGTCGCCCGGCAACTTGCAACCAGGGAAAGTGCTGAAACACTCAGCGAAAGCGAATTGCTCGCGTTTCTGTTTCTGCCAGGCTTTTCCATGAAAGCGGGCCTTACCGACGTCTCAGGTCGCGGTGTGGGGCTCGATGCAGTGCAAGCCATGACGAAGGAAGTCCGGGGAGTCGCAAGCGTCTCCTCAGAATTTGGCCACGGAACCCGATTTCAACTGCAATTGCCGCTGACACTGTCGGTCCTGCGCACGCTGCTCGTCGATGTCGATGGAGAGCCCTATGCTTTTCCACTCGCTGCCATTTCCAAGACTTTGAAACTGCAGCGGACGGAGATCAACGTCCTGCAGGGCCGGCCGCATTTTCGATTGAACGATCGACAGATCGGGCTGGTCACCGCTCGCGAGGTGCTCGATCGAGGTGAGCCCGGATCGGAACCGAACGAACTATCGGTCGTCGTCGTAGATGCGGGTCGGGGCGATGCGTACGGCCTGATCGTTGACCGTTTTCTCGGGGAACGCGAGTTAGTGATCAGACCTCTCGATCCACGGTTTGCCAAGATCAAGGACATCAGCGCAGCGGCCCTGATGGAAGATGGTTCGCCCGTTCTGATCTTCGATGTCGACGATCTGATCCGATCGGTGGAAAAGCTTGCATCGTCCAGCGGATTTCGAGCTCTTCGGCGCGCCGCGGGCGGTCCCGAAGCGAGCAGGCGCAAGCGCGTGCTCGTGATTGACGATTCACTGACGGTTCGCGAACTCCAGCGCAAGATGCTCGGCAATTACGGTTATGAGGTCGAAGTGGCGGTAGACGGCATGGACGGGTGGAATGCCGTCCGGTCTGGTCCTTTCGATCTCGTCGTCACCGACATCGACATGCCTCGCATGGATGGCATCGAGCTGGTGAGTTTGATCAGAAAGGACGCTGATCTCAAGAACACACCCATTATGATCGTTTCATACAAGGATCGGGAAGAAGATCGCGCGCGCGGGCTCGACGCAGGTGCGGACTATTATCTGACCAAGAGTAGTTTTCAGGACGAGGCGCTGATCCATGCCGTCGTGGACATGATTGGCGAGGCGGCTGAATGAGATCGAGATTGGAAGCCAGCGAATGAGAATCGGCGTAGTCAACGACATGCCGATGGCGGTTGAACTTCTGCGTCGACTGGTCCTGTCGACCGGCGAACATCAGGTCGCGTGGATCGCGACCAATGGGCGTGAGGCGGTCGAGGTCTGCAGACGTGATCTGCCGGATCTGATACTCATGGATCTAGCGATGCCAGAGATGGACGGCGTGGAAGCGACGCGCAGAATCATGGCGGAAACCCCGTGCTCAATCTTGCTGGTGACCGCCAGTATCGAAGCCAACCTCGCCGGCGTCTACGAAGCAATGGGTCATGGCGCGCTTGACGCAGTCGATATTCCGTCGGTGGGCATCGAAGGCAACGCGTCCTCGCAATCCGCCCGGCTTTTGACGAACAAGATACGAACGATAGGCAAGTTGATCGGTGATGCGCCTACCCAGGCAAAAAGGCGGATGTCACGTGCGGCTGAGCCGTCAACTCGACGCCTGATAGCAATCGGCGCCTCTGCGGGCGGGCCGGCTGCCGTTGCCGCAGTCCTGAGCGCGTTTCCCGTTGATTTTGGCGGCGCGATTGTGCTCGTCCAGCATCTCGATGCTCAGTTCGTTCCAGGCCTTGTTGATTGGCTAGGGCAGCATACGCGTCTCCCGATCCGTCCGGCGGGGGAAAGGGATAGTCCTCAAGCGGGCACCGTTCTCGTTGCCAGTTCTGCGGATCATCTGGTTTTCAAGTCAGCTCAGCAACTTGGCTACACGCCCAGCCCCAAGGACAATGTTTATCGGCCGTCCGTAGATGTGTTCTTCGAAAGTGCGGCGCAATGGTGGCCTGGCTCGGTGATTGGTGTTCTGCTCACAGGCATGGGCAGGGATGGTGCGCGCGGGCTGAGACAGCTCCGTGACAAGGGGCATCTCACAATCGCGCAGGATAGAGCAACCAGTGCCGTCTATGGCATGCCGAAGGCCGCCGCCGACATCGGCGCGGCTGTTGATATTCTTCCTTTGGGTGCGATCGGCTCACGTATAATCGAAGCCTGCGAGCGCCCCCACGTGAAAGGCCCCTTCCGATGACGCAAGAACCAGAGTTGGTCCCGCCACTCGCAGATAACTATTCATCCATGGTTCTGCTCATCGATGATCAGATCATGGTTTGCGAGGCGGTCAGGCGCGCTCTAGCCAACGAGCCCGATATATCCTTACACTTCTGCACCGACCCGTTGAGAGCGATGACGGTCGCGGATGAGGTAAAGCCAACCGTTATCCTGCAGGATCTCGTCATGCCCGGGGTGGATGGGCTACATCTGGTGCGAGAATACAGGAAGCATGCGTCGACACGCGCGGTTCCAGTCATTGTGCTGTCGAGCAAGGAAGATCCAGCCACCAAGGGCGAAGCCTTCGCTGCGGGCGCGAACGACTATCTCGTCAAACTGCCGGATCGTATCGAGTTGATTGCACGCATTCGATATCACACGCGGGCCTATCTGGATCACGTCCAGCGAGACTCGGCACACCGAGCGCTGAGGGAAAGCCAGCGACAGCTGATCAGTGCAAATCTAGAGCTTGAACGTCTGACGCGGATCGATGGCCTGACAGGTCTCGGTAACAGGCGCTATTTTGACGAATATCTGGCGGCTGAATGGAAACGCGCTTTTCGCGCACAGTCCCCACTGTCGCTGTTGATGATCGATGCCGACAACTTCAAACGATACAACGATACCTATGGCCATATGGCCGGCGACGATGTGCTCAAGCAAATCGCCCGCGTAATCCAGAGCGGTTCCGGCCGTTCCACCGATCTCGCTGCGCGGTACGGAGGCGAAGAGTTCGTCATCGTGCTGGTCGACACTATACTGGAACAATCCAGTGCGATCGCCGAGCGGCTCGTCCAGAGCGTGCGAGAGTTGAACATACCCCACGGCCCGGATCGCGTGACCATCAGCGTCGGCGTCGCAACAGCGGTGCCCACCGAGAACGAGACGCCAAACGATTTCGTCAATGCCGCCGATTTGGCTCTGTTTCGTGCCAAATCGGAGGGACGAAATCGTGTTGCGCTTCATATGTCCCGCAGCTAGAGAAGCTCACATCTCAGTCAACGAAGCGCGCCCTGTTCGATTTGAGGACGACCTTGGCGAAGTCGGGCATCTCGAGACCTTGCCGCACCAGGCCATCAAGAGTTTTCTCAGCCGCCCTGATGGCGGCGAGCCGCGCCAGCACAGTCTCAGCCTCCAGGCGGGGGACCACGGCGACACCGTCGCGGTCGCCGACCAGTATGTCTCCCGGCGAGATGGTCACTCCTCCCACCACCACCGGGAATCCGACCGTGCCTGGACCATTGCGCGCAGGCGAGTTCGCAATGATCCCGGCACAGTAAACCGGCAACCCGACCGCCTCGATCCCGACAACGTCGCGCACGAGGCCGTCAGTGATGAAGCCGGCGACCCCCTTGTTGCGCGCCATGCCGAGCACGAGATCGCCAGTTACCGCCGTACCGGCAAAGCTGTCGGTGGCCGCGACGATGACATCGCCACTTGCTGCGGCATCCAGTGCTCCAAACAGGGCGAGGTTGTCGGCGGGGCCGCAGTGACAGGTCACGGCAACGCCGACCATCGTCGCAGCAGCTGGCGACAGTGGCTTGATCGCATAATGCAAGGCCCCGCGTCCCCCCATGGCGTCTACGACCTGGCTAACCGGCACGCCCGCAAAAGCACTGATGATTTCTGCTGCGGGCCGTTCGAAACGGCGCTTGATGGTGAGCAGCGGTGGGTCTTCAATCATGTAGCGGCCCCATTCCCTGAACGAACGAAACACAGTCCGGCCCGAGGTCGCGCAGGCTCCGCGCCCCCATCAGTCCCATTACCCGATCGATCTCTTTGCGATATAGTTCGAGCACGTGACGCACACCGTGCTCGCCGGCAACCGCGAGCCCCCACAACTGCGGCCGCCCGATCAGACAGCACGAGGCGCCGAGCGCCAGCGCCTTCACGACGTCGGAGCCTCGCCTGACGCCACCGTCAATCAGCACCGGTATGCGGCCGTCGACAGCTGCGACAACTGCCGGCAGCGCGTCCAGCGACGCGGCGGCGCCGTCGAGCTGACGTCCGCCGTGATTGGACACAATGATGCCGTCGATTCCGCGCGCCACAGCCTCGGCGGCTTCAGCGGGATGCAAGATGCCCTTCAGCAACAACGGTCCCGACCAAACGATGCGCAGCCAGTCGACGTCGGCCCATGAGAGTCCGGGGTCGAGCAGTGCGGCCATGCGGCCCGCCAGTGCACCGACCGTCGCCATCTCGCCGGGACGCGCGTAGTTGCCGAAGGTGAGTTTCGGGAGTCGAGTGCGCATACGCAGTAGCCACGCCGCCTTGGTGGCGGCCGCGAGCGTCCCGGCTACCCCAAAGCGCGGCGGGATTGCAAAACCGTTGCGGATGTCGCGTTCCCGATTGCCGAGCATCTGGTTGTCGATGGTGAGAACCAGCGCCTCATACCCGGAGACACTTGCCCGTTCCACCATTTCTTGAGTGAAGCCGCGATCGGTATAGACGAACACCTGCATCCACCGCGGGCCGGTTCCGGTGGCCGCTATGTCCTCCAGCGTGCATGTCGAGCCGTGGCTGGCGCAGTAGAAGGTGCCAGCGGCTGCCGCTGCTCGTGCTGCCGCGCACTCACCGTCGGGCCAGAACAGCCCGGCCAGGCCGGTTGGCGCGATGCCGAGCGGGATGGCAAGTTTCGCGCCGAAGAGGTCAAGGGAAAGGTCTCGCGTCGTTGCACCGTTGAGCGGTCGCGGCAGAATGGCAACCTCACTGAAAGCCTGCTCGTTCCGGCGCAGCGTTCGCTCATCCTCGGCACCGCCATCGGCGAAGTCGAACACCGGGCGTGGCAAAGTCCGCCGCGCGGCGACGCGGACCGCGGCCACGCTGTACAGGCGCTTCAACGCCGCCGTCGAAGCAGGCGATGCACCAACGCCACTGCTGATCAGAGCACCTGCGTTCGAGACAGTCGAGGAGCTACTCACGGTTTCTTACCGTCTATGCGACCGTGGTGCGTCGGTCCACCGCCTCCCGGAACACGCACGCGGGAGAGTGTTCCCTCAAAGGAGGGATCGCTGCCGGTCGCCAGCACGCCGGCATTTGTCACCCAAAGCATCTCGCCCAAGAAGACGCAGTTGGTCGTTGCCTTGCCGCAGACGAAGAAACCTTCCGCTGTTCCGTCCGGCCTGAGCACATGAATGCCGTTGGCGGCAATATCCGTGACATAAAGGCGGCCATCGGCTCCGACCTTCAGCCCGTCCGGGATCGGATTGGGCCCAGGCAAGCGGCCCAGGTCTTCGACGGAACCATCCGGACGCTGCCGCTTGACGCGCCCCGTATAGGACTCCCCCCAAATGATCGAGCCGTCGGCTTCGATCGCCACACCATTGGGGAAGGTCGGCTTGTCGAACCCGAGAGCAAGGTACGCACTGCCGTCGGGGTTGACGGCGAAGATGTAGCTGGGGTCCGGGTTCCCCGGGTTGTATGTGCCGGGATCGCTGAAGATAAGCCGGCCATCAGCAGCAAATACGAGATCGTTTGGACCATTGAGCCGGATGCCTGCAACTTCGGTCAGCAGGATTTCCGGCTTTCCGCCTTCGGCAACCCGCTGGATGGACGGTGTCGTCATCTCCGCGGCCCGCCAAGGTCCTGTCGTGCCGCCGTTCTGGCAGACATAGAGCAGGTCATCCGATCCGAGAACGCAGGCGTTGGGCGCTCCGGCAACATACGCGAACTGGCGAGCACTTCCGTCGCGATCTATGGCCGTCAGCTGGCTGCGATAGCTTTCGACCATGACAATTCGGCCACCGGGCAGCACCGTCGGGCCCTCGGGCCAGCCAAGGCCGGTCGCGACAACCTCGACGGCCATCTTTTCAACCTCGTTCATCGTGCGACCCCCAGAACGGCAGCCTATCAAGATTTGTCGGGTATAATCCAGCCTGGCGGTCACCGGACCCGGCGACTCAAAGATAGCTAGGCTGACGTGCGCGTTGCTGGGCCCCCTAGGCCGGCCCCCCACCCCGGCGCCGGTGAACCCCGACGGGCGGAGGCCTATGGCTACAGCGCGAGCCGATCGGTGTCTACATAGCTCGGTAGCACTGGCTTGCTCCTCCAGGTTGCGTGGCAGGATTAGGTGCTGCTGAGGCCAGCGTGCAAGGACCAAGTGCAGGTGGAGAAGGTTGAATCTCAGTTCCTCTCACTCTAACACTCACAAAGTCCAACAATTCTCTGCTCCGCTGCCAGGCGCTCTTGAGCCGAGCGTTTGCAGGGCGTGCGTGTGGCCAAAAGCTGGGGAGCGCCGCAGCGTCCAGGCGTGCAAATTGCTCTCTGAACGCCGATCCTTCTCCGAAGCTGGGGAGTAGCCCCAAAATCCAACAGCAATATCATGCCTCAACGGCGGTTTTGCCACTACCAGTTTTGCGGTTCGCTCGCTTGTCAAAAGGGACAGTCTTTCGGGTCACGATCCGGAGTGGGTTTGCCAAGGCTCCCGGAATCGAGGTGGCCCACTTTTGCGTCGGGGCTCCGCCACTCTTCAGATCAACAGCAACCAGCACCAATACGCACCAATCACCATTTGCACAGCGAACGCGGTGAACCTGAGACTGACCGCGAGTTGGCTGGTTGAGACGAGGTGGATCACCGACTGCACTATACGTGCGCCTAACATCGTGGAGGCCAAGGGATCCGTGACATCTGTCTTTGAAATGATGATCGCGACTCCGAGCAGACCTCCGAAGATTGGAAGCCCTTCAATGCAGTTGGCGTGGGCACGGGCTAACCTCCGCATAAACGGGGAGAGGGCTCGGTTATCTGGCGTAAAGCCGTTTGCCGGGACTTGCCCAGAGATCACCAGGTAGCTCCGGATAACTTCCATCACGATCAGCAGGGCCAGCGCCCACGAGATGAAGCCAGTCAATGCGTAAGCACTCGCCGACATGTGCCCTCCCCGTTGCTAGCACTCTAGGTCGTTGTAGCCGATCAACTAGTCTAATGCTATTCGACGAGGAGGGGCGGCCTGTAGTGGGGCCGAAACGGAATAGCAGCTTTTGGACGTTGTGCCCGGAATAGCTGCCGTTCAGCCAATCAGCAGTGATTGACCGCTTTCGCCCTTTAGCGACCCTTCCGCGCCAGATCAGTCGGTGCTTGAAGCTGCCATTCGCAGAGTGAACGCGGCGTCGAGCATGGTCAGAAAGGCGCGCACGGCGGGGTTGGCGCGTCGGCTTGCCGGCCAGAGCACGGTGACATTGTTTCGCTCGACCGCGAACGTGGACAGCACTGGGACCAGTTCGCCGCGCTTCACATAGGGAGCCGCCATGAAGGAGGCGCCTATGCCTATCCCACCGCCGGCTGCCAGCATGATGAGCACGGCATCGCTGGCATCGGCGACCACACCGGAATTGGGCACGATCTCGATTTCACGGTCGCCAATCCGGAAGGGCCAGCGAAAGGCCTGGCCTGTGCTCTGATATCGAAGGTTGACGGTGTCGTGCCCTTCCAGGTGATCGGGATGGGTCGGTGTGCCGCGTTCCTCGAGATAGGCTGGCGAGGCGAAGCAGCAAAGCCGATGGGGTGCGAGCTTGCGTGATAGTAGCCGGGTGTCAGCCAGATCACCGATGCGTATGGCGACATCGATCCCTTCCTCGATCATGTCCACCAACTGGTCACCCAGCCTGAGATCGACGATCAGGTTCGGATGGAGCCGACGGAAAGCCGGTAAAGCCGGAGCAATCAGGTGGAGTCCGATCGGCAGCGACGCGGCCACGCGCAACGTGCCCGATGGTTCGGAGCGCGCGGTCATTGCCGCCTGCTCTATTTCCTCCGCCTCGCGTAGCAGACGCAGCGCGCGCTCATGCAGGTCGCGCCCTTCGGGCGTGAAGGTGAGCGAGCGCGTTGTACGGGTAAACAGCGACACTCCTAAATGCCGCTCGAGCCGCTGGACGCTCTTGCTGACCGCCGACGGGGAAATCGACAGCGCGCGCGCCGCTGCCGTGTAGCTGCCCAGCGATCCCGCACGCGCGAAGGCGATGATGCCAGTGAGCCGATCCAAAGTGATATGTTCCGCCATGGCATTACTTAACCGCCATCGGCACCGATTATCAACCGGCGGTCATGCCGCTAGATTCGCTCCAATGACATGGATGAGCGGAGATTTCACCAATGAGCGATAAGATGAAGGCAGTCCGTCTGCACGCATTCGGTGGTCCCGAGATGCTGGTGTACGAAGACGCGCCTAGGCCGGGTGTGAAGCCCGGCGAGGTGCTTGTCCGAGTCCAGGCGGCCGGGCTTAATCCGCCCGACTGGTATCTGCGGGATGGCTATCGCGCACTGCCGCCAGAATGGCGACCCAACGCGTCCTTCCCACTGATTCTCGGCACGGACGTGTCGGGCGTCATTGAAGCGGTTGGCGCTGACGTCGCTGAGTTCAGCATCGGTGACGAGGTCTACGCAATGGTTCGCTTCCCCGATAACTTGATGACGGGTAGCAATGCCTACGCGCATTATGTCAGTGTGCCGGCATCGCATGTTGCGTTGAAACCAGCCGGCATCGACCATATTCATGCGGCTGGTGCGCCGATGTCGCTTCTGACGGCATGGCAGTTCTTGATCGAACTTGGCCACGACGAGCCGAATCCGTTCCAGCCCTTACCGCATGAGCCGGTGCCCCTCGACGGCAAGACGGTGCTCATCAACGGCGCCGGAGGCGGTGTCGGGCATCTGGCCGTCCAGTTGGCGAAATGGCGGGGCGCGCGCGTCATCGCGGTGACATCGGCCAAGAACAAGGCGCTGATGCGCGATCTCGGCGTGGATCAATTCATCGACTACAAGACAACCGCGGCGGAAGATGTCGTCCGAGACGTCGACCTTGTCCTCGACGCGGTGGGCGGCGCGGGCATGGAGCGCTTCTTCCATGTTCTGAAGCCGGGCGGCGCGCTGTTCCTGGTCAACCCACTGGGCTTCGCTGGTCACGAAGAGACAGAGAGGCTGGGGATCACGGTCTCATCCACACAGGTTCGATCCAATGGCGCGCAGTTGGCAAAAGCCGCCCGCCTGCTCGACGACGGCCTTGTGCGTGTCGTCATCGACAGCACATTCCCGCTGGCCGAGGCATCGCGCGCACATGAGCGCGCCGCCGACGGCAGTATTCAAGGCAAGATCGTGCTGGCCGTCTGAATTGTTGCTTTCAGTCCGACCGACCATCGGGAGTGCAGACGATCGGGCGGGATTACGCCGTTTAGCCGACGAAGACCACCGACCGACGTCCGGCTGAATCGTGCTCGACTACAAGTGCCGCGATGGCTGCCGCGATCTTCACGCCGCCTTGCACTGACGGTTCGATAGGATGGCGAAGTCCGCGTCCTCATTCGATACCAAGCGCAGGTCGACGAGCGGCAAACCGCGCGAGAACGCCGCCCGGGTGATGACGTCGTTGAGGACCGTCAGGGCAGTTGCGGCAAGTCTACGACGCTGTGGGTCGGGAAAGCGCGCCTGGTAGATCGTGCAGATAGCGGTGGGTAGGTTTTGGCCCAGCGCCCCCTCGAGCATCGTACAGTAGTCGTGCTCGAATTCCTCCCGGACATCGCTGATCCTGTCCAGAACCTCGGCCACCGAACGGGCCCCCTGCTCCAGAATCCCTGCATGACGAAGAGCATCATTGCCACCGACGCTGACGACAAGATGGCTAGCATCCTGGGGGAGCCGTTCAAGCTGCCGCTCGACGCCGCTTGTGACGGCGCCGTCGACGGCGTTTAGCGTTGCACGCCACCCCTCCGGCAAGCGCTCCCGCAGCTGCCGCACTACGTCAGGCCCGCGCGCGACATAGGCAGCGTTGTCAAAGATCGAATCCCCGAGAAGGACGACGTGTGGCATCGGATGCTCCGTTGAGGCCTCTGCCAATGCTGCATCAGCAGAGGAGGTAAGGTGGTGGGTTGTGACCGCGGCAGCGAGCACGGTCAGGAGATCACGGCGAATCAGGCCACCTACAGAACGGAACGGCATCTCAGCCGTCCAGGAACGCCAGAAGCGCGGCATTCACCGCGCTGGCCTCTTCGCGCTGTACCCAATGCGTCGCCTTCTCGAACGTCTGCAGGCCCCGATCGTTGCAAAGGGCCAGACTGCGCTCGGCCAGGCCATATTCCAGAGCTTGGTCCTGCATCCCCCACAGTACAAGGGTCGGCGTCGTGATCCGCTCCTTCAGGCTTGGGCGGAAGCGCAGCGCCCGATACCAGTTGAGCATGCCGGTTAGCGCCCCCGGCCGTTCCCAGGCCTGCCGATACTCTGCGATTTCCTCCGCCGTGAAGGCCTCTGTTCGGCTGGATTTGATGAGCGCCCGTGCCAGCAGAGCCGAGCGCCCTGCCCCCAGAAAAGCCTCCGGCAGCAAGGGGAGCTGGAAGAAGGCCGCATAGCTGCTCCGCAGGAACTGGGTCGGAGATCGCAAGGAATGGGCAAGCAGCACCTCGGGATGGGGCGCGTTCAGGATGACGAGCCTTTCCAGGCGGTGCGGCAGCTTTGCGCCTGCGGCCCAGGCGACGATACCGCCCCAGTCATGACCGACGAGGTGAAACCTTCCGATGCCGAGCGCGTCGGCGATGGCAACGACATCGCCGACGAGCTTGGGGAGCGTGTATTCACGGATGGCTTTCGGCTTGTCACTGGTGTTGTAGCCCCTCTGGTCGGGAACGATGACCCGGAATCCGGCGGTAGCGAGCGCATCGATCTGCCGTCTCCAGCCGATCCAGAAGTCGGGAAAGCCGTGCAGGAGCATGACCGGCCTGCCTTCGGCAGGCCCAACCTGGACGACGTGAAGCCCAATGCTCCCGGTGTTGACAAACCGATGTTCAGGCGCGTGTGAGACCATCGCTGGCAACGCGGTTGTCGCCAAAGCGATCCAGCGCACATATTTTTAAATCAACGCGCGCTACCCCGACAAGATGCAAAGCTCTGCCGTTGCATCTTCCGCCAGATGGGTCATAGCAACCCAAGAACAAGTTGGGGCCGCGAGCGGACTGTCAGCTTTTAGGCTGAAGTCACGGCAAGCCGACACGCCGCTGGCGTGTGTCCGAAGCTTCGACCCAACGCCTTCAAGTGCCTATGTGTTTGCCCAGACCGAGAACATAAGCCCGATCGTCAGTGCCGTCGCTGCATATAGGGCGGGCAAAACCCGGCGGTTCACGCCCAGGCGGAGCAAGGTGTGACCAAGATGATCTGTGCCGCCGATCCAAGGTTTTCGCCCCTGCAGCAAGCGGCGACTGATTACGAAGACGGCGTCAATCAGCGGTACGGCAATCCACGCCAGGGAAGCGTCAAACCCTCTTTGCGACGCGAGTAGCACGATTGCCGCTCCGAGGAGAAGGCTGCCGCTATCGCCCATGAAAACGCGTGCCGGCGGATAGTTGAAGAATAGAAATCCCAGGCATGCTCCGACGCCCGCCATACCGAGAGCGCCGCCCAGCCCGAGGAAGGCGGCCGCGATTGCGCTCGCGGCAAGACCATCGGCATGGTCAAGCATATTGACGGCGTTGCAAGCGATCCAAATGATGATCGGAACCCACCACAGATGCGTAATGATACCGGCCAAAACAGCTGCGGCGGCCAACGCTGCTGCCTTGGCACCGGCAGAAAGAGATCGGAGGTCATCGAGCGCCCCGATCAAACAGAAGGCTGATAGCAGGAGAGTATGTTCAACGGGGAGCCATGGTGACATCGCGATCAGCATGGCGGGCCCCGCGAGCCGGGGAACCTCGCCTGATGTGTGCCATCGATCTTTCGTGACCTTGGAGACGGCTCCGATACGCCGCGCAAGACGCGCAAACAGCCAGACGCCGGGAACCGCGATGAGCAGGGCCCCGATGAACGGGACCAAGGAGCCAGACGTCAAGCAACCACTCGTTCGGTACGCATGTGCTCTATGCAGTCGAGGACCATCTGCCTCGTGCTTCGCACGGGTCGCCATCCGGTCATGGTTGTTAACAGGCTTGTGTCAGGTACTCGGTCGTATGTTACGGCGAACCGGTCACCAAACACCGTGCTGGATGGTTTCATGATAATGGGCGCGGTCGTCGCGGTGGCCTCAATCACCATTCTTGCAAGATTTCCAATCTGAATCGCTTCGCTTCCGCCCAAGTTGACTGGCCGGCCACGCAATGACGGGCACTGCATTGCCAGCAGCAGACCTTCGGCGGCGTCGGCAACGTGCAGGAACGCCCGCCTTTGCTCTCCATCGTCATGGACTACGAGTGGTTCACCACGCAGCGCTGCATCGACGAACACCGGCAGGACGAGGCCGGTCGCCGAGCGCTGGCGCGGTCCGGCCATGTTGAATGGTCGAACGATCCAGGTCGGGATTCCGAATTCAAAAAACAGTCCCGCCACTAAATGTTCGATCGCGGCCTTGGCAGCTGCGTAGCCCCATCTCGGTCGCAGGTCCGTCGTCACCGGATCGGATTCCGTGATTGGCCTGTCCCGGCCGGAGCCGTAGACTTCTGAACTCGACGTGTAAAGCAGCGGACGTCGGTGTACTCTGCACGCCTCCACGATCGCACAGCCTGATTCGAGAATGCGGCTGGTGACGGCAAAACGCTCCATGTGGGCAAGCTGAACGCCGATCGGACTCGCCAGGTGGAAGACTGCATCGGCCAACCCGACCTCATTGTGGACCGCCGCGCCGTATGCCGGATCGCCAACCCTGAAAGTGCGGATCGTCAGCCGGGAATTGCCGGTGGGCAGATTGGGCAGCAGCCCGTTCGAGAGATCGTCGATGACGGTTACGGTGCAATGGCGGGCGAGCAAAAGATCGACAAGCGCCGACCCTACGAAGCCTGCTCCGCCAGTAACCAGCACATGTGTGTGCTGGCCAAATTCGACCAAGTCCGCGCTATGGTTGTCCAAGGTTGCCACGTCCTCCCACGGGAGCGTCATCTATACAGTCGAGGATGGGGCAAACAACCACTTTCATATCAAGGCTGGCGAGTTTTCGTCGCCCTCGATATCATCAGCGAACAAACACCCACCCGAAATCCTGCCAGTTCTCCGTCCTTTGGTCACCAGACCATAGCTGATTCTGGCACATCCCCACCAATGTGGAGATTTCCGTCGTTCTGGCCGAAACAAATTGTGGGGGTATCTCCACGTTTCTCGCAATGCAACTTGCACCTCCAACAGCGAGTGCCGCCACTGCATAACTCAGGCCATCGACTCATATCGCGCAATTAGGCTAAGAGGCCGAGGGACTGTTCCGGGGGGGAGCTTTGAAGTCCGACTATCGCCCAGATATTGACGGGTTGCGCGCTATCGCAGTGGTCGCAGTGGTTTTTTTCCATTTTGACGTGCCCGGTTTTCGGGGCGGCTTTGCTGGCGTTGATGTCTTCCTTGTTATCTCCGGTTACCTGATCACGCGCCTTTTAATGGCTGAAGGCGGCGGACTGTCCCTTGTGGAATTCTACGGCAGACGCATGCGTCGAATATTGCCGGCGATGCTGGTGATGATCTGCTTCTCACTCGTTGCCGGCTGGTTTCTGTTGCTGCCGGGCGACTATGAAGGTCTGGGACGCAGTGCGGCATATTCCACGTTCGGATTGGGAAACTATTATTTCCTTTGGAATACCGGCTATTTCGATCGCGAGGCGGCGCTGCTGCCGCTGCTTCATCTCTGGTCGCTCGGCGTCGAAGAGCAGTTCTATCTCGTATGGCCGCTGTTGCTTCTGGTTGCCAACCGGCTGTCACGCGGCCGCCAGCTCCCCGTTGTCGCGCTGATCTGCATTGTTGCGCTGGTCAGCTTCTCGATCGCCCTCAATCTGGTGGAGGCCGATCCGAAGCAGGCATTCTATGTTCCCTTCAGCCGAGCCTGGGAGTTGACTATCGGCGGCCTGCTCGTCTTTGCGCCACCGAAAGGCCGCGGGCGTACGTCCAAATGGTTTGAGCTGAGCGGCCTTGGTCTTGTAGTCGCAAGCATCCTTTTTCTCTCGCCGAGCCAACCGTTTCCAGGCGTTTTCGCGCTCGGTCCTGTGATCGGGGCTGCTCTGGTCGTCTGGCCGCGGTCGCAGTCGACGATTTCGGCCGTGCTTGCGAGCGCGCCGTTGCGATCGACGGGCAGAATCTCCTACAGCCTGTATCTCTGGCATTGGCCGATCCTCGTGTTCTTTCGCCATTATATTGGCACCGCAATGCCCTCGGCGGTTGAATCGTGCGTGCTTGTAGCGGTTGCCTGGCTGGTGGCGTATCTGTCCTGGCGGTTCATCGAGGAACCCGTTCGCCGCCTGCGGGCGCCGCCATCCAGCGTGCTTCTCGCTGGTGCCGCCGCGGTGGCAATGGTTTGCCTGAGTGCCAATGCCGTGTTCGAAGCCCGTGGTTTCACCAGCAGGATCTCGAAGCAAGTCGAGGCAATGCGCAGCCTCGATGTGATGTGGGACTGGTCATGCCCGCAGATGGTCAGCATCGCTGAGTTGGGCAGTACCTTTTGCGCGTTCGGTGCGCCCTGGGACAAAGCGGCGCGCCACGCCGTGCTCTGGGGCGACAGCCATGCCGAGCATCTTGCGCCGCTGTTAGACAGCGCAGGTAAAAGAGAAAACACGGCTTTCTTTCTTTACCGCGCCTGTCCGGCCGCCTTTGGAGAAGGTGTCCACCGCGACTTTCCGGATTTGGCCGGATATCGGGAAAGCTGCTCATCGTCGCGAAAGGCCGCGGTCGCCATGCTGAAACAACGCAATGACATCTACCTCGTGGTGCTCTCCGCAGCCTGGACAAGCCTTGCCGACACCAATGTCCTTGCTGACAATGGTGAGAGGCAGACCAGCAAAGTCCTGTTGTTGCGCGATGGCCTGCGTAGCCTCATCCAGGAAGTCGAAAGGGCGGATCGGCGCGTCGCAATCATTGGCCAAGTGCCTGGTCCCGGCCTGGACCTGACTTCATGCGCAGCGATGCTCGAAAGCGGTATGCTAAGGCGTTGTTCGACCGAGATGAATAGCGAGCAAGTCTTCCGGATCTGGTCGCCTATGGTGTCCGCGCTCGCATCGCTCGTTCATGACAATAACGTCGTCTTCGTCAATCCGCTCAAAGGGATGTGTCCAGACAGACACTGCGCAACCTACGTCAATGGCGAGTTCATCTACCGAGATGGTTCGCATATACGCAGAAACCTGAAGCCCGAGACAGACGAAGCCGTCGCGCGAATGATGGGTCTCTATCCGGCCCTGAAAGGCCAGGAGCAAAACCGATTGTCGGCCGCCAACACCACCCCGTCTCAAACGGCTGGCAAGAGCAATTGAACGGGATGCGAAGCGGCCAGGCTCCGCTCTCGACCACGGCTGGAATGGCCTGTTCGGAAGACAGCCGCGCGTTGCGGGTTGGAGGACAGTTCGGCAGCCCGTCATGTGCGGCAGCGGCTGGGGACGGTCACCGCACGGACATAGACGGGCTTAGAGCGGTCGCGGTGCTGGCTGTTTTGTTTTTCCACCTGAGATTCGCAGGTTTCTCCGGCGGCTTTGTCGGCGTCGATGTGTTTTTCGTAATCAGCGGCTTTTTGATCACCCGCATTGTGGCCACCGATGTGGAGGCAGGGCGTTTCAGTCTGGCGCATTTCTATTCGCGCCGGGCTCGCCGCCTGCTGCCGGCATTTTTCGCGACATTTTCCCTGTCATGCATCGCCGCGTTTCTTCTGCTTACGCCTCAACATCTGGAGACCTTCGCGAAATCGCTGATGGCATCGAGTTACGGCGTTTCGAACATCTTTTTCTGGCGCGAGTCCGGCTACTTTGATCTCGCCGCGCGGATGAAACCGCTCCTTCATACATGGTCACTCAGTGTGGAGTGGCAGTTTTATCTCGTCTGGCCGATGCTGCTTTCAGTTTTGCTTGCCGCATTCCCAGGACGAATGGTTTGGTCGATCATCACGATTGCCATTCTCAGTTTCTGGCTCATTGTCGCATTCCAGGACGGATCGTTTTGGCCGTTTGCGGGGACCCCGGCGGCGGACTGGATCGCCGACGGCCGTGCAACCGTGTTTTACAACACGCCATTTCGCGTGTTCGAGTTCGCCTGTGGCGCGGCGCTGGTCTGGCTTCCCAAGCCGCGACCTGTCCTTGTCCACGAGCTGCTCGCCTGGCTGGGCTTGGCCCTCATAGCGTTTGCAGTGTTCTCTTTCGACAGCCGTTCGGGCGCGCCCGCCTGGAACGTGCTTGCCCCTGCCACCGGCGCCGCGATGGTGTTGTCTGCGAACCGTTCGCGATTGGGAGGTTTCGCCTTGCGCAATCGCGCAGTCGGCTATCTTGGTCGCATCAGCTACTCGCTCTACCTCGTTCATTGGCCCCTGATCGTGTTTTGCGAATACGGTTTGCTTCGCCCCCTGCTTCCGACCGAAGCGCTCTTCGTCGGGCTTCTGGCCCTCGTCATGGCCATGTCGATGTTTCATTTCGTCGAGCAGCCTTTTCGCGCTGGCCATGGCTTGCTCCCCTCTTTTGGACTTGCCTTGACTGGCCTGCTCTCATGTTCCGTGGTCAGTTACGCGATGTCGGGCGGAATGCCGTGGCGTCTTCATTCCGTCGCGGGGAACGAACTTGCCAACAGCGCAGCCCTGAAGGCGATCACCGGCTCGTTGGCCTGCTTGGATTTCTGCGAGTTCGGCAACCTTCAAAGTCCAAAGAAGATACTCGTGGTCGGCGATTCGCACATCGACCAATACACGCGGGCGCTTCAAGAACTCGGCGGTCAAGAATTCCATTTCCTGCTGGCCGATGCCGGCAATTGCTATTTCGGAGCAGAGTTCCAGACCAGAACAAACGGCGCGGTCACGCGGCACTGCCGGAATGCTACCGACCAGGCGGCTCGCTGGTTGAAGGCCGGTGACATACTCGCCATTGTCCAAGCGCAGCGCTGGCCCGGATATCGCACTCTTCTCGAACGGAAAGTGGATGGTGCGCCTGTCGAGATGCCCGACCTGGCAAAACTGTATGCGACCATGCTTGGGGACTTAGCGAAACTCTATGCCGCTTTTCGCGGTCCGGTGATCCTGATCGGGCACACGCCGGACGCCAATGTGGTCTGCCATTTGAGACCGACTTACCTTTCCTTGCCCTGCCCGGTTCCCACCCGGGTGGAGAACGTCGCCTTCGACCAGGCATTCATGGTTTTCGCCAGCCATTCCAGCTTTCACCTGCTTGATCCCGGCGAAACCATCTGTTCGGCAAATGGCTGTGATGTGACGGACGGCGCAGGGCATAGCCTCTACCTGGATGAGAACCACTTCTCCATCTACGGGGCACGCCTTGTTGTTCCGAAAGTCATAGAGAGGCTTCGCGACGACTTATCCGTGGCGTCAAGGCAGACGTCGACACAATCGACCAAGCGATGATTGTGCCCAGGAGAGCAAGGCACAGCGCGCTGACTGAGAGCGGAACGGCGACTGCGTAGGTTCGTCCGTTTTGGCGAGGGTCGCTCGAATCCGTGGCCGAAAACAGCACCGCGTCCCGCCGGCGATAAGTATATTCGCCCGGGCCAACAGCCGGCCATGCGTTCGGCGCCCATTCAACTTGGTGGAGCGGGGTCCCTTCTTCACGCAGGTCTGAAGCCTTCAACAGGGGATCGAGGACAAGGTTGTCAAATTGGAAAAGGCCAGGAAATTGCGAGCGTGGTAGCAGCGTCTCGTACCCGCCTCTTGCGGTAAACATGGTCTCGTTCTGCAGCCGTCCGGTAACAAGCGACGGTGTGATGAGCAATATCGCAATGCAGCCAGCCGCAAAGGCCATCACGCCTGCATTAGCTCCAAAAGCAAAGCTGCGATGCTCGCCTTTTTTTGCTGAGGAATGTGTTTCAGTAAATCCCCGCCGCTCGGCAAGCATCCCACCAATTCCCAGCGCGACCGGAAGAAAGAGAGAGGGCGTCAGCAAGAGGTCATGCGATGTCAGCATGACCCCCACGAGTGCGACACCAAGGGCCAGATCGCCGGCGCTGCGGACATACCAGAAAGCGGAAGCGACCAGGCCGATCGGGATCAACCAGCCGATGTGCCCAAAAGCAATTGCGAAAAGGACAAGGGTGTTGTGAGGCGCGAGAGCCTGCGCCACCTCAAGGCCTTGACCGAAGAAGCCGCCTTCTCTGTACGCGAGCAGGCCTCGCTCCAGAAAGAGTGCTCTTGCCGAGATCGAATTTCTCTTGCCCTCGTCCACGAGACGTTCGCCTAGCGCCTGGATCTTGGCAGCGTTTGTGGATTGGCCTGTCGCGGACGAAGGCAGGCCGCTGAACGGAGGCGCAGATGAGGCAGTGGCTCGCGCAGGATCGGCTTGCGGAGGGTCTGATCTGATCGAAGGTTCTGCCGTGGGCTGGTCAATCGTCGCAGCCGAACTTGATTCAGCCAGAGCTTGTTGAGACGACGGCGCAACCGGGTCTAAGGCGGACGACGCAACCTCATTATGTGATGAATCGACAGCATCCGCCGCCTCATCGAGCGCCTTTCCAACCGAGATCATCCCGGCGAAGGAGTTGCCGACGGAAACGCGAAAATAAACATTTGTGGCGAGCGCGACACCGATTGTCCCCAGCAGTATTAATGCGACGGCGAGCGGGCGACCCCAGCCCCTTGGATCGAGCCTTAAACGACGGTGACCCCGAAATTGCTGCCAAATATCAACGGCAAACGGCACCGCCACGGTGCCACAGGCTGCAAGAATGTTCGAGCGGGAAAGCGTGACGAGCAGAGCGGCGCTTACGAGAACAAGGAAAGTGGCACGCCATTTTGGCGCGACGGCGCGATAGCTCGCCGCGGCGCCAAGAAGCAGGCCGGCGGCTGCCACATTCGGATTGATCGCCAGGCCGGCGGCTCTGCCAAGCGTACTGGTGAAGCCGTTGGCAAAAAGAAGGTCGAGGAAGCAGACCACCGCATTGAGCGCCGTCACCGACGCACATAGACGCAGCACCATTGCGGGCGATGAGGCGAGCATGAGGACAATCGCCCCGCCGCCAAGGAAAAGGGTAATCAGGTAACACTTTGCGACGATGCCAAGTGGATGAAGCGCAACCGGGGCAACCGCCATCGCCCCGGCGATCGCGAGCAGGAGGATCGCGCCACGCACGTCCCGACGGATTGCAAGAACGGCAATCGAAACAATCAACACGCTGCCGTAGAGGGCATGGAAAACCAGTCTGGCGAACTCGTCCCGGCCCGTAAAGAACGGCAGAAAATAGGGCATGAACCACGACTGATAGATAACTATGGCAAATGCACACAGCCCGGCGACGACACATGGCAGGATGCTGCGCGGCGTAGACGCCGAATTCACCGGGCCTTGGAAGTGAGCAATCCCGCTCATTCACTTGCCCGCGAGGTAGAGGGTTTCATAAGCGTCCACCATAGCCCTTATGGAGTAGCGTTCGCGCATCGCCCGCTGACGAAATTTTCGGTCCACTGTCTGCTCGGGCAACCGCTCGAGAACGGCAAGCAGTCCGCGGGCCAGATCGGCAGGGTCACGAGGCTTCACCAGCACACAACCCGGCATCCCCGAAACTGCCTCCGGATTTCCACCGACATTGGTGGCCACCACTGGGAGGCCTGCGGTGAGTTTTTCCATCAGGGCGTTGCAAAAGCCTTCCTCGTGGGAGGCGATCACGCCGATGTCCATGCCGGCAAGCAGGCCTGGTACGTCGTCCTGAGCCCCGAGCAGCCGAACTGTCGATCCGACGCCAAGCCGCTGGGCTTGCTCCATCAGCGCCTGCCCAATACCTCGATCTTGTCCGGCGATGAACAACCTCAGCTCCGGCCGACTTTGGCTTGCGCTTGCGAAAGCGTCGATAAGATCTTTGTGTCCCTTATAGGGAATAAGATTGGCGACGATGACGACCCCGACATCGTCAGGTTCAAGACCAAGGCTGCGCCTGATCTCATCACGGCGATGGCTGATACCATCGAAACGGCTCAGATCGAGACCATTGGCAATCACGCGCACGCGGGCGAGATCATAGCCATCCCGGGCCGCCATGTCGGCCGCGACCGCATGCGAGTTAGCGACCACCACATGTGAAAACCGATTGGCGATTCGATCCATGCGCTTCAGCCGCGGCCATCGCTCCTGGTGGTTGCCGAGACCGCGCCTGGAGGTGATGACGAGTGGGGCCAGCGCAAACCGACCTGCCAACGCGCCCAGAAAGTTGGTCAATGGCAAAAAGGCGTGAACCACGCGTGGCCGGGTCAAAATGATGCGACCAACGAGCAAAGTGATCGCGGCGCCGAGCACCAGCATTGCCTTGACGCTCGGCCGCGTCTTGGGGGCAACGCTCGATTTTTCTTCCGCCCCCGCCGCTGTCAGTGATGCGGGCAAGGGATTGGGGCGATGAAGCCCGTAGGATATTCGGATACCGGCACGATTCAGCGTTTCCGCAAGAACACCGCCCGACGAGAGGGCAAAGACCTCGACCTGCCAGCCCCGCGCCTTCAACTCCTTGGCAAGCAGCACCAGTTGGCTTTCCGTGCCTCCGAGATCGAGCGTCCCGATAATGAAGAGCACGTTGCGACGGGTCCTTCTCAGGCGCGCGGTGGAAGGCGCGGCAACGCGCTGTCGGCTTTCAGCATTAGTCAACGCAAGGTCTTCTCGCAGCGTCGCTCACCCCTCCGCCTGTTCTCGCCCGTCCCGCTTCCACATAGCGTCCAGAGCCGGCAAGAAGAAGTCGTATTGCGCATACAATCCACAAAAGGTCACGAGCCGGCAAGATCAGCTCCAGCCTGCCGCGCAGCAGACGGGCTGCGTCCTTCACGATGCCGCAGCATCATCCCGAACGTGGCAAGCACCATTCCGGTTGCCAGGAGGGCGAGTGGCGGTGCCCATTTGAGCCGCTCGAACTTTGCCTCGTATGCACGCACGCCGTCGAGGTCCTCTATGGTGCCAGCCGGTTGCCAAGCCCCACCATAAGCCGTCTTCAGCAGGGGCAACATCGGCGCGAATTGCGCGTAGTAGGTGTCGATGATTGACGGCTCCCTCTGCACGTCCTCAAGCGAGCGAGGAACAAAGACGCCGTAGTCGGAATCCAGAATATTGCCGTTCGACACTACCACGGTGTGTTGGGGGACACTGTAGATCGTCGCCTCGATGCCTTGATCGGCAAGGATGGAATAGACGATTTTGGACACCTGGGAACAGAACCCATACCCCCGGGCAAGCCCTTTGCGGGGCGTTACAAACTCATAATTTTGCAGCGTTTCGCGATATTGCGGCCGGAAGCTGAGCATCCAGAGCAGGTAGTTGTCAAAAACGCTGATGCGCGTGTAGGACGTGTCGGTCGCCGCCCAGCTGTCGCCTACCGTCCAATAATGCACCATTCCACCCGCGACAGCCTTTGTCAGGCGCTCGAGATAGGCCTGCATGGGTTCGTCCGTAGCGCGGTAGAGGTCATCGACATCCACCACCTTCTGCTGGAATCCCAGCGGCCCTTCGGTTGCCTCGGCAGGTGGTGCCGGGTAAGCGCTGATCAATCCGAGCGGATAGGCCGAGACAAACAGCAGGAAAGCCGCCCCAACCCCTGCCGAGAAGAAGCCGAATGAGCACAGCAATGCAGCAGTTAAGCTTGGCCGCAACTTTTGATACCGAATCTCAAAGGCATCATTCATGGTCGAAGACTATCACCTCGTCGCGGCCGTGGCTTCTAGTCCATTGCGAGGAAATTTGTGGACGGACCACCTTCGGCGCTTCTGTGATAAATTGCCAATCGACGTCGGTTGTGGCTTGTCGTGGCCCGCTGGACGTGTGCATTGGGCCCTCTGAATACGGACATCGATTTGGCGTTGAGCGGAAACCGAGACTCGGGCAGCACTTTCGACACAATGCGGCGCTTGTGGCGGCAGGTATCGCAGCGGCGGCAAAGGCAGTTTTTCGGCCTCCTTGTCCTGATGGTGTTCGGTGCTCTGGCGGAAGCGGCCACGCTTGGTGCCTTGCTGCCGTTTCTTGCGCGCATCGCCAATCCTGAGACGGTTGGCGGACAGTCGTTTCTGGCGCGTCAGCTTGCAGGCTTTCGGCTGACCGGCTCTTCTGACAGCCTGCTCGGGCTCACGGTTTTGTTTTCCGTAGTGGCCATCGTGGCCGGTGCCGTGCGTATACTCCTCACCTGGGCCACGAATTCATACGTCTTCTCGCTGGGACATGAGGTGGGCGTGACCGTCTATGACCGAGTGCTGCGCCAGCCCTACAACTACCACGTTTCGCGCAACTCCAGTTCGGTGTTGGCGGCGCTACGACAGGTACAAGCAATCACCGCTGGCGTGATGCTGCCACTGTTGCAATCAATCAGCGGCATAATCATCGGTGTCTTCGTCGTCGCAGCGCTTTTCATACTAAGTTCGATCATCACCTTCGTTATCTTCGCGGGCTTTGGTGCGGTGTATCTCGCCATGTCGCTTGTGATCCGAAAACACCTCAAGCAGAATGCGCGGATCATCGCTAGCGCGCAGGCCGAAGGCATTCGTTCTGTACAGGAGGGGCTGGGCGGTATCCGCGATGTCATTATCAACGACACACAGCCATATTTTCTTTCCCGCTACAGCGAACTCGACCTGCGCCTGCAACGCGCCAACGCAACGAACGCGCTTGCAGCCAGCGCTCCGCGTTTCGCGATTGAAGCCGCGGGTATGGTGATCATCGCGGCCCTCGCTTATTTCCTCATCATCCGATCCAACAATGCCGGCGAGGTACTGCCAATACTTGGAACATTCGTGCTGGGAGCCCAGCGTCTGCTGCCATCGATGCAGCTTGTATACGGCAATTGGGCGTTGATACTCAGCAATCTTGCCGGCGCCGAAGTTGTGCTCCAGGCGCTGGAAGCACCACTTGGCCCCGAATGGAACGAGCCTCCAGCCAGGCGCCTGCCATTCGAACAAGCGATCATACTCAAGGACGTGTCGTTTCGTTACGCCTCCGACCAGCCGCCGATACTCGAAGGCTTCAATCTCAAAATCCCGAAGGGGACCAAGGTCGGCTTCGTAGGCAAGACCGGCAGCGGCAAGAGCACGACGGTCGATCTGATCATGGGTTTGCTGGAACCGACCAGCGGAGCGATCGAGATCGACGGGCAGACGTTGGACGGCGCTACGCGACGTGCCTGGCAAAGACAGATCGCACATGTGCCACAAAGCATATTCCTGGCGGATGCGTCCATCGCAGACAATATCGCCTTCGGCATCGACCCTGCCAGGACCGACCACGAGCGCGTCCGCAGCGCGGCGCAGCAGGCCGCGTTGGCGGACTTCATAGAAAGCTTGCCGCAGGGCTACGAGACGCGTGTTGGCGAGCGCGGCGTCCGCCTGTCGGGAGGTCAACGCCAGCGAATAGGCATCGCGAGGGCTTTGTACAAACAGGCATCTGTGCTCGTCTTCGACGAGGCGACGAGCGCTCTCGACATGGAGACCGAGGCGGCAGTCATGGAGGCGATCCGAGAACTGCCCACCGATCTGACAATATTGATCATCGCACACCGTCTCACGACAGTTGAAAGTTGCGACGAGATCGTAACCCTTGAACACCGCCAGCCGCATATCTCGACGACAACCGGCGGACAGATCGCTTGAATGCATCGCGTGGACGGGTTCGGCAACGTGCCTGATCGGGCTGGCGCCGCCGGTGCAGCAAGGCCGCCACGTCAGTTCGGTTTGGATTGCACCTTGCCAGGGTTCTGGAAGAGAAATTCCGTGCAGGCTTCACCGGTGGATATCCTGACGATTTCGAAATCGAACCGTTGCTTCAAGAAGTCGATCACGGCCTGGTCGTCGGCGAACTCCATCGGCCACCCTCCCAGCCAGTCGCGGACGTCGGTCATGTAACTCATGCCGCGACCTTTTTTCTTCTCGCGAATCTGCTTCAGGAGCATTGGCAGCCGAAGTGGATTTCTGCCAAGGCCGAAACGCCAGATGTACCAGCATTGGATCCATCGCCTTTGACGAGGGTTGGCGGCATTGTACCGACGTTTCACATTGAGCCAGAATTGCGCGGAAGGCGTTACGACATTCGACGAATAGAGAGCGATGAAGAAAAGGCCGCCAGGCCCTACCCTTCGTGCAGCATTCTCAATTGCTTGCCACATGGCGCCAGTGTGATGGAGCACGCCCCATGAATAGACCAAGCTCCAAGTGCCCAGCGCCTCAAGATAGTCGGCATCGAGAACGTCACCTCGTTCGACGGCCCAGTTCGGCGGGTCCCCGGCCAATTTGCGAAGCCTGCCGGTGGTACTTACCGAAAGAGGATCAAAGTCGAAGGAATGTATCCGATCCGCCTTTGCGTCGAAGGCGGCAAGCGAGTGTAGCCCGCTGCCGCTGCCGATATCGAGAAAATCCATTCCTTCCAGGCTCTGCTTGCCGAGGAAGGACAGAAGCTTGTCGGCCGCCACCTGCCGACGTTCAGTCGAGTAGTGTTTGTCGACGAACGACGCCCAATTGGCTCCGAACTCGTACCGATTCGACGATGGGTTGCCTGTGAATGTCATCCTGCGGCTCGGACTCCCCCTTCGATGATGCCCATCATGTCAGCTGTAACTTTCTGAATATCATAGCGCTGTTCGGCAATCGATCGGCTGTTCTTGCCCATGGATAGGGCTTCGTCGGGGTTGTCTATCAAGCGGATCATGGCTTCAGCCAACGATGTGGTGGCACCAACCGGAACCAGCAGCCCGTTGACCCCGGGCACGATTGGCGCCCGGCAACCCGGCGCATCCGTTGTGATCACCGGGCGCCCCATCGCCATGGCCTCCAGAACCGATCGCGACGTCCCCTCGCGATACGACGGAAGCACGAAGATACGCGTATCCGCGATGATGTGACGGACGTCCTCGACCGGTCCGTGATAACGGATGGCTCCGCCGGCGACTGCCTCCTCAACCTCCGATAATGGAAACCCCGAGGGGTTTGGATCCATATCTCCGACGAGGTGGAAACGGGCGTCAGGTCTGACAGCCCTAACCAGCGTCGCCGCACCCAGATATTCGGCGAGGCCTTTGTCACGCAGCAGGCGTGCAATCATCAGAAATCGCGGCTGATCGGGTAGTGGCGCGACTTTGAATCGGTCTAGATCGACTCCCGAGCCGTTGACGACATTAGCTTGGGTCCGCCCGAGCAGCCCAAGGCGACGGAAGTCGTTGCGGTCATCGTCGTTCTGGAAGGTGACCGTGGTGGCAACCCGAAGGCTTGCGGCATAGAGGAGCCGAGCCACTGCGTTTACCATCCTCCAGCGTGGTGACTTGTGCCGGTCCGTGAAGGCGTAGCCGAGGCCGGTGACAAGTGCGTGCCGTCGCTGGATCCCGGCAAGCAACGCAGCCGGCATGCCGTAGACGATCGGCTTGATTGCACAGGTCAACACCACCTGAGGCTTGAGTTTTCTTAGCCGGTTGTGGAGACGAAAAGCCAACACCGTATCGCCGAACGGAGCAATCCCGGCTCGTTCCATTGGCAATGGATGAAAGTGGACGCCGTTCTCGGCCAGCCAACGAATGGTCATGGCGTCGACCGGCGCCATGGCATGAACTTCGTACCCGGAATCGCGCAGCGCAAGAAGCAAGTGTCCCCTGGTGCTTGCGAGGGACGTTGGTTCGCTGACGATGACGACGATTCGTTTCATGCAGTCATTTCTTGGGAGATTGCTCGCGACCCATTCGACCCTTGTAGATTTTTGACACGCAAAACCCAATCATGGCGCATGTTATCCACAACATCGAGCAGATGCTTCGCCAAAAGTGTCTCAGAGTTGCTTTCGAGCGGAGACTTGCCCCTTGGCAACAGCGTGTCGTTGAATTGACGTAACGCCTACCATACAAGGACGTCGACTCACTACCTGAGGAAACCTGCCTAT
Organism: Mesorhizobium sp. M0478; assembly: GCF_040321305.1. Taxonomy (NCBI): domain Bacteria; kingdom Pseudomonadati; phylum Pseudomonadota; class Alphaproteobacteria; order Hyphomicrobiales; family Phyllobacteriaceae; genus Mesorhizobium; species Mesorhizobium sp. M0478. The sequence goes on from NZ_JAMYRH010000016.1 coordinate 42,317, forward strand.
GTCCGAACGCATTGCTGTTATCGGCCTGGGATGGCACGCCTCGGTGAACCATCTTGTCTATGCGTCATCGAGCTCGATCTACGGCCCCAGCACGCGCATGCCGTTTGAGTGCCCGATTCGGCTGACCATTCGCTCAGCCTCTACGCCGCCATCAAGAAAGCAAACGAGCTGATGGCCCATACATACAGCCATCTGTTTGCACTGCCCACGACAGGATTACGCTTCTCCACCGTCTATGGTCCGTGGGGACGGCCAGACATGGCCCTGCTCATCTTCGCTGAGGCCATCGTCGCTGGCGAGCCGATCGACTTCTTCAACCATGGCAACATGCAGCGCGATTTCACTTATGTCGGCGATATTGTCGAAGGCATCGTCCGCGCCATGCGTCAGCCCGCGACACCCAACCCGCAGTGGGAAAGCGTCGCCGGATCCGGCGATCAGCAACGCGCCGTTCAGAATCCACAATATCGACGGCAGTTCGCCAGTTCAGCTGAACGGCTGATCGCGGTGCTGGAGAACGCGCTCCGACTAAAGGCGAACCGCAATCCCATGCCGCTGCAGCCGGGTGACGTGCCGGCAACTTTCGTCGATGTCAGTTCGCTCGAGGAGGCGACGGGATCCAGGCCGGATTCCAATAGAGGTCGGAGTTCTCCGCTTTGCGAATGGTATCGGGAGTATTATCGGGTATGATCCGCAGAGGCGGTGCCACGCAAAAAGGACGACAGGTGGGCGACAAATGAACGTGCGCTATGATTTCGGCCGCAACTGGTCCGAGCTTGCCGCGCGTTTCGAGGCCGAACATCTGGACCGGGCGTGTGAGGATCTTGGTCGACTGGCGGGTGACCTCAACGGCATGACTTTTCTGGACATCGGCTGCGGCTCGGGGCTGCATTCAGCGGCCGCACTCCGGCTCGGCGCGGCGAAAGTCACAGCACTCGATTATGACGCGGATTGCGTGGAGACGACCAGGGCCGTCCTGTCCCGGTTTGCACCCGATGCCGATTGGACCGTTGAGCGGGCCGATATCCTTGACAGATCCTCGCTGCCCACCGGCACGTTCGATGTCGTCTATTCATGGGGGGTCCTCCACCATACCGGAGATATGTGGACAGCGATCGCCAATGCGGCTGGCTTGGTCGGCCGCTCTGGGCGACTGGGTATTGCGATCTATCTTAAGACGCCGCTGTGCGGACTATGGACGGTCGAAAAGAGGTTCTACGCCTCGCATCGATGGGTACGGCCGCCGATCAAGGCGGTCTTTGTCTCGGCTTATATGGTCGCAAGGACCCTGCGCCACCGGGACCCGATATCGTTTGTAAGGAACTACCGCGCGCGCCGAGGCATGGAATTTCTGGCGGATGTCGACGACTGGCTTGGCGGCTATCCCTATCAATCCGCGTTAGCCAGCGAGTTGGAGCGGACTGTGGAAAATCTTGGGTTTCGCACGGATCGGCGTTTCAATGTGCTGCCGGGAGTTGGCCTTTTCGGCACCGGCTGTGGTGAATGGTGTTTCGAGCGGATAGATTTATAGCCACCGGCTTCTTCCCAGTCTGGTGACGCGCGGATAACTTGGGCAAGCCGATATGGAGCTGTAACGGCGGATGTGCGGTATCGTCGGCATTGTGGGTGGAGCGGCTGCGACGAGCGGCGGCGGCCATACTGTGCGTCGGATGGCCGACAACATCCGACATCGTGGACCCGACGGCGACGGGGTCTGGAGCGACGCCGAGGCGGGCGTCGCGCTCAGCCAGCGCCGCCTTGCCATCATCGACCTGTCCTCGGCTGGCGCCCAGCCAATGATCTCTCACACAGGCCGCTATGTCATTGTCTTCAATGGCGAGATCTACAATCACGGCGAGATGCGGGCGCACCTTGACCAGCAATTTGGTGTACATGCGTGGCGTGGACATTCCGATACCGAGGTCCTCCTGGTCGCAATCGAAGAGCTAGGGACCAAAAAAGCACTCGAACTGGCCGCCGGTATGTTTGCTTTTGGCGTCTGGGACCGGCGTGAAAGAACTCTGGTTCTCGGTCGCGATCGCGTGGGTGAAAAGCCGCTCTACTACGGCCGTGTCGGCAAGGCCTTCGCGTTTGCCTCGGAACTCAGCGCCTTTCAACCTCTGCCGGACTGGCGCCCGGAGATAGACCGCAATGCGTTGGCGCTGATGATGCGCCACAACTACATCCCCGCGCCCTACAGCATCTATCAGAGCATACGGAAACTGAGACCCGGCCACTTACTCGTCCTCTCCGATCCTATGAATGAGCCGCGCGTCGAAAATTACTGGCGCGCCAGCGACGTCGCAGCGCAAGGCCGGCGCGAGCCTTTCCTGGGCAGCTCTGAAGAGGTGGTCGACGAGGTCGAGCGTCATCTGCGCCGCTCACTTGAAGGGCAGATGATCGCCGACGTGCCGCTTGGCGCCTTCCTATCTGGCGGCATCGATTCTTCCGCGGTCGTGGCAGTCATGCAGTCGATCAGTGCGCGGCCGGTGCGCACCTTCACAATCGGCTTCGAGGACGTCGGCTACAACGAGGCGCACCATGCCAAGCAAGTGGCGCGCCATCTCGGCACCGATCATACAGAGCTCTATCTCAACCAGCGCGACGCGCTCGACGTGGTGCCGCAACTGTCGGGCATCTATAGCGAGCCTTTCTCCGACTCCTCGCAAATCCCGACTTTCCTCGTCTCTAAACTGGCACGTGGCAGCGTTACCGTGGCGTTGTCGGGTGACGGCGGCGACGAGTTGTTCTCAGGCTACAACCGCTACGCGCTCGCCGATGCGTTCTGGAACAAGTTGTCCCGAATTCCGGTCGGTCTGCGCCGCGCGTCTGCTAGCCTGGCGACATTGCCGTCGGCCGGCCTCTACAACAACCTCGCGGGCGGGATCATGCCGCTCCTCCCGCAACGCCTGCGCCGCGAACGCGTGGGCGACATGATCCACAAAGCCGCGTCTGTGCTTTCGCTGCGGACCATGGACGATGTCTACCGTCGCCTGTGCTCGCACTGGGATCCGACCGAGATCATCTCGGATGCGGTCGAGCCGCCAACAATGCTGACCGGCCTGGAACCGTTGCCGGATTTGCCCGGTAGCGTCGAGCGGATGATGTACATCGATCTTATGAGCTATCTACCCGACGACATACTGGTGAAGGTCGATCGCGCCGCCATGGCCGTCAGTCTTGAAACACGTGTACCGTTTCTCGACCATCGACTCATAAGCTTCGTGCTGTCGCTACCGCTCTCAATTCTGCGCGCCGGCGGCCAGACCAAGTGGCCTCTGCGACAGCTGCTTTACAGGCATCTTCCAAAAGAGCTTGTCGAACGCCCCAAGATGGGCTTCGGCGTGCCCATTGATTCCTGGTTGCGCGGCGCTTTGCGCGAATGGGCCGAGGAGTTGCTCGACGAGCGCCGGCTGCGCGAAGACGGATTCTTCCGGCCTGAAGCGATCCGGCGTGCCTGGTTCGAGCACCTCTCCGGGCACCAAAACAACCAATATCTACTCTGGGACGTGTTGATGTTCCAGTCCTGGCGGGGAGCGACCAAGGGATTTTCAAACGCGATCGCAGCGTGATGGGTGGTGAGCCCGGGCGGTTTAGTCTTTGCGGTGCCGCTCATGCCGTCGGAAGGGACGAGACGTTCGGCACTATCAGACGCGAAAGCGAGCAGCTATACGGGAGGGAGAGGGCGAACCGACGTGCGCCAGGGTCGTTCGAACCGACCCTCAGGGACCTGGAAGCCAACGAAGCAAAGGCATTGAACCCTGTTTAAATCGCTCCGTCGCCATTTCACGACTGACCAGGTCAACCAGTATTTCTCGATCGCCTGCTTCTTTTCGCCGCCGGTATTCGGTTCGGTGGTGAGCTTCGTCTTCCATGGCGGCGCGCTCTGGTCATTGGCGCTGCTGGCGGCCGGCCGGCGGCGCCTTAACATTGATCGGCCTATGCTTGCCATGACCACTGCCATCTATGCCTATTGCGCCGCCCAGATCCTGGCGTCGATCGTAAACGGGACGCTGCGGGCCGATGCCACTCATTTCTTGCCCCTGATGACCTTGCTGTTGTTCCCGATTTCCTATTCGACGTGGAGCATCATGGACAAGGAGAGCCTCGCACGCACTGCCGTTCGTGCCAGCGCCGCAGCATGTGTCGGGGCACTGGTGCTGGCCATCGTCCAATACCACTGGATTGGGATGCTGAGACCCGAAGGTGGGGCCGGAAACCCCATCGTGTTTGCCACGGTCACCTGCCTGGCCGTGATGATGTGTCTTACAGGTGCTCTGTCTGGGGTCGAGAAAGCGTGGAAGCCGCTCACGGCCGCCGCGCTTGCCGGTGTGGTGGCAACACTCTACTCGGGCTCGCGCATGGTCTGGGTGGCCTTGCTCATCGCGCTGGTAGCGGTGCTTGTGACCCATCGCGAAAGGGTCTTCCGATCAGACATGAAGCAGTTGCTGGTGATTGCCGGCGCATCGACATTGATCATCACGGCAATTACGTCTCCGATTGTCGCCGATCGCACACATGTCCTGTTCGAGGACTGGAATGCCCTCGCCGTCAACGGCGATTATACCACGCCGCTCGGGTTGCGGGTCGGGTTGTGGGACGTCGGGCTCGATGCCTTTCGCCAAGCGCCCGTTTTTGGTCACGGAATGGCCGCCGGCCGGATGCTTTCAAGGCAGGGGTTCAAACAGCGCTTTGGCGCCACCGAAGGCTTCAACCACTTTCACAACGGCTTCCTTACGGCTTTGGTGCAGGCCGGACTCGCAGGTGCGCTGACATTGGCTGCAATATTCGTCGTGACGATCCGGAATGCGACAAGAGTCCTGCGCATCAGTGCTGATCCGCTGGAACGTTTTGGCGCCACCATAATTGTGGTCACCGTCATAATATACGTTGCTGGAGGGATGACAGGCATCCTTGTCGGCCATGATATTCTCGACTCGACGCTGATGGTCTTGTTGGTTTCCGGAACATACTTGGCTTGCGGGCAGACAATTTCGCCCAAGGGTCAGTCAACAAATCAAGCGTCTGCTTTTAGGGGGCGCGAAAAGGGAGCGAATCTCCCGCCCCACCATTTTTGATCGACGGAGAAAAAAGGTGCATCACGCCCAACACCGAAATATCTCGTGCCTGCGAGTGGTGAGAGCAGAAGCGCTCTCCCGCTAAGGATCTGCAATTTGGGCGAGCAATGGGCGACGGTGGCACCAGACGCGTGACCGCGATTTCGGGGCGTATCGAATGCTGAACGGCAGCTAAAAGGCCCCGGAGGTTCTCGAAGAGATCGGCAAGAAGCCACAGGCAAAGACCTGCGCGGCTATCGTCGGCATCACGGATGAAGGCGCCGAGATCATGGAAGAATACAAGGGCGCGCCTGCACTAGATGCCGGCCTTCTAGCTGTTTCCCAAGCCCTCGAGCATTACGAGATTTCGCGCTTTTGCACGATCAACACATGGGCTTCCGAACTTGGCCGCGACGAAGCTGTGTCGCTCCTCAATCTGGCACTTGGAAAAGGCCACCGACGAGACTCTGACGCCGAGCCTACCGTTCTCTCAGGAGCCCTGGCGATCAATGCCGGGCTCCTTGTCCCAAGCTCTCGCGCTGCATTGGTGCGAAACCTTGCGCGGAGACGATATGGGAGTTCTCGAAAACACTTTTCGGGCTTGGTGAGAAAGAAGCCTGACGCGGCGCAGCGGCGACATGACGGAGGCGACCGGCGCCCGCCCGGCTATTGCCGTGCATTACAAAACGCCCAGACGTCCGGCCCTAAGGGGCTTAATCAAACGCTAGCGAAAAATTAATGATCCGAGGCAGTAACATGCCCGGCGGTTGTGTAGCTTCAGCCTGGCGGCTTGCTACAAATACGCGCGCGCAGTGCCCGTCGTCGTCAGAAGGATCGTGCACCCCCCGGACGCGTCGTCGATAAGCTGAGGATCGGAAGTTAATGACTCGCGGATTACGACGAGGAGTTCTGATAAGCATGTTTCAATTTCGCGCTTTTTCCCGCAAATTCGAGAGCGTAAGGAATTGAATCAGTCGTTGATTAATCAGGCGTTTTCGCCGGCCTGTCACGCCGGAGGTCGCGGGTTCGAGCCCCGTCACTCGCGCCATTTCTCCTCAGGAGAAATGTGACATAATCGTCTAAAATCATGGTCTTGCATGTGGAAATTCAGATCCGGTCGGATCTGAATTCGGTCTCTCCCGCAACGACGTCACCCCTTGGCCAGCAGCGCCTCGACCTCCTGCAGCGTCGGCATGGACGGCGCGGTGCCCGGCCTTGTCACCGAAATGCCGGCGACGGCGCAGGCGAAGCGGACGGCTTGCAGCGGCTCCACGCCTTTGGCGAGTGCGGCGGCCAGGCCGCCATTGAAGGCATCGCCCGCACCGGTGGTTTCGACCACCGGGCCGGCATTGACCACCGGGACATGGTCGGACCGAGCGGCCGTGTGCAGCAGCGCGCCTTTTTCGCCGAGCGTGATGATGACCCAGCCGACGCCTTTTTTGAGCAGGCTGTCGGCGGCGCGGCGGGCGTCGTCGATCGAAGAAACTTTGATGCCGGTCAGTTCCTCGGCCTCGGTTTCGTTGGGGGTCACATAGTCGCACAGCGTGTAGATGCGGTCCGGCAACTTGGCAGCGGGCGCCGGATTGAGGATGGTGGTCACCCCTGCCCCGCGCGCGATCTCGAGTGCGCGCAGTGCCGCGTCGATCGGCTGTTCGAGCTGGGTGACGAAGACGCCGGCTCCACGGATCAGGCCGGCATTGGCCTCGATGTCTTCAGACGAGATCAGCATCGCCGCACCCGGGCTGACGATGATGGCGTTGTTGCCGGTCGTCTCCTCGATGAAGATGTAGGCCGCGCCGGTATAGCTTTGCGGCGTGTCGATGACGGCGGATTTCACGCCCGCCTCTGCCCAGGTCGCCTTGGCCATGTCGGCGAAAGCATCGACGCCAAGCCGGGTCAGGAAAGTGATGTCGGCGCCGAGCTTGCCTGCCGCCACTGCCTGGTTCGAGCCCTTGCCGCCAGGTCCCAGCTTGAAGGAATTACCAAGAATGGTCTCGCCCATGCGCGGCTGTCGATCGGCCCGGTAAGCGGTGTCGGCGACGAAAACGCCCAGAATGACGACAGGCTTGCCCGACGCCATGGCCCTACTCGGCGTCCGGCGGCACGACGCCCTTGCGAAAGGCGAAGCAGCCATAGAAGCGGCGCTCCCCGGTCTGGATGACGCAATAGGCTTTCTTGGCGCGCTCGTAGAAGGCATAGCGCTCGACCGAGATCATCGGCCAGGCCTTGCCCTCGGCCTTGTCGATCTCCTTTTGCACCTCTTTTTGCACCGGCGGAATCTCGTCCGGCTTGCCGACAATCTCCATGCGCGCGGCCGCGTCGTCGACGAAAGTGTCGAGCGGATAGAGCGACAGCACCGCCTTGGCGACATCGGCCGCCGGCGCATCGATGCGCAGCAGCTTGCCGAGCACGGTCTGCTTTGCCACCGAATCGGCGGGGAAATTGGTGTCGGCGATGATCAGATCGTCGCCGTGTCCCATTGCCCTGAGCGCTTGGAGCACATCGGCATTGAGCAATGGGTTGATCCCTTTGAGCATGGCAGTCCTCGTCAAACAGTTTGGTCAAAGTCGATTGGAAATCAGAGCCGGTTGCCGGTCTCGGCGTCGAAGAGATGGACCTGGTCGAGGCGCGGCTTGAGATTGAGCGTGTCGCCGGGCTTGAAGTCGTGGCGCTCGCGAAACAGCGCCACCATCTCGCCGCTGTCGCCGAAGCGCACGAAGACCAGCGTTTCGGAACCCGTGGGTTCGACCACCGAGATCTTTGCCGGCACGCCGTCGGGATGGATTTCGAGATGCTCGGGCCGCACGCCATAGACCACGGCCTGGCCCTCCTTGGCGGCGCTGCCGGCCGCGACCGGGAACAGCGTGCCTGCTATCTCGACTTTGTCGCCCTTGCGCACCACGCCTTTGAGCAGGTTCATCGACGGCGAGCCGATGAAGCCGGCGACAAACAGATTGGCCGGCCGGTCGAACAATTCCAATGGCGCGCCGACCTGCTCGATACGGCCATCGCGCATGACGACGATCTTGTCGGCCATGGTCATGGCCTCGATCTGGTCGTGGGTGACGTAGATGGTGGTGGTCTTCAGCCGCTGGTGCAGTTCCTTGATCTCGGTGCGCATTTGCACGCGCAGCTTGGCGTCGAGATTGGAGAGCGGCTCGTCGAACAGGAAGACTTGCGGATTGCGCACGATGGCGCGGCCCATGGCGACGCGCTGGCGCTGGCCGCCGGATAGCTGGCGCGGATAACGTTTCAGGTACGGATTGAGGTCGAGAATGTCGGCGGCGCGCTTGACCCGCTCGGCGACCACGGCTGGATCGGTCTTGCGCAGCTTCAGCGCAAACGCCATGTTCTGCTCCACCGTCTTGTGCGGATAGAGCGCGTAGTTCTGGAACACCATGGCGATGTCGCGCTTGGCCGGCGGCAGATTGTTGACGATGCGCTCGCCAATGGCGATCGTGCCGCCGGACACGGTCTCCAGCCCGGCCACCATCCTGAGCAGCGTGGACTTGCCGCAGCCCGACGGGCCGACCAGCACCACGAACTGGCCATCGGCGATATCGACGCTGACCTCGTGCAGGACCTTGACGGTTCCGAACGCCTTGGCCACATTGCTGATCGCGACTTGAGCCATCGTCCCCCCTTTTCTCGCGGTGAAGCTAGCCATTGCCAACGGCAAGGGCAAGTCGGTATGTTATCGATAAAAAGCCATCGTGTTGACAAGGTAATCGATTACGCAAATATTGGCTGTTGCCAATCCGGCAGTCGGATTTTTATCCGAAAATCGGAGCTCCAGGCGACGCAGGGTGGGGTCCCACGTCCCCGTATGATAAAGGAGAACCGCCGACGTTTCGGCGTCGGAGGGATTGGCATTTTAATTCACGACTGTTGTTCTGGGAGGAATAGATGAGAGTCGGTCTGTACGAAAAACTCGTCCGCGCGGGTGCCACCCGGCGTGACATACTCAAAGGCGCGGCCTCGATGGCCGCGATCGCCGCCGCATCGGGTGCTGGGCTCGGCGCTTTCACCCGCCCGGCTGAAGCCGCCAGCGAGCTACGCTCCAAAATTCTGCAGATCCCCGGCGTCGGCAAGGGTCAGCCGACGGATGCCGATTTCCAGAAGGTCGGCGAACTCTGCCTGGAAGCCACCAAGGCCAACGTCAAGGAAGGCGAATTCGCCGGCGTCGAGCTCACCTTCATGGGCCTCAACAACCAGAACCTGCACAATGTGCTGTTCCGCGGCTTCCTGAAGCCGTGGGAGGCCTATACCGGCGCCAAGATCAGCTGGATCGACCTGGCGCAGGCCGACTACAATGCCCGCCTGCAGCAGTCGATCGCCACCGGCACCGTCGACTTCGACATCATCGAGATGGGCGCGCCCTTCGAAGGCGATGTCTGCGGCAAGGGCCTGACGTCCGAGATGCCCGACTGGGTCAAAGAGCAGATCGACATGAAGGATGTCGTGGCCTATCTGCAGCCGCCGGTCGGCACCTGGGACGGCAAGCAGTACCGGATCACCGTCGATGGCGATGCGCACAACTTCAATTACCGCACCGACGTTTTTGCCGATGCCGACCTCGCCAAGGCGTGGAAGGACGGCGGCGCGGCCACCGAATGGGGTGTGCCGAAGACCTGGCAGGAAGTCCAGGCCGTCACAAAATTCCTCAAGGGCAAGAAGTTCAAGGACCAGGACGTCTTCGGCTATCTCGATGCGCCCAAGGCCTGGGGCGGTTTCGGCTTCTACTTCCTCGGCAGCCGCGCCACCGCCTATGCCAAGCATCCCGACGACAAGGCCTGGCTGTTCGATGCCGACACGATGAAGCCGCGCATCAACAATCCGGCCTGGGTGCGCGCCATCCAGGACGTCATCGACGCGCTGCCGTCGGAGCCCGCCGACCAGATCAACGCCGACCCGAACACGACAGCCTTCCAGCAGTTCCTGGCCGGCACCGGTTCGATGGTCACCTGGTGGGGCGACGTCGGCTCCAACGTCAAGACCAACGATAGCTCGGTCATCGGCGACGTCACCGGCTTCTCGATCCTGCCGGGGTCCGACGACGTCTACAATGCCAAGACCGGCGCCTGGGACAAACTCGCCAGCGGCCCGAACTATGCGCCGAACTGCGCCTATCTCGGCTGGGGCGTCTACGTCATGGCCCGCGTCGATACGGACGAAAAGAAGAAAAAAGCGGCATGGTCGGCCGCCGCTCATCTCGGCGGCAAGGACCTGTCAATCTGGACGGCGATGTATCCGTCCGGCTTCCAGCCCTACCGCAACTCGCATTTCGACATTCCCGAATGGGTGGCGGCAGGCTACGACGAGGCGTTCATCACCTCGTATCTGAAGTCGGAAGCCGACAGCTACAACCATCCGAACGCGGCGATCGAGCCGCGCATCCCCGGCATCTTCCAGTATTATTCGGCTGCCGAGGACATTCTGGCCAACACATTCGCCGGCAAGATGAAGGCGCAGGAAGGCGCCGACGCCATTGCCGCGGCCTGGGAGAAGCTGACCGACCAGATCGGCCGCGAAAACCAGATCAAGCTCTACAAGGCCTCGCTCGGCGTGTAGGCTGATCCTATCGTGACAACAGGTCCGGCGGTGCAAGCCGCCGGACCTGACCGGCTCGGGCCGGTCGCAGGCTTGATTTTTTAAACGGACGGGGACGCGTGGCAGACCAGACCACCAATGCATGGCCGGCCAACGCCGGCCCAGCCGATCTGATCTCGCCGGCCCGCAAGCGGGCGGGTTTTGCCCTGATGGCGGCCGCCACGCTTGGCCTGCTGGCGGTGATCGCGTTTGAGATCCTCTACAAGAACGAGATCACCACGCTCGGCTTCGAGACCTGGCGTCCGATCGTCTACGCCTATGTTCTGTGGGGCGTGGCGCTCGGCATCGGCCAGGTGCTGACGCGCGGCGAGGACGGCCAGCGCGCGCTGTTCCTGCTGCCGGCGCTGCTGTTCACCATCGCCATGGTGATCTTCCCGACGCTGTTCGGCTTCTATATCGCGCTGACCGACTGGAACCTGTCGTCCTTTTCCGGCCGCAAGTTCAACGGGCTCGACAATTTCTGGCAGATGCTGGCCGATCCCTACTACCGCAACGCGCTGTTCAACATGGTGCTTTATGTGCTCGCCGTGCTGGTTGAGTATGTGATTGCCTTCGGCCTGGCGCTGCTGCTCAACGCGCAGATCCGGGCGCGCAAATTCTTCCGAGTCGTCTTCCTGATGCCGCTGATGCTGTCGCCGGTCGCGGTATCCTGGATGATCGGCAAATCGCTGATGGAGTACCGTTTCGGGCCGGCGGCGACGCTGGCGCGCCATCTCGGCTGGGAGAACCCCGCCTTCTTCTCCAACCCGATCACCGCCCGCATCTCGATCATGGTGCTCGACGGCTGGACCTTCATCCCGTTCATGATGATCATGCTGCTTGCCGGCCTGCAGGCGATGTCGCGCGACGTGCTGGAAGCGGCGCGCGTCGATGGCGCCACGCCCTGGCAGACTTTCTGGCAGGTCACCTTCCCGCTGATGCTGCCGGTGTCGGTCACGGCGGTGATCCTGCGCATCATCTTCAAGTTGAAGCTCGCCGACATCATCATCACCGTGACCTCCGGCGGGCCTGGCGGCGCCACCGATTCGGTGTCGAGCTTCATCTACCGCGAATACCGCGACCGCTCGAATGTCGGCTACGGCACCATGCTGGCGATGGCCTATCTCGTCATCATCGTCGTGTTCGTGACCTGGCTGTTGAAATTCGCCAATCGCTTCGTGCGCAACGTGAACTGACGAGGCACAATGAGCGTCCAGACCACCGACTATGCTGCCTCGGAAATCCGCTCACCGCTGGGTTTTCTGGCCAATCGCATCTTCATCTATGGCGCGCTGGCGTTCTGGGCCTTCATCTGCCTGTTCCCGATCTACTGGACCATCACCACCTCGTTCAAGACCGCGGTCGACGTCACGCAAGGACACCTCATCCCGTTCGTCGACTTCCAGCCGGACTGGAAGGGCTGGCGCTCGCTCGGCCTGTCGCCGGATTCGATCTTCCAGACCTCGACGGTGCGCGAGGAGTTTTTCAAGCGCTTCATGAATTCGGTCATCACCTCGGTCGGCGCGTCGAGCCTCGCCATCGTCATCGGCAGCCTCGCCGCCTATGGGCTGACCCGCTACCGCTATCAGTTCGCCTGGTTCAAGAACGAGGACATCTCCTTCTTCTTCCTGTCGCAGCTGATCCTGCCGCCGGTGGTGCTGGCCCTGCCCTTCCTGGTGCTCTACCGGGAAGTCGGTCTGCTCGACACACGCATCGGCCTGATCCTGCTCTACACGCTGATGGTGCTGCCGATCGTCATCTGGATCATGCGCGACCAGTTCAACTCGATCCCGGTCGAGCTCGAGGAGGCAGCGCTGGTCGACGGCCTCTCGATCTGGGGCGCTTTTTTCCGCATCGTCATGCCGATTGCGCTGCCGGGCATGGTCGCCGCTTTCATCCTGGCGATGGTGCTGTGCTGGAACGAGTATTTTTTCGCCGCGCTGCTGACCTCGACCGACGCCAAGACCATCCCGGTCATGGTGGCGAGCCAGACCGGCTCGCAAGGCATCAACTGGTGGTCGATGGCGGCGCTTGCCACCGCCGCGATCGCACCGCTGGCGGTCATCGGGATTGCGCTTGAGCGGTATCTGATCATGGGCATGACGGCGGGCGCGGTGAAGTAGGGCGAGAGGCGGCGTGCCCCTCTACTGTTGACCTCGGCGGGACAGCACCCCCCCTCTGGCCTGCCGGCCATCTCCCCCGCAAGGAGGGAGATCGGCAGCTTTGGCTGCATCGCTTTTCTTGCGACGTAGGTGATTGGCGAAAGCGGAAATGACATCTGATCTCCCCCCTTGCGGGGGAGATGTCCGGCAGGACAGAGGGGGTGTGAAGGATCGCTACAGAGCGACTTTGTCTGCTAGCGCCCCAATATCGCCCTCAGGTGATCCATGATCATCGCGACGCCCTTCTGCCCTAGCTCCGCCGAGGCCTCCGGCGCACTGGCCGTATACCACGCGGTATTCTCGCCAAAACGCCCGGCATCGACCGCTTCCGGACACAGTGCCAGCATCAATGATGTCTCGCCAACACCGGCGTGATCGAACGGATACTTCCCGTTCATGGCAGCCGACATTAGCGGGTGCACCTGCACCCAGTTGAAGAAATTCTCGCCGGCGGCGTGCCCGGCATAATAATCGGCCATCTCGTCTGAGCCCCACCAGCCCTCGCCGCGCTGCTTCTCGAGGAAGCGGAAAATCGCCTGGCGGCCGGCGGCCTTGAAGGCGAGATCGGTCGGCATGCCGGCGGCAAAGTTCTCGGTCTGGTGGTGGATGATGGCGTTGATGTTACGAAAGCCGATGCGCAGCAGGCTGTAGAACAATTCTTCGGCGAACGGCGCCAGCTGGTTGCCGCCGACCTGCACCGAGCCGTTGCCTTCAGGTGCTGCCACCACATAGCTCGCCGCACCGTAGTAGAAAGCCGGCAGGATGACGATGTCGGCCTCCTTCTCGTAGAGCTCCAGCGTCTTGACGACGGCCAGCGTGTCCATGCCGACAGCCATGTGCTCGCCGTGATATTCGAGCACGCCGAGCGGGAGAGCGACCGGCCAGTTCTCGGCGATCGCCTTGCGGATCTGGTGCGGCAACATCAGTTCGTAGCGCATGATCTATTCCATGTTGGTGTGGCGGGTGCGCATGGCCTCGGACGACTGGCCGGTCAGCGCCTTGAGCTTCAGCACCATCACCTCGAACAGCAGGAACAGCGCCCCTTCGAAGACCGAGCCCATCGGCAGCAGCGATGTCTTTTGTGGCCCCTGGTCACGCGCCATGGTCTGCGCCGGGATCAGCAAGGTGAAGTCGGCAAGCGCGACCGCACTACTGCCTGCCTCGGCGGTGAGCAAAAGCACGGTGGCGCCGGCCTGGCGGGCGACTTGCATCAAGGTAAGCACCGTCGTCGTCTCGCCCGGGCCGGAACTGACCAGGAAGACATCGGCTGGGCGAAGCGGTGGCGTGTTCATGTCGCCGACCACCGACACCTCAAGGCCAAGGTGATAGAGGCGCATGGCGAAACCCTTGAGCTGCAAGGCCTCGCGGCCGCAGCCATAGACGACGATCTTTTGCGCGCGGGCCAGGGTTTCGCAGGCGGTGTCGATGCCGGCTTCGTCGACGCGCGCCAGTACGGCGCCCAGCTCTTGCAGGGCGGTCGAAAACATATCCGAGCCGGCATTCGTCATGAGAGTCCCATCTGTCCGGCTGGGTTTGTGGCCGGTGATTTCGGGTTGCGCGCTTTCGGAAAAAGGCTTGTTTTTGTTCATGCTATCACCGCGAAAATGCCTGTCCAACGGCCATGGCGGCTTTTGCTGAGCCAGCGGCGTGATAGTGTCATGTCAGACAATCAATCCAGGAAATCAGCACGACATGAAGACACGGCATTTCGACCGCATCGGCAATGGCGGCCTCGACTTCACCGAGCTTGGCTTCGGCAGCGCGCCGCTCGGCAACCTTTACCGCGCCGTCCCCGACGCGGATGCCAACGCCACGCTGGAGGCGGCGTGGGCGACCGGCTGCCGTTACTACGACACCGCGCCGCTCTATGGCCTGGGCCTTGCCGAAACACGGCTCAATGCCTTCCTGCGCGGCAGGAAGCGCGACGATTATGTGCTGTCGAGCAAGGTCGGTCGCCTGTTGCGCGCCTGCCCGCCGGAGGAACGAACCGGCATCGGCAAGTTCTTCGACACACCGACGCGCAAGGAGGTCTACGACTACAGCTACGACGGCGTCATGCGCTCGTTCGAGGCGTCGCTGGAACGGCTTGGCGTCGACCGCATCGACATCCTTTTCGTCCATGACCTCGACATCTTCACCCATGGCAGCAAGGAGGCGTCAGACCAGCGCATCGAGGAATTCATGGCCTCGGGCTACAACGGACTGGTTGCGCTGCGCGACCAGGGCGTGATCAAGGCCTTCGGCGGCGGCATCAACGAATGGGAGGTTTGCCAGACGCTGGCGGAGCGTGGCGACTTCGACCTGTTCCTGCTGGCCGGGCGCTACACGCTGCTGGAACAGGAAGCGCTTGCCACCTTCCTGCCGCTCTGTGAGCAACGCGGCATCGGTATCGTTCTCGGCGGTCCTTACAATTCCGGCATCCTGGCGACCGGGCCGAAGCCAGGCGCCTATTACAATTACTCCGAGGCGCCAAGGGACATCATGGATCGCGTCGGGCGCATCGAGGCCGTCTGCCAGCGCCATGGCGTCAGGCTGATCGAGGCGGCGCTGCAGTTTCCGCTGCTGCACCCTTCCGTGGTGTCGGTCATCCCCGGCGGCCAGCGGCCGAGTGAAGTCGAAAGCAACCGCGCCCTGCTCGATGCCAAGCTGCCTGCGGCGCTGTGGGCGGACCTCAAGCAGGAAGGCCTGATGCGCGCGGATGCGCCGGTGGGCTGAAGGCTCGCCTCAGCGGGCTGACGGCCTGCCGCCATCGAGGCAAAAGAAAAGCCGGGCGAACCCGGCTTTTCAACATTCTCTGAAAAATTTTTAGTTGACCGCGTCCTTGAGGCCTTTGCCGGCCGAGAACTTCGGCACGGTACGCGCCGGAATCTTCACTTCCGCGCCAGTCTGCGGGTTGCGGCCAGTCGATGCCGCACGCTTGGAGACGGTGAAATTTCCGAAGCCGACGAGCCGTACATCGCCGCCCTTCTTCAGTTCGCCAGTGATGACGGAGAACACCGCCTCAACCGCCGACTGTGCGTCACCCTTCGAAATGCTCGCGGATTCAGCGACAGCGGAAACCAGTTCGTTCTTGTTCATAAAAATTCCCTTCCATGAGAAAACCGGAACTTTCGACTCATCCGGCAGGAGAGGGACTTTAGAAAGAAGCGCTCGCAAACCCAAGTCAAAAAGCCGGAAAAAAGTTGAAAAAAGCCCGGAAATGGTGGGTTTTTCACATGAAAAAGCCGGGCTCAAGGCCCGGCTCTCTCTTTGTGCACTGCAACTTTAGTAGTTTCTAATGTGCAAGCGACTTTCCAGCATCGTCAACGGTATCGGTGGAAGCCGGCGGATTGACTGGCTCGACCCACTCGATTGGCTCCGGCATGCGCACCAGCGCGTGCCTCAGAACCTCGCCGACACGTGAGACCGGAATGATCTCCATACCGTTCTTCACATTGTCCGGTATCTCCGCCAGATCCTTGGCGTTGTCTTCCGGGATCAGCACCTTCTTGATGCCGCCGCGCAGTGCGGCGAGCAGTTTCTCCTTGAGGCCGCCGATCGGCAAGATGCGGCCGCGAAGCGTTATCTCGCCAGTCATCGCCACATCGGCCCGGACCGGAATACCAGTCATGACAGATACGATGGCCGTCGCCATGGCAGCACCTGCAGACGGACCGTCCTTCGGCGTGGCGCCTTCGGGCAAGTGGACGTGGATGTCACGCTTGTCGAACAGCGGCGGCTCGATGCCGAAATCGATGGCCCGCGAGCGGACATAAGAGGCCGCCGCCGAGATCGATTCCTTCATCACGTCGCGCAGATTGCCGGTCACCGTCATGCGGCCCTTGCCGGGCATCATGACGCCTTCGACCGTCAGCAGCTCGCCGCCGACTTCCGTCCAGGCAAGACCGGTGACGACACCGACCTGATCGTCAGCCTCGACCTGGCCGAAGCGGAAGCGCGGAACACCGAGGTAATCGGCGAGGTTCGCCGCCGTGATGCTCACCGTCTTCTTCTTCGTCTTCAGGATCTCGGTCACCGCCTTGCGCCCGAGCTTCATCAGCTCGCGCTCCAGGCTTCTGACGCCCGCTTCACGGGTGTAGGTCTGGATGATGCCGCGGATCGCGTCCTCGCCGACGGAGAATTCCTTCGGCTGCAGGGCATGATCGCGGATCACCTTGGGCATCAGGTGACGCTTGGCGATCTCGATCTTCTCGTCCTCGGTGTAGCCGGCGATACGGATGATCTCCATGCGGTCCATCAGGGGCGCAGGGATGTTCAGTGTGTTCGCCGTCGTCACGAACATCACGCTCGATAGGTCGTATTCGACCTCGAGGTAATGGTCCATGAACGTCGAGTTCTGCTCGGGATCGAGCACCTCGAGCAAAGCCGATGACGGATCGCCACGGAAGTCCTGGCCCATCTTGTCGATCTCGTCGAGCAGGAAGAGCGGGTTGGACTTCTTGGCCTTCTTCATCGACTGGATGACCTTGCCGGGCATCGAGCCGATATAGGTGCGGCGGTGGCCACGGATCTCGGCCTCGTCACGCACGCCGCCAAGCGCCATGCGGATGAACTCGCGGCCGGTCGCCTTGGCGATCGACTTGCCGAGCGAGGTCTTGCCGACGCCGGGAGGGCCGACGAGGCACAGGATCGGCCCCTTCAGCTTCTTCTGGCGGCTTTGCACGGCGAGATACTCGACGATGCGGTCCTTGACCTTGTCGAGGCCGAAATGATCGGTGTCGAGCACGTTCTGCGCAAACGCCAGGTCCTGCTTGACCTTGGAGTTCTTGCCCCACGGGATCGACAGGATCCAGTCGAGGTAGTTGCGCACGACGGTCGATTCCGCCGACATCGGCGACATCGTCCGCAGCTTCTTCAACTCGGCTTCCGCCTTTTCGCGGGCCTCCTTGGAGAGCTTGGTCTTCTTGATGCGCGCCTCGATCTCGGCGGCCTCGTCGCGGCCGTCCTCGCCTTCGCCGAGCTCCTTCTGGATCGCCTTCATCTGCTCGTTGAGGTAATATTCGCGCTGCGTCTTCTCCATCTGGCGCTTGACGCGCGAGCGGATGCGCTTCTCCACCTGCAGGACGGAGATTTCGGCTTCCATGAAGCCCATCGCCTTTTCCAGCCGTTCCTTGACGGACAGCGTGGCCAGCATCTCCTGCTTCTCGGGGATCTTGATGGCGAGGTGCGAAGCAACCGTATCGGCGAGCTTGGAATAGTCGTCGATCTGGCTGGCGGCACCCACCACTTCAGGCGAGATCTTCTTGTTCAGCTTGACGTAGTTTTCGAAGTCGGTGACGACCGAACGGGCGAGCGCCTCGACCTCGACCTCTTCCTCCTCCGGCTCGACCAGCGCCGTGGCGGTAGCTTCGTGGAAGTCCGGACGGTCGGTGAACGAGACGATCTTGGCACGCGAAGCGCCTTCGACCAGCACCTTGACGGTGCCGTCGGGCAGCTTCAGCAATTGCAGCACATTGGCGAGCGTGCCGATGTCGAAGATCGCATCGGGCTCGGGATCGTCATCGGCGGCATTCATCTGGGTGGCAAGCAGGATCTGCTTTTCCTGACCCATAACCTCTTCCAGCGCCTTGATCGACTTTTCACGCCCGACAAAGAGCGGAACGATCATGTGCGGGAACACCACGATGTCGCGCAGTGGGAGGACTGCGAAGACGCCGTCGCTGGGAGCCTTGGATATTTTGGCCATTGTCCAACCTTTCATGTCGCGGCCGCTAATTGAGCCAACCGCGAATCTCATATTAACGACCGGGGATCGTTCCGCCTACCACCGTTTGTGACGGGAGTTTTACAGCACAGAATTCGGCACCACGGCCTTCCGATGTTAGTTGGATGCACGAGGGGCAAAGATCAAGGGTCGACACGTTCGTTCATCCACTCCGTCACAAGGATCGGTACCTCACCACAGCAAAACGGCGCCCCGCGGGCGCCGTTCCATAAAAAGGTTAGGCCAGATGCCAGATCAGGCGCTGACGTTGCCCTTCTTTTCCTTCTGCTCGGAATAGATGTAGAGCGGCCGGGCGCTGCCGGTCACCACTTCTTCCGAAATCACCACTTCGCGCACGCCTTCCAGGGCGGGCAGTTCGAACATGGTGTCGAGCAGGATCGCTTCCATGATCGAGCGGAGGCCACGGGCGCCGGTCTTGCGCTCGATGGCGCGCTTGGCGATCGCCGACAGCGCATTCTCATGGAAGGTCAGGTCGACACTCTCCATCTCGAACAGCCGCTGATACTGCTTGACCAGCGCGTTTTTCGGCTCGGTCAGGATCTGGATCAGCGCCGGCTCGTCGAGGTCTTCCAGCGTCGCCAGGACCGGCAGACGGCCGACAAACTCGGGGATGAGGCCGAACTTCAAGAGATCCTCGGGCTCGACCAGGCGGAACACGTCGCCGGTGCGGCGATCCTCGGGCGAAGCGACGATGGCGCCGAAGCCGATGGAAGTCTTCCTGCCGCGATCCGAGATGATCTTGTCCAGCCCGGCGAAGGCGCCGCCGCAGATGAACAGGATGTTGGCGGTGTCGACCTGCAGGAACTCCTGCTGCGGATGCTTGCGGCCGCCCTGCGGCGGCACGGAGGCGACGGTGCCTTCCATGATCTTCAGAAGCGCCTGCTGCACACCCTCGCCCGACACGTCGCGGGTGATCGATGGGTTGTCGGACTTGCGCGAAATCTTGTCGATTTCATCGATGTAGACGATGCCGCGCTGGGCGCGCTCGACATTGTAGTCGGCCGACTGCAGCAGCTTCAGGATGATGTTTTCGACGTCCTCGCCGACGTAACCGGCTTCGGTCAGCGTCGTCGCGTCGGCCATGGTGAAGGGCACGTCGATGATGCGGGCCAGCGTCTGGGCAAGCAGCGTCTTGCCGCAGCCAGTCGGGCCGATCAGCAGGATGTTGGACTTCGCCAATTCGACGTCGTTGTTCTTGCCGGCATGCGCCAGGCGCTTGTAGTGGTTGTGGACAGCCACCGACAGCACGCGCTTGGCGTAGGGCTGGCCGATGACATAGTCGTCGAGAACCTTCAGGATCTCCTGCGGGGTCGGCACGCCCTCGCGCGACTTCACCATCGAGGTCTTGTTCTCCTCGCGGATGATGTCCATGCACAGCTCCACGCACTCGTCGCAGATGAACACCGTTGGGCCGGCGATCAGCTTGCGCACCTCGTGCTGGCTTTTGCCGCAAAACGAGCAATAAAGCGTGTTCTTCGAATCACCGCTGTTGTTGCCGACTTTGCTCATTTTCCTGTCCTTTCATGGCCGCCCGCCGATGGTCTGGCTGAAAGGGCGCATATTCTATCTATCGCGGGAATTCGCCGCCGCCAGTGTCCCGGCTCCCGCAACGCATTCCGTACGAAACACAAATCAGAAAACGTCGCAATGATTCGCGCCAACCCTGCACAAAGCTAAGCCGTCGAAAATCAACATAGCCTTAACGTAGGCAATCCCATCCACCGAGGGAACAGCCAATTGTGGCCGAAATGCCGCAAATCCCAGCAAAAGCGCGTTATCCAGCCACGCAACTGCCATGCAGCGCTTATGCCGCAGCGCCTTCGACCGGCTCGCGCGACGAAATGACCTTGTCGATGAGGCCGAAATCCTTGGCTTCGTCGGCTGTCATGAAATGGTCGCGGTCAAGCGTCTTTTCAATGTCTTCGTAGCTCTTGCCGGTGTGTTTGACGTAGACCTCGTTGAGGCGGCGCTTCAGCTTGATGATGTCCTGCGCGTGCCGCTCGATGTCGGAGGCCTGGCCCTGGAAACCGCCGGAAGGCTGGTGAACCATGATACGGGCGTTCGGCGTGGCAAAACGCATGTCCTTGTGGCCGGCGGTCAGAAGCAGCGAGCCCATCGACGCCGCCTGGCCGATGCACAGCGTCGACACCGCCGGCTTGATGAACTGCATGGTGTCGTAGATCGCCATGCCCGAGGTCACCACGCCGCCCGGCGAGTTGATGTAGAGATTGATCTCTTTCTTCGGGTTCTCGGCCTCGAGGAACAAAAGCTGTGCACAAACCAGCGTCGCCATACCGTCTTCGACCGGGCCGGTGATGAAAATGATGCGCTCTTTCAGCAGGCGCGAGAAAATGTCGTAGGCCCGCTCGCCGCGATTGGTCTGCTCGACCACCATCGGAACGAGGTTCATGTAGGTTTCGACGGGGTTCTTCATGGACTACCCTTTTTGGAGATGGGGATTCCGGCGCCGGAACATCGGGCAGAATCGGTTCTTGATGGTTAGAATGTAAATAGGATGCCGGCTCACCCTAGCGCAAGGCCGCCTGCTCCTAGCCATCTGGTTAAGTCGAATCAAGGTTTCCGCGCAAGGGAAAGTCCGAACGCGGCCAGCGGCGTTTTTGCGGTGTAGCAATTCCTTAACCGCGTCGCTTAACGAAATGCGGCGAAACCGCTTTCCCCCGGAGAACCTTCCCCTACAATTCAACATTGAACCTCACGTTTCGGGTTCAAACAGGGGGAGTGCCATGATCAGGAAAACTGCTTGCCTCGCCATCTCCGGCCTTGCCGGTCTCGGCATGGTGTCCGATGCGGTTGCCGGCGGCCGGGCCGCCGAATGCTATGAGCCGGTGCACAGGCCGGCGCTCTATGACACCGTCTATGAAGACGTCATGGTCAGTCCCGGCGGGCAGTTGGTCGACTATGATCCGCCGATCTATGGCACCATGGAGCGCGTCGAGCAGATCGCGCCGCCCCGAGTCACCTATGACATCGTACCGGCGAGAACTCGCACCGTTTACCGCACGGTCCAGGTCGACGATGGCGGCTATGCCTGGGAATGGCGCGTCATCCACGGCCGCAAGGTGCTGTGCAAGGTGTGGCGCAAGGCCCGCTACGCGCGTGTGGCCGAAACGGTGGTGGTTGAACCGGAGCGCACCCGCCGGGTTGTGCTGCCGGCCGAATATGAGAGCGTCGCCCATGAAGTGCTGGTGCGGCCCGAGCGGCGGCACCTCACCCAGATAGCGCCGTCATACCAGAGGATGGCGCGCCGGGTGGTGGTGCAGGAAGGCTCGACCAGCTGGCGCCGCGTGCATATTGCCAGGCATTGCGAGGATTAGACTTCGGTACTTCGCCGAGGTCCGCCTCGGTTGGCTCAATCCATAGGGCCGTCGGGTGCCAACATCCGGTCTGGCACCAAGCCGGCAAGCCGCGGTAATGGTCTGGCATGACCACATCCATGCCGCCCTACCTCGCCTTTGATCCAGCCACGCGCCGCCTGCGGCTCGATCCGCACGAACCGGCGTTTTTCCAGAACCCCTACGACGCCTATGCCGTCCTGCATGGCGCATCGAATGCCTTCTTCTGGGAGGAATTCGGCTTCTGGTGCTTTGGCGGCTTCGACGACGTCAACCGGCTGTTGCGCGACCGCCGCTTCGGTCGCCAGAACCCGGCCGGCATTCCCGACAGCCGCGGCATCGGCGAGGATCGCTCGCACCTCATCGCCTTCGACGGCATCGAGACCAATTCGATGCTGGAGCTGGAGCCGCCGGTGCACACCAGGCTCAGAACCCTGGTCAACCGCGCCTTCGTCTCGCGCCAGGTAGAGCAGCTGAGACCGCGCGTCGAAGCGCTGGCCAATGAACTGATCGACCGTTTCGAACCGCGCCAGGTCGATCTATTGCCCAGCTTCGCCGCGCCTTTGCCGATCACCATCATTGCCGGAATGCTTGGCGTGCCGGTGGAAATGGGGCCGCAACTGCTCGACTGGTCGCACCGGATGGTGGCCATGTACATGCATGGCCGGACGCGCGAGACCGAGGAAGCGGCCAATCGCGCCGCGCGCGATTTTTCCGACTTTTTGCGTGGCTATGTCGCTGAGCGGCGCAAGAAGCCTGGCGACGACCTGCTGTCGCTGCTGATCGCGGCGCAAGAGGATGGCCAGAAGCTGTCGGAAGACGAGTTGGTCTCGTCCGCCGTTCTGTTGCTCAATGCCGGCCACGAGGCGACCGTCCATCAAACCGGCAACGCCGTGCGCACGTTGCTGGCGCAAGGCGGCGACCCCGGCCGTTTCTTCACCTCGCCGGAAGCAACCGCTGCGACGGTCGAGGAGTGCCTGCGCTTCGACGCGCCGCTGCACATGTTCACCCGCTACGCCTATCAGGAGGTCGAGGTGACATCCGGGGTTGTCGTACAACCGGGGGAGACGGTCGGCCTGCTGCTCGGCATGGCCAATCATGATCCGCTTGCCCTTGCCGAACCTGGCGCCTTCCGGCCCGGCCGACCAGACCAGAAGAATGTCTCGTTCGGCGCCGGTATCCATTTCTGCATCGGTGCGCCGCTGGCGCGGCTGGAGTTGCAGGTGTCGCTGAAAACCCTGTTCGAGCGGCAGCCGCAACTCCATCTTGCGGAGGAGCCGCGCTTCCGCGACACCTATCATTTCCATGGGCTGGAAAAGCTCGCCGTCGGGTTCTGACGCGAGGATGGGGGTTCTATGCAGGCGGCAACCAGCCCCTTGGCTCAATCCTCGCCGGAAAGCTCAAGCGTACGCCCGGCGTAGAGAATCCGCAGTATGATCACCCTGTCACCGGTGACTTCAAATGTAATGGTAGCGCGACGGCGCCAGCCAACGGTGCGCAAGCCAGGAGCAATCTCGTCATGACGTGTGCCCCGCTCGGGAAATGTCTCGAAGCTCAGGCAATAATCAACAATCCGTCCGACAAAGTTCAGCGCCGTATCGACGCCCGCCCTTGGCGCTAATTCGGCCAGCAACTCGGCAATGTCTTGCTGTGCCGCGGCGTGAAACCTCACCCGATGTTTCATGCACCGGTGCGCGGCCTTGCAGTGACTTTTCGAGCGTAGTCGGAAAGGTTCTTGCGTACCTCTTCGGCCGTCAAAAGGCGCTCGGGATGCGCGCGAGCATCCTCAAGGGTCGGCACCACTTCCTCCAGTAGCCAACGCTGCATGGCGGAATCGCGCGCTACCAGGGTGCGCAAGCCATCGCGGATAACTTCGCTTTCGCTGGCGTATTTGCCTGAGGAAACCTTATCCTTCACCATCTGCGCGAGGTCGTGCGGCAGGGTGATGGTCAGCGGTTGGGTTGTTCGCATGGTCGCATCCTTCCGATCCTCACTCTATAGCATAGTGTATGACTTAGTCATACACTATGTCGAGATCGGATCGCTGGGCCAGAACCCTTGCACCGCGAGATCAGAGCTTGATCACATACTCCTTGCGGGTCGTTTCAAGCACTTCCCAGCTGCCCTTGAAGCCTGGCCTGAGCACGAAACTGTCGCCGGCGCGCACCGTGCGGGCCTCGCCGCCGTCCTCGGCAACCACCGAGACGCCGGACAGGATGTGGCAGAACTCCCATTCGTCATATTCGATGCGCCATTTGCCCGGCGTCGCTTCCCAGATGCCGGCATAGAGGCGGCCATCGCGCTCCTCGACATTCCAGGTGCGGAATTTCGGATCGCCCGCAATCAGACGATCCGGCGCCGGGGCGCCAATCTCGGCGTCGACGCTGTCGGTCAATATGGCCAGGTAATGCGCGGACAGGGTTTGCCTCCAACAGATTAGTGAGTAGTGAGTAGTGCAGTGAGTAGTGCAGTGAGTAGTGAGTAGTGAGTAGTGAGTAGTGAGCGGAAAGCGCTCCCTCGAGCGGGTGGCTGATCACTAATCACTGCTAACTAGTGAATACCGACTACTACTCACTACTCACTACTCACTACTCACTACTCACTACTCACTACTCACTACTCACTACTCACTACTCACTAAAAAAATTCAAACCTTGGTCAAAGCCTGTTCCAGATCGGCGACGATGTCGTTGACATCCTCGATGCCGACGGAAAGCCGGACCGTGTCCGGTCCGGCACCCGCCTTGACCTTCTGCTCGTCGGAAAGCTGGCGATGCGTGGTCGAGGCCGGATGGATGACCAGCGACTTGGTATCGCCGACATTGGCGAGGTGCGAGAACAGTTCGAGCGCCTCGACGAACTTGATGCCTGCGTCGTAGCCGCCCTTCAGGCCGAAGGTGAAGACAGCACCGGCGCCTTGCGGCGAGTATTTCTTCTGCAGCGCGTTGTTCTTGTCGCTGGGCAGGCCGGGATAGTTGACCCAGGCGACCTTGGGGTGGTTGGACAGCCAGCCGGCTACGGTGATCGCATTGTCGCAATGGCGCTGCATCCTGAGTGGCAAGGTCTCCAGCCCGGTCAGGATCAGGAAGGCATTGAACGGCGAAATCGCCGGGCCGATGTCACGCAGGCCAAGCACGCGCGCGGCGATGGCGAAAGCGAAATTGCCGAAGGTTTCGTGCAGGACAAGGCCGCCATATTCGGGGCGCGGCTCCGACAGCATCGGATATTTGCCGGATTTCGACCAGTCGAACGTGCCGCCATCGACGATGGCGCCGCCGATCGAATTGCCGTGGCCGCCGATGAACTTGGTCAGCGAATGGACGACGATGTCGGCGCCATGCTCGATCGGCCGCACCAGATAGGGCGAGGCCAGCGTGTTGTCGACGATGAGCGGCAAGCCGTGCTTGCGGGCGATGTCGCCGATTTTCTCTATGTCGACGAAGGTGCCGCCGGGATTGGCCAGGCTCTCGATGAAGATCGCCTTGGTCTTGTCGTCTATCTGGCTTTCGAAGGTGGAGACGTCGTTGGTGTCGGCCCAACGCACCTCCCAGCCGAAATTCTTGAAGGCATGGCCGAACTGATTGATCGAACCACCGTAAAGCCTTGTGGCGGCGACGAAATTATCGCCAGGCCGCATGAGATTGTGGAACACGATCACCTGTGCGGCATGGCCGGAAGCAACGGCAAGTGCAGCCGTGCCGCCTTCGAGCGCCGCGATCCGCTCTTCCAGCACCGCCTGGGTCGGGTTCATGATGCGGGTGTAGATGTTGCCGAAGGCCTTCAGCCCGAACAGCGAGGCGGCATGGTCGGCATCGTCGAACACAAAGGAGGTCGTCTGGTAGATCGGCGTGGCGCGTGCGCCCGTCGCCGGGTCGGGCTTGGCGCCGGCATGGACGGCGAGCGTGTTGAAACCGGGCGTGCGGGTCATCGAAAACCTCCCTGAGCGGTAAACGTGTGAATGATGAAATGGTCAATGGTGAGCGATGAATGGTGGTCGCAAAGTCGGCCAGTCCCACCTTGATTGCAAGCCGCTCATATGCGGCTTTACCCGGCTTCCAGGAAAATCCTTCTATTCACCATTCACCATTCACTGCCTTACTTCTGGCGCACACCGAAACTCTGGAATCCCGACCGCATCAGCGGCTTCTTCGACGAAAGCACACCGGAGTTGACGCCGGTCCAGCCGATCTCGCCCGACAGCTTGCCATATTCGATCTTCGGGCAGCGGTTCATCACCACCTTGATACCGGCCGCCTCGGCACGCGCGGCCGCCTCGTCATCGCGCACGCCAAGCTGCATCCAGACGACTTTCGGCAAGGGGTCGAGCTTCAGCACCTCATCGACAATGCCGGGCACCGCTGCGGAGGCGCGAAAGATGTCGACCATGTCGACTGGTTCAGGCAGATCGGCAAGGCTGGCATAGGTCATGCGGCCGAGGATTTCCTTGCCGGCCTGCCCCGGATGGATCGGAAACACCGAAAAGCCCTTGGCCAGCAGGTATTTCAGCACGAAAAAGCTCGGCCTGACATCGTTGGCCGACGCGCCGACCATGGCGATGGTCTTCACAGAATTGAGGATGCCGCCGATATAGGCATTGTCGTAGCTATCGTGATTCACTCGTCGGTCTCCCTCAGTGCTTCCTCCATAAAGGACTGCGGGTCCGTGCAGAAGTCGCGCATCATGCGAAAATGATCGGTATCGGTGAAATCTGTGGGGTCGAGGCCGAAGCGGCTGATGCGGAACAGCCGCGCGCCCGGACAGGCCATCAGCAGCGGCGAGTGCGTCGCCATGATCACTTGAGCCGTGCCGGACCGGTCCATGCGCCGCAGCATCTTCAGCAGCTCGATCTGCCGCGATGGCGACAGCGCGCTTTCGGGCTCGTCGAGGATGTAGATACCTTGCCGGCGGCAGCGCTCCTCGAAGAAGCGGATGAACCCTTCACCATGCGACCAGGACAGGAAATCCGGCGGCGCCCCGCCAGATTCCAGCGCCGCCTGATCGAGATAGCGGGCAACCGAGTAAAAAGATTCGGCGCGGAAGAACCAACCCGCTGTGACCTTCGGCAGCCAGTGGCCGCGCAACGTGTCGGCAAGCGCTGCACCACTCTCGTCGATGGCGCCGGAGTGGTCGACGGGCATGTAGCCCTTGCCGCCGCCGGCTTCGTCGTAACCGGCCAGCGCGCCGATCGCTTCCAGCAGCGTCGATTTGCCGGTGCCGTTTTCGCCGACAATGATGGTGATCGGCGTGGTGAATTCGAGCTCGAATTCGCGGCCGCGGAACAGAGGCAGGTTCCAGGGATACTTGTCCCAATCTTCCACGCGCTCGGGGTCAATCAGGATGCGTTTGAGATAAGGCGCCTTAAGCCGGGTCAGTTGCTTGCGATAGCCCATGCGGACGCTCAGTCCGGCAGCGAGATGGTGCCGTCATCCGCGATCGGGAAGGCCGGATTGTGTGCGACTTCCCAGACATGGCCGTCGGCATCGGCGAAATATCCATACCAGCCGCCCCAGAAGGCGCGGCCTGCCGGCTTGACGATCCTGCCGCCGGCCTTCTCGGCGGCCGCCAGCACGTCGTCGACTTCGGCATCGGAGCGGGTGTTGTAGGCGAGGTAGACCGCCGACGGTGCTGCGGCGAAGGCAATGCCTGAATCCTCCTCGGCGCTTGGCCTCGGGAACAGGCCGAGAATGGCGCCGCCCATCTGGAAGAAGGCGACGCCATCGGTGATGCCGGCGTGGCGCTTCAAGCCCATGCCTTCGTAAAAGCGCACGGCGCGCTCGAGATCGTCGGTGGCGATGGTGATGATGGAGATGCGCGGTTCCATGGATCGAAAACCTATTCGTCCGTCCATTCCGGTTTGCGCTTGCCGATGAAGGCGCCGATGCCTTCCTCGGCGTCGCGGGCCAGCATGTTCTCGACCATGACGCGGCCGGTATAGGCATACGCGTCCGCCAACCCCATCTCGGCCTGCGCGTAAAAGGCTTCCTTGCCGGTCTTGACCACCAGAGATGATTTGGAGGCAATGGTTTGCGCGTATTTGGTGACGATCTGATTCAGGTATTCGCGCGGCACGACGCGGTTGACCAGGCCGAATTCCTTGGCGGTTGCGGCATCGATGGTCTCGCCGGTGAGCAGCATTTCCATGGCGTGCTTGTGAGACACGTTGCGTGACAGCGCCACCATCGGCGTCGAACAAAACAGGCCGATATTGACGCCCGGCGTGCAGAAGGTCGCTTCATGCGAGGCAATGGCGAGGTCGCAACTGCAAACCAGTTGCAGCCCCGCAGCGGTGGCTAGGCCATCGACTTCGGCGATGATCGGGAGCGGATGGCGCACGATCTGCTGCATCAACGCCGCGCAAGCCGAAAATGTCTGCTCGAAAAACCCCTTGCCCTTGTCGGCGTCGGCGCGGCGCGCGGTCATTTCCTTGAGATCGTGACCGGCGCAGAAGACTTTCCCGGCGGCCGCCAAGACGATGACGCGGACCGATTTGTTGGCCTTGGCACGGTCGAGCTCGGCGCTCAATGCCGCCATGACGGAAAGCGACAAGGCATTGGCGGGCGGATTGGCGAGCGTCAGGCGCAGCACGCCCTTGTCCAGCCCGGCGATGACCGGCCCGTCTATGGCAACAGGTTTGATCGAAAGGATTTCGGCCATGACAAGGGTCTCCGCGATTCCGCCGGGCGCCGCCAGACTATCTAATATCGGATCGAGTTTCATCAACACCCATCGCTTGCGCCAGAGGTGTTGCCAGAAGCGCATCATTGCGTTCATACAGGCCCGGCATAGAACGAGAGACCGACATGCCCGCCCAGGACAATCTCAAGCCGGTGCTGACGGCGGCTGAAGTCAATGCGCTGATGGCCAGCGTCTACCCCCAGCTCAACGACGAGTTCACGTCGTATGAGGCGCTCGATGTGTTTCCCGGCGGCTGCACGGTGCGGCTCAACGCCAGCGAACGGCATTTGCGTCCCGGCGGCACGGTGTCCGGGCCCTCGCTGTTCACGCTGGCCGACATTGGCGGCTATGTCTGCGTGCTCAGCCATGCCGGGCCGGATGCGCTTTCGGTTACCGTCAACCTCAACATCAATTTTGTCCGCAAGGCCGAAGCCGGGCCGATCGACGGCCATTGCCGCATCCTGAAGCTGGGCAAGAGCCTGATGGTGTTCGATATCGACATCGTCGCCGGACCGAAGGGACACACGGTAGCGCATGCGACCGGCACCTATTCGATCCCGCCGAAGCGCGCCGCCGATGTGGTAAAATAATACCTTTTGATCAAACCTTTGTTTTTATTACACTTTACGAGCAGACGTGCTTTTCCCGCGCCTTGACGTGCACCACCCCCTCGCCTATAAGCCGTCACGAAGCAGCGGCCCGCAAAGGCCGCCGTTTTGTTATTGGCGGCGGGCAAGTGCCTTGTCGCCAATCCAAGCAACAAGAAACGCCTTCTTCGGAAGGTCAAAATCGAAAGCAGAAAATCCATGGCAACCTTTTCGCAGAAGCCTGCGGATGTGGTGAAGAAGTGGGTGCTGATCGACGCCGAGGGTCTCGTCGTCGGCCGTCTCGCCACTGTCATCGCCAATCATCTTCGCGGCAAGCACAAGCCCACCTTCACCCCGCATGTCGACGACGGCGATAACGTCATTGTCATCAATGCCGACAAGGTGGTGTTCACCGGCAAGAAGTTCACCGACAAGGTCTATTACTGGCACACCGGTCACCCCGGCGGCATCAAGGAGCGCACCGCGCGCCAGCTGCTCGAGGGCCGTTTCCCCGAGCGTGTCGTCGAGAAGGCCGTCGAACGCATGATCCCGCGCGGGCCGCTCGGCCGTCGTCAGATGAAGAACCTCCGCGTCTATGCAGGCACGGAACATCCGCATGTCGCCCAGCAGCCCGTCACCCTCGACGTCGGCGCGCTGAACGCCAAGAACAAGAAGGTTGCATAAGATGGCTGAGCTTTCCTCGCTCGCAGAATTGGGCGCCGCCACCGGCAACACCAACACCCAGCCGGCAGCACCCGTCCATGTCCAGAAGCTCGACAAGTCGGGCCGCGCCTATGCCACCGGCAAGCGCAAGAACGCCATCGCCCGCGTCTGGGTGAAGCCGGGTTCGGGCAAGATCGTCGTCAACGACAAGGAATTCGCGACCTATTTCGCGCGTCCGGTCCTGCAGATGATCCTCAACCAGCCGATCATCGCTTCCAACCGCGCCGGCCAGTACGACATCGTCGCCACCGTCATCGGCGGCGGCCTGTCCGGCCAGGCCGGTGCCGTTCGTCACGGCATCTCCAAGGCGCTGACCTACTATGAGCCGGCACTGCGCGCCGTGCTCAAGAAGGGCGGCTTCCTGACCCGCGACAGCCGCGTCGTCGAGCGCAAGAAGTACGGCAAGGCGAAGGCCCGTCGTTCCTTCCAGTTCTCGAAGCGCTAAGCGCTGCGACGTTCCAGACATCGAAAGGCCGCCTCCGGGCGGCCTTTTCTTTTGGGTCTCGGCAGTCACCCCACCCGGCGCTTCGCGCCGACCTCCCCATCGAGGGGAGGTAGGAGGTCGCGGCAGTTTTGCCGCCCGGACAATCCACGATGGTCCAGCGGCTAGCAAACCAGTTCGACCATAAAAACGCGGCACCCTACCTCCCCTCGATGGGGAGGTCGGCGGTCAGCGCCGGGGGGGGTGATGGCGCCGGCCTCGGTTCAAGTCTCAGAACTTGCCGGCCTTGATGTAATCGATAAACGCCCGTAGCGGCGCTGGAACCAGACGCCGTCCGGGATAGTACAGAAATGGTCCGGGAAAACTCTGCCACCACGGTTCGAGCACGGGCTCCAGGGCGCCGCTTTCGAAGTGAGGGCGAAGCCAGCCCTCGAAGAGAGCGACGATGCCGCTGCCGGCAATGGCCGCATGGACGGCAAGATCGCTCGCCCCGCCGATCCGCACGATCAACGGCCCCGTCGTGTCGACACGCACCACCTCGCCGTCGCGCTCGAATTCCCACGGCAGCATCGCACCGCTGGCAAAACGACCGCGCAGACAAGCATGGCCAAGCAGGTCGCTCGGGTGCTGCGGCCGCCCATGGCGCTCGAGATAGGCGGGGCTGGCGCCAGTGGCGAAGCGCTGGACGCGCGGTCCGATCGGCACCGCGATCATGTCCTGCTCCAGTCGCTCGTCATAGCGGATGCCGGCGTCGCAGCCCGCCGCCAGCACGTCGACGAAGTTCTCATCGGCGATGACCTCCAGCCGAATGCCGGGATAGGCGGCGAGGAAGCCCGGAACGATGTCGGGCAATATCAGCCGCGCGGCGCTGACCGGGACGTTGAGGCGCAGCGAACCGGCCGGCCTGTCGCGAAAGCCATTAACCACGTCGAGGGCCGCCTCCACCTCCGACAGCGCCGGGCCAAGCCTTCCCAAGAGGCTGAGGCCTGCGTCGGTTGGAACAACGCTGCGTGTCGTGCGGTTGAACAGCCTGACGCCGAGCTGCGTCTCCAGGCGGCGCACCGCTTCGCTCAGGCCCGACGCGCTGCCGCCGCCGGCGCGAGCCCCTTCGCGAAAACCGCCGGCACGCGCCACCGTCACGAAAGCATTCAGATCGCCAAGATCCATCATTGTTCGCCATTCCGCACAAGCTGTACGGATTGTACCTTATTATCCCAAGGTTGAGCAGCGTCTATCTTCGCCTCCTCAAAGGAGATCGACCATGTCCACCATCCAAAAATCCGGCACATTCACCCTCGGCAGCCACACCGTGAAACGGCTCGGCTACGGCGCCATGCAACTTGCCGGCCCGCACGTTTTCGGTCCGCCGAAAGATCGGGACGCGGCCATTGCTGTGCTGCGCGAAGCGGTGGCGTCCGGGGTCAACCACATCGACACCAGCGACTATTATGGCCCGCATGTCACCAACCAGCTGATCCGCGAAGCGCTGGCGCCCTATCCGCAAGACCTCGTCATCGTCACCAAGATCGGGGCGCGGCGCGGCAGCGACGGCTCATGGCTGCCTGCCTATTCCGCCAAGGAACTTGAGCAGGCCGTGCACGATAATCTCAGGAATCTCGGTCTTGAGGTGCTGGATGTCGTCAATCTGCGCATCATGTTCGGGGTGATGGGTCCCGCCGAGGGCTCGATCGAGACGCAGTTGACGGCGCTTGCCGAACTGCAGCGGAAGGGCCTGGTGCGCCATATCGGCCTGAGCAACGTCACCCCTGCGCAGGTCGAGGAAGGCCGTGGGATCGCCGAGATCGTCTGCGTGCAGAACCAGTACAATCTGGCGCATCGCGACGACGACGCGTTGATCGATGAACTGGCGCGCGCCGGCATCGCCTACACGCCGTTCTTCCCGCTCGGCGGCTTCAGCCCGCTGCAGTCGTCGACCTTGTCGGATGTGGCCACGCGGCTCGGCGCCACACCCTTGCAGGTTGCGCTCGCCTGGCTGCTGCGCCGCTCGCCGAACATCCTGCTGATCCCGGGGACGTCGTCGGTCGGGCATTTGAGAGAGAACCTGGCGGCGGCGGAACTGGAGCTGTCGGCTGATGTCCTGAGGGAATTGGATGGGGTGGCGAAAGCGGCGTGAAGATTTTGCGGGCGGCGCTGTCACCCCACCCGCGCCTTCGGCGCGACCTCCCCATCGAGGGGAGGTAGGAGGTCGCGGCAGCCTTGCATGCCTCGCAATCGCTACGACTGTCGGATCTAAAGCGCCAACGCCCTACCTCCCCTCGATGGGGAGGTCGGCGCGCAGCGCCGGGTGGGGTGATGGCGCCGACGTACGATTTCTAATTGATACTCGCCGTATTCGCGGCTCGGCCGGCTTCCCTCATCCACATAAGGCGCCCGAAACCCATCGGCCCCCAGCCAGCCAATCGCAGCCTTCGGTTCTTCGGTCTGGATGATGGTGGCGCCGCGTTCGGCCCAGAAACCGTGTCTCGGCCGGCATGCCGGCCCGCACCGCCAGTTCATCGCCGCGGCCGCCGGAGAGGAGTCGCCGGGCCTTGCGCCTTGGCGATACAAATCCTGTGTCGCCCCTCTAGAACGCTATGGCGTTTCGCCAAGCTGTGACTGGCATCTTGCGTGCCGGTTCTGTAGTTGTGGCAGCCCGATGAACAAAGAAGGACCCGTAATGGCGAACCAGACCATCGACAACGCCTTCACCGCCC
Source organism: Mesorhizobium sp. M0478 (assembly GCF_040321305.1). Taxonomy (NCBI): domain Bacteria; kingdom Pseudomonadati; phylum Pseudomonadota; class Alphaproteobacteria; order Hyphomicrobiales; family Phyllobacteriaceae; genus Mesorhizobium; species Mesorhizobium sp. M0478. The sequence continues at coordinate 75,344 of NZ_JAMYRH010000016.1, forward strand.
GCTCCAAGACGGGGCCTTCCTTCGAGCCGACCTATGCCGGCGCGCTGTCGTTCATGCGGCGCAAATACACCAAGGATGCAAAGGGCGCGGACGCCGTCGTGTGGGGCATTCCGTTCGATGCCGCCGTCACCAACCGGCCGGGCGCGCGCTTCGGGCCGCAGGCGATCCGCCGCGCCTCGGCGATCCTCGACAACGACCCGCAATATCCGTTCTCGCGCGACCTGTTCGAGCATCTCGCCGTCATCGACTATGGCGATTGCCTGCTCGATTCGGGCAATCACCAGAAGACACCAGGCACGATCGAGCGCGAGGCGGCGAAGATCCTGAAATCGGGTGCCTTCCTGTTGTCGCTCGGCGGCGATCATTTCGTCACCTGGCCGCTGCTCAAGGCACATGCCGCCATCCACGGGCCGCTGGCGCTGGTGCAGTTCGATGCGCACCAGGACACCTGGCCTGACGATGGCAAGCGCATCGACCATGGTTCGTTCGTCGGCCGCGCCGTCAATGAAGGCATCATCGACCCCGACCGCTCGATCCAGATCGGCATCCGCACGCATGCCCCCGATACGTTCGGCATCAAGATCCTTTACGGTCACGAGATCGAGGAGATGCGGGCTTCCGACATCGCCTATGCGATCGTCGACCGCACCGGCGGCAGGAAGACCTATCTCACCTTCGACATCGACTGCCTCGACCCGGCCTTTGCGCCCGGCACCGGCACGCCGGTTGCCGGCGGACCGTCCTCGGCGAAAATCCTGTCGACGCTGCGCCAGCTCGGCCAGGTCGATATTGTCGGCGCCGACGTCGTCGAGGTTGCGCCGGCCTATGATCACGCCGATATAACGGCGATCGCCGGCTCGATGGTGGCCATGCACTATCTCGGCCTGGTGGCCGAGCGAAAAGCGCGGGCGGAAGAGCTGAACAGCGGCAACCATGGCGCGGCAAACCATGGCCAGGGCATATAGGCCTGAATTAGCAGGGAATTGACGGGCACATGAAACCGAAAATCTTCATCGATGGCGAACACGGCACCACCGGCCTGCAGATCCGGGCGCTGCTGGCCGAGCGCGGCGACCTCGAGATCATCTCGATCCCGGCCGAGCGCCGCAAGGAAACGGCGGCGCGCGCCGAGTTCCTCAATGCCGCCGATGTCGCCATCCTGTGCCTGCCGGATGCGGCTGCCAAGGAAAGCGTGTCGCTGATTGCCAACGACACCACCAAGGTGATCGACGCCTCCACGGCGCATCGCGTCGCCGAGGGCTGGGAATACGGTTTTGCCGAGCTGGACAAGGATCAGGCCAGGATCATCGCCAATGCGAAACGCGTCGCCAATCCCGGCTGCTGGCCGCAAGGGCCGATCGCGACGCTGCGGCCGCTGGTCGCTGCCGGTCTGCTGCCGGCGGATTTCCCGATCACGGTCAATGGCATTTCGGGCTATTCGGGCGGCGGCCGGCCGATGATCGAGGACTATGTCGCCAAGGGCGAGGATGCCTCTGAATTCCAGGTCTATGGGCTGACCCTGCAGCACAAGCATGTGCCGGAGCTGCGCACCTATGCGAAGCTGTCGCACGATCCGATCATGCAGCCGGCGGTCGGCAATTTCGCCCAAGGCATGATCACGGTGGTGCCGCTGCAGCTCGGCGGGCTTGACCATGTGCCGGCCGGCGCCGAACTGCACGCGGCAATCGCCGACCATTTTGCCGCCATCAAGGGCGGCGTGGTCGAGGTAGCTCCTTACGAGCACGTGGAGCGCCTGCCCGAGATCAATCCCGAGGTCTATAACGGCACCAATCGGATGAAGGTCTATGTCTTTGCCAATGACGACAGGGCGCAGGCGCTGCTGATTGCGGTCTATGACAATCTCGGAAAGGGCGCCTCGGGTGCTGCCGTTCAGAACATGGATCTGATGCTCGGCCTTTAATTCAGTTGGAGAGAGCATGTTGCCCGAAAACCGCTTAACACTTTTCGGCATCACGCTCTGAATGGACGCGCCTGCATTTCCAAAGCGCTGGAAGATCAGCGCGCCCGAGCTCATTGCGGAGACGTTTTCGAGCCGCATCTGGAAGGTGCGGCGTGAGGACGGCTCGCCGGCCATCGTCAAGGCGCTCAAACCATTCGACGATGTCGAGGACGAGTTGCGCGGCGAGCACTATCTCGCATGGCGGTGCGGCTGCTTGGCCGGGACGGCCACCGCATGCTGCTCGAATATGCCGGCGACACCCTGCTTTCCGACGTTCTGGCCAAAGAAGGCGACAACGCCGCGACCGCAATTGCGGCCGAGTTGATGGGGAGACTGTTCTCGCCCACAAGACACCCTGCCCCGCCGGACCTGCAGCCGCTGCGGACACGGTTTGCCAGCCTGTTCAAAAAGGCCGGAGCCGATCGCGACGCCGGAGAGCACAGCCTCTATATCGAGGCCGCCGAAATCGCGGACCGGCTGCTCGATGCCCCGCATGCGGTCAAGCCGCTGCATGGCGACCTGCATCACGACAACATTTTGCACGGTGCGCGCGGCTGGCTGGCGATCGACCCGAAGGGCGTGGTCGGCGATCCCGGCTTCGACGCCGCCAATCTGTTCTACAACCCACTGGGGCGCGACGACCTCTGCCTCGATCCCGAGCGCATCGCGCATATGGCCGAGATCTTCGCCAGGACACTCGGCCAGACGCCGGCTGCCATTCTCGACCATGCCATCGCCTATGGCTGCCTGTCGGCCGCATGGCATCATGAGGACGAGAATGCGGTCGACGAGAACCGCGAGCTGTCGGTTGCGGGAGTGATCCGAAAGGTGCGGCTCAGCTTCTGACCGGCGCAGCCTCGCGCGTTAGACGTAGCGAGGCAGTTCGTTCGCGAAATAGATTATTGCGACGGCCAAGACACCGTAGACGATGTACCTGCGTTCATGGGCGGCCGCGTTGGCAGTGGATAGGCGCCTTTGGTGCCGCGCCAGTGGGCGGCGGCAAATCCCAGCAGGACAAGCGCGAAGGCCTGATGGGTCAGCGCCATGTGCAGCGGCACCTGCATCAGCAGCGTGCCGATGCCGATCGAGGCCTGGACCAGCACCAGCAGAAACAGCAGCGTCGCGCGGCGTGCGTGTGTCGTGCCTGGTAAACGCCGGCGTGTCGCGATCATGTGCCAGAGCGCGACGGCAAAGACCGTGTAGGCGCCCAGTCGGTGGACGAACTGCACCGTCTTCGGGTTCTCGAACAAGTTGCGCCAGGCCGGCTCGAGCAGAAGCAAATCTGACGGGATCACCTTGCCGTCCATCAGCGGCCAGGTGTTGTAGCTCAGGCCGGCGTCGAGCCCTGCGACCAGGCCGCCGAGATAGATCTGGATCAGCGCCAGCAGCACGATGAAGCCGGCCAGCCTTTGTGTCGGCCGGTCGGCGGCAGGCTCCGAATGCGGCGCCAGCCCGCGCGCGACCACCATGGTGGCAGTGAAGATCAGGGCGGCAAGCGTCAAATGCGTGGCCAGCCGGTACTGGCTGACGGAGACGCGGTCGACCAGGCCGGAGGCCACCATCCACCAGCCGATGGCGCCTTGCAGGCCACCAAGCAGCAGAATACCGACCAGCTTTGGCCCAAGGCCGCGCTCGATGCGGCGCGTCGCCCACAAGACCAGCAACGGCAGGCCGAAGACCAGGCCGACACTGCGCGCCAGGATACGGTGCGCCCACTCCCACCAGAAGATCGACTTGAAGGCATCGAGGCTCATGCCCTTGTTGAGCTCGGCATATTGCGGAATCTTCTGGTAGAGCTGGAATTCCTCCTGCCACTCCGCGTCATTGAGCGGCGGTATCACACCGTGGATCGGCTTCCACTCGGTAATCGACAGGCCGGAATTGGTGAGCCTGGTGGCGCCGCCGACCAGCACCAGCGCAAACAGCACCAGAAGCACGACATACAGCCAGCCGCGCACCAGCGCCCGATTTTTCAAGTCGCGATCGCGGTCAATGTAAGGCGCGGCGGCTGATATGGCGGCCATGGTTGGTCCCGGCAGGTTGACGTGGCGGATTGGTGAACCATCGCAACCCGGCTGACAAGACCGGACGGCGCGGCACGCCGTCGCGCCGCATCTCCCGGGTTGCACAGGCGCGCGGTTGGGCCTAAGCGGAGGCGATCAACGAGAACGCTCATGCCCATCCGCCTGAAAAAGCTGATCGGAACTTTCCTGCTGGTGGCGCTGGTCATCATCTATGCGCTGGTCGCGTCGATCATAGCGGTCGCGCAGCTGTCGCAATCCAGCCCGCTGGTGCACTTCCTGTTCTTCCTGTTCAGCGGCCTGTTCTGGGTGCTGCCTGCGATGGGCATCATCAAATGGCTGATCCTGGAGCCGCCGCCGAAAGGCTGAAGAGCCCGCCCCAGGTTAGATGGTGACCACCATTTTGCCGGCATTGGCCAGCGGCGTCGTTAAGCCCGACAACATGGTGCGGATATGGGCGACGCTCTGGTAGCGGCCGTTGATCGAAATGCGCGGCAGCGCGTGCAGGAAGCCGGCGTGCTCGGCGTGCAGCACGCCGTGGCGAGTGGTCACCGCCGAGGCGTAGCCGGCGTCGCGGGCAAAGCCCACTTCGCGGCAGCCGACAGCGCTGGCGTAACCATAGGGGTAAGCGAGATGACGGGGGTCTTCGCCGAGCTGCGCCTGCAGTTGGCGCCTGACGTCGACGATCTCATGGCGCGCATCGCCTTCGTCGAGCCGCTTCAGATTGCGGTGGTTGACCGTATGCGCGCCGATCGTCACCAGCCTGTGCCCGGCCACGGCGCGGATGTCGTCCCAGGTCATCAGCGTGCTTGGGCGCAAGCCATCGAGGTCGATGCCGTTCGAGTGCGCCAGATCGCGCAGCACGGCGCGCTGATCCTCCTCGCGCACCTCGAGCGTCAGATAGGTATGCAGACGCGCATTGGCGTGGAGTTTCTTGCCGTGGGTCGAGCAGTCTATGGTCACCGGCCCCTTCGGCGTCGCCAGCGTCAAACGCTCCCGCGCGTTGACGATATCCTCGACCACGTCCCACCATAAATCGGCGCTGCCGTCGATCAGACCCGGCGCGACATAGATGGTGATCGGCGCGTCGTGCTTTTCGAGCACTGGCAGCGCTTCGGTCATGTTGTCGCGATAGGCGTCGTCGGCGGTGATGGTGGCGAACTGGCCGTCCTTGCCGCCGGCCTTGATGCGCTCGATCGCCTCGTCGAGGGTGACGAAGGCATAGCCCCTCGACTTCATGTCGGCGACGAGAGCGTCGAGGAATCGCGGGGCGATGTTGAGGTGGCGGTTAACGCCGTCCGGCTTCTCCGGCGTGGCGGTGACCCGATGCAACATGAGGATGGCGCCAATGCCGCCGACAAACGGCTTGGCCAGCGGTGCAAGGCCGGTAAAGCGGGCGATATTAAGCGCCAGTTTCCGAACTGCCTCACCACCGTCGATCATTCATTCACCTTTTGCGCCTAGGCTCGATCCAAGCACGGAACGCGCCGACGCGAACTCCTGATCGCGACGAATACGCCTTAAGGATTGAGGTATGGTTGACGCCACCGCGTCATTTGACGGCAATCGGCTCGCCGCAAGCAAGGCGTCTGCGCGCACGCCGGCTGCCGACCAGACCAGTCTGTCGGCGTCGATCGCAGATGCTGCCGCGCTCGCCTCTTACGGCGAATTCTGCCGTTCGGCGCTGTTTGCGCCGGCGCAAAGCGCGGACTGGGTTCGTGCCTGGACGGCGCAGGCTAATCCCGATGCCGTCATTGCCACGCTGACAATCGAGGACAGGCCGGTCTTTGCACTGGCACTGGAAATCACGCGAACTGGTCCATTCCGCGTCGCCCGCTTCATGGGCGGGCGCCATGCCAACGGCAATTTCGCCGCCGCCGATCCGGCATGGCTGGCAAAGGCAGATGCTGGGGGGATCCGCAGGCTGGTGACGGCGATCGGCAAGGCGCGTCCCGACATCGATCTCGTTGCCTTGGAAAGGCTTCTGCCCGACCTCGATGGCGTTGCCAATCCGCTGGTGGCGTTCTCCAACTTTCCGAGCCCAAACCTGTCGCTCGCCGTCAATCTCGACGGTGGTTTCGATGCGCTGCTGTCGCGTGTGGGCGGCAAGCGCAAGCGCAAGAAGCACCGTTCGCAGACACGAAAATTCGAGGCGGTCGGCGTTCATCGCCGCATCGAGGCGCAGACACCCGAAGACGTGAACCGGCTGCTCGACGCTTTCTTCGAGATGAAGGAGTTCCGCTTCGCCAAGATGGGCATCGCCAATGTCTTCGGCGAGCCGGAGGTGCGGGCTTTCTTCCGTGCCCTCTTCGCCGGCGCGCTGGCCGAGGAGAAACCGGCCTTTGTGCTGCATGGGCTCGAAGTGGCCGGCAAGCTGCGTGCAATCACCGGCTCGAGCCGCTCGGGCAAACGCCTGATCTGCGAATTCGGCGCCATCGCCGAGGACGATCTCGGCCACACCAGCCCCGGCGATTTCCTTTTCTTCGACATCATCGAGGAAGCCTGCCAAACAGGCTTCGATGTCTATGATTTCTCGGTCGGCGACGAGCCCTACAAGCGGCTCTGGTGCGATATCGAGTCCCAGCATTTCGAGGTGCTGGCGCCCCTGACGCTGAAGGGACGCGCCCTGGCGTCGGCGCTGCGGCAGGGCGCACGGGCGAAAGCCTTCATCAAGAACAACCCGACGGTCTGGAAGCTGACCAAGATGCTGCGCCGCAAGGCCGCCGGACAGGCAGCGCCCGCTCCCACGGACGACGAAAACTAGCGTTCAGAAATTCAGCGCTTCGCGGAGCGCCGGGCCGGCCCTGACCCGCAGGTCGAGATCCGCCTCGATGTGGTCGATATGGTGCAGCATCAGCCGGCTCACCAACCCGCAATCGCCGCTCTCCAGCGCGCCGACCATTTCCGTGTGCTCACTGTGCCCGCAGGCCGACACGCCGGATCGTCCGTAAAGGGCGATGACCAGCGACGAACGCGCCACCAGCTCCTCCATGAAGCGCTGCAGGATGGCATTGCCGGCGACGGAGGCGAGCAGCAGATGGAAATCGCCTGATGCCTTGATTTCGGAGCGCCGGGCGGTTGGGCCGCGCTCGGCGATGAAGCGCCCTTCCTCGTCGAGCTGCGCTCGGAACGCAGCGATATCGGTGGCTGTGACCCGCCCGCAGGCGGCAATGGCGATGCCCGGCTCGATCAGCCGGCGCGATGCGAACACCTGGCGCGCTTCCTCGGGCGAAGGGTTGGCGACGAAGGCGCCACGGTTGCGTTCGGTACGCACCAGCCCCTCGAAGGACAGCATCTGCAGCGCCGCGCGCGCGACCGTGCGCGAGACGTCGAACAGCGTGCCGACCTCGCCTTCCGACAGCTTGGTGCCGGGCGTCAGCCGACGGTCAACGATGGCGTCCCGCAGATTGTCGCGGATCGCCTGGGCGCGATCCTGGTTGGCGCTGTCGGCGGAATGGATCTGATCGGCAATGTTCATGGCGATGATGGTTCCCAGCCTCTTCTAGCGCAACTGGTCGCTTGCGTACGAGAGGCAAAGTGGACACCAAGCGAAAAAAGATTGCATACGATTCTTGCGCGGATCGCGCACAATCGCCCATAATTTGTGCAATGCACAAGATAGCCCACCGGCTAGGCAGTGGGCACGAATCCCGATTTTGCTGATGATTCAAACGCTTGGCCGAATCTCGCCGATTGGCACGCATAATGCATTGGTTAATGCGACCAAACGGGGAAGCCTGAATGTCCAAAGCCGCCGAGATCGACATCATCTCCGTTTCGAAAGTGTACGGAACGACGACTGCTGTCGAGGCCATCAGCCTGAAAATACCGGCAGGCACCTATTGCTGCCTGCTTGGCCCCTCCGGCTGCGGCAAGACCTCGACGCTGCGCATGATCGCCGGCCACGAAAGCATTTCGTCGGGCGATGTCCGCCTCGGCAACATTGTCGTCACCGACCTGCCGCCGGCAAAGCGCGGCACGGCGATGATGTTCCAGTCCTATGCGCTGTTTCCGCATCTCGACCTTGTCGACAATGTCGCCTTCAGCCTGAAGATGAAGGGCGTCGACAAGGAGCAGCGCCGTGCCAAGGCGCTCGACATGCTCAAGCTGATGCAGATGGAGGCCTATGCGACGCGCAGGCCGGCGCAGCTTTCCGGCGGCCAGCAGCAGCGTGTTGCACTCGCCCGCGCTCTGATCACCGATCCCGAGGCGCTGCTGCTCGACGAGCCGCTGTCGGCACTCGACCCGTTCCTGAAGATACGCATGCGCGCCGAGCTGAAGAAATTGCAGACCTCGCTTGGCATCACTTTCGTCCACGTCACCCACAGCCAGGAAGAGGCCATGGCCTTGGCGGACCTGATCGTGGTGATGAATGACGGCCGCATCGAACAGGCGGCGCCGCCGCGAGATGTGTTCGAAAGGCCGGCCACGGCCTTTGTCGCGCGCTTCATGGGCGACCACAATGTCATCTCCGGCCGGGTCACCGGCGAGCGTGGCGGCATGGTCGTCTTCGACGTCAATGGTGGCGCCTCGCTCGCCGCCCGCGGGCAAGGCCGGGAGGCGGGCCAGGAGGTGGGCACGGCGATCGACATTGCCATCCGCACCGACCATGTGCGCATCGGCGAAGCGCCCTCGCCCGGCCTTGGCTTCACCGGCATCGTCTCCAACATCGAATATCGCGGCGCCACGGTGAAGCTGTCGGTCACCGGCGGCGGCATCGACGATTTCACCGTTATCATCGACGATTCCGACTTCTTCGCCAAACCCGTCGCCCTTGGCGACGCCGTACCGCTCGCCTGGGATTCCGAGGACGCCATCGTCCTCGGCCGCCTTCATTCATGAATTCAACGAAGCAAAACAAAACAGGGGAATAGGAATGACAAAAACAGTAGAAACAAAGACCGGAATTTCGCGCCGTTCGTTGCTCAAGACAGGTGCGGCCGCCGTCGGCCTCGCCGCAGGCTCGGGCGCCATTACAGGCTTCCCGACCATCTGGGCGCAGTCCAACATCACGCTGCGCCAGTTCGGCACCGGCGTGTCGAACCTGAACGCGATCGCCGACAAGTGCAAGGCCGACCTCGGCATCACGCTGGAAATGACGGCGACCGATTCGGACGCGGCCGCCCAGCGCGCCGTGACCCAGCCCGACAGCTATGACATCGCCGACATCGAATACTGGATCTGCAAGAAGGTGTTCCCGAGCGGCGTGCTGCAGCCGATGGATGTCAGTAAGCTGAAATACTACGACGAGCTGGTGCCGTTGTTCAAAACCGGCAAGCTGACGCCCGACAGCATCATTGCCCAGGGCACCGCGCCGCACACGGTCGGCTATGTCGAAGCGCAGGACTCAAAGACCTTCGCCAAGGCGCCGACCAAGTGGTTCACCATGGTGCCGACGATCTACAACGCCGATACACTAGGCATCCGGCCCGACCTCGTCGGCCGCGACATCACCACCTGGGCCGACATCATGGACCCGGCCTTCAAGGGCAAGACCGCGATCCTTAACATCCCGTCCATCGGTATCATGGATGCGGCCATGATCATGGAGGCCACAGGCAGCATCAAATATGCCGACAAGGGCAACATGACCAAGGAAGAGATCGACAAGACGATCGACTTCCTCATCAAGGCCAAGCAGGCCGGCCAGTTCCGCGCCTTCTGGAAGTCGTTCGACGAGAGCGTCAACCTGATGGCATCGGGCGAAGTGGTCATCCAGTCGATGTGGTCGCCGGCCGTCGCTGCCGTGCGCTCCAAAGGCATCGCCTGCCGCTTCCAGCCGCTCGAGGAGGGCTATCGCTCATGGGGCGGCGGCCTTGGCCTTGCCGCCCACCTCAAGGGCGCCGAACTCGACGCGGCCTACGAATACATCAACTGGTATACGTCGGGCTGGGTCGGCGGCTATCTCAACCGCCAGGGCTACTATTCCGCCAATATGGTCTCGGCCAAGAAGTTCATGTCCGAGGACGAATGGGGCTACTGGATCGAAGGCAAGCCGGCCGAGGGCGAGATCAAGGCGCCGGACGGCACCGTCATGGAAAAGGCCGGCGCCGTGCGCGACGGCGGCTCGTTCGAAGAGCGTATGGGCAAAGTCGCCTGCTGGAACTCGGTCATGGACGAGGACCGCTACATGGTGAAGCGCTGGAACGAGTTCATCGCGGCGTAGAGCGGACGCGTTCACTGTGATGTTGCGATCCTTCGCGCCCCCCTCTGTCCTGCCGGACATCTCCCCCACTTGGGGGGAGATTGGCAGCGTCATGGCCGGCTCTTCGTTAGCAACGTTGGAGATTGGCGAAGGCCGTTATGAGAGTTCGATCTCCCCCCTCGTGGGGGAGATGTCCGGCAGGACAGAGGGGGGCGCGAAGGATCGCAAGTCATCGCGATCACGCGGAGGATTTTCCCAATGACAGTCGCGCTCGAACGCCCCGCCATCGCAGCAGCCAAGCCCGCCAGACGCCGGCGCTTCTCCATCAGTGCCGTCACGCCTTACCTCCAATCGGCGCCGCTGGCGCTCATCCTCGGTGCGTTCCTGCTCTTGCCAATCATCATGATCGTCGTCGTCTCCTTCTGGGATTATGACTTCGCCGCCATGTATCCGGATTTCCTGACGACGAACTATTTCGACGTGCTGGGATCATGGGTCACCTGGAAGACCTATCTCAACACCATCAAATTCGCTGCCATCGTCTGGGCGCTGACCTTGTTCATCGGCTTCTGGGTGGCCTATTTCCTCGCCTTCCATATCCGCACCACCGCCATGCAGATGGTGCTGTTCCTTGTCTGCACGGTGCCGTTCCTGACCTCCAACATCATCCGCATGATCTCGTGGATCCCGGTGCTTGGCCGCAACGGGTTGATCAACTCGGCGCTGGTGCAGTTGGGGCTGGTGCCAAAACCCATCGAATGGCTGCTCTATTCGGAATTCGCCGTGGTGTTGGCCATGGTGCATCTCTACACGCTGTTCATGGTAACGCCGATCTTCAACACGTTGATGCGCATCGACCGCTCGCTGGTTGAGGCCGCGCGCGATGCCGGCGCGTCCGGCTGGCAGGTCTTGTGGAACGTCGTCATCCCGCTGGCCAAGCCCGGCATGGCGATCGGCACCATCTTCGTCGTCACGCTGGTGATGGCCGATTTCTCCACTGTGCAGGTGATGTCGGGCGGCCAGAGCGCGTCGGTCGCACTGATGATGAAGAACCAGATGTCGCTGCTGCAGTATCCCGCAGCCGCCGCCAATGCCGTAGTGTTGCTGGTGTTGGTACTGTTGATGGTCGCGGGCATCCTGCGCATCGTCGACATCCGCAAGGAGCTTTGAGGTGGGCCACGAAAAACGCACCCTCGAATTCTATGTGCTTGCGGTCTTCTTCACTCTGTTCGTGCTGTTCCTCTACGGCCCGCTGTCGGCGATCCTGATCCTTTCTTTCCAAGGCGAGACCGGCGGCCTCACCTTCCCGCTCAATGGCGTGTCGCTGCACTGGTTCGCCAATCTGTTCGAGCGCCAGGCGGTCGGCGATTTCGGCGGCAGCTTCAAGCGCTCGCTCGTGCTCGGCCTTATGGTGATGATCGTCACCGTCGTCGTGTCGCTGCTGGCAGGGCTCGCTTTCCGGCAAAAATTTCGTGGCGCCACCGCTTTGTTCTACCTGGCGGTCGCCAGCCTCGTAGTACCCTCGATCATCATTTCGCTCGGCATCGGCGTCGTCTTCCAGCAGGTCGGCTTCCGCCCAGCCTGGTACACATCGGCCTTCGGCGCGCACCTGACCTGGACCTTGCCCTTCGGCGTGCTCATCATGTTCGCCGTCTTCAACCGCTTCTCGCCCGCCTATGAGGAAGCCGCGCGTGACCTGGGCGCCAACTCCTGGCAGACCTTCGCCCATGTCGTGCTGCCGATGATCGCGCCGAGCCTGATCGGCGTCGGCCTGTTCGGCTTCACGCTGTCCTATGACGAGTTCGCCCGCACGCTGATGACGTCGGGCACCTTCAACACGCTGCCGCTCGAGATCTACGGCATGACCACCAATGTCACGACGCCGGTGCTCTACGCGCTGGGCACGGTGACCACCGTGTTCTCCTTCCTGGTGATCCTGGCCACACTGGGCGCCATCCTCTATGTCGGCCGCAGGCGGGCCAGGGTTTGATGGTGCAGATACTGGTGGTGAACCCCAACACAACGGCGAGCATGACCGAGACGATCGCGGCGGCGGCGCGCGGCGTTGCCGGCGCCGGGACCGAGGTGATCGCGGTCACCTCCTCGATGGGCCCGGCCTCGATCGAGGGCTATTATGACGAGGCATTGGCCGTGCCCGGCCTTTTGATGGAGATCGCCGCCGGCGAACGTGCCGGGGCTCAGGCCGCCATCATCGCCTGCTTCGACGATACCGGCCTGGATGCGGCACGCGCCATGGCCTCCATTCCGGTCATCGGCATCTGCGAGGCCGCACTCAGTGTCGCCTCCTACATTGCCCAGCGCTTCACAGTGGTGACGACCACCGAACGCTCGCGTGTCCCTGTCGAGGGGCTGGTGCAGCGCTATGGCATGGCCGGGCGTGCCCGCGTGCGCGCCGCCGACATTCCCGTACTCTCGCTTGAAGACGCTGCTTCCGGCGCTGTCGAGAAACTGCGCGCCGAGATCGCCCGCGCCATAGCGGAAGACCGCGCCGAGGCCATCGTGCTCGGCTGCGCCGGCATGGCCGACCTGGCACACCGGTTGCAGCAAGAGTTCGACCTGCCCGTCATCGACGGCGTCGGCGCCGCCCTCAAACAGGCCGAGGCGCTGATCGCATTGGGCCTGTCGACCTCGAAGCGCGGCTCCTATGCCAGTCCGCTGGCCAAGCCCTATCGCGGCGTGCTGAAATCCTTCTCGCCGGGGGTGGTCGCCGCGGAGTGAACGCTATGAAGCCTACCGTCCGCGCATTGTCTCCGCCGGAACTGACCGTTCTCATCGACTGGGCGGCGGCTGAAGGCTGGAACCCTGGCCTTGACGATGCCGCGGCGTTCCGGCCAACCGATCCTGAAGGGTTCATCGGCGCTTTTGTCGACAACGAGATGACCGCCGCCATCTCGGCTGTCGCCTATGGCGGCAACTTCGGTTTCATCGGTCTCTACATCTGCCGACCAGACATGCGCGGCAAAGGCCATGGCAAAGCAGTCTGGAATGCGGGCATGGCCAGGCTGGCCGGCCGAACGGTCGGCCTCGACGGGGTCGCCGCGCAGCTGGCGAATTATCGCCGCACGGGATTCAGCTCGGCGTACGAAACCATCCGCTTCAGCGGCCGTATCGCGACCCCGCCCGTCCGAAGCGAAGGGGTGCGCATGATAACCACGCAACTCGTGCCCGACATCATCGTCTATGACGCCCGCTGTTTCCCCGCGCCTCGACGAGCCTTCCTGCACCGCTGGGCGCAGCCGCCGCATTGCGGGTTCGCCGCGATCAGTTCACTCGGCACCATAGGCTACGCCGTGGCTCGTCCCTGCCGTTCGGGTTACAAGATCGGCCCGCTGTTTGCCGACGACACCGAGACGGCGATGCAGCTCATGGGCAGTCTGGCTGCCGCATGCGAAGGTGGCGACCTGCATATCGACGTTCCTGCCGAAAATTTCGATTTCACCACGGCGCTTTCAGCAATTGGTTTCAGGCCGACCTTCACCACCACGCGCATGTACAAGGGCCCGCCTCCGAAGGTCGACTCGCGCCGAATATTTGGCGTGACGACCCTGGAGTTGGGGTAGATCCCGGCGCCGACTGACAGGCTTGGTTTTTCGGGAGCCGGCGGGCGATGGACGAGCCGATCCGTAGTAGCGCCGCCTAAGTCGAATTGTCTGCTGTCTCAGGCGGCGCTACGTCGTCCCGGCACGGGGTTACCCGGCGTCTCGTGGCCGATCGGCGTCACCAGAGTGAGGTCGGGATAGCCGCTTTCGATCAGCTCGACGGCGGCCTGCGCCACCTCATCGTCCGCCTGCAGCATGGACATGAAGACCTCGGTGCTGTCGCCGACCAGTCGGCTGATGCCTTGCGCATCGGCCGGTCCGCATTCGACGATGACCAGATCATAGGCGGTGGTCAGCGACTGCATGATGATCGGCAGCCGGTCGGCGGCGCGCATGGCGCGAACCGGATCGGCGGTGCCGACGGGAACGACATGGCAGTCCGAATAGAGGTCGGCGTGGATGACGTCGCTGAACTGCGCTTCCGAAGCCAGCAGATTGGTGATGCCGGGGAAAAGTCCGCTGTCCAGCATCGGCCGCGAGGCGGCACCTGACGCCGTGAGATCGAGCAGCAGCACGCGCAGGCCAGCGTCGGAGACTTCGCGCGCTACCAGCACTGCCGATGCAGCCGCCTCATCGCCTTCGGGCGACACGAAGATGGCGCGCGCAGCACCGCTGGCGATCAGCTTTTCCGCCGCCTTCTCGACATCGATCTCGCCAAGGCTGGAGCGTACCCGCTCGGGTTCGGATTGCGGTTCTGGATCGGCAGCCGCTGCTCCTTCCAGCACTGAAGGAGCCGGCTCCTGCTCCGGCTCGGGCGCCAGTTCAGACTCCATGGCCGTCCGCTGATCGACCACCTTCTCGGCCACGACTGCGGCCGGTTCCGGGTCGACGGCCGGCGCCGACATTGCCGGCATCGCAACCTGTTCGATGCGGTCCAAGCGGGCGCCGGGCGCCGGGCGCATGGCGCGGCCCGAAAACAGCTCCTGCAGAAGCGTGATGACCGACATCAGAACCAGCGAGCCGACGAAGGCGGCGCCGACGATCGGCACGAGCTTGGGGAAATAGGGTTCCGACGGCACGCGCGCCTCGGAAAACACGCTGGCATCGACCGGCAGATAGTTTTTGCGCGAGGACACTTCGCGGAAGCTCGCCATATAGGATTCAAGCTGCTGGCGCCGGACGTTCGCCTCACGCTGCAGCGCATCCAGCTGGACTTGCTCCTCGCCGGCGCGCGACGACGCCGCTTTCAGCTTGTTGACGTCCGATATCAGCTGGTTTTCGCGCGCCTGGGCGGTCTGCGCCTGCGTCAGCAACCCGCGCATGATTTTTTGCGCTTCGTTGCGGATCTGGCCGTCGAGATCGGCAAGCTGCGACCTCATCGCCCGCAGGCGGGGATGGTTGTCGAGCAAGGTGGTGGAAAGATCGGCGATGTTGGTTCTGAGCTCGATCTGACGCTCACGCAGCCGCTGGATCAGATCGGACGACAGCACTTCGGGTACAGCGTCCAGCGAACCGCCATTCTGCAAAGCCTGGCGCACCCTTTCGGCCGTTGCCTCGGCCGAAGCGCGGCTGGCGCGCACACGCGACAGCTCGCTCGACAGCTCGGACAATTGCTGTGTCGCCAGCACCGAATTGTTGCCAGCCATCAACAGGTCCGACTGAGCGGAGCGGAAGGCCGCGACCTTGGCCTCTGCATCCCTGACCTGCTTCTGCAGCTCCTCGATCTCCGGCCCGAGGAAGGCGGTCGCGGCGGCGTTCGACGTGGTCTTGGCGTCCGCCTGATAGGCCAGGTAGGCCTTGGCGATGGCGTTCGGAATGTCAGCGGCAAGCTGGGGATCTTCCGAGGAAAATTCGACGGCGATGACGCGGGTCTTTTCCACGCCATAAACATTGAGCTTGTCGCGCATCTTCGTCAGCACGCGCTCTTCGAGCGGAATTTCTTCCGGATCACTTTTCAGTCCGGCAATGACAAGAAGTCGGGCTGCCGGCGACATGCCGAGCGCATCGTTGAACTCGGGCTTGTCGCCCAGATGCAGATTGCCAGCCACCTTATTGAGAATGTCGGACGAGGAAATGACCTGAACCTCGGTTGCTACACCTTCCGCATCGAGCACAGGTTTGTCGTCTTCATTGGTACCGGCAGGCCGCGTATAGGCCGATTCGCTCAACTGGATTTTCAGCTGCGTCGTCGCCTTGTAATGCGGCGTGGCAAGCCACGCGAAGGCGAAGGCGAGACCAGTGACGAGAAGCGTGATCACAAGAATGCGCAGCCAGTTCCGCGCCAGGCTGGCGAAGAGCTGTCTCAGGTCGACATCGACATCTGCGGCCGCGGACTGGTCGGACATGCATTCCTGCTCCGGACATGAGGCTAGATGGTAGCGTAAACAACTATGGTAACTCAGCCGTTAAGATCGCGGTAAGCAGCTGTTAGGGTTTGCTGACATCCGGTAAACAAAGCCAGCAAAACTATACGGCTTTTTGTCGATTGCCGCCAAATCGGCCGCGTCCCTTTACCGGCCATTAACCCTAACAGGATGATAACGAACCCAGATCCTTAAGGTTTGCCGCCGTGTCCTGGCGGCCATAGCGACGAAGGTGTGTGTCCGATCATGAAAAGCGCTGCTGGTCTGTTTCGCGCTCTGCTGGCCGTGTCGATCCTCGCCGGCTGCTCCAGCTACCGGCCGACGCCGGCGGCCTTCCACGAGGTACTCGACCAGCCCTATCGGCTCGGCGCCGGCGACCGTGTCCGCGTCACCGTGTTCGAACAGGACGGTCTGACCAACACCTACAGTGTCGATCAGTCCGGCTACATGTCCTTCCCGCTGGTCGGCGCGGTGCCGGCGCGCGGCCACACGGCCCAGCAGCTGGAAAAAGCGCTCGCCGACAAACTGCGCCAAGGCTATCTGCGCGACCCCGACGTGTCGGTCGAGATCGATCGCTACCGGCCGATCTTCGTCATGGGCGAAGTGGGCGCCGCCGGCCAGTATTCCTACGTGCCGGGCCTCACCGTGCAGAAGGCCATCGCGATTGCCGGCGGTTTCTCGCCGCGCGCCAACCAGGAAAGCGTCGACATCACCCGCGACATCAACGGCAAGGTGATGACAGGCCGGGTGGTTACCTCCGATCCGCTGCTGCCGGGCGACACGGTCTACGTTCGCGAACGCCTGTTCTGACATCAACGTGGCGGACCAGCTCAGGATCGTCCACTGCTTTCGCTCACCCGTCGGCGGAATCTTCCGGCATGTGCGCGACCTGACGGAGGCCCAGCTCGCCGCCGGACATGTTGTCGGCATCGTCTGCGATTCGACCACCGGCGGCGAATACGAGGAACGCCTGTTCGACCAGATGAAGGACAGCCTGGCGCTCGGCATCCATCGCACGCCGATGCAGCGCCATGTCGGGCCGGGCGACTTCGCCTCGGCCTGGCGCACTTACAGGATCATCAAGGAATTGCAGCCGGACGTGTTGCACGGAC
Organism: Mesorhizobium sp. M0478; assembly: GCF_040321305.1. Taxonomy (NCBI): domain Bacteria; kingdom Pseudomonadati; phylum Pseudomonadota; class Alphaproteobacteria; order Hyphomicrobiales; family Phyllobacteriaceae; genus Mesorhizobium; species Mesorhizobium sp. M0478. The sequence continues at coordinate 92,505 of NZ_JAMYRH010000016.1, forward strand.
ATGGCGCCAAAGGTGGCGCCTATGCCCGTCTGTTCGGCTCATTGTTGCGGGTATCTAGGTCTCGCGTAGCCCGCCTCTATTCGCCGCATGGCGGCTCCCTCCACTATGATGAAACGACGACGACCGGGAAGCTGTTCTTCGCGCTCGAGCGCTTCATGGCGCGCTTCACCGACTGCCTGCTGTTCGTCTCCGACTATGAGCGGCGCACCTATCGCAGGAAGGTCGGCGAACCGCCTATCCCGAACACGCTGGTCTATAACGGCCTGCGCGCCGCCGAGTTCGAACCGGTGGTCGCACAACCCGACGCGGCCGACCTGCTCTACATCGGCATGATGCGCGACCTCAAAGGGCCTGACATTTTCATCGAGGCGCTGGTGCTGGCCGGGTCCCAGCTTGAGCGCCGCTTGACCGCGGTCATGGTCGGCGATGGCGACGACCTGCCGCGCTACCATGCGCAGGTGAAACGGCTGGGCCTCGAAAAACAGGTCCGCTTCTTGCCGCCTATGCCAGCCAGGGAGGCATTTTCGCTGGCCGATCTGGTCGTCGTCCCCTCCCGCGCGGAAGCCATGCCCTATATCGTTCTGGAGACGCTAGCGGCCGGCAGGCCGATGATCGCCACGGCCGTCGGCGGCATTCCCGAAATCTTCGGTGAGGGATCCCCTGCCCTGATCCGTCCCGATCCGCGCCAACTCGGCGACAAGGTGGGTGAAGCGCTGCGCGATCTCGACGCCTACCGGCGCGTCATGCCCGATACGGCCAGCCTCAAGGCGCGATTCGGCGCCGATGTGATGGCCGCCGAAATCGAAAAGGCCTATTTCGCCGCGCTCAACAGATAGACGACCCTCCAAAACCACAAGTTGTCTCAAGGTTTTTTTAGCTCTCTTTCTGCTATCGTCATCGCGGAAGCTTGTGGGAAACCCGATGAACGAGACCGACCCCACGCGCCGCTTTTCGGCCGATGCGGTGCGCAAATTCGACAGTCCTGCCGAGAGCCCCACGCCCGGCGGCATGAACAGTGTTGCCCGCCAGGTCGCCTCGCAATACCGGCGCGATACGATGTCGCCGGTCATGGTCAGCGGCGTATTGCGCATAGGCGAATTCGGCTTGCTGTTCCTGTCGGGGCTCGCGCTCTACTTCCACTTTGTCGGCTTCTTCAACTATCTCGCCTGGCAATATCCGCTGACCATTGCCGCGGCGTCATTCGTGGCCGTGGTGCTGCTCGACGTCAGCGATTGCTACCAGATCTCCGCCTTGATGCGACCGATCTCCAATCTCGGCCGCGTGCTGATGGTCTGGGCCGGCACCTTCGCGCTGATGGCGCTGACGGCCTTCATCATGAAAATGTCGGAGGATTATTCGCGTCTGCTGTTCGGCACCTGGTTTGTCGTCGGCCTGCTTCTGCTGTTCGGCCTCAGGCTGGTGATGTCGAAGCTGATCCGGCGCTGGGCGCGCAACGGCCGCATGGAACGCCGCGCCGTCATCGTCGGCGGCGGCAAGGCGGCCGAGATGCTGATCCGCTCGGTCGAGAAGCAGCCAGACAACGACATCCGTATCTGCGGCATCTTCGATGACCGCGGCGACAAGCGCTCGCCGCCGATCGTGGCCGGCTATCCCAAGCTCGGCACCATTTCGGAGCTGATGGAATTCGCCCGCATCGCGCGCATCGACATGCTGATCGTGTCGCTGCCGCTGACTGCCGAAACGCGCGTGCTGCAACTGCTGAAGAAGCTGTGGGTGCTGCCGGTCGACATCCGGCTCTCGGCGCATTCCAACGCGCTGCAGTTTCGCCCGCGCGCCTATTCCTACATCGGCTCGGTGCCGATGCTCGACATCTTCGACAGGCCGATCAACGACTGGGATTCGGTCGCCAAGCGCGCCTTCGACATCGTCTTCTCGCTGATCGGCATCATCCTGTTTTCACCGGTGATGCTGGCGACGGCCATCGCCATCAAGCTCGACAGCAAGGGTCCGGTGCTGTTCAAGCAGAAGCGGCACGGCTTCAACAACGAGATCGTCGAAGTCTACAAATTCCGCTCCATGTATACCGACCGCTCGGACCCGACCGCCAAGCAGACGGTGACCAAGAACGATCCGCGCGTCACCCGCGTCGGCCGCTTCATCCGCAAGAGCTCGATCGACGAGCTGCCGCAGTTCTTCAACTCGCTGTTCGGCACGCTGTCACTGGTCGGTCCGCGCCCGCATGCGATTGCCGCGCAGTCGCACAACCTTCTCTACAACGAGGTGGTCGACGGCTATTTCGCGCGCCACAAGGTCAAGCCCGGCGTTACCGGCTGGGCGCAGATCAATGGCTGGCGCGGCGAGATGGACACCAATGAGAAGATCCGCATGCGCACGGAATACGACCTCTATTACATCGAGAACTGGTCGATGCTGTTCGATCTGCGCATCCTGCTCATGACGCCGCTGCGGCTGCTCAACACGGAAAACGCCTATTGAGCGCGATTTCCCATGATTTGTCGCAGGCTGCGGTCAATGCCAAGCTGATCGCGCTGATATCGTCGGGCGCGGTGTTTTTCGGCGTCTTCCTGTCAGGCTTCGTCATCGACGAGCCGGCGCCTTACGATCTTTTCATGGTCGGGCTGATCGGGGTGTGGGGGCTGTTTGGCCTGCGCATATCGCGCGCGGCCGTGCCGCTGCTGGTGCTGCTGATCACGATGAACATCGGCGGCATGATTGCAATGACGCAGATGGCCGATCTCGCCAACACACCGCTCTATCTCGCGGTCTCGCTGTTTCTCGCGGTCACCGCGGTGTTCTTCTCGTCGGTGACGGCGGTGCAGCCCGGCCTCTACCGGCTGATCTTCATCGCCTATGTCGTCTCCGCGGTGGTGACCTCGCTGCTCGGCATTGCCGGCTATTTCCACGCTTTCCCGGGCGCTGAAATCTTCACCAGATACGACCGCGCCCAGGGCGCCTTCCAGGATCCGAACGTGTTCGGGCCGTTCCTGGTGCTGCCCGGCATCTATCTGCTCTATCTGCTGTTGACCGGCTCAATCGCGCGCATGCCGCTTCTGGCGGTGCCGCTGCTGATCATCACCGCGGGCATCTTCTTTTCGTTCTCGCGCGGCGCCTGGGGCATGTTCGCCGTCTCGGCCATCCTGCTCACCGGCGCCCTGTTCCTGCAAAGCAACAGCGGCAAGTTCCGGCTGCGCGTCATCATCATGACCATTGCCGCCGTCACCCTGCTGGTGGTCGCCATGATCGTCATTCTGCAGCTGCCCGGCGTCGGCGAGATGTTTTCCAGCCGCGCCCAGCTGGAACAGAGCTACGACACGGCGCGCCTTGGCCGCTTCGCCCGCTACACGATCGGCTTCGAGATGGCGCTCGAATATCCGCTCGGCATCGGCCCGCTGGTGTTCGGCACCATTTTTGGCGAAGACACGCACGACATCTGGCTGAAGACGTTGATGGATTATGGCTGGCTCGGCTTCGTCTCGTTCCTGTCGCTGACGCTGTGGACGATCGCCGCCGGCTTCCGCATCCTTTTGCGCGACCGGCCATGGCAGCCCTATCTGCTCTGCGCCTACGTCGCTTTCATCGGCAATATCGGGCTCGGCACCTTCATCGACATCGACCACTGGCGCCATGTCTACCTGCTGCTCGGCCTGATCTGGGGCGCGATCGCGCTGGAATACAGGCATCAGCGCGGGTTGCGGGCGGTGGCGCAACCGAGGTAGCCGAGTAATCCTAAAGGACAGGAACAGCCGCGCACGCCAATACCGGGGTTGTGCAGGCCCTCGCAGGCTTTGATCTGCTTGCTCCAACCCCTGGTCGAATTGAGCACGGGTTGCCGGCGGCGCATTTATGTTGTGATGGTGGGAAAACGTCGCTAAACGCGACTGACAAAATTCCAATTGAGTTGGCGTGCTTGCCGGGCTGGATAATATTCCGGGTTGGTGGGCGCCACTAATCTGACGGGCGTGGTTATGCTGAGGGAAAGCTATTTCGAATTCATGCTGCGCTGGTACGCGTATCGCCGATGGCACAGGCCCCCGCGGCGTGTGCGGCAGGCCGAATACGACTTCCATCAGCTTATGAAAAAGCTTCCCGCCGATAGTCTGTTCATCGATCTCGGCGCCAATATTGGCGACGTCACGGGACATGTACTAGCCTATGGGATGCGGGTGATTGCTTTCGAGCCTGACCCTGTTGCTCGCCAGATTTTGACGAAAAGGTTTGGCAACAACGACCGGGTGACGATCATTCCGAAGGCTGTTGGTGGATCAGCGCGAGCGGCCACATTCCATCAGAGGCCGGACGTCAGCGATCTCCGCAGGACCGAATCGTCGTCCCTGATCCAGACACACGAACACACGAACGGGAAAAGCTTTGAAGTTGAGGTGGTTGACCTGGTGCAGTTCCTGCAAGGTCTCCATGAGCCGATCGCCATCGTCAAGATGGACATAGAAGGGGCCGAAGCGGAATGCATCGAAGCCATGCTGGACGCCAGCATTCACCGTTCGATTGGACAAATCCTGGTCGAGACACATGAACGGTTCTCGCCAGACCTGGCCGACCGGATCGGCAAGCTGCGGGGCCGGATCGCGCAGGAAGGCATCCGCAACATCAATCTGGATTGGAGCTAAGTATCGGCTCGGCCTTGAGCGTGCTAGCCGGAGGGCATCAACCAGCGAGGCAATAGACTTATCGAGGAAGATTGGCGGGAGGAACCGCGTCCGGCGGAGCGTCAAGTTCTATCTGGCTATGCCAGCTACCCGTTCGGGGTATTGCACGGCCAACATCGAATTGTCCGCATGGCTGGCAAAGATGGCGCTGACCTTTTCGGCGTCGAACCGCGCCCGTCGCTTGCGCTTCTCGTCGTTCAGCAAAATCCCGCTGATGGCGTCGAACTTGCGGCCGAGGTTTTTCAATATGCCTCTCTTGATCGGCCAGTTGCTGTTGAAACGGCCGGCCCAGGGCGTGCCTTTCGCCAGATCACGATAGATCGCCATGGCGCCGACCTCGACACCGATCGGCGGACGGTCCCAGGGCTTGCCCCAGGCGAAGTGGCGGGCGTAGCAGCGGCTGAAAGAAATCTGGCTGGTGTAGTTGGTCATCACGTTCCAGAACGGGTGCATCGTCTGCCACCTGCCCTCGAAAGCCACGTTCAATGCACCTTGATCCATCCCGTAAACCTGCTCGGAGGCCAACTGCCGGGTACGCTCCAGAAGCCCCTCCTGCCTGACCAGTGGCATGTTGAACACCAGCACGCCGGCATTGAACTTCGGCGCGCCTGGCTGCATCGGTAAATGCTGTCGATACTTTACGTCGAAATAGGTCTGCTCATCGTGTGCGGCCAGCAGCGGAGCGTTGAGCGGGACGTTGCAGAGGTCTTCTATCGATCTGTTGAAAAGCACATCGGCGTCGGAATAGGCGATGCGGTCATATGGTTCGAACTCCGGCAATTGATCGGCAAACAGCCTGATGTAGGTCGCAAGGGTTGGGTGCGTTCCGCGGTTGAAGTTTGTCGCTTCCATGAATTTCGTGACATCCAGGATGCGGATCTTCCCACCGAGCAGACGCTCTCCGATAGCTCGGTCTTCGTTGGAGATGACACCGGTGTGCAAAATAAAGCCGTCGAGGTGGTCCGACACATTCAGCACGCGGCGCGCCGCCAGGCTGGCATACGGGAAATACCTCTGGTCGGTGGCGAAAAAGAAACACGATTTTTGCGGCATGCTACAACCTGTTGCCTGACCCATTCGCGAGAGCTCCGTTGCGGGTCTCAGGCGAAACCACCGAGTACTTCCGGAAACTGCACAGCCATCGCCCCGGCGTCAGCATGCTCGGCATATATCTTATGCACCTTGCTGCCGTCGTACCGTGCGCGCCGCCGATACCGGTCCTTGTTCGGCAACATCCCCATGATACCGTCGAACCTTCGGGCGAACCGCCTCATGACGCCCCGCTCGAAGGGAATACGCTGCCGGAAGGGCTCAAGCCACGGCGTATCCCTTGCCAGATCGCGCCAGACGGCAAGCGCCTCAGGCTCCACATCGACCTGGCTCCCCCATGGCTTGCCGCCGGCGAAATGCCGCGCATAGGCTTGGGCGAACCGAAACTCCTTCGTATCGTTGGACATCAAATTCCAGTTCGGGTGCATCGTCTGCCACTTGCCCTCGAAGACGATGTTCAGCGCGTTCTGATCGTTCATTTGCCCGGCAACGGCAACATCTCTGGCGCGGTGCAAAAGTCCCTGTTGACGCACCGGCGGCATGTTGAAGACGATGATGCCGGCGTTGAAATAAGGCGCCCCCGGCTGCATCGACAGTTTGTTCCGATAGCCCGGGCGGAAATACATGTAATCGTCGTGAGCGGCCAACAACGGAGCATGAAGTGTCTGGCCCACGAGATCCGCGATATCTCGATTGAACAGAACATCGCAATCGACATGGGCGATGCGGTCATAGTCCGCGAACTGAGGCAGTTGGTCGGCGAAAAGCCGAACAAAAGTGCCGACATTGCTTGGCCGGAAAGTATGGCCAGCCTCCGCAAACAGCCCCGAAACGTCCATTATGCGAAGACGGTTCTTCAGCAGGCGTTCAGCAACACGCATATCGGCATCACGTGCGCCGACATGCAGGATGAAGCCTGGCGTTGCGTCTCCCGAAACCTCCAGAATTCTGCGCGCCGCCAAGCATGCATACGGAAAATAATTGGCGTCGGCCGCCAGAAAAAAACAGGAATTTGCCACGCGCAATCCTTCGTATCGATACTGCGCGAGCCATATCGCCTTGGCGTTGCGGCGACAAGGCCGAATGCTGGCGACTTTCAGGCCCGGCGCGCCGTTTTAGCGCTTGCACCATACCCCTTGAAAATATATGGCTTTGCGCGGTCCGGAGTGTAGCGCAGCCCGGTAGCGCACTTGACTGGGGGTCAAGGGGTCGTCGGTTCGAATCCGGCCACTCCGACCATTTTTAGACAGGACTTGCCCCCAAAGGTCCTGCTTCTCAAATCACCAACATTCATCCTTGGCAGACGTCGACCCATTCGGCGCCGACGATGTCGGCCATGCGCTGCGGGCTGAGCCTTACAGCGGCGTTGGTGGCGCCGGCCGCGGGCACGACTTCATCGAAGGCGCGCAGCGAGACGTCGCAATAGACCGGCAGCGGCGCCGGCAGGCCGAATGGGCAGACGCCGCCGACGGGATGGCTGGTAATCGCGACAACCTCGTCGGCGTCAAGCATGCGCGGCTTGCCGCGGAAACGGTCCTTGAATTTGCGGTTGTCGAGCCTCGACATGCCGCCGGCAACGATCAGCATGGTCTCACCGCCGACGCGCAGGCAGATGGTCTTGGCGATCTGCGCCGGCTCCACGCCATGCGCCTCAGCCGCCAACGCCACCGTCGCGGAACTCGCTTCGGTGACGAGCACTTCGACATCGGGCGCATGGGCAGCCAGGAAGGCGCGCACGGATTCAAGGCTCATCTCGGCATAGTCCCATTCGAAAATGCGGTTAGTGGTCACACTGGATAGCTTCACGCTCGATCGCCGGCAACTCCCCGCCCCCTCGACGGTCGCAGCGATGCCAAGCCAGCCGGGTCGCGCCGCATGTCAGCAACGCAAGGCGCATCCCCCGTGCGGGAGATGTGTTCGGGCTACTGCCTTGGTAGGTCGCAATGGACCAGGGCCGGCGCTGATGCTGTGCTCCCACGACCAACCGGAGAGATCATCATGCTCAAGCTCGCCTCGGCTCTGGCGCTGCTGCTTATCGGGACGGCGCCGCTGCTTGCCGACGACATGCCGATAAACGCGGACGCCATCAAATGGGGCCCTGCTCCTGCTGTCCTGCCCGCCGGCGCGGACATGACTGTCATCGCCGGGGACCCCTCGAAGGATGGCATCTACGTGCTGCGGTTGAAGCTGCCGGCCGGCTACAGGATTGCCGCGCACAACCATCCCACCTCGGAATATGTGACGGTGATTTCCGGCAATTTTCATATCGGCATGGGCGACAAGCTCGACGAGACCAAGGGCATCGAACTGACCGCCGGCGGCTTCGGCGTAGCCCCACAGGGAATGAACCATTACGCCTGGGCGACAAGCGCTACGATCGTCCAGGTTCATGGCGAGGGGCCGTTCGCAATCACCTACGTCAACCCGGCGACGATCCGAGCAAGAAGTGACATTCGCCGCGGGGCGAATGCAACAAGCCCGCCAGGGCAAACCATGGCGGGCTTGTTGAACGACGCTTGGCCGTTGTTTATGAAACGGACCGATTTTCCACAGGCGCCGTGGGCGCCGGGGCATCGATCAGGGCCGTTTCCGGCAATTGCAATGCTGCGGCGATCCGGCGAAGTTTCGTCGGATCGGTGTCCTTGCCGCTCTCTATGTCGGCAATCTCGCTGGTCGACAGACCGCAGGTCAGGGAAAGCTCTTCAATACTGTATCCCTTTGTCTCCCGGATGGCTTTGAGGCCGGGGTGCTCGAGCGCAACGTCGGCCGCAACATCGGCCGCCAGCCTGGAGAAGGGTTCGTGTTTTGCAGTTTGGGGCATTGGCAACTCCATGGGGCTAAAGAGTTTTGGATCAAATGATAGGGTGTTGCCTGAGAGCCGGGACAATGCCCGCTTGACGGCGATTTGCCAAGGCCCAAACCGACCGTCACAGCATCGTGAACCGGCGTCAAAACCGCAGGCGCCAGGGCACATATAGGATCTCCGCCCCGATCTCCCAATCAAGTTCTTTTGAAGGGCCGCACGCCGAAGTGTTCAGCGGTTTTGCGCCGCTCGCGCGTTAGCCTGATGTTGCTGGCAGCCGCATCGGGCCAGCTTTTCCCAAGAGGATCAGATCCATGACATTCAAGACATCAGCCATCGTGCTCGCCACGATTTCAGGCCTCGCTGGCGCGAGCATGGTCGCGGCGCAAGCCGCCGAGGCCGTGCGCATTCGCGGCACGGTGACCGCCTTTGCCGGAGCGACGCTGACGGTGAAGACCCGCGAAGGCGCTACCGACGCCATCGCGCTGGCTGAAGGGTGGAAGATTTCCGGCGTCGCCAAGGCGGATGCCGGGGATATCAAGCAAGGCGATTTCCTCGGCATTGCCTCTGTTTCGAAGGCCGATGGCGGCAGCGGCGCGCTCGAGGTGGTGATCTTCCCGGCCGCGCTGAAGGGCGCCGGCGAAGGCGACCGCCCGTGGGATCTCGAGCCCAACAGCCGGATGACCAACGGCACGGTCGCCGATGTCACCGAGATTGCAGGTCGCACGGTGACGCTGACCTACGACAATGGCCAGAAAAAGCAGATCGCGATCCCGCAGACGACGCCGGTGGTGACCTTTGCGCCGGCGACGCCCGCCGACCTCAAGCCTGGCGCTGTGGTGTTCGTCAACGCCGAGCGCGGCAGTGACGGCAAGCTGACCGCGGGCCGGGTCGTTGTCGGCACAAACGGCGTCATTCCGCCGATGTAAGTTGCCGACGAAGCCGCCAGACACAATCCAGAAACAAAATTCTACAGTCCGGAAAAACTGTCGAAAAGTTCGGAGGCGATAGTCATGACTGCGGGGTTCACCGGCACCGATCTTGCTCGGTGACGGCCAAATTCAGCCCGCGCAGAAAAGGAAACGAAGTCATGAAGAAGTCCCTCCTGTCGGCTCTCGGGCTGGCTTTTGCCCTGGCTGTCTCTCTGCCGCTCATCGGCGCCAGCAGCGCCGACGCAGCACCGCTGCACAAGAAGCATCACCACCATCATCATCATCATCACAACAAGCATCACCGCCATCACCATCACCATCACCACCACCACCACCACCACAAGAAGGTGGAGGCCAAGAAGGCCTGACACGGCCGACTTGCCCAACGGGAAGGCTGGTCCTGGAGTCCTCGCCAAGGCCGCCTTCCCGTTGGTTTTTGCCAGGCGACACGTGGAAAAGCTGAAGGCAGGATTCGATGGCGCCGATGCGCCAGAACGCGAGCAACCACAGCGCACCCCAACGAACGTATCAGGCGCAAGGCCGACAACACAGCGGTTGCCAGTTGCAGGACACCACGGGTCTCTCAATGCTGTCGGAACCCGCTAGGACGGCGCCGCGAACGCGAGCACTATTGCGATCAAAATCAAAAGCGGTCCCATCCATTTGAAATGCTTCGCGACCTGCAGCCACCATGGCTGCTGACCTTTCTGGGCCTGAAAAGGACTTTGGAGCAGCCCAAAACCAACGCCTGTCATCCACAGCCCAGCGCAGAACATGATGAACCCGTCGATGTAATTTGCGACCACGCCCGTCTCCTCCGCCGGTACCTTTGGACTGGCGTTATAGTCGCAGCCGGGAGTGGCAGAAAGCGCGGTGCCAAGTGGCGGCAATGACTGCTGCCGCCACCTGACAAGAGCCGGGCGCGGACTAGGTCTTGGCCGGCCATTTGGGCACGCCACGGTGTGACCTTCGCATGGGATGCCGCGCCGCTACCTCAGCGGCCTTCACGCGAAAATGCATGATCGATGCCGCCCCCGCCAGGCGCCGTCCGTTGGCGAAGGCTAAAAATCGACGTCGCGAAAAAACGCGAAGAAAATTCGAACCACGCATGAACCTTTGCTTTGGAGGCCGCACTAACCGGCATGGACGCCGAGAAGGCGATCCCAACACAGAAGGACGCCATGGTGGCGATCCTCGATCCAGAGAAGGAAATGCTCAAATGACCAACTTCAAGCGCATCACGCTCGCCGCGGCCCTCATCGTCTCGGCCTTCGGTTCGGCTTCCGTTCCGACCTCGGCTTTCGCCAACGGCACGCATCCCACGGGCGACGGCGGCGCGGTTTGCAAGGGCTCCGGTCATTGCCTGGTGCTCTCGATCGAGTGCAAAGGCACCTATACCGACGCCACGGACAAGAATGGCACTGTCTATGGCAAGTGCAGCCAGACCGCGCAGGTTTCGCCGCAGGCCAAGATCAAGCTCGCCAAGTAATCGGCCGCAGATCAGGGAAATGGCGGTCGTCCGCGGGACGGCCGCCATTTTCTTTTTGTTTTCGTGAATTGTTTTAGCGCCGGCTGAGCAACAGGCTGGCGAGAAGGCCGACCACGACCAACCCAACAGCAGCGGCTGTTGCCGGACGATCGCGCGCCGTCTTTTCGATCGCCCTGCCCTGCTTCCTGATCGCCGGCAGCGCATCGCTGACAAGGTCGGCAAGCTGCCCATAATAGTCCGAAGCGGCATCGCGCCCGTCCTCGTAGTAAGCACCGCCGCGTTTGGCCACGACTTTGCGCAACGCGGCGAGCTCTTTGGAAAGGGTCGCGACCTGCTTTTCGAGATCGAGATCGGAGAGGGTCGAAAGCGATACCATGATTGTTTTTCCTTCTTTTGAGAGAAGGCCAAACGCATGGCCGCAGAACCGGTTCCGGTCTGCTTGCCCGAGGGCAGCGGAAAGGTTAGCGCACCTGGTCGAGCAGGCGCTTGCACTCCAGGAGGTCAAACAGCGCCTCCTGCAGCAAGGCCCGGTTGTCGCGCGACAGTTTCGATGCGCCAGGCTGGACCGGACCTTCCTCCTCGGTCTTGCCCAGGCCGAAAAAGCGGCGGCTGGGTTTTACCTTGGGCTGGCCGACCAGCATCTCGTCATCCATGCCGCGCGGCTGGGCGGCTGGCGTCAGCGGCACCTGATCGGCCTGCCTGCGCTGCGAGATCGCTTCGACGGCAGCCATGTCGCCATTGCCGATGGCGACCAGGAAATGGTTGCCGTTCTCGCGCAGCAGTTTCTGCACGCCCTTGATCGTGTAACCCTGGTCGTAGAGCATGTGGCGGATGCCCTTGATCAGTTCGACATCCTGCGGCCGGTAGTAGCGGCGGCCGCCGCCGCGCTTCATCGGCTTGATCTGGTTGAAACGGGTTTCCCAGAAGCGCAGCACGTGCTGCGGCAGATCGAGATCCTCCGCGACCTCGCTGATGGTGCGGAAAGCGTCGGGGCTCTTGTCCATGGGCGAAATCCTCACGCTGGACGGCGATCCGGCCCAGTCTGCCGAATCGGGTATCATTTCAGCGGTTTATGAAACAATATTCAAGCCCGGCGTCAAAACGGCCCGGCGTTTTCAACCGAAGCCTGCGGCAGAACCTATTTGCCGCCCTTGGCCTTGCTGTTCTGGTGCGAGCGCAGGATACGGCTTTTCAGCACGTTCGACGACTTGAAGGTCATCACCCGGCGCGGCAGGATCGGCACTTCCTCGCCGGTCTTGGGATTGCGGCCGATGCGTTCGTTCTTGGAACGGACGTGGAAGGTGGCGAAGGACGACAGCTTCACCGTCTCGCCGCGTACGATGGCTTCACAGATTTCGTCCAGCACCGCTTCGACGAGTTCTGCCGATTCAGTGCGTGACAAGCCGACCTTACGGTAAACAGCTTCGGCAAGGTCGGCGCGCGTAAGTGTCTTTCCCCCCATGCGACCGTCCCATCAGTTCAAAAAACATAAATCGATACAGGTAAAGGCAGAGCCTAAGTAATTGATCCGGCAAGGTCAAGGACCGAAACCGGACCGTTCGGCACTTACCAGCGAACGAGAACCGCGCCCCAGGTGAAGCCTCCGCCCATCGCTTCCAGGAGCACGAGATCACCCTTCTTGATGCGACCGTCGGCGAAGGCCACCGAAAGCGCCAGCGGCACGGAAGCAGCCGAGGTGTTACCGTGCAAATCGACGGTGACCACCACCTTTTGCTCAGCAATCCCGAGCTTCTTGGCCGAAGCGTCAATAATGCGTTTATTGGCCTGATGCGGCACGAACCAGTCGAGGTCGTCGGCGGTTATGCCGGCCTGCGAAAACGTCGCCTCGATGACATCGGTGATCATGCCGACGGCGTGCTTGAACACTTCGCGGCCTTCCATCCTGAGATGGCCGACCGTGCCGGTGGTCGAGGGACCGCCATCGACGAAAAGCTTGTCCTTGTGGGCGCCGTCGGAGCGCAGGCTCATCGCCAGCACGCCACGGTCGGCAATGCCGCCGGTGCCCTCATCCGCTTCCAGCACCAGCGCGCCGGCGCCGTCGCCGAACAACACGCAGGTCGAGCGGTCGCTCCAGTCGAGGATGCGGGAAAAGGTCTCCGCGCCGATCACCAGCACGCGCTTGGCGAGGCCGCCTCTGATGTAGAGGTCGGCGGTGGTCACCGCATAGACGAAGCCCGAGCACACCGCCTGCAGGTCGAAGGCAAAGCCGTGATGCATGCCGAGCCGGTTCTGGATCTCGACGGCGGTCGCCGGAAAGGTGTTGTTGGGCGTCGAGGTCGCCAGCACGATCAGGTCGATGTCGGCAGGCGAAAGACCAGCATTGTCGAGCGCTGCGCGCGCCGCCGCCTCGCCCAGGGATGCCGTCGTCTCGTCATCGGCGGCGATATGGCGCTGGCGGATGCCGGTTCGCTGGGCGATCCACTCGTCCGAGGTCTCGACCATGCCTTCGAAATCGGCATTCTTCATGATGCGGCGGGGCAGCGCAGCACCGGTGCCGCGCACGACTGATCTGATCAAAGCTCTTTCCTATTCCTTTTCGTCGACGGTGGCGTCGGATTTCCTGCTTGCCTGGGCATGCGGGTTGCGCGCATGGAACAGGTCGAGATCGGCCTCGATGCGGTCGATCAGATTGTTGCGCACCATGTCGTAGCCAAGCTCGATGGCCGCCGCGAAACCGTCCGAATCGGCGCCGCCATGGCTCTTTACCACGATGCCGTTCAGACCCAGGAAAACACCGCCATTGGAGCGGCCCGGATCGAGCTTTTCGCGCAGGCGGTCGAAAGCGCCCTTGGCGAAGACATAGCCGATCCTGGCCATCAGCGTGCGGTTCATCGCGGCGCGCAGATAGCCTGAGATCTGGCGCACAGTGCCTTCTGCCGTCTTGAGCGCGATGTTGCCGGCAAAGCCCTCGGTGACGACCACGTCGACCGTGCCCTTGCCGATGTCGTCACCCTCGACGAAGCCATGATAATTCATCGAGGCCATGTTGGCCTCGCGCAGCATGCGCCCGGCTTCCTTGACCTCTTCCTGTCCCTTGATCTCCTCGACGCCGACATTGAGCAGGCCGACTTTCGGCCGGTCGATGCCGAACACCGAGCGCGCCATGCCGGTGCCGAGAATGGCAAAGTCGATCAGCTGGTGCGCATCGGCGCCGATGGTGGCGCCGACATCCAGCACCACGCTCTCGCCGCGCATCGTGGGCCAGATCGCCGCGATCGCCGGACGGTCGATGGTCGCCATCGTGCGCAGGCAGAATTTCGACATCGCCATCAGCGCGCCGGTATTGCCGGCCGAAATGCAGGCCTGCGCGCTGCCACTCTTGACTGCTTCGACAGCCTTCCACATCGACGACTTCCAGCGGCCGTGGCGCAGCGCCTGGCTCGGCTTGTCGTCCATCCTGACCGCGACTTCACAATGGTGGAACTCGCTGACCTCGGCCAGTTTGGGGAATTTGGCGAGTTCGGGGCGCACCAATTCCTCGCGCCCATATATGACGAAGCGGATGTCGGGACGCCTGACGGCGACCGTCATGAGTGCCGGGATGACCACGTTTGGCCCGTGATCGCCACCCATGGCATCGATGGAAATCCTGATCACGCGGTCTTTATCTCACTAGCTTGGGCCAGGGCACATGGCCCGCGAAAGAAATACGAAACTCGCGAAATTCAGGGGCTCGCGAAGGTTCGGCGAAAATAGCGGTTTTGGGCTGCCGCACAACCGGCTTTTCTCCGATCGCTTCGTGTTTTAGGATTTTCCAAGCAAGGATCGCAGCTTTTGCTGGAATTCATTCTCGACGGGCTCGTTCGGGCCGGCGGCATCGAGCGAGGCGCCTGCCTTGCGCGGATAGGGATCGATCGCCAGCCCGAAGAACTGTTCGGCGAGCGCGCCGACGTCGATCGTGTCGCCGGAGAAAGTTTCCGGGCTGTCCGGCCCTTCGGCGTCGAGCAGGATTTCGCCACCGCCTTCGAAACCTTGCCGTCCGAGTTTGGATTGTTCGGGCAGGAACAGCGCCTCGACCTCTTCGTCGATATGGGCCGCGACCGGCTCAAGGGTGACGATGCAGGCCTGGGTGATATCAGCCTCGACGCGGCCGCTGACCTTGACGCCATTGCGCTTCCACGGCGCCACCAAAAGCTCAGCACGGTAGTTTTCGACCGAAAGCAGCTCGTGCTCGCGCGCAAGCATTGCGCGCTGCGCGGCGTCGGCGTCGATCACCACCTGCAAACCTTTGTGCGGCAGGCGGCCGACATTGGCCGCAAATGAGACCGGGCTAGGCGTGTCCACATGTTTCATCTTGGTCTCCCCTCCTCACTCCGCTTTCGCGACGGGAAACGCCACGGCACCGGAAACGATCGATTCGGACGGCTGTGCTTCAAGCTGCCTTGCGGCATCGATTACATAGGACGCCAGCGGCAAGGCTTGCGGCCAGGCGCCGGCATCGGGTCTGACATTGCGCGCCAGGGCGGCAGCAAGCGCGTCGCGGTCGCTGCGTTCCAGCGCGTCGTCATAGGCGGCGGTACGGCCGTAGAACATTTTGGCCAGCCTCTTCATGCGCTTGGGCACGCCGACATCGCCAACGCCCAGTTCCCGCAGCGAATGCTCGACATCGAGAAAGAACTCGTCGATCAGCACCTGCGCGACCTCATGCGCGACGCCCTCTTCGCCGCGGAGCCGGTGCTGAAACAGGAACATATGCAGCGACAGCATCTCGAAACGGCCGAGCGGCGTATCCGGCACATTCCAGTGGGAATAAAACACGGTCTGCCGCGCCGCCGCCACGATTTGTGCGTAAAGCGCCTCGGTGATAGCGCGGTTGGCGTTGCGTTCGCGGCCAAAAAGGCGCTGGAACATTGAGGGTGGTCTCCTGGGGACCGATTGTTTGAATGGGCCTTGTTGCATCGGCAAGCAAGCTGGTTTACCGGTTTTGCCGCCCAGCGCAAGTTGCGGCCAGCTAATGGAGTTGTTGTTGCGCGCGCTGAAATTCAAGTCGACTTTTCTGCCTGGGGCCACCGCCGCGGTTTCGCTGGTGCTGGTGGCTTCCGCGCTGTCGGGCTGCAATTCGTCCAAGATGTTCGGCGACCTTAACCCTAGCGAGACGCTGACGCAGGGCTATGTTATCGACCAGCAGGCGGTCGATTCGGTGCCGGTGGGCTCCAGCCGCGAACAGGTGCTTCTGGCGCTCGGCACGCCATCGACGAAAGCCACCTTCGACAATGAGGCGTTCTATTACATTTCGCAGACGCGCAAGCGCTATGTCGCTTTCGACAAGCCGCGCCTGGTCGACCAGAAAGTGCTCGCGGTCTATTTTGGCGAGGACGGGCGCGTCACCCAGATTGCCAATTACGGTCTGAAGGACGGTAAGATTTTCGACTTCATCTCGCGCACCACGCCGACCGGCGGGAAGGACCAGAACTTCCTCAGCCAGATCATCAAAGGCGCCAGCAAGCTGGCGCCCCCCATTCCTGGCGGCGGCGCCTAAGAAGCGACCGCCTTCCTCAGATTTTTGCTTCCCCCGAAGCGACACCATCTCAGGCGACCAAAAACCCGCGGGAGCGATCCTGCGGGCTTTTGTTTTGAGGTCATGCGGCCGCAACACCCGTCGCGCTTTGCAGCGCGTGGCCTGTTCGGCCGCCGGGCTCCAGCGAGGCGCGGTGCACAGCCGCACTCTGCCGCGCTTCCGAAGGCGTCATGCCGAAATGCCGGCGGAAGGCGTGGTTGAAGGTCGAGAGATCGCCGAAGCCGGCGTCGAAGGCGATGGCGCCGATGGTGCGGTGTGCCAGGCGCAGGTCGGATAGCTTGCTGCAAACCAGCGCCAGCCGCCGGCCAAGCACGAACTGCGACAGCGAGGTCCCCTCACCCTCGAACAGCTTTCTGATATAGCGCGCGCTGACGTGGTGGCGCCCGGCCAGCGCGTCGGACCCGACATCGCCGGAAGCCAGATTGCTTTCGATATCGGCTTTGATGGCGCGCAGCCGCGCGGCGCGTATGCCGCGACCTGCGGCGACCTCGGTGGCGTCCTGCGTTGCCCCGACCACGACCGCGACAAGGTCCTGTATGTGCTTGGCGGCAAGCCAGCGCAATTCGGATGCGGCCAGGTTCGGCTCCTGCATCAGCAGACGGACATAGCTGGTCAGCAGCAAGAACTTTTCGCCCACGCATGACATCGGCGTCATCAGGGCGGCATCCGCATTCGCAGCCATGGGCCCGAGCGCTGCCTTGGGGATGGTGATGAAGAGATGATGCGACATCGCCCGTTCGATCACATGCGGATCAGAGGAGGACAGAAGGATTGCCTGGCCGGCCTCGATGCTGGCCTCGCGGCCGAGATGCGAGAAGGTGGCAGCGCCCTCCAGACACATGAAGAAAATGTAGTCATCGGTCCCCTTGGCCATGGCGCGGGAACGGATGGTGCGGAAGGCGGTGGTCCTCGAATCGGCAATGCCGACGCCCGGTAGCCGCAGGATGGTCGCGTCGACGGAGAGCTTTTCCTCCGTGACGTTAAAATCCATGTCGGTCACCATCCGGCGCAACAGGTCGCAATAGACGTTTCGCCATTCCGCTCGCGGCCACATGGCGGTCGAAAAGCGCGCATGCGCAAACTCGGGGGGTCGAATAGTCATGGGGTACTCCCAAGCGATTGTCTTCATTTCACTGTCGTTCGTAGTCGAGGCTCGTTCCATGAACGGCCTCTCATTCGACGGCGGCAATCGGGGGGCAGTGGATGGCTACAATGATTTGCGCACTTGGACAAAAGACTATTTACGAAGCTATGGATGAGCTTTGTTCATTCATGCTAAGGAACCCATGGGCGGCATCGGGTAACGGCAAATGACAAGACGGCTTCCACAACTGGAATCCATTCGTGCTTTCGCGGTCATTGCCCGGCTGGGCAGCTTCAAGCGCGCCGGCGATGAGCTGAATGTTACGCCAAGCGCGCTCAGCCACCGCATCGCCGATCTCGAAGCCGATCTCGGCGTGCTTCTGTTCACCCGCCATGTCCGCCGCGTCGAACTCACGCTTGAAGGCGAACGATTGTCCGCGGGCGTGAGACGCGCACTGCTGGAAATCCAGAGCACGATCGCGAGTGTCGCGCGCAACGAGCGCACGAGGCTGAGGGTCACCGCCATTCCTTCGCATGCCGTGCGCTGGCTGGCCCCGCGTCTGCACAGGTTTCGCAAAAAGCATCCCGAAACAGAGATCGACATCAATGCGGATCTTGCAGTCGTCGACCTTTCGCAGCGAACAGTCGACATCGCATTGCGGTTCGGCGGCGGACACTATCCGGCCGTCGAGACCGAATGGCTGATGGCAGATGCGATCTTTCCTGTCGTCAGTCCCGACTATCTCGCCGCCAACGGCCCGGTCAGAGACCAGCACGATGTGCTGCGACTGTTCCGCATCCTCGACACGACGGCCGAAAATGACGAGAGTGGCGCCAATTGGCGCCACTGGTTCGAGAGAAACAATCTCCCGCTGGATACGGTTGGCGACGGCATGAATCTGAATGGCACCTTGTTGGCGGTCGAAGCGGCGGCGAGCGGTCTGGGCGTCGCCATCGCGAGGAAGTCGCTGGTCGAGAGCGATTTGCGCACCGGCAGGCTCGTCCGCCTCCTGACGACGGACATACCGACGAACTGGAACCACTACGTCGTCGTCCACCCGTCCATCTCCGCCTGGGAGCCTGCCAGATCGTTCATCAACTGGCTGAAGGCGGAAGCCGGCGACAACACCGGCGACGGTTGACCTCGGCGGCCGTCCAGGAGCTCTCATCGGAAGGCGTCGGGGCTCACGGACTCATCGTATCGGCCAGTTGCTCATCCTTGCGGCCCGACTGGTTCGCCGCCTTGGCGGCAAGCGCTGCCGCCATCTGGCTCTCCAGCTCGCGCAGCTTGGCGTCGAGTGTCGCCATGCCGCCCCAGGCGAATGTCGCGCGGTACAGCGGTGCGATCTCGGGCGTCAGGAATTCGACCAGGGTTTCGTCCTCGACCCAGACCTTGAGCACCTTGAACAGGCGGGCATCGATCAGCCCGCTATGCCAGCCCATGCGGGCGGCAATGCCCTGGATGGTTTCGGTCGAATTGGGCGTGCTGAGCAGCACATGCGAGCCGGAGCGCAGGCGCATGTTCGGGTCGAAGCCGATGCCGAGCGGCGCTTGCTGGTCCAGAACCGTGCCGCACGGCAGGATTTCGATCAGCGAGCCGAAATCGTCGCCGAGGCAGACAAACCATGCGCCCTCAGGAAATGGCGGCGACGGCGCACGAACCGCGGTGGCGACAAGCATTTCGGCAAGGACGCTGGCGACGGCCTGCGGATCGCGGGCGTTGAATGAAGCGTGATGCAGCATGGCAATACTCCTGTTTTCAACGCCGGCGGCCGGCAGAAGTGCCGACCCATGCCGCGGCGTTCCGCAAAAACTGAATCACCGGCTGAGCGTCAGGATGACCGCGGCAAACAGGCAGGCGTATTCGGCCAGTCCAAGCACAAGGCGCAAATTGTGGTTGGCCGCCCAGCTGTCGCGCGTCTGCGCCCAATCATCGGGGATGGTCACCGGCGTCCAGCTCTGCACCTGTTTGTTGAGCGGCACCTGACGGCTGACGGTGAAGCCAATGTCGATCACCACCAGCGCCGCGGCGACGATGGTCAGGATGCGCGGCAGGCCGGCATCGACCGCAAACATCGCCATCGCCGCGATCAGCACCAGCGTCGTCAGCCTGACGAACGGCATCACCCGGGTAAACGTCCGGTCGCGCATCTGATGCATGGCCATGTACTGGCCGGCGGTAAGATCATCGATGCGAAAATCGTGGATTACACCCGAGACGTAGATGCCGGCAATAATTCCAGCCAGCGCAAGCGAAGCCGCCATCAAGAAAATGTCCATGTCTTTTCCCTGCCCGAATGTCGTTTCCCTGGCCAAAATCGCCGCAGAGGCGAGCCCGACACCGCGTCGATCGCAATGTCCTGGCCAATGGCCGGGGTATTAAAGCAGGCGAACGGTCCGGGCTTGGGTAGGATGGAACGATGTTTTGGGCAATGCGGCCCTCCGATTGCGTCGGAAACATCAAGTGCCGTGAGATCGAAGCCTATCAGCAAACCTTGACGCGTACTTGCCAGCGACCGGTCAAATTCGTATCAGACCGTGCTGGCCAATGGCGCATCACGCTGAATTGGGAGGAGCATCCGTGCCGGAAAAAACCCGGACAAAACCGACAGGCTGGATGGCGACCGGAACGGCTGACGGCCAGGTGGTCACGCCTGACTGGATACCCATCGAGCCGGTGGCGATCGATGGCGTGAGGGTCAAGGAGATCAGGCCGGTCGCAACCTCCACCGGCTATCTGACCGAGATCTTTCGCGAGGAGTGGGAGCTCGATTCGGAGCCGGTCGGCCAGGTCTTCCAACGGACCTTGTATGCCGGCGCGGTGACTGGCTGGCATGCACACGCGGTGACCACCGACCGGCTGTTCTGCTGCGTCGGCAGCGTTCGCATTTCGCTGTTTGACGGACGCAAGGCCTCGCCGACCTTCGGCGCCGTCTGGCACAAGATTATCGGCCCGTTGCGCCCGGCGGTCGTCATCATTCCACCCGGAATATGGCACGGTGTTGTTTCGCTCGGAGCGGAGACGGCGGTGCTGCTCAACCTCGTCGACAAGGCCTATGCCTACGATCAGCCCGACCATTGGCGCCTGCCGCCAGACACTGACCACATTCCCTACAGACTGGTGTAGCGTGGAAGCATCGGCGCAGCGCGATCAGGCCGGCGGCGAACCGCTGGTCTCGATCGTGATCGCGACGCACAACCGGCCGGCAGCACTGCGGCAGGCATTGACCAGCGTCATGCGCCAGACGTTGCAAGGCTGGGAAGCCTTGGTCATCGGCGACGATTGCAGGCCGGATACGGCGGCCGTTGTCGCTGAATTTGACGATGCCCGCATCGTCTACATCGATCTTCCTGTCAATTTCGGCGAACAGTCCGGTCCCAACAATATCGGCTTTGCCAGGGCGCGTGGCCGCTTCGTCGCCTTGCTCAACCACGACGATCTGTGGTTTCCCGACCATTTGGCGGCGATGACCGGCTGGATCGACGCCTCGGGCGCCGACGTGGTGCTGGCGCGCGGTGCCGTCATCCAGCCGCCGTCGGCGGCCGGCAATCCTGTCAATTCGATCTTCGGGATCGGCAAGGATGGTTTTTACGACCCCGTCACGACGGAAGGATTTGGCTCGGCACACATGTTTCGCCGCGCTTCGTTCAGCCTGCTCGGACCTTGGCGACCCGCCAGCCAGTGCTTTTGCGAAAGCTCGCAGGACTGGCTGTTTCGGGCATGGCGAAAGGGCGCGGTGATCGCGACGATGCCGCACCTCACGGTGATCAAGTTGCATTCCGGCATACGCAAGGGTTCCTATCTCGGCGACAATGCGCAGGAACAGAAGGATCTTCTGGATGCCATGCAGACGCCAGACGCCTTGCGCGTGAAAATCCTTGGCTGCGCGGGCGAACCCATTCGCCTGGCGGCATCGAGTTATCTCAGGCGCAGGCTGATGGCGGCTCTTGGCATCCATCCCCGCGCCCGCGCCTTCCGCCGCAAGTATAAGCGTGGCGCCTTCCTTGCCAAGCTGCGGCGCCTGCGTGGCCTGGCGCCGATGCCTGAGCGCGAACCTGGCGTGAGCGAATTGCTCGATCGCTACAGCAAGCGCGGCGATGCCGGGACCGAGCCGGATGAGGGTTGACTGCCACCAGCGTAAATCTCAAACAAAAACCCGCGGGATCGCTCCCGCGGGTTTGTTCCTGAAGCAGTGGCGTTGCCTTAGCCGTGCGCGAGCACGGCCAGCAGCAGAAGCGCCACGATGTTGGTGATCTTGATTGCCGGGTTGACCGCCGGGCCGGCGGTGTCCTTGTAGGGATCGCCAACCGTGTCGCCGGTGACCGAAGCCTTGTGCGCTTCGGACCCCTTGAGGTGCTTGACGCCGTCCTTGTCGACAAAACCGTCCTCGAACGACTTCTTGGCATTGTCCCAGGCGCCGCCGCCCGAAGTCATCGAGATGGCGACGAACAGGCCGTTGACGATGACGCCGAGCAACGAGGCGCCGAGCGCCGCAAAGGCGGACGCCTTGGAGCCCGAGATCAGCTGCACGCCGAAATAGACGACGAGCGGCGCCAGCACCGGCAGCAGCGAGGGGATGATCATTTCGCGGATCGCCGCCTTGGTCAGAAGGTCGACGGCGCGGGCATAGTTTGGCTTGGAGGTGCCGGCCATGATGCCCGGATCCTCGCGGAACTGCTTGCGCACTTCCTCGACGATGGCGCCGGCCGCACGGCCGACGGCCGTCATGGCGATGCCGCCGAACAGATACGGGATCAGACCGCCGAAGATCAGGCCGGCTACGACGTAGGGATTGGAGAGGTCGAAGGAGACATCGCCCATGCCCTGGAAGTACGGATATTTGTCGCCATTGGCGGCAAAGAACTTCAAATCGTTCGAATAGGCCGCAAACAGCACCAGCGCGCCGAGGCCGGCCGAACCGATGGCATAGCCCTTGGTCACCGCCTTGGTGGTGTTGCCGACCGCGTCGAGCGCGTCGGTGGAGTGGCGCACTTCCTTGGGCAGGCCGGCCATTTCGGCAATGCCGCCGGCATTGTCGGTGACCGGGCCGAAGGCGTCGAGGGCGACGATCATGCCGGCAAGGCCGAGCATGGTGGTGACCGCGATCGCCGTGCCGAACAGGCCGGCGAGCTGGTAGGTCGAGATGATGCCGCCGACGATGACGATTGCCGGCAGTGCGGTCGATTCGAGCGACACCGCAAGTCCCTGGATGACGTTGGTGCCGTGACCGGTCACCGAGGCCTGGGCGATGGAGTTCACCGGGCGCTTGTTGGTGCCGGTATAGTATTCGGTGATCACCACGATAAGACCGGTCACAACGAGACCGATCAGGCCGCAGATGAACAGGTTCTTGCCGATGATGGTCATGCCGGCGACGGTGCCGACCTCGCCCCAGCCGACGGTTGCCGAGGTAGCGACACCGAGACCGACGATCGACAGCAGGCCGGTGACGATCAGGCCTTTGTAGAGGGCGCCCATGATCGAGCCGTTGGAACCGAGCTTGACGAAGAAGGTGCCGACGATCGAGGTCAGGATACAGGCGCCGCAGATCGCGAGCGGATAGAGCATCGCCGCACCCAGAGCGGCGGTTCCGCCGAAGAAGATGGCAGCCAGCACCATGGTGGCAACGACGGTCACCGCATAGGTCTCGAAGAGGTCGGCGGCCATGCCGGCGCAATCACCGACATTATCGCCGACATTGTCGGCGATGGTGGCCGGGTTGCGCGGATCGTCTTCGGGAATACCGGCTTCGACCTTGCCCACGAGATCGCCGCCGACGTCGGCGCCCTTGGTGAAGATGCCGCCGCCCAGACGGGCGAAGATCGAGATCAGCGAAGCGCCGAAGCCGAGCGAAACCAGCGCATCGATGACGATGCGGTCATTGGGCTGCAGGCCCATCGGGCCGGTCAGAATATAGTAGTAAATCGACACGCCGAGCAGCGCCAGGCCAGCCACCAGCATACCGGTGATGGCGCCCGACTTGAAGGCGATGTCGAGACCGGCGGCGAGGCTGTTGGACGCAGCCTGCGCGGTGCGCACATTGGCGCGCACCGAGACGTGCATGCCGATGAAACCGGCGGCGCCCGAAAGCACGGCGCCGATCAGGAAGCCGACCGCGGCGGTGATCGAAAGCAGCCACCAGGCGAGCACGAGCACCACCACGCCGACGATGGCGATGGTGGTGTACTGGCGCGCCAGATAGGCCTGCGCGCCTTCGCGGATGGCGGCGGAGATTTCCTGCATGCGTGCATTGCCCTGATCGGCTGCAAGAACCGATCGTGTCGCCCAGATGGCGTAAAGGATTGAAAGCAAGCCGCAGGCGATGACGGCAGAAATGATGGTCATTGCCGAATTTTCCTCGATTGATGGCCCAAAAGAACCCCTCCCTGGGCCGTTGGTGCGGGGAGCGGATAAGCCTAGGCGGAATCCGTCCTTCGCAGCGGTGTATGCGAAACAGGGCTCGGAACGTCAAGATATTGTTCGGTTTTTGCCCCGCTTTCAGCCAAAAGGTTTAGGCCACAACATTCCCATTGCCGATGCCCTGCTATTAGATCGATTGAAATGACGCCGCGTCAGTCAATGCTTTGCCCGCAGTCCAGCGAAGGTCAGTCGCCAGTCTCCTGCCCCATCTTGCGCGCCGTGTAGCGCTCGATGGCGGACAGTCCGTCATAGATCAGCACCGCCAGCGCCGCGACGATCAGGCCGCCTTGCAGGACGAAGGCGAGATTGTTGGACAGCAGGCCGGCGATGATCACCTCGCCCAGCGTCTTGGCGGCAACCGTCGAACCGATCGTCGCCGTGGCCAGGCTGATCACCACCGACAGCCTTATGCCGCCCAGAATGATCGGCGCGCTCAGCGGCAATTCGACCTTGATCAGCCTTTGCCAGCCCGTCATGCCGGCGCCGCGCGCGGCCTCCATGATGTTGCCGGGCAGTGTCGTGAGGCCGGTCAGCACGTTCTCGAAGATCGGCAGCAGGCCGTAGAGAAACAGCGCAATCAGCGTCGGCTTCTCGCCGAAACCGACGGCGGGCACCGCCAGCGCCAGCACCGCCACCGGCGGAAAGGTCTGGCCGATGTTCACCAGACTGCGCGACAGCGGCAGGAATTCGGCGCCCGCCGGCCTGGTCACCAGGATGGCAAGCGCCACGGCAACGATGGTTGCGGCGACGGTAGCGATCAGCACGGTCCTGAGATGCAGCAGGGTCAGCGTCAGCAGGCTGCCCTGATTGTAGATCGCCGGCGCATTGTTTTCGGTCAGCGGCTTCAACAGCGGCTCGAACCAGCCGGGATTGGTGACGAAGGCTATGAGAAGCACCACCAGGGCAAGCCTGAGCAGCGAAGGCAGCCAGGCTTTTAGACCGGCCCCTTTCATGCCGGCCTCGCCGCGCGCTTCACCAGCCCGTCGACGGTGACGCGGCCGAGCAGCTTGCCGTCTTCGCCCTTGACCGGCAGCGCCGGCCGGCCCGACCACAGAAGCTCGGCCAGCGCGTCGCGCTGGCTGGCGTCGCCTGGGATCGCCTCGCCTTCGGCAGTCCCCTTTTCCACGGCGTCGCGCACGCGGCCGAGCGACAAGAGCCGGAACGGCTTTTCGCTGGCGCCGACCAGGGTTTCGACGAAGGCGTTCGCCGGCCGCGCCAGGATCTCTTCCGGCTTGGCGTATTGCACCAGCTTTCCGGCATCCATGACGGCGATCTTGTCGCCCATATGGACCGCCTCCTCCATGTCGTGGGTAACGAGGATGATGGTGGTGCCGAAGCGCTTCTGGATTGCCAGCAGGTCCTCCTGCGCCTTGGTGCGGATGATCGGGTCGAGTGCGCCGAACGGTTCGTCCATCAGAAGCACATTGGGCTCGGCGGCGAGCGCGCGGGCGACGCCGACACGCTGCTGTTGCCCGCCGGACAGTTCGTGCGGGTAGCGCGGGCCATAGGCCTCGGGGTCGAGCTGGTAGAGTGTCATCAACTCATCGACGCGGGCCTTGATGCGGTCCTTGTCCCAGCCCAGCAGGACCGGCACGGTGGCGATGTTCTGCGCAACGGTGCGGTGCGGGAACAGGCCGTGGCCCTGGATAGCGTAGCCGATGCTGCGGCGCAGCTCGTAGCCGGGCAGCGTGCGGTTGTCGTTGCCGTCGAGCTTGATGACGCCGGCGGTCGGCTCGACCAGCCGGTTGATCATTCGCAGCAGCGTCGTCTTGCCGGAACCGGAGGTACCGACAATGACGCAAACCGTGCGCGGCTCGACGACCATGGACACGTCGTTGACCACGGTCGTCGCGTCATAGCGCTTGGTAATGCCTTCGATCTCGATCATGCCGTTTCAACCCTGCGCCTGGTGGCGGTCATTTCGATTACTGCGTCGAGGATGATGGCCGCGGCAAAAGCCAGCGCCACCGTCGGCACGGCGCCAAGCAGCACCAGGTCCATCGCCGTCTGGCCAACTCCCTGGAACACGAAGACGCCAAAGCCGCCGCCGCCGATTAGTGCTGCGATGGTGGCCAGGCCGATGTTCTGCACCAGCACGATGCGGATGCCGGTGAGGATCACCGGAAAGGCCAACGGAAACTCGACGCCGAACAGGCGCTGGCCATCGGTCATGCCCATGCCGCGCGCTGCATCATTGGCCGCGCGGGGTACGCCGGCAAGCCCGACCACGGTGTTGGCCACCACCGGCAGCAGCGAATAGAGGAACAAAGCCACGAAGGCGGGCGCGGTGCCGATGCCTCTGATACCGAGCGCTGCGGCACCCGGAACATGCGCGGCAACCCAGCCGAGCGGCGCGATCAGCAGGCCGAACAGCGCGATCGAGGGTATGGTCTGGACGATGTTGAGCACATTGAGCACGCCGGCCCGCAACCGTTCGACGCGGTGGCACAGGATGCCGAGCGGCAGGCCGACGATCACCGCCGCCGCCAGCGACCCCAGCGCCAGTGTGATGTGCTTGGAGCCTTCCGCCCAGAAACTATCGGCGCGGTTTGCATATTCCTTGAGGATCGACAGGCTGTCCCACTGCCCCGATATCAGCAACAAGCCGATGGCCAGCGCCGCGAGGACGAGCACGCCGATGCGGGCCGGTGGCGACAGGTTGAGCCTGGTCAGCACGTCGGCGAGCAACAATGTGAAGGCAAAGATCAACAGCCAGAACCCGGAAGCCGGCGAGATGCGGGCGAAGGTGTTGCCGGCCGGCGTCAGGAAGGTGCCGGCGACACCGATCAGGATGGCAAGGGCGGCGAGCGCCACGACGCTTGCGGCCAGGCGCAGGACAAGCGGGGTTTTCAGCAAGGCAACAATTGCGGCCACGACGACGATCGCCAGCAGTAGCGGCCCGACTGTGGCCGGCAGCGCCTCCAGGATCGAGCGCGCCTGACCGGGAACGATACGATTGGCGCGGAAGGTGGCGAACGGAGCCAGAAACGCCGCATAGGCAACGATCGCCGCGATAACCATGCCGAGCTTGTCGAAACGCAGGGTCATGGATGCCCCTCATGAGGAGCGATTTTCCACGTTGCGCAGACTACGCTGGTGATCGGTGCAAGCCGACGCGAAGTCCGATCTCCCCCCTTGCGGGGGAGATGGCCGGCAGGCCAGAGGGGGGTGTGAAGGATCGTCAGCTCTCGAGCGTCGGCCTGTTCGGAAGCAACCCTGTCGAGGCACGCACCTGCTACCGGTTGTGAGGTCGGCGGGACAGCACCCCCCTCTGTCCTGCCGGACATCTCCCCCGCAAGGGGGGAGATCAGCAGCTTCCAGAGAGGGGTGTCTCGCACCAGCGTCACGATCAGCTATGCGCTGACTACTTCAAAAACCCGTTCTTCTTCAAAAAGTCCTCGGCGACACCCTTGACCGGCTCGCCGCCGACCTGGACGCGGCCGTTGAGTTCCTGCAGCGTGACGAGGTCGAGCTTGGCGAACACCGGCTTCAACAGCGTCTCGATCTCCGGATGCTCTTTCAGCACCGCTTCGCGGATGATCGGCGCCGGCTGGTAGACCGGCTGCACGCCCTTGTCGTCGGCGAGCACGACCAGGCCGGACGGCGCGATGCCGCCGTCGGTGCCGTAGACCATGGCGGCGTTGGCGCCGTTGGTCTGGTTGGCGGCAGCACCGATTGTCGCGGCGGTGTCGCCGCCCGAAAGCGTGATCAACTGCTCCGGCTTCAGCGTGAAGCCGTAAGTGGTCTGGAACGCCGGCAGGGCTGCCGCCGAATTGACGAACTCAGCCGACGCCGCCAAAACCACCGTGCCGCCGCCGGCGACGTATTTGCCGAAGTCGGTCAGGGTCGCCAGCTTGTTGGTCTCGGCAACCTCCTTGCGCAGCGCGATCGCCCAGGTGTTGTTGGCCGGTGACGGCGACAGCCAGACGATCTTGTTGGCGTCATAGTCGAGCTTCTTGGCGGTCTCATAGGCCTTGGCGGCATCCTTCCAGACCGGATCGTCGGCCTTCTCGAAGAAGAAAGCGGCATTGCCGGTGTACTCGGGATAGATGTCGATCTCGCCGGCGGTGATCGCCTTGCGTACCACCGGCGTGCCGCCGAGCTGGATGCGGTCGGTGGTCTTGATGTTGTTGGCGTTGAGCACAAGCTGGATGATGTTGCCGAGCACGCCGCCCTCGGTGTCGATCTTCGAGGAGACGACCACCTGGGCATTGGCGGAGGCGGCCGTGATGCCGAGCGCCAACGCCGCGCCGGCCAGAATCTTGACTGAAAACATTGTGAAAACCCCTTGCTTTGGACCGAAATGCGGTGGCCGCATATGAGCATGGCTTCAACGCCCCGTCGGGGCACACGGTTTCATAACAATGGGTACAGAAGCAATAATTTTGTGCGGTCGCCGCGATTCGGTCGGCGCCATGCTGACAGGTCGTGCCAAGCCAAAGATAGAACCGGATCAGGCGCGGGCTTTGCGCGATCCGGTCAGTTTGAGCGCGCCAAGGGCGACGAAACACAGGGCGACGACCGGGAAAACCAGCCAGTTCAGCATCTCCCAGCCCCAGGCATTGTAGATGGCGCCCGACATTAGCGAGGCGAAGGCGACGGAGCCGAACAGGACGAAGTCGTGGAAGCCCTGCACCTTGCTCTTTTCGGACGGATGGTAGCTGTCGGCGACCATGGAGGTGGCGCCGATGAAGGCGAAATTCCAGCCGAGGCCAAGCAGGATCAGCGCCGTCCAGAACTGCCACAAATGCAGGCCGGACAATGCCACCGCGGCGCAGCCGATGAGCAGGACCAGGCCGGTTGCGACGATGCGTTCGGCGCCGAAGCGATGGATCAGCGATCCGGTGAAGAAGCTCGGCGCAAACATCGCCATCACATGCCAGGAAATGCCGAGCGTGGCGTCGTCCGTCGACAGGCCGCAGCCGACCATGGCCAGCGGCGCGCCGGTCATGACGAAACTCATCAGCGCATAGCTGCCGACGGCGCAAAACAGTGCCGCGACGAAACGCGGCCGGGTGACGATCTCGGACAGCGGCCGGGCGTCGCTTGACGCGACTTCCGCGTGGCCGGGAGCCTTGGCCGGGATGCGCAGGAATGACAGGATGATGGCGCCGGCCGCCGCCAGAACCGGAATGGCCACGAACGAGCCGGCAAACATCACCGGCGCCAGCAATTCGCGGGTGAAGATGACGATCTGCGGCCCGAGAATCGCGGTGATGACGCCGCCGGC
The DNA here is from genome assembly GCF_040321305.1 of Mesorhizobium sp. M0478. Taxonomy (NCBI): domain Bacteria; kingdom Pseudomonadati; phylum Pseudomonadota; class Alphaproteobacteria; order Hyphomicrobiales; family Phyllobacteriaceae; genus Mesorhizobium; species Mesorhizobium sp. M0478. The sequence goes on from NZ_JAMYRH010000016.1 coordinate 121,698, forward strand.
CAGCACGAAGGAAATGGCGCGCGCCTTGAATTCGGGCGGAGCATTATCGGCGGCGGCGAAGCGGAACTGCTGGACGAAGGCGCCGCCGACGCCGATCACCAGCAGCGCGAAAGCGAACAGCCAGAAGCTGGCGTGGAACAGAGCCAACGTGGAGATGACGCCGCCAAGCGCGGTGACGATGGTGCCGGTCATGAAACCGCCGCGCTGGCCGAGCCAACGGATGATGGCCGCGGCCGGCAACGCGCCGAGCGCCACGCCGATGTTGAAGCCAGTGATTGGCGCCGTTGCCAGCGACTTATCGGGGCCAAGCAGATATTGCCCGGCCAGCCCGCCCATGGAAATGGCAATCGGCGCGGCCGAACCGATAATCGCCTGCGACGTCGCCAGGATGATCGCCGTGCGGCGCGCGTCCCGTGCTGCGCCGGCGACGGTGCCGGTCACAATGCGTCCTTGCCGCGCCCCTCGCCCCGCACCCGGCGCGACACACGGTCGAGCACGGCGTTGGTCAGCTTCGGCTCGTCTTCCTCGTAGAAGGCCTTGGCGATGTCGACATATTCCGAAACGATGACGGCCACCGGCACGTCGTCGCGCTTCATCAGTTCGTAGACGCCAGCGCGCAGGATGGCGCGCAACGTCGAATCGAGTCTGGACAGCGGCCAGTCTTCCGTCAGCGCCTGGCGTATGATCGGATCGATGGTCGTCTGGTTCTCGACGACGCCGGCCAGGATGGCGCGGAACCACTGCGCGTCGGCCTCCCGATAAAGCGCGCCGTCGACTTCCTTGCCGAGCCGGAACGCCTCGTATTCGGCGGTGATCTCGAAGACGCCGCTGCCGGCCACGTCCATCTGGTAAAGCGCCTGCACGGCGGCCAGACGGGCGGCGCCACGCTTGTTGGCGTGGCGTATCGCGGGCTGGCCGGGCGAAGCGGGTTCGCTCACGATTGCGCTCCCAGCTTCTCCTTGAGCGCGATCATGGTCAGCGCCGCGCGCGCGGCAAAGCCGCCCTTGTCGCCCTCCGAGCGCTTGGCGCGCGTCCAGGCCTGCGCGTCGTTCTCGGTGGTCAGGATGCCGTTGCCGATCGCAATCGCTTCCTGCACCGAGAGATCCATCAGCGCGCGGCTCGATTCATTGGCGACGATGTCGAAATGATAAGTGTCGCCGCGGATGATGGTGCCGAGCGCGACAAAACCATCATAGTCCTTGCCGCCCTCGCCCATGCCGTCGAGCGCAAAAGTGATCACGGCTGGAATTTCCAGCGAACCGGGAACGGTGACGACGTCATAGGTCGCGCCGGCTTCGTCGAGCGCGCTCGTCGCGCCGTCGAGCAGTGCGTCGGCAAGATCGTCATGAAAGCGCGCCTCGATGATCAGAAGGTGGGCCTTCTTCTTCGGGCGAATGAACGCTTTGCCGTGTTGGGATGTGCCAGCCATAAATGTCTCCGGGGGTAGCCGGTGACTTAGGCCGAAGCCGGTTTGATCGCAAGCGGAAGATTGCTGGAGGCGAAGCCTGGCCTAGCGCGTCTTTGGGCTGGGCGTCGGTAGCGGGCACTCGCTGCAGAGGCTTTCAGCCCAGACGAGAACAGCTTCGTGATCCACTACACGACCCGCGTCTACATCGGCCATTGCTTCGCGCGTAAGCCGCTTTTCTGTTCGATTGTGAGTCTTGCGGCCATCAAAGCCCCTCTTTCGCCGCCTCGACTAGGCGCGCGGCGTAGCGGGCCATGGTGTCGATCTCGAGGTTGACCTTGTCGCCGACCTTGCGCTCGCCCCAAGTGGTCACGGTCAGCGAATGGTGGATCAACAGCACATCGAAACGGGCGCCTTCGACCTTGTTGACGGTGAGCGAGGTGCCGTCGAGTGCGACGGAGCCTTTTGGGGCAATGAATTTTGCCAGTTCGCGCGGCGCCTCCAGCGTGAAGCGAACGGCATCGCCTTCATCCTTCCGCTCGACGATTTCGGCCATGCCATCGACATGGCCGGAGACGATGTGGCCGCCAAGTTCGTCGCCGATCTTCAGTGCCCGCTCGAGATTGACCTTGGTGCCTGATTTCCAGCCCGACGCCGTGGTCAGCCTGAGGGCCTCTTCCCAGGCTTCGACCTCCAACCAGCGTGCGTTGGACCCGCCATCTGGCAGCGCCGTCACCGTCAGGCAGACGCCGCCGCAGGAGATCGAGGCACCGATGGCGATCGTCGCGGGGTCATAGGCGGTGTCGATGCGCAGGCCGACGCCTTCGCTCAGCGGCTTGACGGCCGCGACGGTGCCGATATCGGTGACAATTCCAGTGAACATTTCAGATATCTCTCACCCATTCGGCATAGCTGTCTTCCCCGAAGCGTATCTCGCGCAACTTGCGGAAGCCTGCCGGGATATGGTTGGCGTCGATGGGCGACGCAATGCCGCCCTCGCCGATCGCTTCCGGTCCCTGGAACAGCACGATGCGGTCGACCAGTCCTTCGGCGAGGAAGGCGCTGGCTACCTTGGCGCCGCCTTCGACCAGAACGCTGGCCATGCCGAGCGCGCCGAGATCCTCGAGCAGCTCCGGCAAGGCAATGCCGCCTTCATGGGTTTCGGTGCCGATGAAGCGCACACCGGCACGCTCCAGCACCGACCGCCGCAGCGGGTCGGCCTCCAGGCTCGCGGCGATATAGAGCGGCACCCGGTCGATGCCGGAGACCAGCTTCGAGGCTTCGGGCAGCCTGATCTGGCGGTCGAGCACGATGCGCGCCGGCGAGCGGTTCTCCAGCCCCGGCAGCCTCACGGTGAGCGCGGGATCATCCTCCAGCGCCGTGCCGATGCCGACCAGTATGCCATCGGCTTCGGCGCGCATCAGATAGACTTCGCGGCGGGCGACATCGCCGGTGATCGCAACCTGGCCGGCGCCATACCTGCCGATCTTGCCGTCGCTGGAAAGCGCAAGCTTCAGAGTCACTTCCGGGCGCTTTTTCAGGGATCGAATCAAATAGCCGGCCATCTGCCCGGCGGCTTCCTCGACCAGCACCTTTTCGACCACTTCGATGCCGGCGGCGCGCAGGATGGCGTAGCCTTTGCCGGAGACGCGCGGATCGGGATCGCTGGCAGCGCCTACCACCCGCGCCACTCCGGCATTGACCAGCGCGTTGGCGCAAGGCGGCGTGCGGCCATGGTGGGCGCAGGGCTCCAGCGTGACATAGGCGGTGGCGCCGCGCGCCAACTCGCCGGCTTCAGTCAGCGCCTCGGTCTCGGCATGCGGCCGGCCGCCAACAGCCGTGACCCCTGTGCCGACGATCATCGGGCCGGCGCCATCGTCGCGAACGATTATGGTGCCGACGGAAGGGTTGGTCGAGGTGCGGCCGGCATTTCTGCGCGAGAGCCTCAGCGCCGCGGCCATGAAGCGGCGATCGAGGGCCTGCTGATCGGCCTTCCCTGACGTTTGGCTTGCCATGCTCAGCCGGCGTCCTCTTCGCTCTTCAGCTCGTCGCCTTTGAGTTCGTCACCTTTGAGCTCACCCAGCACGTCATGGAAGTCCTTGGCCTCACGGAAATTGCGATAGACCGAGGCGAAGCGGACATAGGCGACGTCGTCGAGCGACTTCAGCGCTTCCATGACGAGCCGGCCGACCTCGCCCGAGGCGATTTCAGTCTCGCCGGAGCTTTCGAGCTGGCGCACGATGCCGGTGACGGCGCGGTCGATGCGCTCGGGATCGACATTGCGCTTGCGCACCGCGATCTCCACCGAACGCAAGAGCTTGTCGCGGTCGAACGGCACCTTTCTGCCGGACTTCTTCAACACCACGAGGTCGCGCAACTGGACGCGCTCGAAAGTGGTGAAACGGCCACCGCAATCGGGACAGACGCGCCGCCGGCGGATCGCCGCGCCATCCTCGGCGGGGCGCGAATCCTTCACCTGCGTATCTTCGGACTGGCAATAGGGACAGCGCATGGAGAGCCTTCAGGTTGGCGATTCTGGCGGAACGATAGGCTTAGAGGTTTTTGCCGGGACGGCAAAGGTTCGGCAACGGCCGCTCGCGCCCTCAGAGATAGCGAGGCGGGAGGAAAATTGCCAGCCGCGCCAGATATGTCAGGGGGCGACGTCCTTGGTCGGGAAGCCGCAGGACGTTCCGAGGTTGCGGTAGGCCTTGGTGAAGCCATCCATCGGGATGCTGGCGACAGCCTGCTTGCCGAACGTCACATCGAGCGAGATGACCTGGCGCATGGCCCGCAACAAAGCGAGACTGGTCTTGACCTGGTTGTCGACGGTCCAGCTCGGGCGGCCGGCATCATTGGAATAGACGGTCGCGGAAACCTTGACGCCGGGGTCGCCAAAGGTCGTGGCGATCTTCTTGCCGGTCGGCAGCTCCTTGTTGGCGATGGTGAACATGATCGCCGGATAGGCATCGGGCGGCAGGGCGTCGCCAGTCGAGATCGAAAGCGTCAGCGTGCCGGCATTGCCGTTGCCGTCGACAAAGGCTGTCGAGGCCGCACAGGTCTTGTGCGAATCCTGGCCGGTGTCGAGCGCATCGATGATCGTGGTCCACCTGCCAAAGGTGCTGGTGGCCGGGATATCCGTGCCCGGCTGCGTCTGCTCCTCGGCGATCGCGCACGACACAGTGAAGGTGGCAAGCAAGCCGAGGAAGGCCAGAACGGCAGGATGGAACATGCGCATCGTCAGATCTCCACAGGCCGCGCCGCCCGGACAGCAAGCGGCGCAGAGCGCGGGATAAAAGACGATGCGCCGCTGGCGGTCAACCGAGATAGGGATAGAGCGGGAAACGATCGGTCAGCGCCACGACCTTTGCCTTCACCGCCGCTTCCACAGCCGCATTGCCTTCGTCGGAATTGGCGACCTTCAGCCCGTCCAGCACTTCGGCGATCAGCTTGCCGATCTCGCGGAACTCGGCCTGGCCGAAGCCGCGCGTGGTGCCGGCCGGCGTGCCCAGACGCACGCCAGAGGTGACGAAAGGCTTTTCCGGATCGAACGGGATGCCGTTCTTGTTGCAGGTGATGTTGGCGCGGCCGAGCGCTGCCTCGGCGCGCTTGCCGGTGGCGTTCTTGGGCCTGAGATCGACCAGCATCAGATGGTTGTCGGTGCCGCCGGAGACGATGTCGAGGCCGGTTTCCTTGAGGCTCGACGCCAGCGCCTTCGCGTTGGCGGCGACACTCTCGGCATAGAGCTTGAAGCTCGGCTTCAGCGCCTCGCCGAAGGCGACCGCCTTGGCGGCGATGACATGCATCAGCGGGCCGCCCTGCAGGCCGGGGAAAACCGCCGAGTTCATCTTCTTGGCGATGTCCTCGTCATTGCACAGGATCATGCCGCCGCGCGGGCCTCGCAACGATTTGTGCGTGGTCGTGGTCACGACATGGGCGTGCGGCAGCGGTGACGGATGCACGCCGCCGGCAACCAGGCCGGCGATATGGGCCATGTCGACCATCAGATAGGCGCCGACCGCATCGGCGATCTCGCGAAAGCGCTTCCAGTCCCAGATGCGCGAATAGGCGGTGCCGCCGGCCAGGATCAGCTTCGGCTTGGTCTCATGCGCGGTCTTTTCGATCGCGTCCATGTCGAGCAGATGGTCGTCCTTGCGCACGCCATAGGAAACGACCTTGAACCATTTGCCGCTCATATTGACGGGCGAGCCGTGCGTCAGGTGGCCGCCGGAGTTCAGGTCGAGGCCCATGAAGGTATCGCCCGGCTGCAGCAGCGCCAGGAAGACCGCCTGGTTCATCTGGCTGCCGGAATTCGGCTGGACATTGGCGAAGTTGCAGCCGAACAGCTTTTTGGCGCGCTCGATGGCGAGTTCCTCGGCGACGTCGACGAACTGGCAGCCGCCATAATAGCGCTTGCCCGGATAACCCTCGGCGTATTTGTTGGTCATGATCGAGCCCTGCGCCTCGAGCACGGCGCGCGAAACGATGTTTTCCGAGGCGATCAGCTCGATCTCGTGACGCTGGCGGCCAAGCTCGTTGCGGATCGAGCCGAAGATCTCCGGATCGGCATCTTCCAGCGTGGTTTCGAAGAAGGATTCGAATTTGTTCGACGCTGCCGCTGCAGTTGCCATGGCCTGAAATCCTTCGGTTCGGGGCATTTATCTATGCATATCGTTGTCCCGAACCGCTGCACGGTTCCGGGCGACATGCATTGCCGCGCCATTAACACAGTTGTTTTCGCCTCGCCACGTTTGCAGCGCGAAATTTGCTGGCCGGATTGCGCCAGAGCGGCCCTGAACCGCTATTTTCGCTCCTGCCGCCCCTGCAGCAAGGCTTCGGTGAGCGTGATCTCGGTAAACAGCGCCCGCGCCGTATGGTCGTTGATCGCGCCGCTGCTTAACATGTCGCGCACGGCGATGCGCTCGGCCTCGATGCCGGCAAGCCGCATTTCGAGCTCCAGCCGCCCGGCTTCGCGGGCCTCTGCCCGGGCGTCGTCGGCCTCGTCCGAAGTGGCGATCCGGCGCCGGTAGCCGGCGACGATGTTTTCGGCGGCGGCAAGCCTGGCGCCGGGCACCTCGCCCTGGTCGTCGTCGCTGGCGCCCGCCATGCTTTCGACGCGGGCGATGGCCGCCTTGGCGGCGCCGATGCGGGCGAGACGCTCCTCGATGGCGCTGCCATCCTCGCCCGGCCCGACCAGTCCGTGCGCTATCTTCGGCAGCGCCACGCTGGCGATGGCGAGCGAACAGATGATGACGCCGGCGGCGAGGAAGATCACCAGGTCGCGCGCCGGAAAAGACGAGCCGTCCGGCATGGCAACCGGCAGCGACAGGATGCCGGCCAGCGTGATCGCGCCGCGCACGCCCGCCACCGAGCCGGCAAGCCGCACACGCATGCCAAACGGCTCGGCCTTGCGCTTTCCCCATTTTGCCTTGAGGCCTGCCGCGATATCGCCGACCCAGATCCAGAGGAAGCGCAGCGCGATCAGGCACAGCGTCAGCGCTATCACCGTCGCGACCGGCTGGATGATCGGGTAATGGCCGGTCAGTTCGGGCGGCACGCGGCGAATGATTTCGGGAAGCTGCATGCCGAGCACGATGAACAGCGCGCCATTGTAGACGAAGGACAAGGTCGTCCACAGCGAGATCGTTTGCATGCGCGCCGAGACGCCGAGGAAGCGGAAGACGCCGGAGCCGCCGGTCAAAAGCCCGGCGGTGACCGCCGCCAGAATGCCTGAGGCATGCAGATGTTCGGCGACGAGATAGGCAATGAAGGGCAGCAGGACCATGACCAGAACCTGCGCCTCGGCCGGAACGCCGCCGATGCGATTCAGAAGCTGCAGCAGCCTGGCGGCGATGAACAACGCGGCGATGCCGGCCAGGATCCCGATGGCGACGGCATAGACGAAGGACAGCGATGCATCGGCGAAGGAAAAGCTGCCGGTCACGGCGGCGGCGACGGCGAAGCGGAACATGACCAGGCCCGAGGCGTCGTTGAGCAGCGCCTCGCCTTCCAGAATATGCATCAGCCGCGCCGGCACCAGGCTTCTGTCGACGATCGAGGACACCGCGACGGCGTCGGTCGGGGACAGCACGGCGGCGAGCGCGAAGGCGACGACCAGCGGGATGCTCGGCACCAACCAGTGCAAGGCATAACCGAAGCCGACAATGGTAAAGAAGACCAGCCCGATGGCCAGATCGAGGATCGGTCCGCGCAGCGCGATCAGCTCGCGTTTGGGCGCTCCATAGGCATCGCCGAACAAAAGCGGCGGGATGAACACCAGCAGGAAGAGTTCGGGGTCGATCTCGACATGGATGCCCTTCACCGGCCATGCGAGCGCGGCGCCGATGGCAATCTGCAGCACCGGCAGCGGCAGCCGAACCAACCGCACCAGTGCGCCGGAAAGAGCGACGAAGACCAGCACGGTGAGGATGAGGATTGCGACCTGCATGGCGCGATTCCGGCTGTTTTGAGGACCATGCGCAATTGCCGTTAGTCCGTCCAGATGGGCCTGCGGCCCAACGTCCGGCAGTGTTCATGGCCTGCATGGCTGGCGGCCACCAGTCTTCTTCTGTTGGGATGTCGAACGGAAAAGGCCGCCTCACGGCGGCCTTTTCATAAACAATTCAGGCACCTAGAGCGAAGAGGTGATCTGCAGTTCGCTGGCGCCATCGAGCGCGTAGACGTCGTCGCGGAACTGCACGACGCCCGGACCCGTCGACCAGGCCGACACATAGAGGAAGTGGACGGGAACCGGGTTGACGACCTGCACCGGCGTGTTCTCGCCGGTCTTGATGGTCGCCTCGAAATGCTGGCGATCCCAGCCGGGTGTGTCGCGCAGGATCCATGTGACGAGGTCGCGCACGTTCTGGACACGCACGCAGCCCGAGGAATCGAAGCGCATCATCTTGCCGAACAGGCTTTGCTGCGGCGTATCGTGCATGTAGACGCCGTCGGGGCTGGGGAAGTTGATCTTCACCGAGGCCATGGCGTTGCCGGAACCCGGATCCTGGCGGAAGCGGTATTTTGCGGCATCATCCGTCGACCAGTCGACAGTCATCGGATCGACTTCGCTGCCATCAGGCGCAAACAGCCGGATGTGGCTGTCCTTGAGATAGTCGGGGTTCTTCCGCATCAGCGGAATGATGTCCTTGCGCACGATCGAGACCGGCGCGTTCCAGTAAGGATTGACGATGATCTCGTTGATCTTGGAATTGACCACCGGGGTCTGGCGGTCGATCTTGCCGACGATTGCGGTGTGGCGCAGCACGACGCGATCGTTCTCGACCGCCTCGATCTGTGCCGCCGGGATATCGACCAGCACATAACGGCTGCCCAGCGTGCCGGCCTTTTCGCGCAGGCGCTCCAGGTTGGTCTGCAGCTGACCGAGGCGGATCTGCGCCGAAACGTTCATCGCGGCATAGGTGTATTTGCCCATGGCGCCGTCGGCCGGCAGGCCATGGCGCGCCTGGAAGCGCTTGACCGCGGCGTCGACGTAGGAATCGAACGACGTCGAAATGCCGGCGCTCTGCGCCAGGTCGCCCGAAACCATCAGCCGCTTGCGCAGCGGCACCACGTCCGGATCGTCGACGCCAAGCTGCAGCTTCTTGGTCGCCGGCACCTCGCCCCAGCCGCCCTGGGCGACGATGTTCTGATACTGCGCCACCGCCTGTTCGGTGAAGGCGACCGTCTGCAGGCTGAAGATCGGCAGCGTCGAGGCGACCTTGCCGCCCTCCGAGGCGCGGGCATCGAACTGGTCGTCCCAATTGCCACGGTTCGAAGACTTCAGGATATCGTCGATCACATCCTGCGCGCTGGCGGCATTGGCAACCATGGCAACGGCGAGCGCGGAAGCTCCGGAAAGGAAAAGGCGGCGGCTGGTTCTCATGGACGTTCCAGACATTCTTGTCGTGTTTGGCTTCTAGCGTTTGGCTGTTGCAGCGTTCGGCTACGTGCTCGATGTTGGGCGATATCGCCCGCACTCTAAAGTTGGCACTGTTAACAATTAGCCAACCATGACCTGCGTCACCTGGCCGTCAAAAGCGGACCGCGATGCGACCTTACAGGCGCGCGAACAGCTTTCGCCGCCGCATACCCACACCCCTCGCTTCCACCGCGAATATGGCGGCAACGTGGCTTTGCGCCGAATTGGAAGCGCAGGCGGCTCGAAAAAGAAAAGGCCGGTGCTTTTCGGCACCGGCCTGTTGGCTGAGACTTGCCTCCGGCCGCGCTTCTTCCGGCGCAGCTGCTATTCAATGGCCCGCTGATTACATCCTGTAGGCAATCGTGTCGTTCCAGAAGCGGTCGAGGCGCTGCAGCGCGCGGTTCATCTGCTTGAACTCTTCGCTGTTGATGCCGCCGACCTGTTCGATCGAGCCGACATGGCGCTCATAGAGACCGGCGACGACTTCCGCCACTTCATTGCCCTTCGGCGTCAGCGAAACGCGGACCGAACGGCGGTCGATGCGCGAGCGCTGGTGGTTGATGAAGCCGAGATCGACCAGCTTCTTCAGATTGTAGGAGACGTTCGAGCCGAGATAGTAGCCACGCGAGCGCAGCTCGCCGGCGGTCAGTTCGGAATTGCCGATATTGAACAGAAGCAGCGCCTGGATGGCATTGATGTCGGAACGGCCGTTGCGGTCGAACTCGTCCTTGATCACGTCAAGCAGACGGCGATGCAGACGCTCCACCAGCTGCAGCGATTCCATGTAAAGCGAACGGATAGCCTCGCGGCGATCGTCGGATACGTTGGCGGTCTTCGCCGCCGGACGCGAATTGATCATTGTCTTTGCCTCTCGTTTGTCGCCCTGGTGATTTTTTGTTTTTCACCTTGATTGCGACACTATCGAATACTCATAAAATTCGACTTAAACGCTAGGGCTAACAAGAGCTTACCGGTAATAGGTTTCGCAAGACGCTTAACGAACGGTCACCCGAGCAAGGATAATTAACCTAAAGATTTACCCAATGGCTGCGGGGCGGCGTTTCAGGCGCGCGCGGGGCGCTTGCGCATCCAGATAACGGCGCGGAAGGCGATGTAGAGCAGCGCCACCGCGGCATGCGAGAAGACGATCAGCGGCCGGTGGCCGTACAGATCGGGGAAGCCGGCATACATGATGGTCTCGGTCACCGCGCAGATGAACCAGATCACCGGGCCCCACGACGCCAGCATCCAGAGGCCGGCGGCGGCGAAGGGGAAGAACACGGCCAGCATCACCGCCACGACCTGCCAGTGCACCGGCATCAGGTCGAAGCGCCACAGCGGGCCGGGATAAAAGCCGATCAGCCGGATCCAGTACAGGATGCCGAACAGCAGGCAATAGCCCGCTATGACGCGCTGGAACCAGGCGAAGATGATCTCGACACCCGAGGGCTGCAGCACGATGCGCCGCGACGTGACCTCGCTCACAGTTCGAGCTCCCGTTCGAGCGGCGCGAAATAGGCGTCCACCGAAGCAGCGTCGACCTCGGCCAGGCTTGCCGGCCGCCACTGCGGCGTCGAACCCTTGTCGACGAGGACGGCGCGGATGCCTTCATAGAAGTCGTGCCCGGCCAGCATGCGGTTGAGGATGCGGAACTCCATCTTCATGCAGGCTTCCATCGACAGCGTCAGCCCGGCGCTGATCTGGCGCCACGCGACATTGAGGCTGGTCGGCGAGCGGGTGCGGATGGTGGCCAGCGTCTTGGCGGCAAACTCGTCGGCGCCTGCCGCCCGCTCCAGGCTCTCGAGGATTTCGGCGAGCGAGGGTTGGGAAAAATGCCGGGCAATGGCTTCCAGCACCGGCTGGCCGGTCTCCCGCCTGGCCGGCACGAAAAAGCCGCGCAGCACCGATTCCGGATCGCCATTGGCGCAGAGCCGATCGAGAAAGGCAGCCTGGTCGGCGGCCTTGATGGTGTGGGTGGCCAGGCCAGACCACAGCGCATCGCCATAGCGAATGCGGTTGCCGGTCAGCGCCAGATACATGCCGAAGCTGCCGCCAAGGTCGGGCAGAAGATGGCTGCCGCCGACATCGGGGAAGAAACCGATGCCGACTTCGGGCATGGCGAACTGGGCGTTCTCGGTCAGCACACGCTGCGAACCGTGGAAAGAGATGCCGACGCCGCCGCCCATAACGATCCCGTCGATCAGCGCGACATAGGGCTTTTTGTAACTGTTGATGCGGGCGTTGAGCCGGTATTCGTCGGCGAAGAACTCGACCGGCGGCTTTCCGGCGCGGGCCTCGTAGACGTGCATGATGTCGCCGCCGGCGCAAAACGCCCTGCCCTCGGCCTTGACGATGACGACATCGACGCCGGTATCGCGCTCAAAAGCGTCGAGCGCCTTGTCCAGCGCCTTGATCATGCGATGTGTCAGCGCATTGAGCGCCTGCGGCCGCGTCAGCGTGACGACGCCCGCCTTGCCCAACCGTTCGAAGCGGATCTCGTCGCCGCCGCCAAAAACCATCGTCAGAGAATCCCTCCCCGCGCCTGCGGGACTGAAGTGCTAAAGGTGGCGCATGGGTGCGTCAACCGGCGGGCGCGGTTTGGATTTTCGCAAGGGAACGCGACCGTGCTTTGCCCCCGACAGAAATGCGCGCAAAATTGCCGGGCAAAACAGCCTTTCTTCTGATGCAGGGACAAACGCATGACGCTTGAAACCGCAGCGCCGAGCCATGGCTGGGAGATGCCGAAAAAGTTCGACCCGGATGATGTTCTCAGCCGCCCGCTGATGGCCAATCTGGCGACCGTGACGCCTGACGGCGCGCCGCGCAACGCGCCGATGTGGTTCATCTGGGAGGACGCTGCGATCTGGCTGCTCGGCTCGACCGGGGCAAGTGCTGTCAAACACCTCGAACGTGACCCGCTGCGCCGTGGAGATCGTCCATTTCGACAATGAGGCCGGCATCCTGCTGCATCTCGGCCTGCGCGGCGTCGCCACCATCGAAGCGATGGCGCCGAACCGCTTCAAACGGCTGCTGCACAAATATCTCGGCCCGGAGGCGACCTGGAACCGCTGGTTCATCGACAATGTGGCCGACATCGACCATCCGGACGGGCGCCTGATCCGGCTCGCCCCGGAGAGCATCTTCACCAACAATGTGTCGTTCTTCAAAACCGGCCCCGAGCTGGCGTGGCCGCCGAAGCCGTAAGCAGCGCGTTATCGACTGGCACAATCGTGTCGCATTGGTCAGAGGCAAGGCCTCGTGGTAAAAGCCGCCTCGACCCGGAGTTTTTGCGATGAACAAATTCACCCCCGCGACGAGCAACAAATTCGCACCGGCAAAGCCCGCCGGTGCGCGCAGCGTCGACGAGATCACCGGCAGCCGCCGCTTGCGGCGCATGCGCAAGGCCGACTGGTCGCGCCGCCTGGTGCAGGAAAACCGGCTTACCGTGGACGATCTGATCTGGCCGATCTTCGTGATCGACGGCAAGAACACGCGCGAGCCGATCGCCGCCATGCCCGGCGTCTTCCGCCTGTCGCTGGACCTCGCCGTCAAGGAGGCCGAGCGGGCCGCTAAGCTCGGCATTCCGGCGATCGCCACCTTCCCCAATGTTGAACTCAGCCTGCGCGACCAGACGGGATCGCACATCCTCGACCCGGAAAACATCATCAACCGCGCCACCCGCGCCATCAAGGACGCGGTGCCGGAGATCGGCATCATCACCGATGCGGCGCTCGACCCGTTCACCTCGCACGGCCATGACGGCATCTTGCGCGACGGCATCATCGTCAATGACGAGACAGTGGAACAGGTGACCGCCGCGGCCGTCATCCAGGCAGCGGCCGGCGCCGACATCATCGCGCCGTCCGACATGATGGACGGCCGCATCGGCGCCATCCGCGACGCACTCGACGCCAATGGTTTTCAGGATGTGGCGATCATGTCCTATGCGACGAAATTCGCCTCCGCCTTCTACGGCCCCTACCGCGAGGCGGTCGGCACCGCCGGCCTGCTCAAGGGCGACAAGAAGACCTACTATCTCGACCACGCCAATTCCGACGAAGCGGTGCGCGAGGCCGAGCAGGATATCGCCGAGGGCGCCGACATGCTGATGGTCAAGCCCGGCCTGCCCTATCTCGACATCATCCGCCGGCTGAAGGACGAGTTCCAGATGCCGACCTTCGCCTACCAGGTGTCAGGCGAATATTCGATGATCAAGGCGGCGGCCGCCAATGGCTGGATCGACGGCGAAAAGGCAATGCTGGAGAGCCTGCTCGCCTTCAAGCGCGCCGGCTGCGACGGCATCCTGACTTACTTCGCGCCGGAAGTGGCGCAAATGCTGAAGGGTTAGCCGGAACCTGGATGCTCCGGGTTCCGGCTTTTCCTCACGCCTTTGGCAAATAAGGAATCGTTCCGGCGAGATCGGTATCGTCGATCAGTTGGAAGCGGCTGTCGCTGCCCTTCTGACGCTCCGCCACAAACGGAGCGTATTGCGGATCGTTGGTGAAGGCTTCGGCTGCCTTTGCCGACGGAAACGCCATGATGGCGATCAGGCTGGTGTCGAGCGGCTTGCCCTCCAGCGTCTTCACATTGCCGCTGCGGGCGAGATACTTGCCGCCATGCTTGTGGACGAGGTCATGCACCGAAGCGGCATAGGCGGGCACCCATTTGTCGTCCTTCACCTTGATGTCTGCGATCACGTAAGCGGTCATTGTCCAACTCCTCATGGATCGGCACCGGACTGCCCGGTGACGTGACCGCTGCCTCGCACGGCGGCGCCGGACCGCTCCAGTCACAGAACTGTACCGGGGGTGCCAGTACAGCTTCTGTACTGGCTGAACTCAGGTTTTCTGAATAAGGTCCGGCAACATCTTTTGGAGCTCACCACATGACACAAGCCGGTTACAAGCAATTCTGCCCGCTCTCCATGGCCGCCGAGCTGCTCTGCACACGCTGGACCATGGTGCTGCTGCGCGAACTGGTGGCGGGATCGACCCGCTTCAACGATTTGCGCCGCGGCGTGCCGAAAATGTCGCCAACCCTTCTGTCGCAACGGCTCAAGGACCTCGAGGCCGGCGGCATCGTCGAGCGGACCGAGATCGCGACCGAGAAGGGCGTGTTCGAATACCGGCTGACCGAGGCGGGCCGGGATTTGCGCCCGGTTGTCGAGGCGATGGGGTTTTGGGGCCAGAAATGGGTCGAGGCCAGGCTGTCGCTCAAAAACCTCGATCCGTCGCTGCTGATGTGGGACATGCGGCGCAATCTGAACCCCAGTCCGCTGCCGGACGGGCGCACCGTGATACAATTCCTGTACCATGACCTGCCGGCGTCAAAACGATCGTGGTGGCTGATCGTCGAAAAGCAGGGCGAGGTCGATCTTTGCTGGTACGATCCGGGCTTCGACGTCGATCTCTACGTCTCGACCGATCTGTGCACCATGACCTCGATCTGGATGGGGCTGACGACAGTTCACAAGGAACGCGACAAGATCAGCCTGACCGGCGATCTCGACGTCGCCGGCAAGATGCAGATCTGGCTTGGGCTCAGCCCGTTTGCGGTGATGCCGAAGCGCGTGGCGGCTTGAGTCCCTGCGCATTCCACAGATCGGTTTGCCTCTAAAAATACTAGTTGCAAAATGCAATCAGTTTGAATACTGATTGCAAATCACAACTGGTCACCAAAGGGAGTCTTCCATGTCCAAACTGCGCGTCAATGCCTTCACCTTGTCGCTCGACGGTTTCGGCGCCGGTCCTGACCAGGACCTGCAAAATCCGCTCGGCGTTGGTGGCGAAGATCTGCACAAATGGATGACCGGCACCCGCACCTTCCACGAGATGGTCGGCAAGGATGGCGGCAGCACCGATGTGGACGACCGGTTCACCGTCCGCAGCTTCGACAATGTCGGCGCCTGGATCCTCGGCCGCAACATGTTCGGCCCGATCCGCGGCGAATGGCCGGATGAGAACTGGAAGGGCTGGTGGGGCAACAACCCGCCCTATCACGTGCCGACCTTCGTGCTGACCCATCACAAGCGCGACCCCATTGTGATGGAAGGCGGCACCATTTTCCGCTTCGTTACCGGCGGCATCCACGCCGCGCTCGAACAAGCAAAGGCTGCGGCCGGCGGCAAGGATGTCCGCGTCGGCGGCGGCGTTTCCACCATCCGGCAATATCTGCAAGAGAAGCTCATCGACGAGTTGCATCTGGCTGTGTCGCCGGTGTTGCTCGGGAGGGGCGAGAGCCTGTTTGCCGGGCTGGATATGCTGAAGCTGGGTTACCAGTGCACCGAGCAGGTGGCCACGGCGCTCGCCACGCATGTGACGATCAAGCGGGTATAGTGGCGAAGTAACAGGCGCAGGCTTCTTTCTCCCCGTTTTGCGGGGAGAAATGCCCGGCAGGCAATGAGGGGCAGCGCTGCTTTTGGAGGTTAGCAGCGTCCGACGGCTGTGAATTCGTCGATGCCGGCGCTGCCCCTCATCCGCCCTTCAGGCACCTTCTCCCCGTGAAACGGGGAGAAGGAAAAGTGCTCAATACTTCTCCGGCACGTAAAGCTCGCGCGGCAGGACCTGGCGCTCGTACTCCGGGTTGAACACTCGCTCGGGCAGCGTGATTTCTTCGTGCGGCACGTCCTCATAGGGCAGCTGTTTGAGGAGATGGTCGATGCAGTTCAGCCGCGCCCGCTTCTTGTCGTTGCCTTCGACGATGTACCACGGTGCCTCTGGGATGTTGGTGCGGGCAAACGTCTCTTCCTTGGCCTTGGTGTACTGCTCCCAGCGCACGCGCGACTGCAGGTCCATCGGCGACAGCTTCCACTGCTTCATCGGATCGTGGATGCGCATCATGAAGCGCATCTGCTGTTCCTCGTCGGTGATCGAGAACCAGTATTTGACCAGCGTGACGCCGGAGCGGACCAGCATGCGTTCGAACTCCGGCACATCGCGGAAGAACTCTTCGACCTGATCGGGTTCGGCAAAGCCCATCACCCGCTCGACGCCGGAGCGGTTGTACCAGGAGCGGTCGAACAGCACGATCTCGCCGCCGGCCGGCAGATGCGGCACGTAGCGCTGGAAATACCATTGTGACTTTTCGCGCTCGGTCGGCGCCGGCAGCGCCACGACGCGGCAGATGCGCGGGTTGAGGCGCTGGGTGATGCGCTTGATGACGCCGCCCTTGCCGGCGGAATCACGGCCCTCGAAAACCACCACCAGCTTCTTCTTGTGGTAGGCAACCCAGGACTGCAGCTTGATCAGTTCCGACTGCAAGCCGATCAGGTCGCGGAAATACTGCATGCGATCGATCGACGGCGGATGCGCGTTCTTGTAGATCTTGGCGATCTCCAGCGACAGCGCCGGCTCCGAGATTTCCAGCTCATAGTCCTCATCGAGCGTGTCGGCGAGTTCGGCTTCCAGCCAATCCCTGGCCGCAGAATTCTGCTTTAGCTCATTCATTTCCACTGCTCCGCTTGCCGGCTGACATGAAACCCTGAGCCGACTTGATATAGGCCGGCAATGACGGTTTTATTGCAAGCCGCCGGCCAGCCGGTCATCACTGCAAACCAGCGAGCATTGCCGATCCATCGCCCTGGGATGGCGACAAGGCGCTCAAATTGTCCTACAAATGGCGGACCCGTTCGGGCTTCCCCGCCCTTTCCTGCTAAAACCACCTCCCCACCAAAACTACGAGGATCTGACATGGAATACCGCACGCTTGGCCGTTCCGGCTTGAAAGTTTCGGCGCTGACCTTGGGAACCATGACCTTCGGCGGCAGCGGGCCGTTCGCTGCCGTCGGCAATTCCGATCTCGCGGAGGCCTCGCGCATCATCGACACTTGCATCGATGCCGGCATCAATCTCATCGACACCGCCAATGTCTATTCCAACGGTCTGTCGGAAGAGATCATCGGCGAGGCGCTCGGCGGCAAGCGCAAGAACGACGTGCTGATCGCCTCCAAGGCGCGCATGCGGATCGGCAAGGGCCCCAATGACGAAGGCCTGTCGCGCCATCATCTGATCCGCGAATGCGAGAAGAGCCTGAAGCGCCTCAGGACCGATGTCATCGACATCTATTTCCTGCACGAATGGGACGGCGCGACACCGCTCGAGGAAACCATCTCCGCGCTCGACACGCTGGTTGCCCAGGGCAAAATCCGCTATGTCGGCTGCTCCAACTATTCCGGCTGGCAGGTCATGAAGGCGCTCGGCATCAGCGACAGCCAGCACCAGCCGCGTTTCGTCACCCAGCAGATCCACTACACGCTGGAAGCACGCGAGGCCGAGTATGAGCTCTTGCCGATCTCGGTCGACCAGGGCCTTGGCGTGCTGGTGTGGAGCCCGCTCGCCGGCGGCCTGCTGTCGGGCAAATACCGCCGCGACAGTCCGACGGCGCGCCAGATCGGCGGCTGGTCGGAACCGCCGATCCGCGACGAGGGCCGGCTGTGGCGGATCGTCGACGTGCTGGTCGACATCGGCGCCACTCGCGGCGTCTCGGCGGCCCAGGTGGCGCTGGCTTGGTTGCTTGGCCGGCCGGCCGTCAGTTCGCTGGTGATCGGCGCACGCAACGAGGCCCAGTTGAAAGACAATCTCGCCGCGGCAAGCCTGACGCTGTCCTTTGATGAATGCCAGCGTCTCGATGCCGTCAGCCGGCCGCCGGTGCTCTATCCCTACTGGCACCAGCAGTTTACGGCGAAGGACCGCTTCGGCCCGGCCGATCTGGTTATGGACCGCAGCGTCATCTGACTTAAGGGCGCCGGAAGCCGCTAGCCCGCGATAAACCGCCAGACCTGCGGATCGGGCTCGATCTGGCCGCTGAGCACGAAATATTTGTAGAGCACGAGCAGGCAGATCGCCTGCTCGGCCCGCTCGTCGGCGAATTTGCGGCAATAGGCGTTGGCCGCCGCAACGATGCGCTGGGCCTCGGCCGGATGCTGCTCGAGATGATGCACCCGCTCGGCCAGATCGCTGAAGTCGGGCGCCAGCGGCACATAATGGACATCGGGCTCGAGCTGCCCCTCGGCGAACCAGGTCTCGTAAGTCGGCGGCGGCATCAGGCAGAGCGAGTTCGAGCTCATGATCCATTTCAGATTGGTCGCGACATCATTGCCTTCGAGCGAGATGATGTAGCGGTAGCGGCGCTGCTGATCGATGCTGAGATAGGGCTTGCGGTATTCCGCAGGTGCTGTCGCCCTCGGCGTGCCGACATCGCAGAACGGCAGATTGCGGGCTGCATCCAGCAACAAGGTGCGGATCGGATTGTTGAGTTCGCCGCGCCAAACGACGAGCGGATGCTTGTCGGCGAAGGCGACATCGTCGGCCGGCATGTAGAAATGACGGAACTTGTTCAGCTTGAACAGGACGCCGTTGCCGTTGTCGCCCGCTATCGGCCGGTCCTTGACGATCGACGGCATCTTCGGCACTTCGATGACGTCGCCGAATTCCAGGTCGATGCGCAGATCTGGGTCGAAATAACGGGTGAACTCCTTCAGATCGTAATAGTACATGCTGCGGTCCGACGGCAGCCGGCTGACCGGCACGGCCTCGGGGCTGGGGCTAAAAGGCTCCCGCAGCGTGTTGTAGTAATTGAGCCGCTGGCGGACCGATGCGTCGGAAAGCCTGGCCTGATCGAGCAGCCGGCCGAGCCGGCGCCGGAAAAGAACCGGCGGCGCGATGTCGCGCATGGCGTTGCGCGCATAGTAGATCAGCTTCTGTGCGTTTCTTTGAAGCGTGGCCATCGGTCGTTTTGATTCGAAATCGGTCGGCGGCGGCTCCAGCAACTGTCCCGCAGCCTTTTCTAAACCATTGTGTTCGCCATCACGCAAGTCCAGAACCGCTGGCATCTGCCCTCGCGGCGCTGTTGTGTTTGCCGGCCAATGCTTCTAGGCAGGATCAGGCACAGCGAAAGGAAACGATATGGCTCGACCACCGAATTACGGTCAGGAACGCAAAGAGCGCGACCGGCAGAAGGCCGCCAAGAAGGCGGAGAAGCTCGCCGCCAAGGTCGCGGCCAAGGAGCGCGCCGAGCCTGAGAACGAGGCAAGTTCCAAAACCGACACCGAGACAGAAAAATAGGCAAGACAGGATCACCGGCCCGCGAAACGGGCCGGATCCTGGCAAAATGCCGGTCTGATCAGGCCGATGTGATCAGGCCGGGGCCTTGTCGCTGACGAAGACGTTGACCTCGCGCGCGGCGGCGATGAAGGCGCGTCTTGCAATCATCGCCGGCTTGTCGCCGGCCAGCGCGTCATGGCAGGCCTGCAGCGCTTCGCGGTGCTTGGGGCTGCGCTTGCCGGGCCAGCTGTTGAGCAGGTAATCGGAAGCCTCGCGCACCGTACGTAAGAGCTGAGTGCTTCCCTCCGTGCCCGACTTAACGGTCACGGGTGTTTCAAATCGGTTGTTTTCCATGGCCGCCTCTTACGCCATCGGCGTCCGCGAAGCGAGGCCGAAAGCGGATCGCGACGGCGTTCTTTCGTTTTCGTGACCGGTATCAAGCGGCGACGACGGCAAAACCCCTGGCGCGCAGGCCGCGCCGGTCATTGTGCAGCGACGTCACCAGGCGGGCGCGGCTGCCGGCGATATGGGCGGAAAGTCGCGCCGCCGCCGCATCGGCATCGCCGGCCCGCACCGCTGCCAGAATGGCGTGATGCTCGCTCCAGGCGCGGCCGAGCGCTGCCTCGTCGCGCACCTCCAGCCAGCGCGCCCGCGACAGGCGCGTCATGGCATCGCGCACGGCCCGGAACAGGAACTCGTTGCCGGAGAGCCGCGCCAGTTCGATATGGAAATCCATGCCGACGCGGTGCCATTCCTCGCGCGGCGTGGCAGTGTCGCAGGAGTCCAGCATCGCCTTGATGACATCGGCTGCGCTCCTGTCGGCCAGCGCCGAAGTCAGCCTGACCGCCGCGACCTCGACGGCTTCGCGGTACACCGCGATCTGTTCCAGTTCGGCAAGGTTGATCGGCGACACGGTCCAACCGCGCCCGTCGCGGCAGATCAGCCCTTCCGTCTCCAGCCGCAGCAGGGCTGCCCTGACCGGCGTGCGCGAGGCGCCGAAGCGGCTCTCGATCCAGCGCTCCGTCAGCCGCTCGCCAGGACCGACCTCGAGGCCAAGGATCATCTCGCGAAGCGCTTTTTCGACGATGTGCATCTGCGACATAGTTGCTTCCATTGCTGGCGATCGGCCTTGCCCGTTGGTCTTGCCGATCACATTGAGAGCGCCTGATTGACAGCAGCCGGGCTTTGCGTCCATGAGGGTACCAACTTGGTATCCCAAAATGGTATTCGCAGCAAGCGGACAGGACAGGACATGCCGCAGGACAGTGCAGCGCGGGCCGCCGAAGCGCCTTCCACCTACAACATTCATTGGCGGCGCAACCTGTTCGTGTGCTTTGCCGGATCGTTCAGCACGCTTGTGGCGATGACGTTGCTGCTGCCGTTCCTGCCGCTCTATGTCGAACAGCTGGGCGCCGTGGGCCACGCGGCGATCGTGCAATGGTCCGGCATCGCTTTCGGCGCCACCTTCCTTGCCGCCGCCCTTGTCGCGCCACTGTGGGGACGGCTGGGTGACCGTTATGGCCGCAAGGTGATGCTGGTGCGTGCCAGTTTCGGCATGGCGATCTGCATGTCGCTGACCGGCATGGTGCAGACCGTCTGGCAATTGGTGCTTTTGCGCCTGTTGATCGGCTTTGCCGGCGGTTATTCCTCAGGCTCGACGATCCTTGTCGCCATGCAGACGCCGAAGGAGCGCTCCGGCTGGGCGCTTGGCGTGCTGTCGGCCGGCATCACCGCAGGCTCCCTGGTCGGCCCGTTGCTTGGCGGCGCGCTGCCGCCATTGATCGGTATTCGCGCCACCTTCCTCATCGCGGGCGGCGTCATTTTCCTGGCGGCGCTGGCGACGACGTTCCTGATAAAGGAGATGCCTCGCCCGCCAGTACAGGCAAAACGCGAGGAGAAACCAAAGGGAAGTTGGGCGCAGATCCCCGACAAACGCCCTGTCGTGGCCATGCTGGCGACCGGCATGCTGTTCACCTTCGCCAACATGTCGATCGAGCCGATCATCACCGTTTACGTCCAGCAACTGGTCGCGGAGGCAAGCCGGGTGACCCTGGTCTCAGGTGTCGTCATGTCGGCGGCGGCGCTGGGCGCCATCCTGTCGGCGTCACGGCTGGGCAAACTCGCCGACCGCATCGGCCACTGGAACGTCATCGTCGCATCGCTGGCCGTCTCGGCGCTGCTGTTGATACCGCAGGCCTTCGTCACCGAGAGCTGGCAGTTGGTCGGGCTGCGGTTCCTTATGGGTCTGGTGCTGGGCGGGCTGTTGCCCTGCATCACCAGCGTCATCCGCCACAATGTTCCCGATGGGGTCGGCGGCAATGTGCTGGGCCTGGCAATCTCGGCGCAATATGTCGGCCAGGTTGCGGGGCCGCTGCTGGGCGGCTTCGTCGGCGGCCATTTCGGCATGCGCGCGGTGTTTCTCGGCACGTCGTTGCTGATGGCGGGCGGTGCCGCGTATAATTGGCTGGCCCAGGCGCGCCGCACGCGCGACATGCTGGCGATATCGGAAAAATCCTGACAGACAGGTCGCGCCGCCTATCGTCAATCACGGAGCCCGAGACATGAGCATCGCCGAGTCAGCACCAGCAAACAGCGCGCGCATCCTCGTTTTCGCCGGCGGCATTGCCGGCGCGGCGGGCGTGGCGCTGTCGGCGGCATCAGCGCATCTCGGCGGCGCCTTCGTCGGCACGGCCGCATCCTTCCTGCTCATGCATGCGCCGGTGTTTTTGGCCGTCGGCCTCGCCGGCGCAAACCGGATCTTGCGGATCGGCAGCCTGGTGCTGCTCGTCGGGCTTGTTCTGTTCTGCGGCGATCTGCTGGCACGGGATTTCGTGGGATCGCGGCTGTTCCCGATGTCGGCGCCGATCGGCGGCACCTTGCTCATCGCGGGCTGGCTGGTGATCGCGGCCTCGGCGCTCGTGCGGCAACGGTCCTGACGAGCCAAGAACCCTGTCCCATCAGATATCACACGAGGCTTAATCCTGCCGGTTTTGCGGCAGCAGGTCGCGGTTGCGCTTGGCAGACTTGGTCGGCCGCCGCCTTTCCGGCTGCTCCGTGGCAGGCGAGATACCCCAGTAATTGCGATAAATGTCTTCGAACAGATGCTTCACGGGATGCATGTTCGTCTCCTCTTTAAGAACTTGAATCGATCCAATCAGCTGGCACGAAAATGCCGGGGCCGATCAGCTGCGCTTGCGTTTCACAAGGTATTGCAGGTCACGCCTCCACGGCCCGACCTTGTCGCGGCGCCTGCGGGTGGCGGCGTCGGAGACTATGCCCCAATCATTGCCGTAGATGTCTTCGAACAGATAATTCACGGGATGCATGGCACCCTCCTCTTGAATCGATCCAAGTTATACTTGGTGAATCCCTTGGATCGATTCAAATATAGACCCTCTCCGCCGTCCGATCAAGGGAAAATTTGAACCGATCCAACGAAAGTGCTAAACAGGCTCCGGTTCAGGAGACGAAAATGACGGCATTGACCTCCGGCAAGACGAGACCAGTGCGGCTTGCCGACATCGCCAAGGCGGCCGGGGTCTCGCACGGTACCGCGTCCAACGTGTTCGCTCGCCCGGAAATCGTGCGCGAAGAGGTCCGCGAGCGGGTCAAGGCGGCGGCGGAAGCGATGGGCTATGCCGGCCCGGATCCCAAGGGCCGGCTGCTGCGCGCCGGCAAGGTCAACGCCATCGGCGTGGCAACGGCAGAACCATTGTCCTATTTCTTCGACGATCCCTTTGCCCGCGTCATGATGGCCAGCATTTCGCAGGCCTGCGACGCCACCGGCGCCGGAATTTCGCTGGTCTCGGCCGCCAACAGCGAGCAGCTCGCCTGGAACATCCAGAGCGCCCTGGTCGACGGCTTCATCGTGTTCTGCATCGAGGGTGGGTCGCGGCTGGTCGAACTGGCGCGCGAACGCAAACTGCCTTTCGTGGCGCTTGATCTCGATTCGGAAAATGAGGCGGTCGCTGCGATCGGCGTCGACAACGTCGCCGGCGCGGGTCTGGCGGCGCGCCATCTGGCCGAGTTCGGCCATCGCAGCTTTGCCGTACTCGCCCTGGAATCTGCCGACGCTGGCTTTGGTCCCGTCACGCAGGAGCAAGTCGAGACGACATCCCTCTACTCGGGCACACGCGACCGTCTGCGTGGCTATTTCGGCGAGCTCTCCCGCTTCGGCATCGACGTCTCGCAAGTGCCAATCTACGAAACCCTCAATGACGAGGCGAGCGTGCGGGCCGGCCTCGATCATATTTTCGCGCTGCCGCAGACGCCGACGGCAATCCTGGCCATGTCGGACAAGATTGCGCTGCATGCGCTCGACTGGCTGCGCGAGCGTAACATTGCCGTGCCGGGCGATGTGTCCATCGTCGGCTTCGACGGCGTGCCGGAAGGCGCCGACTCCGAGCCGCCACTAACCACCGTCGCCCAGCCGATCGCCGAGATGGGACGCCTGGCCGTCAAGGCGATCCTCGAAAATGACGGCTCGCAGCACCGGCAATTGCTGCCGGTCGATCTCGTGGTGCGGGGGTCGTCCGGCCCCTCGCCTGCTGGCTAGGCGGCTGATGTGGGATCATCGGCTTAGCCTTGGCATCGCGGGCATGCCGAAGGTCTGGTGAACGGCTGGCGCTTCTTTGCGAACCGGCTTTTTGCTCGAGCCGATGCCGGACAGCCACTCAAGATAGAAGGCGAGCACGAATTGCATGGCGATGCCGGCCGAAATCAGCAAGGCGTCATAGGCAAAGCCGCCCGGATTGATCAGCTTCATCACCTGCGCCGCCATGGCGATCAGCGTGCCGGCGAGGAACACCGGCAAGGAGCGCTTGCCGAGCAGCGCTAGCGGATGATCCGGGCTGAGACGGAACAGGTTCGAGAAAGCCGGCAGGGCGACGATCAGATAGCTCACCGCCAATATGTGCAGGAGCCGCGGCAGCGACAGGAACGTCTTGTCGAAGCCGCCGATCACCACGGGCAGGTTAAACCACGTTATCTCGCCCCAGAGCGGGCTGTGCACCCAGACCGCCGCTGCCGCGACATAGGTCGCCGCGGCGCCCACCAGCCAACGATTGACGGGAATTGTGCCGCCGCGCCTGACATGCAGCATGCCGGCAAGGCCGATGTTGAACAGGAATTGCCAGGACAGCGGGTTGAGGAACCAGAAGCCGGGCTCGGGATAGTTCGGCGGCGCGATCTGCCAGAGGCCGGCGGCAAGCCACAGCGCGCCGGAAAAGACCAGCGCCGGGAGCGGCCGGTAGCTGACGAAGAGCAGGAAAAACGGCGCCATCAACAGCAGCGCCGCATAGACCGGCAAAATGTTGTTGTAGCCAAGCTGGTGGCCGAGCGTGACAATGCCGATCATGACCTCCGGCGTGTTCTTCATCAGCGGCTCGATGTTGATCAGCTTGAGCAGTTCCGGCCGCCGGCCGTACACCGCCGCGGCGCAGAACAACGCCATCACAACCATGGTGGTGACGATGTGGGCACTGTAAAGCACGCCGGCCCGGCGCCACATCTTCAACATCGCCAGCAGCCGGCCGCCCGGCTGGAACTTGTTGCCATAGGCGAGTGCGACCGACATGCCGGAGATCAGCACGAAGGCTTCCGCCGCGTCCGAGAATCCGAAATTCTTGTAGGTCAGCGTTTCGAAGACGGTGCCCGGCACGTGGTCGATATAGATGGTCAGGAGTGCGAGCGCACGGAACACGTCAATGCGCGTGTCGCGATCGGCGATACGCGGGGCGCGATCGGGCGGAACTGGCAGGGTCATCGACAAAAGGCCTCAAAGGAGAGCAAGGGTGCTCGCGTTGTTCATGCCGGGATGCGACCATCGGCGCACACCGCTTCGATTCCTCCCGCAGGGAGCATATCGGCGCAGAAACGGTCTGAAATTAGCCTGTTGCAATCACATTTCGCGGAGCGTGAAAATATTCCGTTTTGAAGCTGGCAAAGGACCAATGTCTCCGTGAAATCAATGAGATATGAGCGTGCATCGATATAGCGACGAGAACGCCTTTCTGCATCAGGATCTGGCCTTTCCCTACCGCCTTCTCAAGCCGGAGAATGCCGGCGGCGAGAGCCTGTTTTTACTGCACGGATCGGGTGTCGACGAAACGACGATGGTGCCGATTGCGAGGCAGATCGCCCCCAACGCCACGCTGGTCGCGGTGCGTGGCCGCATCCGCCAAGAAGACGGCTTCCGCTGGTTCGAGCGGATCACGCCGACCAGTTTCGAACAGGCGAGCATCCGTGCCGAAACATCGTACTTTGCCGCCTTCGCAAGCGAGGCCGCAAAGCGCCACGGGCTCGACCTCGCCCGGGCGACTTTCCTCGGCTATTCCAACGGCGCCAATCTGGTTTCCAGCCTGATGCTGCTCAACTCCGGCCTCGTCCGAAAAGCGGCGTTGCTGAGAGCAATGCCCGTGCTTGACGATGCGCCGGCAACCAATCTGACCGCAACGCGCGTCCTGATTGTCGCCGGTGCCGCCGATGAGACCTACGGGCCGTTTGCGCCGCCACTGGTGACGCTGCTCAACAAACATGGCGCCGAGGTCGATGCGCGCATCGTGCCTTCAGGTCACGAAATCGGCGACCCGGATGCCGCCATCGTCCGGCAGTGGCTTGCGGGACCAGCATTGGCCGCACGCCAGGCAGGCTAGGAGACCTTGGTAGACCGCATCGGCGCCCGGCGGAACAGCTGAGCAGATGCTCGTCGCCTAGCCCTGTCCCATCCGGTTCCAAGCATCGAGCCCGGCGATCTTGTAGGCTTCGGCCAGCGTCGGATAGTTGAAGGTGTTGTTGACGAAGAAATCAACCGTGCCGCCGAGGTTGATCACCGCCTGGCCGATATGGATCAGTTCGGTGGCGCCTTCGCCGACGATGTGGGCGCCGAGCAGGCGGCGCGTTTCGACCGAGAACAGCAGCTTCAGAAAGCCGGAGTTGACGCCCATGATGTGGCCGCGCGAGGTTTCGCGGAACCGCGCCAGACCGACTTCATAAGCAGCGCCGCTCTCGCGCACCTGCTCCTCCGACTGACCAACGGTGGAGATTTCCGGCACGGCGTAGATGCCATAGGGGAAGGTTTCCGGCGGCGGTGGCAGTTGCACGCCGAAGGCGTGGCAGGCGGCCACCCTGCCTTGCTCCATCGATGTCGAGGCAAGGCTGGGGAAACCGATGACGTCGCCGGTGGCATAGATGTTGGGCGCACTGGTCTGGAAGGTCTGCGGATCGACCTTGATGCGGCCCCGGGAATCGGCCTCGATGCCGACCACGTCGAGGCCGAGGCTGCCGAGATTGCCGCTGCGGCCGGCGGCGTAAAGCACGATCTCGGAGCGGATGGTGCGGCCATCGGCGAGCGTCACTTCGGCATAGTCGGGTTTTGAGACGATTTCCTTGACCGTACTGCCGAGGCGAATGGTCATGCCGCGGTCGCGCATCTGGTGGATGAAGTCGTCGACGATCTCGCGGTCGACGAAATCGAGGATGGTGTTGCGCGGCTCCACCAGCGTCACCGGTACGTCGAGCGCCGAAAAGATCGTCGCATATTCAACGCCGATGACGCCGGCGCCGATCACCGTCAGCGTGCGCGGCAGATGGTCGAGTTCCAGCATCTCATCGCTGTCGAAGACGCGGATCTTGTCGAAAGGCACGTCGCGCGGCCGGTGCGGCCTGGTGCCGACCGCGATCAGCGCATTGGTGAAACCAACCTCCGAGTAGTCGCCATTGTCTGCCGTCAGGCTGACCTTGTTTGGGCCGACGAATTTCGCCATGGCGCGGACGCTTTTGACGGCGTTGCGCATAAACTGGTGCTGCAGCACCTCGACCTCGTGGTCGAGCGTCTTGTGCAGCCGCTCGACCAGGTCGGCGATGGAGATGTCCTGCTTGACCCGGTAGCCGCGGCCGTAAAAGCCCCGCTCGCGCCAGCCGGACAGGTTCAGCACCGTCTCGCGCAGCGTCTTCGACGGGATGGTGCCGGTGTGCACCGAGACGCCGCCGAGGCGCCGGCCCCTGTCGACCACCAGCACCGATTTGCCGAGCTTTGCCGATTGCACCGCGGCGCGGCGCCCGGAAGGGCCGCTGCCGATGACCAGCATGTCGTAATCCATGTAACCCCGTCCCCTCGGCGTCTTGTTGCGCCGCAGCAAGCTAACGCCATCCGTCCACCAAATTCAATCGGCTCAACCGCGCCACACTGCCGACCCGGACCGATGGACGAACCGATCTTGATTCCGCCCGCGGTCTTCACCATTTCAGTGGCGGCGCACCCTAGCGTGGCGCCTGTTACGAGGACATGACATGAACGCGCGCGTACTTGACGGCGAAATCATCACCAGCAGGCTCGACGACGTCAGGGCCTATGACGGTGTGCGCACGCGGCGCATCCTGGCCTTCATAATCGACTATTGCATCGTGGCGCTGCTCACCATTCCGTTCGCGATCCTGGTGGCCGTGCTTGGCCTTTTGACATTCGGTCTTGGCTGGGCGCTGTATTCCATCCTCGTGCCGGCGGTCGCCATTCTCTACATCTGGAACACGCTGGGCGGTCGCAACCAGGCCACATCAGGCATGAAGATGATGGGCATTCGGCTCGATCGTCTCGACGGCAGCCGTATCGACGGCCTCACCGCCGTTGTCCATTCGGTGCTGTTCTGGGCGAGCACGGTCATCCTGACGCCGCTCGTCCTCCTGGTGACGCTGTTTTCCGATCGCAAGCGCACACTGCACGACCTGCTGCTTGGCACGGTCGTCAGCCGCAGCGACCGTTGAACCGGCGTCCAACCGACGCCAACAGGCATTTGTGCGCAAATGTGAAGGGGTCCGTTCAACCCCGCCTTCACAATCCTGTTGAATTTTTCGCCAGCCAAGCCAAAGGTAGAGCGATTCGCAGGAGTGTTCCCAAGGTTCGATGACGCACCATCCGACCCAGTCGCCGCAGTTCTTCCTGACCGCGCCATCGCCGTGCCCGTATCTCGAGGGCCAGTTCGAACGCAAGGTGTTCACGCATCTGGTCGGCGACAAGGCGCCGGAGATGAACGATCTGTTGACGCAAGGCGGTTTCCGGCGCTCGCAGAACATCGCTTACCGTCCCGCCTGCGAGACCTGCCGCGCCTGCGTCTCGGTGCGTATCCTGGCGCAGGAGTTCACCGCCAGCCGCAACATGAAGCGGGTGATCCAGCGCAATTCCGATCTGATCGGCGCCATGCACGACGCGCAGCCGTCGACCGAGCAGTATTCGCTGTTTCGCGGCTATCTCGACGCTCGCCATCGCCGCGGCGGCATGTCCGACATGACGGTGCTCGACTACGCCATGATGGTCGAGGATACCCATGTCGACACCAAGGTGATCGAATACCGGCGCCGCGGCCCCGACACATTCATCACCGGCAAGGGCCAGGGCGAGCTGATCGCCGTGGCGCTGACCGACAAGATGGCCGATGGCCTGTCGATGGTCTATTCTTACTTCAATCCCGAGTTCGAGGATCGCTCGCTCGGCACCTTCATGATCCTCGACCATATCGCCCGCGCCCGGGCCATGGGCTTGCCCCACGTCTATCTCGGCTACTGGGTCAACGGCTCGCGCAAGATGAACTATAAGATGCGCTTCATGCCGCAGGAGCATCTCGGCCCGAAGGGCTGGGAACGCTACGACCACGAAGCGGTCACGCGCTGATTTTTCTTCTTACCAGATCCTGATCTAAACATTTTCAGCCGAGACGATGCTGGTCTTCCGCCCGTTGGCGGGGCGATTGCGCCGACCGGCATCTGCTCAACTCATTGCGAAAGCCGTTGCATGTCCTCTCACAATGCCCACACCAAAGGACTTCTGCTCACCGCGCTTGGCGGGCTGGCGCTGACCATCGACATTCCCCTGATCCGGCTCGCCCATGGCGAAGCCTGGACGATCCTTTTGCTGCGCACCGGCTGCACCTTCGTGGCAGGGCTGATCGTATGGGCCATCTGGCGCTCGTTCAGCAAGAATGCTCCGCAGCTGATACCCGGCTGGTCGGGGCTCGTCGTCGCCACCCTCTACGGGCTCGGCGCAATCGCCTTCATCACTGCCGTCTACAACACCTCGACCGCCAATCTGGTTTTCATCCTGGCCTTCTCCACCATGTTCTCGGCGCTGCTGTCGTGGCTGTTCCTGAAGGAGCGACCAAAGCCGCTGACGCTTGCGGCAATGGCGCTGATGATCGTCGGCATCGCGATCATCGTCGGCGATTCCGTCGGCACGGGAAATCTGTTCGGCGATGTGATGGCGCTGTGTTCGGCCTTGGCGATTGCCTGCGCCATCACCGTTTCACGCGCCAGCGGCAGGGATATGGGATTCACCGCGCTGACCGGCGTCCTGCTGCCGTTCGGGCTGGCGGCGCTCATGGTCTCCAAGACCGGTTTTCAGGTGGAGGCGCCATGGTGGATCGTTTTCAACGGCGCCGTCATCATGCCGTTCGCCTTCTTCTGCCTAGCCAACGGGCCGAAATACATTTCAGGCCCGGAAGTGGCGATGTTCTATCTCCTGGAAACGGTTCTGGCGCCGGTCTGGATATGGATGATCTTTGCCGAGACGCCGTCGCGCAACAGCTTGATCGGCGGCGTGATCCTGATCGTCACGCTGGTTGCCCATTCCCTGTGGCAGTTGCATGAAGGGCGCAAGCGCCGGGCAGCGCTCGCCGTCGCTTACCCAGCCTGACTTTTCTTCGCCGGGCCGGCGACAATCTCGATCTGCGGCGGCCCGCCTTCGAGCTCGGCCGCCGCGTCGGGAACGGTGTCTTCGGCCAGTTCCACCTCGCGCAGCCATTCGCGCCATATCGCCACCAGCAGCGCCATCAGCACGGGGCCGATGAACAGGCCGAGAAAGCCCATCGTCTTGACGCCGCCGATCAGGCCGAAAAAGGTGGGCAGGAAGGGCAATTTGATCGGTCCGCCGACCAGCTTCGGGCGCAAGGTCTTGTCGACGATGAACAGCTCCACCGCGCCCCAGATGAACAGCGCCAGACCCGCCATCGGCGAGCCGCTGGCGGCGAGGTAGATCGATACCAGCGTAAACGACAGCGGCGCGCCACCGGGGATCAGCGCCATGACGCCGGTGAGTGCGCCGAGCGTCACCGGCGAGGGCACCCCGGCCAGCCAGTAGGCGATGCCCAGCACCAGCCCCTCGCCGATGGCGATCACGGTCATTCCGGTAACGGTCGAGGAAATGGTCGCCGGCACCACGCGCGAAATCCGCTCCCAGCGCGTCGGCAGGATGCGTTCGCCGAGCCGGTCGATCTGGCTGGCAAAGTGTTCGCCGTCGCGGTAGGCGAAGAACAGCGCGATCATCATGAACAGCAGCGTCAGCAACAGGCCGAAGGCGCTGCCGCCGGCAGCCAGCACGCCGCGATAGATGCTGCCGATATTGGCGCCGCTGACCAGCTGGATCAGCTCGCCGATGCCGCCGGGATGGCCGAAATTGTCGATCCACTGTTCGTTCAGCCACTCGCCGACGACAGGCAGCGAGGTGATCCAGTGCGGTGTGACCGCGCCGTGCCTGTTGGTCTCGATCGCCCAGCCCACCCATTCGCGGACCTCGTTGATGGCGTAGGTGCCGGCGAGCGCTATCGGCACCACCAGGAAGGCAAGGATGAACAGGATGGCGAGCGTCGCGGCGACGGTGCGGTTGCCGCCGACACCGGCAAGCAGCCGGCGGTAGAGTGGCCAGCTGGCAAAAGCGATGACGAGGGCTGCCAGCACGGGAAACAGGAAGCCGTGGAAGAAATAGACGCCGGCAGCAACGATCAGCACCAACAGCCAGCGCGCCGCCGACAGCGGCGGAATGACGGCGGATCGCAACGGTGTCGACAGGCCGAACAGGCGCTGCTGACGTTCCGGCTTCTGGATCTTCGCTTCCTTCAAACGGTCAATTCTCCCCGGCCTACACAGCGTTTATGCACTGTTATAGTGCCGCAATAGTGACGATAGTCCAAATGGTTGGTGAAGCTGCCAATCTCCCCCCTTGTGGGGGAGAT
>NZ_JAMYRH010000017.1:0-113358 GCF_040321305.1 Mesorhizobium sp. M0478
AGCGCGCATCGAGGATGAGGTAAGGAAACGGCTCTTGAAGGGGGCGCCTGGCAAAGGCAGCGAGGCTCTCGTCCAGCCGCTTGTTGATGGCCGAGATCGACGAAGCCGAGAAGGCATGGCCGCACAGTTCTTCCGTGATCGCCTTCACCTTGCGGGTCGACACGCCCTGCACGAACATCTCGGCCAGGCGTCGCCACCAAGGCCCGCTCGGAACGCTGGTAGCGCTCGAACAGCTCGGTGGAGAAGCGCCCGGCACGGTCTTGCGGAACCCGCAGCTCGAGCTTGCCGACGCGCGTCACAAGGGTGCGGCCGTAATAGCCCGCGCGGTCGCCGCCAATCGACTTGACGCGAAGGCGAACTGGGATGAGTTCCCATCCGCGGCACTAAGGCGGATGATCACGATAACGGGTTGAACGATGGCACTCGCTAACTTCATTGACCGCGCCGCCACGGCAGCTTCTCAGGTGCTGGCCGACTTTCATCTATGCGACTTCAAAGCAGCCCTCGGAAAGCAGGTTGTGGCTGTGGCCTTCGACAGCCAAGCCGCTTCGTGTGCAGAGGGCCAGGCGACGCTTGACCTTACGGTCAGGTTGCTTGCCAGACTGTATCCGGTTCTGGCCATACTCCCCCTGGATATGGCCGCGAGCTCTCAAGCCCAAGCGCTCGAGCGCTTGGCAAAGTCGATCAATCCAAAATCAGCATCCGGCGTTCCGGCAAGTATGCGACGGTCTGTGTAGCTGCAGGCGCGGTGCACCCATCACTTCGGTGCCCAATGTTTTTCATGGGATCCCAGGGTTGGGCGGCAAAGCTGTCGCGTACGGACCCGGTGAGCTCTGGCTCGAGCTTGCTGCCCTATGGAGCTGGCGCCGCAAGCTGCTTCGCCGCGGCCAACGTCTTTCGAACCATCTTTGCTTCCCAGCTGACCGGCGCCGAGCTGGACGAGAACATCGACCTCTCTTTATGCACCTACAACAAGAGCAACGCCGGCGATTCCAGCCCCTTAAACTTCCCTGTCGACCTTGGCGAAACGCACCTCGTTGGGCTCGGCGCGATAGGCCATGGCTCGCTCTGGGCGCTGGCGAGGCAATCCGGTCTGTCGGGGCGCCTGCATGTAGTTGATCACGAAGCTATCGAACTCTCAAACCTGCAGCGCTACGTGTTGGCAGGTCAGGCGGAGGTCGGCCTCTCTAAGGCGGCCCTCGCAACCAACGCCCTTCGGGCCACCGCCCTTGAAGTCGAGGCGCACCCTATGAAGTGGGCAGAATATGTTGCGCGCCGGGGCGACTGGGTATTCGACCGAGTGGGTGCGGCGCTTGACACCGCCGCCGACCGTCTAGCTGTCCAAGGTGCTCTGCCTCGATGGATCGCGAACGCCTGGACTCAGGAGCAAGATCTAGGCATCTCGCGGCATGGTTTCGATGACGGCCAGGCTTGCCTTTGCTGCATGTACATGCCGACCGGCAAATCCAAGGACGAACACCAACTGGTCGCGGAGGAACTCGGAATGCCGGAAGCACACGATGAGGTAAAAACGCTCCTGCAGACCAATACCGGAGTCCCCAATGAGTTCGTAGCTCGGGTGGCTACGGCGATGGCTGTGCCGTTTGAGCCGCTCGCCGCGTTTGTTGGCCAGCCCCTCCGTTCTTTTTATCAGCAGGCTATCTGCGGCGGTCTGGTGTTCCAGCTTAGCGAAGGAAGTCGTCTCGTTCGAACTGTGGTTCCGATGGCCTTTCAATCAGCGCTTGCCGGGATCATGCTTGCCGCAGACCTGGTCAAGCATAGTGCGGGTTTTCCGATGAGTCCGACGACCAGCACTCGCGTGAATCTACTGCGCCCCCCTTGGTTCTCACCTCCATGATCCGAAAGCCAAAGATTCCAGCGGCCGCTGCATCTGCAGCGATGAGGATTTCGTTGCCGCCTACAGGCTGAAATACGGCTGTGCCGTTGAACAGCTGAGCAACTGGTCCGGCTAAGAAAGATCTGAAGTCTTCGTTGCCGCGGACGGCGCGCTGTCAAGCGCTCACCGATGTTTTCGACCACGATCGAGTGCCTCATGAGAGTGCGGGGCGGATAACATGACACGCTCGGCCCGCTGCTTGCCAATGTCAGGCCCAGAACCCACGACAGAGATCCTTGAGCGACGGCTCGTCGTTTAAGGTTTTTGTACTGCTATCTACGTTCGACCATATTCGTCGTCGAAGCGAACGATATCATCTTCGGCGAGATAATCACCGCTCTGCACTTCAATGATCACCAGGTCAATTCTGCCTGGGTTCTCGAGCCGATGCTTATGGCCGCAGGGGATGTAAGTAGATTCGTTTGTCCCTAGGAACAACTCCTGCTCGCCATTGACGATCTTGGCGGAGCCGCTGACCACGACCCAGTGCTCCGAACGATGATAGTGCATCTGCAGGCTCAACTGGCGACCGGGCTTCACCTCGATGCGTTTGATCTTGAAGCGCTCGCCTTCCTCCAGAACCGTAAAGGTACCCCAGGGCCGGTGTACCGTGCTATGGACCAGATGGGCTTCATGTCCCGAAGCCTTGAGGCTCTCGAAGAGCTTCTTAACGTCCTGAACGCGGTCGCGGGATGTGACAAGCAAAGCGTCCGGGGAATCAACGATCACCAGATCGCTTACGCCCACCGTGCCGATGACGCGCTTGTCGGAGCTCACATAGGTGCCGGTCGTGTCGACCATGTGCACATCGCCGTGTATCCTGTTCCCGCTTTCGTCGGGGGCGATTAAATCGGCCATTGCGTTCCAAGATCCGATGTCGTTCCAATCCATGTGGCAGGGAATCACGGCAAGTCTGTTAGTCTTCTCCATGACAGCGTGGTCGAGCGAGATTCGCGGCGCGGAGCCGAAATGCTCAGGCGCGAGTTCGATTTTGGCAAAGCCTTGGCATTGACTGGCGCGGGCGTTCTGGTAGCTGTCGGCGACGGCCTGGAGCACCTCGGGACAATGCAAAACCATCTCGTCAAGCATGGTTTGCGCACTGAAGCAAAAGATACCGGCGTTCCAGAAGAAGCGTTGAGACGCGACATAGGCTTTGGCTGTATCCAGATCCGGTTTTTCAACGAAACGGACGACGTTCTCACCATCTGCTTCGATGTAGCCGAATGCCGTGTCCGGTCTGGTTGGGGTGATGCCCAATGTGGCGATCCGCCCGAGCTTCGCATGTTCCATGGCCAGGCCCATGACGTCTAGAAACGCTGGCAGGTTGCTAATCAGGTGATCGGCCGGGAAAACGCACAGGATCGCGTCAGGGCCTTGCGTTGCCCTCGCATGGATCGCGGCTGCAGCCACGGCGGCGGCCGTATCCCGAGCTTCGGGCTCGAGCAGAAACGTGCGTGGCAGGACCACGGAATCCAGTTCGTCAAATTCGTCCTTGGTCAGGAAGAGGTGTTCCCCGGATGTCACAGCGACGAGTTCCACGACACCTTCTATCGAAGCGGCGCGCAGCACAGTCTGCTGAATGAGAGAATATCCATCCGCCACTTTGAGGAAAGGTTTGGGGTGCGATTGCCTTGAGGCGGGCCATAGCCGCGATCCGGCTCCGCCGCTGATGATCACGGGAATGACTTTCATAACCAACCTCAATTTCGTCTCTGGAGTGATCGCCCGCGTTGTTTCGAGCGTCAGCGTCACGATCGCCGTCGCTCTGGCTTGTCTGCGGCCCCGGCGTAACAGCGAAGTTCTGGTGCGTTGCAGGCGGCGTCAGATGACGACGCTATCGGTAATGTACGACGCCTCCACTGGCGTCGGTGAGAAATGCGCATTCAACTATGCCTGTTGGTTGCGTCTGCCGAATTGCGCAGGTCGCGGGTCTTAACTGAGATCAGAGACTTGGCTGCCTTCTATCAAAGTCAAACGACTTGGCTCTTTCAGATCGAATTCAATTACCCGTGGTGCGAATAGACGTGCATATCGTGTAAAGGCGCTCGTCGGGGGAAACCGAATTACGGTATCGCAGCGCCCGAGAAGATACATCTCAACGAGGGCGGAAATTCCGCCGTCAATCCCGAGTGCTGCAGTGTGTAAGGGGCCACCTTGATTGGATCCGAAGTGCTTCGGGACAGTGAGCAGATCGGGAAACCTGGCCGACAGAAGATCCAGTATCCGCGCGCTGTCCGTGCATAAGAACAGCCGCACAGGCCTGGGGTGCGGTAACGCCTTAGCCTTGTCAATTGCAGCGCACACTTGCCCAACGGCGAGCTCCGGATCGGCCCAGTAGGGCGCATGCTCCATGATGTCTTCACCGTTACCGTGCCGAACATGAATCCCGATGATGCTGTGCCCCTCAAAACATTCCTGATAAATGGCATCTATGCGGGCTTGAATTTCTGGCCGAGGCTGGACACTCTGGAACACCTGCCGCTCTGCATCCTCATCGCACCGCCACATCAGACAAGCGTCACACACTACTGTGTTCGCTTCGACATCGTGTTCGGCCTGAAAGAGCTCGCCCAACTCATCGCGCTCTTGGAAAATCTGCTCATCTGGCCGGTAAAGGCACTCGATCGCCGGCCTGTTCCACCACTCCGGGAAGAATGGACCAGGGAAGGAAACGTCGTTGATCCGGTCGTCGGAAATAGCCGGCACCCCAGCGATGTCATTGATCGGCTGGAAGAACACCGGAAACGCATTTGTGAAGGGTTGGTCGAGGTAGCAGGCCCCCCGCCAGTCGATGGCTAGAGTTCGTCCCGACCGCTGCGCGTAGCGCCAAGCGGCCGCCAACGACCACAGACAATCACCGAACCCCGTACGCCTCCGAGAGACGACGAACCGGCGCTTTTCCAATCCACTAACATGCATTTTCGGAAATCTCGTTTCGGAGAGGAGGTTGCATCCGGTTTGGAATCCTTAGTCGACACTAGTAGACCCTGACGCCGGGCCCTTGGCAGAGGCCGGGCCATAGGGCAGAAGAGCTCACTCAGCACTGCCCACTAATCCCGTGACGCTCGCAAAGCTTGAAGCCGATGCCCTCGCTTGGGGTTGCCCTCGCTTCCGGTTCAGCCTTCTCTACTGGGCCTCCGCCGCATATGTAAAATCTATTGAGTGGATGCCGGCCATCCATGTGTTGGATGCCATGATGAAGGGGCTCGGCTGACGCGGGCCCGGTCAATAGAGCCGAAAGAGCCGGAAACGCTACGACACTGCCTGCCGAAGCGAATCATTCCGTCGACGCCGTACGCCAAGGGTGCAAGGCTGCATACAGCAACCGGTACCGGGCGAGATGAGGTCGACGGCTCGACGCGCCTGGAACCAGCTGATCGACAGAATCCGCAGTCGGCTCCCAAAGTTCTGCACGACCTGTGCCGGATGCTGTGGTGACGGCTCGCGGCCACGAACTTTGTCCTCGCCCCGAACGGAAGCTCGCGCTACGACTCCGGGCCGGCGATGCGCCCCCGCTGCTCGCTCAGACCATCCATTCTGTGGATGCACTTTATCCAAACAATCGATTTCACGGATCCAAACAATTCCCATTAGAAGACGCTGAAGCAAGAAAGAAAGGCGTCCTCACTCGCTAATAGAAGAGCAAATCAGCTGCAAGGTGCTGGGAGTACATGTCGCTCAGGGCGTGAGCTGAGCGGCACTCAGACCGCATGTACGAGTCCGACAGGTTAGCGGCGCGACTCTATTTTTGCTCGTGACTCTAAGCAGAGCAGGTGTGCTCGGCTGGCGGACCGTCAATGACGATCTTCGCGCCGCACCTTGTCGAAGTGCTCCATAGGGCACCGGGCGGGCCGCACATTGTGTCGGCGTGGCGAGCCGGAGCCGAAACTTTAAACTTTAATAGAGCAGGAATAGAATGGGTGATAGCAGGAAAGTTGCTCTTATTACGGGCATAACTGGACAGGATGGTGCCTATCTTGCCCGTCTTCTTCTCAAAAAAGACTACATCGTTCATGGGATTAAGCGACGTTCCTCTTCCTTCAACACCGGTCGTATCGAAGACCTCTACCAAGACCCGCACGAATCCGATCCGCGCTTAATCTTGCATTACGGTGATCTCACTGATTCGACTAACCTCATCCGCGTGGTTCAGGAATCTCAGCCAGACGAAATTTACAACTTGGCTGCTCAGAGCCATGTCCAGGTGTCGTTCGAAACACCTGAGTACACAGCAAACGCGGACGGTATCGGTACATTGCGACTTCTTGAGGCGATTCGCCTCCTCGGTCTGACGGACAAGACCCGCTTCTATCAAGCCTCGACGTCAGAGCTATACGGCCTCGTGCAGTCCGTACCGCAGAACGAAACGACGCCCTTTTATCCGCGCAGCCCTTACGCCGCCGCCAAGCTCTACGCCTACTGGATGGTCGTCAATTATCGCGAGGGCTATGGTATGCACGCCTCCAACGGCATTCTTTTTAATCACGAAAGCCCCCTTCGTGGCGAAACTTTTGTGACGCGCAAGATCACCCGCGCTGCCGCTGCTATTTACCTGGGCAAGCAGGACAAGCTTTATCTCGGCAATCTCGATGCTCAACGCGATTGGGGCCATGCGCGTGAGTACGTGCGAGGTATGTGGATGATGATGCAGCAGGATCAACCGGATGATTACGTGCTGGCTACGGGCAAAACGACTCCTGTCCGCCAATTCGTCGAGTGGGCTTTCGAAGATGTCGGCGTCGAGATCGAATGGCGTGGCAAGGGTGTCGACGAAAAGGGCTATGATCTAGCGAGCGGCAGATGCCTAGTCCAAGTGGACCCACGCTACTTCCGCCCCACGGAAGTCGATCTTCTCCTGGGTGACGCTACCAAGGCGAAGGAGAAGCTCGGCTGGGTGCATGAGATATCCGTGCGCGACCTTGCTGCGGAAATGGTCCGCGAAGACCTGAAGGTCATGCAGACATCTGTAGTCATGAAGGAAGCGTAATGTATGATCTGAACGGAAAAACCGTGTGGGTCGCTGGCCATAAAGGTATGGTGGGCAGCGCTGTTGTACGCCGCCTCGCGTCCGAAGACTGCAAAGTTGTGGCCGCCCCTCGGGGAGAGCTAGATCTTAAGCGACAGACCGAAGTTGAAAACTTCGTGGCAGTGATGAAACCGGACGCTATCGTCATGGCGGCGGCAAAGGTAGGCGGCATTCTCGCGAACGCCACCTATCCGGTCGACTTTCTTTACGACAATCTGATGATCGAGGCCAATATCTTCGCGGCAGCCCACGAAAACAATGTCGACCGCGTCCTCTTCCTCGGCTCGTCTTGCATCTATCCGAAGATGGCACCACAGCCCATTCCTGAAAGCGCGCTTTTGACCGGGCCACTAGAGCGCACCAACGAATGCTACGCCGTCGCCAAGATCACCGGCATCAAAATGGCTCAAGCCTATCGCGAGCAATATGGCCGCGATTACATCTCCGCTATGCCGACGAATCTCTACGGGCCAGGCGACAATTATGACTTGCAGTCAGGCCACGTCGTCCCAGCGCTGATCCGGAAAGCGCATGAAGCTAAGCTCATAAGTGATAAGCAAATCACCATCTGGGGCACGGGCACACCACGTCGGGAATTCATGCACGTCGACGACTGCGCCGACGCATTAGTCTTCCTTCTGAAGAACTACTCTGACCATGAGCACGTCAATCTCGGCTGCGGACAGGACATCACGATCCTAGAGCTGACAAGAGTGATCTGCCGTGTAGTCGGATTTACTGGGGAGATTGCGCATGATCACTCTAGACCTGACGGTACACCGCGAAAGCTGATGAGCGTCGACAAGCTGCGCACTTTGGGATGGGCAGCAAAGATCACTCTCATGGAAGGCATCGAGAGTGCCTATCATGCATTTCTGAACGGGAGCTACACCGAACGGCGATAAATAAAAGGATTTGCTGCGCCTCAGGCCTGTACGCGCTTTCGGGACCCAGAGCTAATGTGGACTGAGACAATCACTCGATGGCGAGCGCTCATGTGAGCCAGCCGCGAGGAGCCCTGCCGGATCTCAAGCCCATCCGCT
Organism: Mesorhizobium sp. M0478; assembly: GCF_040321305.1. Taxonomy (NCBI): domain Bacteria; kingdom Pseudomonadati; phylum Pseudomonadota; class Alphaproteobacteria; order Hyphomicrobiales; family Phyllobacteriaceae; genus Mesorhizobium; species Mesorhizobium sp. M0478. The sequence goes on from NZ_JAMYRH010000017.1 coordinate 7,967, forward strand.
CCAACCTCGTCGCCATGAAGGTCACGGTGCGCTGCCCACGACGACGCCGACCGCGCCAATCCTCACAAGGGTAACCGTACAGAACCGAACGCGTCTACGCTAACGGAATGTACTTCTTGTTCTCGTCCGAGGAATCTGTCGATGGGCATTCCGGACGAGCTAAGGTTTGAGCATGTCACCTTTAAAAACCAGTTAGCAACGTCGGATTTGGTATGAAATTCGGAACAAGTGGATTACGGGGCCTAGCGACAGAATTGGCAGGGGCCGCCTCTGCCCTATATGCAACGGCATTCGCGACATTCCTGCTGGAATCCGGCCTGGCCAGAATTGGCGACGAGATACTCATAGGGCGCGACTTTCGCGCCTCGAGTCCGGCCATCGCCGCCGTCTGTGCGGCGGCACTGTCGGCGCTCGGCTTCATCGTAGTCGATTGCGGCGCAGTCCCCACCCCTGCCCTGGCACTGTATGCTCAGGCGCGTAAGAGTGGTTGTTTGATGATCACAGGCTCGCACATTCCGGCCGACCGTAATGGAATAAAATTCTATCGACCCGACGGTGAGATCGACAAAGGTGATGAGCGGGAGATAACGCGCATCGCCTTGCAGTTGGAGAAGCGCGGATACGTCCTTGAAGGTGCTGTTGCACGTCGGCAGCACCGGGAGGCCGAATGCAAGGCTTTTTTCATGGCGCGCAATCGAAAGCTTATGGAGAATAATGCTCTAAAGGGCTTAACGGTGGGCGTATATCAGCACAGCACAGTCGCGCGCGATCTCTTGGTTGACATTCTCTCATGTCACTGTGCGACGGTCGTAACCCTGGGACGTTCGGAAGGTTTCATTCCTGTCGACACTGAAGCGGTCTCTGACGAGACTGCTCAACAGTTCAAGCTCTGGGCCAAAGAGCATCGGCTTGATGCGGTCGTCTCGGCAGATGGCGATGGTGACCGCCCACTGGTAGCTGACGACCACGGAGACCCCCTTCGCGGTGATTTGTTAGGCCTGATTTCGGCGAACTTCCTGCAAGCGAAGGCAGTCGTCACGCCGGTCACATCAAACTCTGGTATCGAGACCGCAGGTTCTTTTAAAGTCGTGCGTACCAAGGTTGGATCGCCATTTGTTATTGCTGCCATGCTCGATTTGGTTGCGTCGGGTCACGAGCGCGTGGTTGGTTTCGAAGCAAACGGTGGTTTATTGACAGGCACGGACTTTGACCCGAACGGAACTAAACTGCCGGCGCTACCTACACGCGACAGTTTTCTCCCCATCCTCGCGGCACTTTCCCTTGTTAATACAAGTGGGCAGCCACTGTCGGAGATTGGCAGTTCCTTTCAATTGCCGGCGGCGGCGGCGGATCGCTTGGAAAATTTTTCCGTCGAAAGCAGCACTCCCCTCATGACATACCTTCGTACAGCGGAAACTAACATCGCCGCCTTCGTCGGGTCGATTGGAGTGGTAAGCAAGGTTAGCGATGTTGACGGACTTCGTATCACTCTCGCGGATAAGCGTGTCTTGCATTTGCGTCCATCCGGAAATGCCCCGGAAATGCGGTGCTACGTCGAAGCCGAAAATCGGGAGGATGCGGAGCTTTTGCTCCGGACTGGATTGGATCGAATTCGTAATTGGGCGCAAGGCTAAATAAAAGCCGCATCCCTGCGTATTCCCAGGTGACCCTGGGGGTCGCACAAGCTACTCAAGCGCGATCAGAACGTCCACAGTGTCCCGGCCCTGTCCGCTTTGAAGCGAACCGGAACGCCCGTGGAAACAGCCGATCCGTACCAGCCACGGAGCATCCGGTCGCTCATGGTCAAGGCAGCGCCTTGCGGTAGCGAACAGCCGGTCCCGCACTGACCGCCTGCGCCGCATGTACGATGGCGTTGGTGTCCAGGCCGTGATGACGGTATAGGTCCGCAATAGTCCCCGTCTGGCCGAACTGCTCGACCCCGAGCGCCTTCACGCGATGCCCGTTAACCCCACCGAGCCACGCGAGCGTCGCCGGGTGGCCGTCGATCACGGTGACAATGCCGCAGTCACGCGATAGCGGCGCGAGCAGCCGCTCGATATGACTCAGGGCGCCAATCGCGCCACGCTGCCGGGCACGTTCCGCCGCCTGCCAGCCCGCATTAAGCCGGTCCGCGGAGGTGATCGCGAGCAGCCCGACATCGCGCCGGTCCTCCGCCAGAAGACCCGTCGCGGCAATCGCCTCCGACGCGACGACGCCTTGATAAGCAATGACGACACTCGCGTTGGGCCCAGGCGGACGCAGCCAATAGGCGCCATTGACGATGTCCCGCGCGAGCGCCGGGTTCATGTCGCGCAGCGGCTGCTCGAGCGGCCGGGTTGACAGGCGAAGATAGACCGATCCTCCGGTCTGATCACGCAGCCACGTCATCTCATCCGGATCCCCCTCGCCATTACGTTGCATGTAATCGAAGGCAAAGCGCATGATCACGGACAGTTCGTCGACGAAGGCCGGTTCGAAGGCGCAAAGCCCATCCTGCGCCATGCCGATCAATGGGGTGCCGATCGACTGGTGTGCTCCGCCCTCGGGCGCTAGCGTCACGCCCGAGGGCGTTGCGACCAGCATGAAGCGCGCATCCTGATAGCAGGCGTAGTTTAGCTGGTCGGCCGATCGGTAGATGAAGGGATCATAGACTGTCCCGATCGGCAGCAGGCGCACGCCATTGATCGAGTGCGAGAGACCGAGTGCCCCGAGCATGATCATCAGGTTCGACTCGGCGATCCCGAGCTCGAGGTGCTGCCCCTTCGGCCCAAATTCCCAGGTAAAGGTCGACGGAATGCGTTCGGCCTTGAAGGTGTCCGCCATGCTCTCCCGGGCGAAAAGGCCGCGCCGGTTGACCCAGCCACCGAGATTGGTCGAGACCGTCACATCGGGCGAGGTGGTGACAATGCGGTCGGCAAGCAGACTGCGCTCGCGTGCGATGTCGTTCAGGATCTGGCCGAACCCCATCTGGGTCGAGAGCGGCTTGCCGGGCTGCCCCGGTGACGGAAGGGTTTCAGGCACCGGCACCGACGGCGCAGACAGCCTCCTACGCCCCTCACTGAAGAACGGCGCCTTTGCGAAGAAGGCGTCAAGTTCCGCTTCCGGCAAGGTGGCGGCCGCCCATTTGTCCCACTCCTCACCCCGCTTTACGCCCATTTGCAGGCGGTAGTCTTCCATCTGCGTGGGCGTCATCTGCCCCGCGTGGTTGTCCTTGTGTCCGGCAAGCGGCAGACCGTAGCCCTTGATGGTGTAACAGATGAAGCAGACGGGACGGTCATGCCTGGACGCCGCCTCGAAGGCTTCGAGGAGGCTCGGCATGTCATGCCCGCCAAGGTTCGTCATCAACGCCTGCAACTCGTCGTCGGAGCGGCGTTCGATCAGAGTGGTGACCGGCCCTTGGTCTCCGATCTCGTCGAGCAGCCGCTTGCGCCAGGCAGCACCCCCTTGGAAGGTCAGCGCCGAATAGAGCTGGTTCGGACAGCGCTCTATCCACTCGAGCAGCTTCTCGCCCCCCGGCTCGGCAAAGGCAGCCTCTTGCAGAGCGCCGTGGCGCAGGACCATCACGTCCCAGCCGAAGTTGCGAAAAATCTGCTCGAAACGCTGCCAGAGGCCCTCCCGGATCACGGCGTCGAGCGACTGGCGATTGTAGTCGACCACCCACCAGCAGTTCCTGAGCCCGTGCTTCCAGCCTTCGATCAGGGCCTCGTAGATGTTGCCCTCGTCCATCTCGGCGTCGCCGATCAGGCTGACCATTCGGCCCTCGGCACGCTCCTTCATCCAGCCGTGACCCGAGACGTAGTCCTGCACCAGCGACGAGAACAGCGTCTGAGCAACGCCGAGACCCACCGACCCGGTCGAGAAGTCGACATCGTCGACATCCTTCGTCCGCGAAGGGTAGCTCTGCGCGCCCTTGTAGCCGCGGAAGTTCATGAGCTTTTCGGGGGTCTGGTTGCCCGCCAGATACTGAAGTGCATGGAAGATCGGCGCCGCATGGGGTTTGACCGCCACCCGATCCTGCGGGCGCAGGACCGAACCGTAGAGCGCGGTCATGATGGTACTCAGCGACGCGGACGAGGCCTGATGCCCCCCGACCTTGATCTCATCGCCCTCGCGGACGTGGTTGGCGTGGTGGATCGTCCAGGCTGCGAGCCAGGAGACGCAGCGCTCGATCTCGTTCAGATATTCCAGTTTCCTCGTCATTCAGTTTCCCGCAAATCAGCTGCCGGTCTCACAGGACCCCCGCCCAAATGGTCAAAGATCGAGTTTCAACACACCTGTCGCGCGCGACACACAGGGGATGAAGCGGTGGCCGCGTGCCTCCTTGGACAGGACGGCATCCCGATGGATCGGCTGTCCCGCCAGCATTGCGCATTCGCAGGTCCCGCACACCCCGTTCTCACACGAGGCCATCAACGGCACACCGGCCGCACGCAAGGCGGCCAGTGCCGTGGTCTCAGCCGAAACCTCAACCACCCTGCCCTCAGCCAGTTCTATGACGAACGGTTCCGGTGGCGCGCCATCAAACTCGGGAGGCTGGAAAGTTTCGAAATGAACAGTACCCTCGGGCCAGTGTTGAGCCGCGCGCCCCACAACCGCCATGAAGCCAGGCGGTCCGCAGTAGTATGTCTGCGCGTCGTCCGAACGGTTCGCCAGCAGCGCGGCGATGTTCTGCCGGGTCTGAGGCTCGTCGTCGAAATGGATCCGCACATTGCCGCCAGGAAGATCGCTCCCGATCGCCGCCAAGAGTGGCGTGAGCGCCCGGCTGCGGGTGAAATAGTGCAACTCGAAGGGCTTGGCCTGCCGGGTGAGCGCGCGCGCCATGGCCAGAATCGGGGTGATCCCGATTCCCCCTGCCAGCAGCAAAGTCGGCCCCTCGCCTGGCTTGAGCGCAAAATGGTTGCGTGGCGCGGAGACAGGCAGTGTGGAGCCGACGGCAATGGTTTCGTGGATCCACGCCGAGCCGCCACGGCCGTCATTCTCGCGCTTCACCGCGATGGTGTAGCGGCCAAGCTCGGTCGGGTCGCCGCAAAGTGAATACTGACGCACCTTCCCTTCAGGCAGATGGACGTCGACGTGAGAACCCGCTTCGAACGCCGGCAGCACAGGTTTGCGTGGGTGTTTCAGGTCGATGACCAGCACGTCGCCCGGCTCCTTGCGGGCGGCGGTCACGGTCAGCTTCATGATGATGCGCGGCGAGGCCATGGCGTTTCACTCGTCGATGGGCAAGATCAGATCACCGGGGCGGATCACGCCCCCGACCTCGATTGTGCAGTTCAGGCCGGAGCGGTTCAGAAGCCCCTCGTAGAGACCCGGAAGCCCGAGCAACTCCTCGATATACTTGCACGGCACATTCATCCGGGCGGCCCTGAGAATCGTTTCCCCGACCCGGAAGCGTTTGCCGACAAGATGGCTAAGCGGAACGCCTCGTGTCGTCAGATTGCGCCGGTGATCTTCGGGTGCGAGCTTGGCCTTGAAGCCCGGAATTCTGGGTTCGCCCTGGGCGATGGCGTCCAAGACTTCAGCTTCGATCAGCGTCACTTCGCGAACGTCAGGACGCGCGGAATAGGTCCCCGTCCCCAGGTAGTAGCGGTCTCCGACAACGCCTTGGCCGGCAATAAGCTGCGCCTGCGCCAGCTCCTCCATTTCATAGGAGGCGGCAGGCGCGATATGGACGTGAAGCAGCTTTCCTCGCCAGGTCATCATCGCTCTCGGAAATTCGTCCGTGGAAACCTGCTGCAAAACTGGCCTGATCAACAGCGCCAGTTGCATGGCATTTTCCCGGTCCAGTTGGCTGTTTGGAAAGAAATACGGGGGGCCCTCGGACCGTTTTCAGCGCCAGCTTTCGGCGTCGCCCCGGCTCAGTTGTTCCGCGCCGGCATCGCGTCTTGCACCTGCTTGACAACCTCTCGCAGGACCTCAACGCCCTTCCCGATCTGCCGAATGCTCAAGGCGGCATAGCCCATGACAAGTCCGACGCGATCGGTGCGGCCTTCGTCCGATGGCCGTTCGTAGAGCGGCGAGATCAGGTGTAGCCCCAGGCCAGCGTCGCGGGCGGATTCGACCAAGGCCGTTTCCCGCGATCGTGGCAGGTCATTGAACCAAACCGCGACGTGCAGTCCCGCATCTGCTCCCTGGACAGTGATGCGATCCCCGAAGCTGTGCTGCAAGGCACCCAACAACGTTTCCCGACGCTCGCCGTTCAGCCTGCGCACACGGCGCACATGGCTTTCGTAGCCGCCGCTCTCGATCAACGATGCCAGCGCTTCCTGTTCAGCGACCGGCGAATGCCGGTCTGCGAATTGTTTGGCGGTTGCGAAGACCTCCTGCAATTCGGGCGGGACGACGAGGTAGCCGATGCGCAGCATCGGCGAGAGCGTTTTGGAGATCGTGCCGAGGTAGATGACAGCCCCGTGGTCCTCGAGACTGTGCAGCGGAGGGACCGGATTGATGTCGTAGCGATATTCGCTGTCGTAGTCGTCCTCGATCACATAGGCGTTGTTGTGCCGCGCCCATTTCAGAAGCTGATGGCGGCGCGCGATCGGCATGACGCCGCCCAGCGGAAACTGATGCGATGGCGTCACATAAGCCAGTCGTGCTCCGATCCCCGCTAGCAACTCGGTCCTCATCCCGTCTTCGTCGACGATGACCGGGATGGGTGAGGCACCCGTACTGGCAAAGACCTGACGCGCCATCCTGTAGCACGGATCCTCGATGACGAAACGGTCGGCGGGATCGAGAAGCAGGCGCGCGCACAGATCAAGGCCCTGCTGCGAACCGTTCACAACTATGATCTGGTCGAGGTCGCAGCTCAGGGTCCGGGCGCGCCAGAGATAGCCCTGAAGCGCCTGGCGAAGCCGGCGCGAGCCGCGAGGATCGTCATAGGCAAGACGCAGCGGGCGCTGCCCCATCGCCTCGTTCATCGCGCGTTTCCAGACCAATGAAGGGAAATCCGACGGCGCGAGGTCGCCATAGCGGAACTCGACCTTCAGCCCAGTCGGCAGATAATCTGGCCAGGGTGACGTCGCGCGCAGCCGCTCGCCATATGCGGACAGGTGGATTGGGCCGACCCGTTGCGCGTGAGTGCGCCCCGTCCCATGGCCCATCAACGAAGACGCAACGCGAGGTCGTGCGCCTTGACGGACTTCGATGAAACCCTCCGCAGCCAGTTGTTCATAGGCGACCGTCACCGTGGTTCGCGAAACGCCGAGGTCATTTGCCAGGGCCCGGGAGGATGGCAACTGACTGCCGGTTTCGTAGACGCCGCCGAGGATTTGCTCGCGAAGGGCTTCGTATATCTGGCGTGCACCCATCGCATGCGAGCGCGCTGCAGACCCGGCACTTGAAGACTGGACCATCTCTTTCATCGCCAACTGGATATTTCACATTGGCCAGGTTGCCGTCAATCTTTCGGAACCCCAAGAGAGATCGCAGAGGCCGAATGACCAGCTCCCATCAATCCGAAACCGATGCTCCCACGGGGTCGCTCAACCGCACCAGCCCCGGATTTGCCACCCGGGCGATCCATCATGGCTACGATCCGGCCGGCTTTTCCAATGCCGTCCAGCCGCCAGTGTTCCTGACGTCAACCTATGGGTTCGAAAGCGTGGCAGCAAACGATGCCGCCGCCGCCCTAGGTGGAAGGCTCTATGCGCGCGAATACAATCCCACGACCGAGATCCTCGAGCAGCGGCTCGCGAATCTGGAAGGAGCCGAGGCAGGGCTGGTTGTTGCCTCGGGGATGGCGGCCTTCGGCACTCTGATCCTGTCGCTCCTGTCCCAGGGCGATGAACTCATCGTCCACAAGACGCTTTATGCGAACACGCTTGCCATGGTCGAACAGGCGGTCCCCCGCTTCGGCATCAAGGTCGTCGCGGTCGATCTGTCAAATCCTCACAATCTCGATGCTGCGATCACCGAGCGGACGCGGCTGGTTTTCTTCGAGACGCCGGTGAATCCGCTGAGCCGCATCCTCGACATAGCGGCAATTGCCGAGCGCGCTCACGCGCGCGGTGTAAGGGTTGCAGTCGACAGCACCTTCGCCTCGCCCGCGCTCCAGCGACCGCTTGAGCACGGGGCGGACATCGTGCTCCATTCGATGACCAAGTACATCAATGGTCATGGCGATGCCCTTGGCGGGGCGCTTCTCGGCGACGCCCAGACGCTCCGTACGCTGCATGAAACGGGCCTGCGCTACATCACCGGCGCAGCGCTCTCGCCCATGTCAGCTTTCCTAATCCTGCGCGGTCTCAAGACGCTGACGCTGCGTATGGAACGGCACAGCGCCACAGCCCTTGCGGTGGCTCGGGCGCTGGAAGCGCACCCGGCGGTGGCATTTGTGAGTTATCCGTTCCTCGACTCGCACCCTGATCAGGTGACGGCGCGAAAACAGATGTCCAACGGATCGGGCATGTTGGCCTTTGGCCTCCACGCTGGATACGAAGGAGCGCGCCGGATGATGGACCGGCTCAACCTGATCATTCGCGCCGTCAGCCTCGGCGATGCCGACAGCCTCATCTATCATCCAGCAAGCCTCACCCGTGCTCGGCAGCCGATCCGCAAGGATGCCCATTTGGCCGATGGAGTCGGCGAGGATCTCATGCGTCTCTCGGTGGGGCTTGAAGACGCTGATGACCTGATCGCCGATCTGCGGCGGGCTTTGGACGTCTTGTAATGACCTGGCGTGCGGCCACCTCTGCGCTCACACATAGATCTGGAGCCTTGCCATGGCATTCCTGAGCGGTCTTTCCGCGTTCCCCATCACCCCGACCAATCGTGACGGCCGCGTCGATAGCGTTGCCCTGCGCAGGCTGATTGCTCGGCTTGGCATTGCTCAGGTCGATTCCATCGGTCTTCTCGGCAGCACCGGCACATACATCTATCTGTCGCGCGAGCAACGGCGGCGGGCGCTCTCCGAGACCTTGGACCAAACGGCGGGGCAAATGCCGGTCGTGGTGGGTGTGGGCGCGCTGCGCACCGATGAAGCCGTGGGGCTCGCGCAAGACGCCAAGGCCCTTGGAGCAGCTGCGGGTTTGCTTGCCGCCGCCTCCTACACCCCGCTTACTGATGACGAGGTGTTCGATCATTTCTCCACTGTGGCGCGCGAAAGTGGCCTGCCGATCGTCGTCTACGACAATCCAGGAACGACGCATTTCCATTTCAGTCCACCCCTTGTCAGCCGCCTGGCAAAGGTGGCTGGGATTGTCGCCATCAAGAATCCGACAGACAAAAGCGATGCGATCAAGAACCACCTGACCGCCCAGAGGCGCACACTGCCGGAAGGGTTCTCGATTGGTTACAGCGGCGACTGGAACGCCGCCGAGGCCATGATCGCCGGCGCCGACACATGGTACAGCGTCCTCGCGGGCATCCTGCCCGAGGTCTGCATGACGATCGTCACAGCGGCGCAACAGGGCGATGCGGCCGAAGCGCGACGGATCAATGCCGCGCTGGTCCCGATCTGGAGCCTCTTCAAGGAGTTCTCGAGCCTTCGCGTCGTCTATGCACTCGCTGAATTGCTCGACGTTTGCAGTGCCGAACCCCCGCGTCCCATCCTGCCTCTGCCCCCAGCAGCGAAGCGCCAGATCGCCGCCGCGTTGAAAGGTTTGCCATCGGATGCCAGCCGGTGAACAGCAAACCCCGTTCGGCAAGTGAAAGGTATTTACCCGCTCATTTCGAGAACTGATCGAAAACAACGCACTCGGCGTGCTGATAGCCATGGCTGGAGCGGTCTCGACGCCAATCACACCCCCTTCGAACTCGACAATCGACTGCGGAGGTACAGACTGCGCAGGGCACTCCGCCCATGCCGCACCGTTCGCCTTCAAACTAGGAATCGGTGGTTTATCCATTGGAATGGCATCGAGCCGGCGCTTTACTTCCGGCCCGGTGCGCGCATTGAAGCCGGTGCCAATGCCGCCGGCGAACACCAGATTTCCGTCCTCGACATTCGCCAGAGCACGCTTCCCGACCGCCGTAACTGTTGCCGGGTTCGCAGCCGATGACGATGAACTCATCACTCAGCACGCATTTTGTCTCACCGATTCTTGGCGCCGGCCGGATCGATATGGACTGACACGCAGCTTGGAGACGATGCCCATCGAGGCCGAACTGGGAGACTTGCGGGAGAATGTCGCTGCCGCCGCTGATCTCGTCGCTCAGAACGATGCCGTTTGGCGGCGTCTCAGCAGGTTAACTAGCGCTTTGCGCCGATCGACGAGTGGCCGATCGCGAAGACCCTCGCCGTCGATCTTGAGCAGGTCGAAGCCGGCAAGCATGGTCCTGACGTCTCCCGCCGCGGCCAAGAGCCCGCTGAAGACTGGGAATGCGCGACAAGCCTTCTGGTCAACGACGAACGCCTCACCGCCTATTATCGCGTCCGAGGCGCCGAGCTCGGCCACCGCCCGGGACGATAGCCGGAAACCTGAGGGTCCAGTCGTGGAGGTTGCGGGTCGAGGTAGGCCCCCATCGATAATAGTCCCATTTCATTTCGTGTAGCCAATCAGGGCCCTGCCGGACGCGGCCGACCAGCGGTCGATGTTCGCGACGACCCGAATGTCCAGTCTCGTGTAACCCAGCCTAAAGCGGCCTGTCCGCCCAAAAAATGACATTCAGTTGCCTCCAGCCTTTCGACACGACCCACTTCACGATCTCGTAACTCGCCAACCTAGCGGCTTGTTGCTTGAGCTGCGCGTTCCTACGGTGTGGTCGATAGGCCTCAGCAACAAGAGCTCGGTTGCCAGGCGGGCGGAGGCTCAACGAGATAGCCAGCTCAGGACAAGGAGAGCAAGCAATGGTCGCTTTTACCCTCAATGGCGAGGCGCGAACACTCGACGTCGATCCAGAGATGCCGCTGCTCTGGGCGGTCCGTGACGTCATCGGACTCACGGGAACGAAATTCGGTTGCGGGCTTGCCCAGTGCGGCGCTTGCACGGTTCACGTTAACGGCATGCCGACGCGCTCGTGCCAGACCGCAGTCGGCGACATCGAAGGAGCCTCGATCACCACCATTGAGGGTGTGTCGGGCAAGATAGGCGAAACGGTCCAGGCCGTGTGGGCCGAGTTCGACGTACCTCAATGCGGCTATTGCCAGTCTGGCCAGATCATGTCGGCCGTGGCCCTCCTTACAGAAACGCCTAAGCCGACGGACGATGATATTGATTCGGCGATGAGCGGCAACCTCTGCCGCTGCGCCACCTATCATCGCATCCGCGCGGCCATCCACGAGACCGCCAACCGGCTGGAGACTTGAGGCATGTCGCAGTTTCTCTCGAAGCATACTGCCGTGCGGCCCACGCGCCGCTGGTTCCTCGTCGGCGCGGGCGTTACCACCGGCGGCCTCGCAGTGGGCTACCGGCCAGTGCTGGCCGCGCCCGACATCGCACAAACGACCCCTGCAAAGGTTCCGGCGAACCCCTTCCAGACCTATGTCGAGATCACAAAGGAGAACCGAATCATCATCCACTCCTCGCAGTTCGAGATGGGACAAGGCTCCTATTTCGGCATCGCCACCCTGGTTATGGAAGAGCTCGACGGCGACTGGGCGCAGGTGGACGTGGTCGGCGGATATGGCAATACCGCGTTCTACGGCAATCTCGCCTGGGGCGGGGCCGCACAGGCAACTGGTGGCTCCACGTCGATGGGCTCGTCGTGGGAACGCTACCGCAAGGCGGGTGCTGCCGCACGGGCCTTGCTGGTGGCGGCCGCGGCGCAGCGGTGGGACGTGCCAGCCGGCGAGATCAAAGTCGCTTCCGGGGTCGTGTCGCACGCCTCAGGGATGCAGGCGCGCTACGGTGACCTGGCTGAAGCCGCAGCGGGAATGCCGGTTCCCGACGACGTGCCGCTAAAGCCGCGCGACAAGTGGGCCCAGATCGGATCGGACAGCCTCAAGCGCTACGATTCCGCCGGCAAGACCAACGGCGCGCAGACCTACACGATCGACCTCATGATGGAGGGACTCCAGACGGCCGTTATGATCCATCCGCCGAAGTTCGGCGCCGAGATCGAGCGCTTCGACGCAACCAAGGCCAAGGCACTCGACGGCATTGTCGATGTCGTCCAGACGCCGCGAGGCCTTGCCGTGGTTGGCAGGGACACCTGGACGGCGCTGAAGGGCCGCGACCTCGTGGAGGTGACCTGGAACGAGGAGAAGGCCGAAGAGCGCGGCACGGCCGAGATCATGGCCGAATACAACAAGGCAGCAGACGATCTGGGCGCGGCCACCGCGCGCGACGACGGTAACACTCCCGCAGCGTTCGCCAGTGCTGAGAAAATCATCGAGGGGCACTACGAATTCCCCTATCTTGTCCATGCTTCGATCGAGCCACTCAACGCGGCCGCCCGAATCAACGAAGACGGCACCATCGATGTCTGGGGCGGACACCAGATGCCCGACCTTTATCAGGCGGCTGCCGCTCAGGTAGGCGGCACCACGCCGGACAAGGTGAGGCTGCACGTGATGAAGACCGGCGGCAGTTTCGGCCGCCGCGCGGTCTTGGATGCAGATGTCATTATCGAAGCTGTTTCCACAGCGCGTGCACTGGGACGCGGCAAGACAGTGAAGGTGCAGTGGACCCGCGAGAATGACATGCGGGGTGGGCGGTACCGGCCGGCCTATGTGCACGCAGTCAAGGCGGGGCTTGACAAGAAAGGCAATGTCGTCGCTCTCCATGACCACATCGTGGGTCAATCGGTCTTGGGCGGTTCGACCTCTGCGGCGATGATCAAGAACGGCATCGATCCAACCTCCGTAGAGGGCGCCACCAACCTGCCCTATGCGATCCCGAACCTGAAGGTCGAGCTGACCACCACGGACGTGAACATCCCGGTGCTGTGGTGGCGTTCGGTAGGCTCCACCCACACCGCTTACGCGGTGGAAACCCTGATCGATGAGCTCGCCGCCGCTGCGAACCGTGATCCGGTCGACTTCCGCTTGTCAATGCTCGGTCACCATCCACGGCATGCCGCCGTGCTTAAAGTGGCTGCTGAGAAGGCAGGCTGGGACAAGCCTCTGCCGGAAGGCCGTTTCCGCGGCGTGGCCCTGCATGAAAGCCTCTCGACCTATGTCGCCGATGTGGTGGAGATCACCCTCAACGATGAAAATGGTTTCAAGGTCGACCGCGTCGTCTGCGCGGTAGATTGCGGCACCGCGATAAATCCTGACCAGATTCGCGCTCAGATGGAGGGCGGTATCGGATTCGGGCTAGGTGCGATCCTCCAGGAGGAGCTGACCCTGAAGGGCGGTGTCGTAGACCAAGAGAACTACGATACCTATACACCGCTCAGGATCGAGCAGATGCCGCGAGTCGAGGTGCACATTGTGCCGTCCGAGGAGCCGCCCACGGGAGTTGGTGAGCCAGGTGTGCCGCCGATCGGCCCGGCCGTCGCCAACGCGCTACGGGCGGCGACGGGCAAGACTATCCGCAAGCTGCCGATTATAAAGAACATGTCAGGAATGACACCATGAAACAGCCGCGATGAAGATCGCGCCGTTTTCGAACGCCTCCTGACAGGCGCTCATTTCCATGGGTCAAATTCCGGCGGCTGCCCGCTCCAATATCCGGTTTGGAGACGGCACCCCGTGTTCTGAACGACCACAGACGGGCCTTGGCGCCGGTTCCACTGAAGAACCGCTTTCGAGACGCAAATGCGTCCACTCCATGAAGAGCACAACCGTATAGCACCAGGAAGGCTAGCTACCTCCATCGCTTCGGAGACCCAGGAACCCTCAGAAAACCGAACCTCCAGAGCTCAGAGGCGCCCGTGATCACAATCGCGCTGGTGCGTGGATCATTGTTCAAGGGTTTGTCAATAGGCAGGCGAGATGGCCGATCGACATGATCTTCGCCCGATGCCCTACAAACACAATGCCAGCCGCTGTCACGGAGTCGCGAAGACGAAGGCAATGAGGGTCGACGCCGATACTCATCGTTTGGTTGACAGAGCGCTTGGAATGCCATGCGCTTCACATCGGAGTAGCCATCCGGGAAGCCTGAAGCGCTTTGAAAACGCATGTGCTGCGGCTGTTATTCATAGCGTGGATGACTTTGATCAAAACAATCGATTTCATCACTCTTCCGGAATCGTGCATGGACAAAAAAGAGCCTCACGCACCAATCACACGCTGCTCTAACGCGTGACGAAAGCTGCCTTAGGTATAATCCAAAGGAGAAAATCTTCGATGCGCCCTGACGTGCAGTGGAGGTCGTGCCGAGAAAGTGAGTTGCAACTGGCCGACAATGTCGGGCGGTGCGACCATGGTCGCTTCGGAGAATGAAATCGGGCCAGTTCACGGGGGCGGTACTGTTATTCGTCGACGGCCGCCCTTCCCAAGAACAGGCGGCATCGCAAGTTGGTTCTGCCGATGAAAACGACATCGCCGGATACATGTCAGCAGCCGCTCAGGATTGGATGATCCAGCCAAGCTCTCGGCGTGATGGCACTGTAGGCGTCACAGTCGAAGCATCTCATTGATCGTTTATGAGGCTTTCTTCGATGCCGCTGATGCCTGACGGGCGGTCGCAGCTGCAGGCGACAACACGCCTATTTAGTTGGAAACAGTCGAGGTAAGCCAACTTGGCTTCCCGTTACTATTTGGAGAAAGAAATGCTGTGCCTAGGAATCAGCGGCGGACTTGACCAAGTCCATGAAAACCGATTCGAGCGTCCGAACGCCTTTATGCACGATGGCGCCGCGGTGCTCGTCCGAGACGGAAAGGTGATAGCCGCCGTAGAAGAGGAACGCCTCAATCGAATCAAGCACTCGAACAAGCTGCCAAGTGGTTCGATTCAATACTGTCTCTCGACGGCCGGGGTTCAGCTCAGCGACATTGATCGTGTCGCGGTCTACGCCAGCGAGCCCTATGCCAACGCCATGCTTGAAGGTATGTCCGCTTCCCAACCGGACATTCTCTCCACTCCGTTGGATGCTAAAATGTTGGTGCAGAACCTGTTAGCGCGTGAGTTCGGCACTAAGTTGGACAGTTCGCGTATTTCATTCGTAGGTCATCATCAGGCGCACGCCGTGAGCGCCTTTGCAATGTCGGGCTTCGAACAAAGTCTCATTCTAGCGATTGATGGCTGTGGTGATTTCCTGTCGGGCCTTGTGGCGGTAGGGTCTGGCACAGAAATTACGCAAATCGAGGCTTTCCCGGAGGACAATTCTCTTGGGCTGTTTTATCTCGAGACGATCCGCTGTCTCGGCTACGGCATGTTCGACGAGTATAAGGTAATGGGACTCGCGCCCTATGGCGACCCCGCTCCCTATCGCGAGCTCTTCGAGCAGTTGTACGAGCTCTCCGCCAACGGTGGCTACCGTGTTCACCTCGACCGCATCGGTCCGGCGTTGCTCCGCAACATCGAGATCAGGCGAAAGGGAATGCCTTTCACCCAGCAGCATCGAGATGTGAGTGCGTCACTGCAGGAAGCGCTTGAGCGGATCGTGTTCCACATTCTCCGGCACCACCGAGAGGCCACCGGCATGAAGCGGTTGTGTCTGGCGGGAGGGGTAGCCCACAACTGCACGATGAACGGCAAGCTGCTGTATTCAGGGCTTTTCGAAGACATCTTCGTGCAACCCGCGTCTCACGACGCTGGCTGCGCATTGGGAGCTGCGCTGATAGTCTCTAACGAGATGGGCCGCCCCGCGCCGCGTGAGCGACTGCAGGAGGTCTATTGGGGTCCTGATCTCGGGAGCGACCGCGCCGTGGAACAGGAACTGAATGCATGGTCCGGACATCTCGAGGTTGAACGCTCTTATGACGTAGCGAGCAGTGCAGCCCACTGGATCACCAACGGCGCCGTGATCGGCTGGGTGCAGGGTCGTTCGGAGTTTGGGCCACGTGCGCTGGGCAACCGCAGCATTCTTGCCGACCCTCGGCCCGCTGCAAACAAGGACCGGATCAATGCCATGGTCAAGAAGCGCGAAGGCTATAGGCCTTTCGCACCATCTGTGCTGGAAGAGGATGCGAGCGAATTTTTCGACCTCCCGGACGGTAAGCACGAATTTCCATTCATGAATTTCGTCGTTCGCGTGCGTGACTCAAAGCGCGCCTTGTTGGGTGCCATTACGCACGTCGACGGTACGGCTCGGCTGCAAACAGTATCGCGCGATGCCAACCCAGCTTACTGGGAGGTCATCAATGCCTTCAAGAAGCGGACAGGCACTCCAATTCTGCTCAATACGTCCTTTAACAACAATGCTGAACCGATCGTGGATACGGTTGCAGACGCGATTGCCACATTTTTGACGACAGAGCTGGATGGACTTGTGGTCGGGCCCTTCCTGGTAAAAAAACGGGCTGCAACGCTGCAGGATTGGACTGCGCTTGCGATTTCATTGCCTCCCTCAGTCTCCCTCCATCAAACCCGTGCTTACACAGCGCGAGATCATCAGGAGACTGTCTGCGAGATTATTCCGAACCACTCCAGCATTGACAGTGTGCGAATTTCAAACGACTTGTTTAATCTACTGATGCGGATCGATGGCGAAGCCGTGTTGCGAGATCACCTCAATATGATTGAGCCGGATCAGGCCAGGCATGCAGCTCTAATGGAGGGCCTGCGAAGACTGTGGGAGCAGCGCCTGGTTCGGTTGCATCCCTCACAAGCTGGTCGGATGGATCATGGGTCCGATCAAACGCTGGACCAGCCCAATAAGCAATCAGCCTGATAGAGATGCACCTCAAGCTCGGCCAATCAAGGGTGTTTGTCGACCCCGCCTGCGAGCTCCCGCTGTGATTACGGGGTCGTCGCCTACGCGGCGGCGCCCACCAACATCTCCATCAGTCGCTTCGGCGACAAAGCCAATCATCTCCCGTAAGAGCAAGTGCTTTCGGGCAAGGTCTGCAGGTTCAAGGAGTTCGTTGAAGGCGCCGCCAGCTGGAGCTGCGTCGAGCGCATCATCGCGCATGGTCGAGCTCGGCGCCCAAGGGAAATCGCCCAATTCGACACGCGTGCGTTTGCGCCTCATTCAAAACCGCTGCGCGGGTGGTCGAGGTGAAATCGGAAGTCCGTCTGTGCCAGCCGACGACGTTCCCGCAGCGCATCCTGCACATCGCCCTCGATCGCATTCCTCAACTCGCGACATACGACGGGGCGCAGGCGCCGGAAACGAACCCGCCCACCGCAACCTGCAAACTCCCGCCTGTCCTCACGACGGAGCAATCCTGTCGCCTGACCAGGCGCGTGGAAAAGCATCACAAGGGTGACCACAGCGTCGCTTCAGGCCGTCAAACGCTATTGCCGTGCGTCAAGGCGGACTAGGTGACCCGTCGGGAAGCCGGCACCAGCGGCTTTGTCGGGACAAGACACATGCTATTGGGATTTGACCGCCGCAGCCGCGAGCATCGCTTCTCCCATCGCAATGGCCCCTTGGGCACGCAGCATTTCGCCAGGGTTCTGAATGTCGCGCAACTCTTTGTTCTGGCTGAGTTTTGATTTTCCAACCAGGCCGGTGATCTCGATCTCCAAGGCGACGATTGCCCTGACCATCGTGTCGATGAAGTCCTTCGGCGCGTCGCCCATCTTCCATGGGACCGGCTGCGAGGCTTCTTGCATGTGAGTGAGCTTCGCCACGTTGCGGCGCACATACCGCTCATCATCCCGGACAGTGATGCGTCCGTGGGCATGGACGACGAGATAGTTCCAGGTCGGCACCTGCTTGTGGAATTCATGCTTGCTCGGATACCAGTTCGGCGAGATGTAAGCGTCGGCCTCACGGAAGATTACGAGAACCTCATCGCCATTGGCGACTTCCTCCCAGACTGGGTTCTTGCGAGCGACATGGCAATTGAGAACGCCCTTGTCTCCCTTCGAGCGGTCAAGCTCGAAAGGGAGGTGGTTCGCGTCCAGCGTGCCTTTGCTTTGGGTGACGAGGATACCCAGCGGGTGTCTCTCGATAAGGTCAAACAGGGCGTTCTGATCAGGGACGGCAAAATGAGGCGGAACGTACAACGGTTTATCTCCTGTCGCGAATGTGCGGTTGTTAGTAATCGGCGGGGCCTTACGGAACGTGCCCCTGAATCTTCGCTGCCGTCGACGAGTGCCCCGGATTTCGGTGTCCACCACGCTCAAGCACCGCCATCGTGAAGTGGGCGGGCACATCAGATGCCGCCGCATATGAGTGAGGTTGGTCAGTGACAAGCCGCGCACTCTCGCCTTCGCTTAAAATTTCCACGTGGGTACCTACCACAACGCTCAGGGCACCCTGACTGACCGAGATCAGCTCGCGCGTATCCGGACTATGAGCGTCCGCGGAAAACACATCGCCCGGCATCATGACCCAGCTCCACAGTTCGAACATCGTGCGTCCCGAGGTCGACGAATGCAGTTGCGCAGAGCTTCCCTTGGCGCTCGTCCAAAGCCTCCTGGTCTCTGTCCGCTCGATGGGAAAGCGCACCGTGGAAGGGTGCTCGTTCAACAAATCGGCCACCGAGAGCGAAAACGCCGCCGCCAGCCGACACAGTATGCCGATACTGGGGTTCGCCCTACCCTGCTCCAGCGCGACCACGGTTCCCTTCGATAGGCCACTTAGTTTAGCCAGGCGATCCAGGGTCAGGCTTTGGTCACGCCTCAAGTCTCGGATCCGGGCTGCTATCGCTTGCCCAAGCGCTTGCTCGGCATCAAACGCTTCCGTAACATTGGTCATTATATTGACTTGGGTCCTCGGCTCACGTATTGCGGTCAGTATAATGACCGGCACGAAATTGCAACTGCCCGTTAGGAAGGAATAACCGATGCGTTTTGAGACGAAGGCGATCCACTGCGGCCGAGGTGTCGACGCGTCCACGGGGGCCGTATCCATGCCGCTGCACACCAGCACGACGTTCGAACGAGGCGCCAACGGGTCATTTCCGTCCGGCTTCGAATACACAAGGGATGGAAATCCGACACGCAATGCGTTCGAGGCGGCCATGGCGACGCTTGAGGGAGGGGGAGACGGCATCGCCTTCGCTTCGGGCATGGCCGCAATCGCTGCAGTTTTCGAGAGCCATCCGTCGGCGGGTCGGATCGTTCTGCCGGATGACATGTATTTCGGCATTCGTTCGCTGATCGAAGAGACCGACATTGGGTCTCGCTTCGACTTTGCCCCCGTCGACATGCGCGATTTGGACGCTTTGCGCGCCGCGGTGACATCGAAGCGGACTGGCCTCGTCTGGGTCGAGACGCCGTCAAACCCGATGATCCGCGTTGTCGACATTGCGGCCATCTGCGCAATCGCGCACGAGGCAGACGCCTTGGCGGTGGTGGACAATACGTG
This sequence comes from Mesorhizobium sp. M0478, assembly GCF_040321305.1. Classification (NCBI taxonomy): domain Bacteria; kingdom Pseudomonadati; phylum Pseudomonadota; class Alphaproteobacteria; order Hyphomicrobiales; family Phyllobacteriaceae; genus Mesorhizobium; species Mesorhizobium sp. M0478. The sequence continues at coordinate 27,221 of NZ_JAMYRH010000017.1, forward strand.
GGCCACCCCAGTGCTTCAACTGCCACTCGAAATCGGGGCAGACGCGGTGATGCACTCGGCGACAAAGTACATTGGCGGCCACTCGGATTTGATGGCCGGTGTCGTCATTGTCCCAAACGCGTCACCCCTCGGTCGCCCATTGCGGATGGTCCAGAAACACAAGGGCAGCGTCGCAGCGCCCTTCGACTGTTGGCTGGCGTTGCGGGGCCTGCAGACATTGCCGGTCCGCATGCGCGCCCATTGCGAAGGCGCCCAGAAAGTGGCCGAGGCCCTGGCGTCTCATCCGCGCGTCGAAAAAGTGCTCTTTCCTGGTTTGCAAACTGATCCGGGACACGATCTTGCTACGCGGCAAATGAGCCATTACGGAGCGATGCTATCCTTTATCGTCGAGGGCGGAGCCGATGCTGCAATGGCCGTGGCCGGCCGCCTGAAGATTGTTGTCCGGGCGACAAGCCTTGGCGGGACGCATTCTCTGATAGAGCATCGCGCATCCGTTGAAGGTGCGAAGTCCAAAGCGCCAGGCGGATTGCTGCGAATTTCTGTAGGGCTTGAACATCCTCAGGACATTATAGATGACCTGATGCAGGCCCTAGGCGAAACCTGCAAAGCGGGAGTCCAATGACGGGTGCAAGAACTCTGGCGCCGCTTTACGTGACGGCTGGCGCAGCCGACGATCGGCAGAACAATGTTCCTGCTGAGTAGAACGCACGTCCTCTGGTGAACCGCTACCGCCGTGTCGCATTGTCTCGGGCGTGGTGGTCGCCTGGGTGATGAACGTCTTCGGGTTTCCGGACGATGGCCACGCGCTCGACCGGATAGCGGAAATACCCAGATTTGCCGTTGACCTACTGCTGCTCGACCTCGTCGGAGATCGCGGTCAACAGATGGGATGGATGTGCTGGCACTACGGCAGTTTGACAAGCCGGCCATCGGGGCGCTAGCACCGTCCAAAGCCAAGAGTCGCAGGGCAGAACTGACCGCACCCAGCGGGCTGCGGGACCCATCAGCTAACGGCCAGGTTGGTACCTCAAGGCGCATCAGCACCATGGATGTCACATTGTCCTTGTTGCGAGCGCGATTTCGGAACTTCGTTGTGACGCAGTCTGTGCACAGAGCGCACCGCTGTAAGCAAATGAGCGGACGAACGACACCCAGTGGAGGAGAGAAGTGATGCGGCGTCAAGATCCTCCGCGCTTTGCGGCAAACACACTGATCCCTCTTCACAACCCGGTCTTTCGTTCTATCTGGACAGCCACGCAGATATCCAGCCTTGGCTGGCTGGTGCAGAGCGTGGCTATAAGCTGGCTCATGGCGACGATTTCAGCCTCCGATCTAATGGTTGCGCTCGTACAGGCTGCATCGACACTGCCCGCGTTCTTCTTGTCGATCCTTGCTGGAGCCATTGCAGACAGCTTCAGCCGCCGCGGCGTGATGCTTGCCGGACACTGCCTTATCGCACTGGCATCCACGGCGCTGGCACTCGCTGTGGGACTGGGCTTTGTTAGTCCATGGCTGATCCTGGGACTGAGTTTCTTGGCCGGATGCGGCTTTGCCTTGAACGATCCAGCATGGCACGCGTCGGTAGGCGATATCCTGGAAAAGCGCGACATACCCGCCGCAGTGACGCTGATGTCGGTGGGCTACAACGTGGTTCGGAGCATAGGACCGGCGCTGGGCGGTGTAATCTTAGCTTTGCTAGGCCCCCTTACGGCTTTCGCCCTCGCTGCGCTGAGTGACTTGGTCCCGTTGAGCGCTGTTCTGCGCTCAAAGTGGCAAGTTCGCTTTTCGCCTCTTCCGCGCGAGCGGATGACTACGGCCATTCATGATGGCATGCGATTCACGGCAATATCCTCAGAGATCAGAGTGGCGATTGTGCGTGCAACCCTATTCGGGCTGTCAAGCATCTCGATCCTTGCTCTGCTCCCCCTCCTGGTTCGCGACCAGCTGGCGGGAGGGCCAATTGTTTACGGGGTGCTATTGGCTGGCTTCGGCACAGGCGCCTTCATAGCCGGCATTGGCAGCAGCTACTTGAGACGCATTACGTCCCAGAACCGATTGATCACGCTCGCATCCGTTGCTTGCGCAACGTGTTGCCTTTTGATGGCCCTCACATCGTCGGTGGCTGTGGCGGCGATCGCGCTTGCAATCGGTGGCGCTGGCTGGGTTGTCACCTGGACCGGAACCGACGTGTGTGTGCAGTTGGCAAGCCCAAGGTGGGTCGTTGGTCGGACCCTGTCCATCTATTACGCCCTGACCTACGGCGGCATGGCAGCGGGCAGCTGGATCTGGGGTGCTGTCGCGCAGTACTATTCGCTGACGTGGGCTTTGGAAGGTGCTGCCGCGGCACTGTTGCTGGTCGCGGCTGTGGGAAAGCTATTGCCAGTGCGGCTATGGGAGGAATCGGATCAAGCGGCCGTCGACTTCAGGCCACCAGAACTGGCCCTCCCTTTGAAACCCAGGAGCGGTCCGATCGTGATCAAGGTGGAGTACTCGATACCCGAGGAGAGTATCGATGAATTTCTGAGCTGCATGCGCGAAAGGCGGCGCGTTCAGAGCCGCGCCGGTGCGCGGGACTGGACCCTCCAGCGCGACCTTCAGAAGTCGACGCTTTGGACCGAGACATTCCGCACGCCGACATGGACGGACTATCTTCGTCTAAACCATCGGCTGACGGTGAATGACAGGGAGGTAGGCGAGCGCCTTGCCGCTCTGCACATGGGTGATTCTCCGCCTCGCATCTCACTTTCAATCGAGCGGTCGACAAGCCCCGCCCCCGGCAGCCAAGTCCAGCCTGTGCCTTTTGTATCGCGCCCGTGAGATAACCAAGACTTGTCTGGGCTTGGACACGGAACGAGCTACTCCTTGATTTGTCGAGCCTGCCCGGATTGCAAATCGTTCCGGCCGGTTAGGCGAGCATGAGAATTCGCGCGGCAATTATGTCAATCACGGGTCCCATGTTCAGCCCGCCCCCCCTCTGCCGCCAGATCGGCTTGAGCACGGATTCAGGTCGCCCGTCCTTTGCATAGCGGCGGGCAACGAATAGCAAGGGGGCGGAGGGTATCCCCGTCTGCGAAGCGGGCAGAGGAGGAATCCGCAAGGCGGGTTGCTGGGGAGAGGGGTCGCGCGCCTCTTTCCGCCTCACTTAGAAAACGTGCGGCCAAGCACGTTCATGTCGGCCGTGGGCGGCCGCAACAATTGCCTACAAGGCGCAAGCGTCGTCACATATTAAGCGTAGCCGCGCGACAACCATCCGTGGTCACGCGCAATCCTGCGAATTGTCAAGCGGAGACAACGATCGCGGCACCAAGCAAAGTGGCGAACCCGATTCTGCTCGGGAGATCCCAAAGCTCTCCGAACCCTATTAGATCCATGAAGCGAAACACGGCGCCCTGAAGCAGGTAAAGCAGCAGTGTGCTCTGACCAAGCTCCACCGCAACAAAGCGAGCTACGCGAGTTGAATGGCCAACTCTCCAGCATAGGAACATAAATTGTGACTGCAGAAGTTGCTACGGAGCCAATGAACATCAGCAACACTTGTCTCGCCGACTCTCCGTCGTAGATCGAAACGAGATTGTTGTAGACGTAAGTCTCCCTTCCCCAAACAAGAAAGCACACTCACGGCGTGCCGAGCAGCTTGGCCAAGGAGCCGCACTGGGGCCTCCGGAGTGAGTGTTATCGCTCAAGCAGCCACGTCGGCGCGGCCTAAAATCTTCGATGAGCGCGTCAGGAGAGCGTCGATCTCCACATTTCTTCCAGGAGATCGTCCCCACATCATCATGGCCACGGCTCTAACGGGCTGGTGCCCTCCCTTTCCCGTTTTTTGTCTCGATGCTCGGTTGCGCCGCCCGCCGGGGCAAGGCAAAAAAATCGTCGAGGCTGAGCCCCCACTGCGGCTTCGGCGAAATATTCATCCACGGGTTCGCATCACCGCGGGCAGCGGGCGAGTTCGTCGATAGGAGTGCGGATGGAAGTAGGCGATGCACATCGTCACCAGCGGCTCAGATTGTGTGAGGTCCACGGCTCGCTGGTTTCCGCCGACGACGGCGCGGACGGCATCGGTATGCGCAGAGCGGGTCCGTCGGCTTGGCGTCAGTTTCGGGGCAAGGGGCTATTGCTGGTCGCGCGGCGCTGAGTTGGGCGGAAGGATCGACGGCGCAACCCGGGGCTCCCGCGCGACGAGCAGGTTTTTCTCCCGGTCTGACCTGGCCTCGACTCCAGATGTCGCGATGACCGACGTGGCCGGCGCGATTGAACGGGTCTCATGCCCAAAGCTGCCTCGGTGCCCAGTAGCGGCACCGCATGACCCACCCGGCGCTGCTCGAAGTAAACCGCGGCCAGCCAACATCCGAAGGTGCGCCAGACCCGATGTCGCGGCGGCCTGATGGCTCCGGCGCCGTGCCGCGGCAGAAAGCTGCCGATCTCGTCTGGCATGGTCGCTGACCGCATCGTCACCCGGGCCATCGCAGCGACTTTTCTCCGTTACAAAGTCCCCGCGGGACGGACTGCCAGTTCACGCCAGGGCCAACAGCACCCGCAGGGGCGACCGCCGCGTCTGCCGGTCCTGCGAGTAGAATAAGATCGGGAAGTGCGGCTTCATCCTCGATGCCAGAGCTCGCTTCGCCGTACCGCGGCCGCCATAGCCCCTTGCGCTATCACGAGTCAGCCCACCTTTCTAGCTGGCAGCCATCGGGAGCCGATCCGCAACCACAGGGCGGCACCTGTCGGCCCGGCTTCCGTGTCAACGCAGAACATGATGCATATTCCCAGCGCTTTTTGACAGAGCGAACTACAAAATGCAGAACACTGACTCTCCGCCAAATGAATGCTGCGAGCAAGCAGCAGGCGGAGGAACTCCGTCTGGGCTGAGTACCTGTTTCAACGTGAACAAATAAATTGTAGCCAGTTCACGAAACGCCAGGCCCGCTCCTCTGCCGTCCGATCGTCCAGGAAATCCCCTCGGCGCGCACCACGCCAGACACCTCCTTGCCGATATGATGCTCAAGCACCGGCCGCCAGGGCACCAGCGTGAACTCGCGCGATTTCTCGATGACAGCGTATTTTCCGCCGGCGAGCTCGACGCAGCGGCGCAGCGTACCGTCTATTGGATTGCCATGCTGCGCTTCAGAATACGAGAGCCCGAGTTCGTCCGAGAGCTGACTGGCAACACGGTTCAGCTCTCGTTGGCGCAGCATTGAAAGCATGTTGGCGCGATAGATGACCCGATCCTGCGCATCATGGGCAAGACCTTGCGCGATCAGCCACTGCTGTCGGCGGGCCTGGACCTGACGTACTTCTCGACCGAAGCCAGAGTCGCGCAAGGACTCAGGGTGGGCTGATACCAGCTCCTGGTCGATCCAGGTGGCGCCGTCAAAGCCTACTTGGCTCTCCAGCGGCATTGATGAGAGCTTGTCGACGACAACAGGCTGGGCCCTCGCTCGTTGACGCTCGTAATCCGCGACGCGGTTGAGATGGTCGGGCGCGACTGTCCATGTGCCGTCCGGCTCGCGCTCGACGCCACCGGTCGCACGGCGGATCGCCTCCAGTCGCCGCACGTGCGTTTCGGCAAAGCGTTCGGTGGCCGAGGGGTCATGCTTGAGATGGATATCGATGCTGTAGCGCCCGTCGTTGACCGTGGCGATGCCGGCAATTGTGCGGTCGACTTTTCTTGGCCCGGTGTCCCTCGGCCTGATCCGCACTATGCAGCCTTCTTGTGTCGGTTGGGTGGCCTCGCCTTTGCCGATATCAAAATAGTGGCTTTTGCCGTCCACGCCGTCGACGACGAGGTAATGGCGGTCAGTGATTTCGTCGGCCAGCCCGCGCCCGACGACACGTCCGACCACGGTTTGGGCCGACCCGTCGGATCGATCGTGGATAAGATAGTCGGCGGCACTGCGGACGAGCCCCTTGCCGGTCAGCTCGCGATGGATGGTCTTGACAATGTCGCCGCGCTCGCCGATGCGGCGTAGCGTGGCTTCGAGATCATCCTCCAGGCGCCAGCGACCCGAAGGCATCTCCTCGGCGAGGCCCATCCGCTCGAGCTTGCGCAGGCGGCCCTGGTGCAGCGTCTGGCGAAAGGTGTCTCGGCTGGCTGGTGAGACATGCCCCTCGTCGCGCATGCGCATCAGCTGCCGGTCGATGCTGGTGAAGCGTTCCTGCTCCATCTCCTGGCGCAAGCGCTGCTCGATCTCGCGGTCGGTGCGCGGGCCAAGGTCGAGGCTAACCAGTTCGGCTGCGCGCTCGCGCAGGCCAGAGGAGATGTAGTCCCGCGCGATGACGAGGTTTTCGCCGTGATCGTCCCTGCCGCGCACGATGATGTGGGTGTGAGGATGGCCGGTGTTGAAATGGTCGACGGCCACCCAGTCTAGCCTGGTGCCGAGGTCTTCTTCCATTTGCGCCATGAGGCGCCGGGTGAGCAGCTTCAGGTCATCATACTCGATACCGTCTTCAGGGGCGACGATGAAGCGGAACTGATGACGGTCACCGTTCGCGCGATCGAGAAAGGCCCTGCCGTCCGCGTGGTCTTTGTCGGCAGCGTAGAGCTCGCCACGCTCGCCTTCCCGGGTGACGCCGTCGCGCTGGAGGTAGCGGAGGTGCGCACGAGCTCCGTCGACTCCCTTGCCGGCCAGCTTGACGATGCGTGCCTTGACGACTGCGCGCCGCTGCCGAAACGCCGCGTGGCGGTCGCGTGCTCTAAGAACGGCGGCAGCAGCCCCGCCGCGCCCCACCCGGCTTCCGATGAAGCGGCTGCCGCGTCCGCTCCTGCCGCCTGCTCGGTTGACCGCGGCCTGGACCTGGCCAGCGTAGCGTTTGACCGCCTTCGAGCCGCGCGAGCCAATTTTGCCGAGCCTCGGCGTGAATTCGTCATCCTGCATGCGGCCTCCGATGAACCAGCAGCAAAATCAGAGGCTTGCGCGCCAGACCCTCCTGGACCCGCAGGCAACCTCCCGGGAAAACGATGTGCAGACAAACACTTCGCCGCCTCAGGAGGCGATGCCTTTATCTTGCCTTCCGCGGACCTGCCTCCCTGCCCCCCGCCCGAACCGCGGTAGCCGCTGCCCTCACCTGCGATCCGGCCGGCCTGACCTTGCTCGCTCCGATCCGAGCGGCACCAGGAGGTGGCCATTCGGGCCGGTCACGGAAACACCGTTTCGGAGGAAAAACAGCGACTGCCCGGAAGGGATTCCCGGCGCGCTTTTGGAACGGGATTTGTCGGTGAGCGCGTCCATATCGGCGGCCGAAATGCCCGCCGCCTTGACCTCTTCCAGATACGAAACCGTCTCGCTGGGCAGTGGCCGCCCACGCTGCAAATGCTGTTCGTAGCGCTCCGGCCCGGCGTTATAGGCTGCAAACAGGCCTGGAAATCCGAAGCGGTCATACATGGCGCGCAGATAGGCAGTGCCTGCCAGAATGTTGTCGCGAGGGTCGTGCGGGGCGGCTCCCAGGCCAAGCTCTGCGCGCAACTCCTCGTAGGTGCCTGGCATCACCTGCATCAGGCCAATGGCACCGGCGCTCGACGTGACCGGCCGTCCATTGAGCCTTGTCTGCCCCCGGCTTTCGGCATCCATGACGGCATAAATCCAAGTCTGTGGAATGCTGAAACGCCGGCTTGCTTCGGCTACGAAGGGCTGCCATCTTGCAAGCTGCGGACTATGGGAGATGACGACCGGCTTCGTGTTGGTCGCCGCGGAACAGGAGCATGGTGCGAGAGACACCATGCCCAGCATCAGGAGGGTCACTCGGTCCATAGCGGCACGAGCCTCCCGATGATATTTTCGGTCGGCACCGGCCCGAAATAGCGGCTGTCGAACGAGCGATTTTTGTCGCTGCCGAGTAGGAAAACCTCGGCAGCGGCGAGCTTTCGGCAGGCATTCCACCAAGGCAGCGGACGGTGCTGCGTGTCGGTTGCAAGCCGGCGCGCGACAATCTCGCCGCCGATGATGATGGCGTCGCCGAAGGCGCAGACATGCTCGCCAGCCAGCGCGGCAAGGTGCTTGACCAGCGGCACGTTGCTGGGCAGATAGAAGCGTTCGGCGGCCAGATAGACGACCGGTTTTGGCGGGCGGACGAGTACGAGATCACCAAGAGCCGGCGATCCGGACGCGACGCGATAGAGGCCGACCGGCGCACTCGCCGAGGCGTTCCAGACCAGCCAGGGCGATGGTTTGCCGAAGGCGGCGAAGCCGATCAGGGCAAGGCCCATCGTGGCCATGGCGATCGTCTTGCGCGCCCGAATGCGCCGCAGATGGCTGCCGATCAGATGGATGGTGGGACGCCGGCTCATCAGCGGCCTCCCTCGCCGGCCGAGCCGGAATCGTGCCCGCCGTCCTCGGGCCCGGTCTCCTGCGCGTGCCCCTTCGACCAATCGTCGAGTTCGTCGATGTGATAGCGGACATAGCGGCCGTGCTTGCGGAATTGCGGGCCGCCGCCTTTGAGGCGCATCTTCTCCAGCGTGCGCTGGGACAGCCCGATATAGAAGGCCGCCTGCGCGGTATTGAGAAACGGACTGCCCTTCTTGGCGCGGGCTGCGCGTTCGTTTTCGTCGTCCATGATGATCCTCGTTTCGCTACGGACAAGCGAAGGCGAGGATCGGCGAGCGAGATCGTTTTGGGGACGGGCGAAGAGTGGGGGGCGAGTTTTCGCCGCCCCCTTCGGCGGCCTCACGGGTCCTGAGAGAGGACCCCGCGCCGGTGGCGGCGCGGGGCTTTCCGGATCGGCCGGTTAGTCGACCGGGTTCCAGATGATGGCGTAAGTGTCGTCGTCATCCTGGCCGGCGGCGCGGCCGAGATTGGCGTAGAGCTTGCGGGGGCCAAACTCGGGGGCGGCAATCGACAGGCTCACATAGTCCTTGCCGGAGGTCTCGCCGGTGCGGATCCAGCCCGCACCCACTTCGACCCCTTGCGTCAGCACCCGGAAGTCGGGATGGGTGTCGGCGCTCTTTGCCTGATTGGGCACGATATCGATGTCGGCGCGGACGCTGAGCGTCTTGAGCTGGCCCTTGTAGCCGCCGTTTTCCTGTTTGGTGACGTATCCGATCGCGGTCATTTCCAGTCTCCTCTTGGTGCTCGCAAGGGACCATTCCCCTGCGATGGCGGACCGTGATGGGCGCGTCCGGACCGCCGGAACCGGGACGGCCGCAGCGATAGCGGAGGACCCGCGCGGGCAGCTTTTTTGAAGCGAAGCGGCGCGAGGAAGCCGCCGCAGGCGGCGGGGAAAAAAGCTGCCGGCGAGGGTTTCGGGCGGGCCTGATCCGCCCATAGGTCGACAAGCCAGCCGCAGGGAATGGTCCCCGAGACACAATGGAGACAGGTGGCGCGATCGGTGACACAAGAAGCCGGCCGCAATGCAGAGCGCCGGCTGCGCGGGCTCTGTCGGCAACCGGATCGGACAATTGGCCCCATGGGCCTTTGGCGCCTCAGCAAGCAACCCGGCGCGGTGCGGGGCTGCCGAAATGGGGCGAACTGGCGTCGGAATTTCTCGCGCGCGGCACTGGCTCGACAAGACGCCCAATCGGCAGCCGGCGTGGCCCGTAGCGGCGCGCGCGACCTGAGCGGCGGTAATCGAGAGAACCGCCGCTCGGGCCCTGATCGACTATTCGCGCACGAACAGCGGCTGCACTTGTGTCCACTGATCGGCGGTGCGGAGCCGCTGCGGCTGGTGTAGCTTTCGGCCGGGAATTTCATCCAGCGCGGCAGCCAGGTCTCGACCCAGGGGCGGCCATTCTCGCCCGCCAGGAAGTCGCGGATGATGTTCTTTTGCGTCTTGACCTTCTCGGCGACATTGCCGTCCGCGACCAGCTTGCCGCCGACGTCGGCCAGCATCGAATTGGCGATTTCCTTGTCGCGCAAGAGGTCGAAGAAGGCATCGTCCGGTTGCCACCATATGCCCATGTCGACGTTCAGGTGGTTGCCGAGCGCCTCGACGACGGCGCTGCCGGCTGCAAGCGTCTCGGCCATGACAAGGGTGAGAACGCGCATGACATCGTCGTCGCAGAGCGCCAAGAGGCGCGCGAACACGCCGGCGATAGCAACGGCGTCGCCATTGCCGCCGGCGACCAAGCTATCCTCATCCGGTGATCCGAGCAGGGCCAATACCTCGCGCCGCTTTTTGCCGAATGCGGCTTCAGCCTTGCAGCCGGCAAGGCTGGCAGTCACCGTCTCGTTGGCTGCGCGCTGCGGCTCAGGCCGCACCTGCCACAGGCCCGAACCGGTGATGGCGTGCGCCACCACGAGGCGCAGCGCCACGGCGGGATGGTCGAGCATGGCCGCGCGCACGGCGGCATGGCGATGCAGATCGATATAGTTGTGCATCGGGCCGGTGACTTCGGGGCGCGGCAGCTTGGCGGCTGTTTCTTCTTGCTCGCCGCCCTCGCGGGCGCGGCGGGCTTCCTTGCGTGACAGCCAGCCCTCGTGACACTCGACCTCGCCGCGATGCGAGACAGTGATGACGATCTTGCCGCCCTTCTTCTTCGGGGTCTTCTCGTGGTCCCATGCGTGGAAATACTGGCCCGGTTCCAGCGCACAACCTCGCTCCAGCCCTCGTTGAGATAGGTGTCGCGTTTGGTGGCAATCGCTTCGTTCTGCTTTTGCCAGAACAGGTCGGCATCGGCGAAATAGCTGTCCTCGCCGAACAGGTCCGAGGTGATCAGGCCGGGATACTCCTCGATGGCAAACAGTGCCACCTTGGTGGAAATCGACTGGCCGCCGAACAGCCATTGCTTCAATTGATAGCCACGCGGCGCGTATTGATCGGGATCGGCACAGAGTGCCAGCCAGTCCTTCTGCTGCGCCTTGGAAGACATTGTGAGATGGCGCACCGGCTCGGTGTCGATCTCCTCGCGCCGATAGGCTTCGCGGATTTTGGGCAAGAGGTCGCCAAGCGCCAGAATGCGTTTGACCTTGAGATCAGTGATGCCGAAGGTCACAGCGATGTCGAGAACGGTGCGGCCTTGCCTGACAAGCCGCGAAACGTCTCCCATTGCCATACTTCGTCAGGATCGAGGCGGGCGAGGTTTTCGATCAGGAAGCTTCGAGCGCATCGGCGTCGTCACCGTCCTCTATGATGGCGCAGGGCAAGGGATCGCCTTCACCGCGCTCGTCGGCAAGCGATTTCGCGGCGAAATAGCGCCGCCTGCCGGGTTGTCCCCGCCGCGGAGGCCGAAGGCCGACGCGGCGGGACGGTTTTTGCGCCTATCGGCGCTGCTGTTCCGCCGTGTCGGGCGGAAGCTCGGAATGGGGCTTTGATAGGGCGTCTGCTGCCTGCCGCAACAGTCGCTCGGCCTCGGTGACGTGGCCGCAAAATGCGGGCGGCTTCGGCATGGACGGAGATCGGAAAGCGCGCCTGGAAATGCAGGTCGCGCTCTATGCCGAGGCCAAGCGGCCCTTTTACGGATGCAAGCTCGGCCAGACTGACGCTGCCAAGTTCGGGGAAGCCGAAGCCGAGATCGCAAAGACCGAACAGCGTGTCGCCATCGGCGTCGAGTTCGCTCAGAAGCGAGGTCGGGGCACCTGTCGGATCAAACAGTTTCACAACGGGAAAATGGTCGATGTCGGCGCCGGCGGCGCCATGGGCGAGCAGTCGTGCGCGCTGTGGATTGGTGATCAGGATCATGGAAAGACTCCTTGTCAGAACGGGTCGCGTTGACTTCTTGCGTCCGGCGGGAGAAAGGTTCACCGGACCTTCCTCTGATCCGCCTCCCCATTAGAGACCGACCTTGAGCAGCTTTGCGCCGCGCGCGGACACATCGGCGCGTCCATCAGGAGGGTTTGCCCGCGTGGTGATCGGCTGGACGCCGGGAATGAGCGTCTGCTCCTTTGCGGCGTCGGCTCGGTCGCGGTCAGTTGAGGATCGCGCATCGTCATGCCGCAATCCCTTCTTGCGCCTCGCCTTCCGCATCGGCCGGAAGGCCAAACAGGAAATCAGCGGCCTTCGAAGCTAGGCTGGCGGCACGGAATATAGCGCGGTTGTCCTCGCGCAGCACCTTCAGCCATGAGCCGATGTAATCGGCGTGACGCACGGTCGGCTCGATGCCGAGATTGCTGCAGACGAAGGCGGCAGTGATTTCGGCGACCAATTCTTCACGCGCGTAGGCCTTGGAGCCGAACGAGCCGGAGAGGTCGCGAGCAAGCCGCGTCGGGTGGCCGGTCCAGTGGCCTAGCTCGTGAAAGCAGGTCCGGTAATAGTCGATCTGCTGATGGAACGCTGGCTGCGGCGGCACCTGAATGTGGTCGCTGCACGGCATGTAGAAAGCGCGATCGCCGCCGACCCTGAAATCCGCACCGCTGGCGAGAATGAGCGTCTCGGCCTGCGGCACGATCTCGCACTGTGGCAGCGGCTCGGCAGGGGCATGGAGGTGTTCCGGAAGATTGTCGCATTGCGCGACATTGAAGACGGTAAAGCGCTTCAGAAAAGGCACGGCCTGTGGTGCATCGCCCTCGTGGCGTGCGCGCTCCTTCTCGTTCTTTGGGACAAAGCGGTCGGCATGCACGATCGTCGTGCCGCGCTCGCCCTTCCTGACATTGCCGCCCAGGGCAAGCGCCTGCCGGAAGGTCAGCCAATTCTGGCTGGGATAGCTGCGCTCGATGACGGCGCCCCACAGGATGAGGATATTGATGCCGGAATAGGTGCGCCCCGTGGACGCATTCCTCGGCAGGCCGAGGCCTGCTTTTGCGCTGCCCCATGGCTTGACCCATGGCACGGTGCCGCGCTCCAGCTCGGCAATGATGCGGTCGGTGATCTCCTGATAGAGGCTTGCGCCTGGGCGCCTGCCCTTGCCTGCGCCAGCCTCTCCGCTGGTGGTACGCTTGCTGTTTGCACGCATGTGTTATCCTCCGCTCGCCAATCGCCGCGCCTTTCCCCGGAAGCGGGGTGGGCGGCGAGTCGCGACCGGAAAGGCCCGCCGTGGTAGGCGGACCGCATCCGAAGGACCGGAACGAAGAGGAGGACCCTGAGCGGCACGCGAAGGGTTGCGGGCTGCCGCGGCGGGTCTAGAAGGGAGTGCCGCCCGCCCCGCGCCACCGGGAAAGGCCAACAGACAAACCGCGCCGCCCGCAAGGGCGGCGGCCGTCACAGCCCGAAGGGCTGCCCACGCCAAGGGGCGAAGCCGAATGGCCGAGACCGCCTGAGCTTGCCGAAGAAAAGCGGGCTCGGTTCACGAGCACCTGGTGCGCGTCGTCAGGCGCGCGGGCGCCCGCCAAGTTTTTTCGCACATGGTCAGGCGCCGCAGTTACGTCGAGAACCAAAAGGCATCGGCGCCGTGCGCGCGGCTTCCTCCGAAAACCAGCGCTCGCCTTTCAACAAATTGAGGCGTTGTCCCACTCAATATTCCTGTCCGTGATCATGATAGATGCGGCGCGCCCGCTAGGACCGGAGGCTGGAGAGAATCTCGCACGGATCAGCGTCAAGGGCCGCAGTTATGTCGAGAAACTCGATGACATCGAGACGCCGCTCTGCGCCCTCGTACTTGGCCACGAAGGATTGGGGACGACCAAGCTTGTCAGCCAGCTGCTTCTGGGTCAGGCCTTTGGCCTTGCGCAGCAAAACCAGCCGGGCCAGGAACCGCTGGTGGCGGGGCGATCGAAGGGATTTGGGCATGGAGGCGAACCGGTCGGGTAAAGACCGGATCAGCGACTAATCCCGGTTTCGGATTATCCCATTTTGGGATATACTGCCTGCGCTCACAGGCGAGGTTCGCAGGCATGAATGGACCAATGGGAACAGATGAGACTCGAAGCTCAAGTTTGAGCGATGAAGTCCCCTGGTCGGAGAACCTCACGAGCTACGACAGGGAGCATTTCACGATCTACCTGCGGATCCTGGATGCCTGCGCCGAGAATGCCAGCGAAAAGGAGATGGCCGAGCGCATCCTCGGCATCGACCCGTCCATTGACCCGGTTCGCGCCCGCAAAGCTCTTCGCAGCCATATCGACCGTGCGAACTGGATGGTGACGACCGGCTACAAGGAACTGTTCGCCGGCTGATGCACAGCGCCCAATGCCACGTGTTTCGAGTAGGCAAGTCTCTGTAGCCAAATTCGGCAGCGCACGGCCGCGACAGCGGGCGCTGCGGGAGCGGTCACAACTGGTTCGCGTACTGTTTGACTGCCATTTCCAGTGCTTGCATCAAAGGCACAGCCTTGGAGAAGAGGAAGCCTTGGGCGGTTCGGCAACCAAGCTTGTGCAGGGTTTGCCGATCCGCCTCTGTTTCGACGCCCTCGGCCATGACCTCGATCCCGAGCATGTCACCGAGTTCGATGACGGATTTGACAAGCAGTCGGTCCTCTCGGGACTTGGCCAAGCCGCGAATGAAGCCTTGGTCTATTTTCACCTTGCGTATCCGACGGTCCTTGAGAGATGCCAAGGTAGAAAAGCCGGTGCCGAAGTCGTCGAGCGCGATGGAAATACCGGCATGCGAAAGCCGTCCGAGCTTTTCATCCACTCTGTCCGGATCCACCGGCGATTCTTCGGTAATCTCGATTTCGAACATCGTCGCAGGCAGGCCTCTTGCGGCCAGACCATCCAGAACCATGTCGTCGATATCGCCGGCTTCCAGTTCGCGCGGGGAAACATTCATCGCCACACGAATGTTACGACAGTCAGCTTTCACCAAGCCGTCGATAAAAGCACAACAGTCGGCGAATACGGTTTGCGTCAGCAGCTGAAGCATTCCGGTTTCGCGTGCGGCTGTGATGATTTCGGGTGGAGAGATGGCACCATGTGTCGGATGGGACCATCTCAGCAAGGCTTCAAAACCGACCACGGCCTCGGTGTCGAGTTTCACGATCGGCTGGAACCAAGGTTGCAATCTTCCCGTCTTTATCGCCGAATGAAGGTCCCGTTCGATGGACTGGCGGCGTTGGAGTTCCCGGTCGAGTTCGGCATCGAACAGGCAAAATTCGTTCCTGCCATGGCGCTTGGCCGTATAAAGGGCGATATCGGCCCGCAACAGCATTTCAGTCAGGCTCGACGTCTGCGCCAAGTATATCCCTATCGATGCCCCGACGCGCACGGACGCGACCCCGACATAGGGGCGAGCAATTTTGGCTATGATATTGGAGGCGAGATCACTGGCAGAAAGCGAAGCTCTCGTTGAGGGAAAAACCAGCACGAATTCATCGCCGCCGATACGAGCTAGCGTTGAGCCTTCCGGTGCTTCCTGCTCTATGCGGCGGGCGATCATGACAAGCAGTTCATCACCGGTCCTGTGACCGTAGGTGTCGTTGACAGATTTAAAGCCGTCCAGATCAATCAGCATTGCCACGAAGGGGCCATCCGCGGTCTTGAACCGACCGATGGCGTGTTCAAGGCCCCGCCTGTTGAGAAGGGCGGTCAAATGGTCCTCCCTGGAGTTGCGCTCCATTTCCGACGCAAGTCGCTCTGCCTCATGTCTCAGGCGGCTTGCTTCGCGGAAGCGCGCCTGCCCAACAAACGAAGCTCGGACCAAGCCGCCCATGAAGAGCAGAACGGTGAAAGCCAGAATGTAGCGTTCAAAATTGCCTTTCGCCAAAAGGCACGCCACCGTGATGAGGAGTGGAGGTGTGATGAAGCTGGTCGCCGCCGCGGCATACGAACTGCCATATGTAACCGCACCAGCTGAAATGCCCGCCAGTATGACCAGATGCATCGGTGCTTGAGGTGTTGTGTATCCAACAGTCAGCACGGCCGGGAAGGACCAGGCAAACCCTGCCAGAAGGGCAAGGACGCCAAACATGCGAAGGCGCGGCAAAACGCCAAGCAAATCCTGATGGCGCCCCGTTTCCTTTAGCTGAAAACGGGCGAGTGCAAGCCGGGCGGCATTTAGCGCATTGACGACCAGGAACCAGCTTGCAGCGGCAAAGCCGCCGCCAGAAAGGGCCTGCACCCCGCAAATCAGGCCTGACAGGATCGCGCTTATCGGCATCGACACGAAGAGCCCGGCCCTCAGGTCAGCAAGCTGATCCTGACGGATTTTGGCCTCCAGCGATTCTTCTTTCTTTAGGGGTGCCATGAATGGACCAGCTTGCTTCCGTCATTGTTCGCGAGGACCAAACCTATGCAAGCCCACTGAAGGACGGGTTAACTACCCAGCGAGGGTAACCAGTGCGCTCACCATGCTTCGGGTCACACCTTTGGCTTAGCATTGCCGAATCATCAAGGTTTCGCCCGCGCGCGTGCCTTGATCCGAATCATGCCATGATCGGCAACGTCACCAGGAAGCAGCCTTGCCCGCGACGCTGCGAGCCAGCAAGACAAAGAAGCCGCGCCGAGACAGCGCTCCAGAGCGGTAGCGCTCTGTGCGACTCACCGCCTGAGCATGGCCGAAATGCCATGGCGGACAAAGGGAAGATGTTGGGCAAAGCGGAGCCCAGCATGTCTTGCAAGCCGTGCCGCCGGGTGCTCGCTTGAGTAAAGACCGACAAGCATGTTGGTGGCATGATAGAGCGGCGCCGCCGACAGCCGCAGCCGGCTTTCGTATCTGCCGAGCATGTCGGGATCGGCAATGTCGCGGCGGGCGCGACATGCTGTCAGTATTTTATGAGCGAGTTGCTTCTGGCCGCTGAGGCCGATGTTGAAGCCATGCGCGGTCACCGGGTGCATGCCGATGGCAGCGTCTCCTATAAGTGCCGCACTCGGTGCCGAGAACTTGTGCGCCCAGGTCGTGACCAGCGGATAGGCATGGCGGGTGCTTGCCAGGGTCATCTGCCCGAGGCGTCCTCGACACCGGTTCATCAATTCCATGAGGAACAATTCGTCATCGAGAACAGACAGTCTATCGGCCTCGATTGAGCGCAAAGTCAGAAGCAGCGACGACACGCCTTCCATGAGCGGCAACATCGCTATGGTCTGATGGTGGTCGAACCATTCGACCGCGATCTGGTGATGGAAGCGCTCGTGCCTCACTCGGCAAATCAGCATGGAGTGGCCAAGCGGATGGATGTTGGCGCCAATGCCGAGCAGGTCGCGCATCGCGGACAAACGCGAATCCGCTGCTACGAGCAGCCGAGCGGCCAATTGCCTGCCATCAGAAAGCGTTATGACCGCCTCGTCGTCGCTGGTTGTTGCATTCACGACCGAGTTGCCGCACAGCAGCCGGGCATGATCCTGGAAGTAGACAATTTTGAACAGGGCATCGCGGATCCGACAATTTGGGACCAGAAATCCGAGTGGTTCCCCAGATCCGCTGCGAGTATCGAAGCACAGGGCGAAAGGGCTCGATCCGTTGAGCACGCGCGCGCCATGAAGCGGTGATTTGTCAGATGCGGGCATGGCGTCCCAGGCGCCGAGCTCGCGAAGGATTCTCACCGATGCGTGCGTCAGCGCGATCTCGCGACCGTCGAAAGCCGGATTCGCCAGGCTGTCGATCGACTGCCGTTCAACCACTGCCACCTTGAGTCGGCTCAGGGCGAGCGATGCTGCGAAGGCAAGTCCGACCGGCCCAGCTCCGACGACAATGATGTCGAATGTGTCGACAGAGCCGGCCATCAGCGTGCCGCCATAGCGGCTATCTGCGATACGAAGCGCTCTTGAAGCATCGCAATCACCCACGGTTTGCCGCTCATCTCCCCATCGTCGATAGACATGCGTTCTCCGTTGGAAGCCTGGTCAATGAAACCACGCCGACGAAGAGATAACGCTGATCTGGATCAACCAGGCTCGATAACCCGGCAACGGCGGGTTCACGGTCGAGTGGTCGATTGCCGTGAAAACGTTTGCATGTCTAGGCATTCTGAATGGTCGGCTTCCCAATCGCGGGCCCCTACTGGCCAAAGGTTCGGCAACGTATTGTGGCTGATCCGTTCTTCGCACGCGCGCCGATATCATCATGACGAGGCAATCCAGCAAAGACTCGGTCGACTGACGACCAGCATCCGCACAGTCGTTGGGCGCCGCCAACCGGTTCAGCCTCGCGGCTCTTCCCGATCGATAAGGATCCGCTGGGCGGAGCCGTCGAGATCTTCGTATTGGCCGCTCTTCATATCCACAGGAAGCGCCGGTCCAAGCCCCACCAAAACAGGCAGCGGCCATCGCATTCCGTCAGGACGGGCATCTTGCTGCCGACAGCGTGCTCTCCGCCCATGACGGGCGCTAGACGCCGAAGGAACTCGCCGACAGCCTCATGTCCAAGTGATGTGGGAAGGGAGCAGAACCAAAGGGACTCTGCTCCGCGTCCCCGCCTTTTCCGCAGCTATGAAACCTTCACCGAACGGATCCGTACTGAGGAGGAGGCCGTCCTTGACTTGCCCGACGCCGGCAACCTTCTCAGCCGCAACGATCGCTGCCTTCCGCTGACGCTCGTCGACAATCGCCCCCTTCAGTTCGACAAGGCCGTCGCTGACCCTCACATCGATCAAGTCACCACCGCTCCAGGTTTGTGACTGCAGTTCGGCAAGGATAGCCTTGCGGATCAGGTCGTCATCGGGTGGCGTGGTTCCCTGTTTCGGCATGGCGCGGATCAGGACAAGCAGCAAATCAGTTCGCGTGATGATGCCGATGACCCTGTCCCGATCGACAATCGGAAGATTGTTGATGCGATGTTGCATCATCAGGTCGACAATATCTGCAATCGAGGCGCTAGGAGGCGCCGAGATGACGGGTGTGGTCATCACCTGATGGATGATCCGTCCGTTCGAGCGCGCATAGTCATTGGCGACTGTGCCCGGGCCAAGATCAAACTCCAGCCAGCGCGGACGCACACGCTGGGTCCCAAGTTCTTCTCGGCGCAAGAAGTCGCTTTTGCTTACAATACCAATCAGGGTGCCGTCGCTGTCTGCTACCGGCAGGCAGCTGACCTTGTTTGAAAGCATGAGCTCGACCGCTTGCGCGATCGTCGCGTTCGCATCCGTCGTGATGACTGGCTTTGTCATTATGGATTGGGCTTGCATCCTCACCCTCCTGATCTTTCGTCGGACGACGATAGGACATCCCGACCCGCGGCGCGTTGATCTGAGTCACTTGGAACAAGGAGGATTCTCCGCGCCGTCGTCGCGGTCGATTAGAATGCGCTCCGCAGCGCCATCGAGATCATCGTATTGGCCGCTTCTCAACGCCCACAGGAAGCCGGACAGGCCGAGTGCGCCAAGGAACAACGCCACCGGAATGAGATAGGCGAGCGTCGTCATGAGGATCGGGCCAAGGTGCCGGCCCGCGCGGGCCTGTCCTGCCGCGCAGTTTCGGACGACGCACCCGTTGCGAAGCCTTGCAGACGCATTGCGTTTCCAATCACAAGCAATGACGAGGCAGACATCGCGACCGCCGCGATGAGAGGCGTAACATGGCCCAGAATGGCGATCGGCACGGCCACAGCATTGTAAACGATTGCAATTGTTATGTTCTGTCGGATCAGGCTTCCCGCCTTGCGCGACACGTCCAGCGCCAGCGGGATCGCCAAGAGGCTTTCGCGCAGAAAAACGAAGTCGGCTGCATTGCGGCCAATGTCGGCGGCGGTGGCGGGTGCGATCGAGACATGCGCGGCGCTCAGCGCCGGCGTGTCATTGAGGCCGTCGCCAACCATCAGAACCTTGTGCCCGTCTCTCGCCAGGCTCTCGATGCGTTCAACCTTGCCGGACGGCAGCAGGCAGGGAACGAAGTCGTCGACACCAAGCACGTCCGCAACCTCGGCGCAGCCTTTCGCGGTATCGCCCGACAGCATTTCCACGCACATACCAGCGTTGCGTAGTTGATCGATCGCTGCCCTGGTGTCGAGGCGCAGCGCATCCTCGAAAACGAAGGATGTGACAATCATGCCGTTTTTCGTCAGGACTGTTCCGCCGTAGCCATGTCTGCCTTCGCCGCCGGTTCGAGCCTTCCAGCCAGCCCATCCGCGTCTACCCAGCCGCCAGATGCTACCGGCGGCTGTGGCTTCGATCCCGGAACCCGGGTGCTCGGTCACCGCGTCGAATTTGTGCTGGCTGCTGCTGACGGAAAAGCTGGCAATGGCCTTTGAATATGGATGACGCGAATGCGCGGCCAAGTCGGCAGCGATTGCCAGCATGGCGGGATCAATCGAAGCTGCGTTGACGAGCCGTGGCTTCCCAAGCGTGAGCGTCCCGGTCTTGTCGAACACGGCTGTATTGATCGTCGCCAGGCGCTCCATTGCCGAGCCGTCCTTGACCATGATGCCGTTTTCGAACAGGCGCCGCGCGGCCACCACCTGAACGATTGGAACGGCGAGGCCAAGCGCGCACGGGCATGTGATGATGAGAACAGCGATTGCGATCGTCATCGCCCGGTGCCAGTCGCCAGTCACCGCCATCCAGCCCAGGAAGGTTGCCAAGGCGGTGAGATGAACCACGGGCGCGTAGAGTGCCGACACGCGGTCGGCGATACGGCGATACCGGGCGCGACCACCTTCGGCGGCCTCTATCAACCGAACCATTTCCGCCAGGAACGAATCCTTGGCGGCCGCTGTCGCCTCAATCGTCAGCGGACCGGTGAGGTTGAGGACACCGGCCTGCACAATCTCCCCTGGCGCGACGTTTCGCGGCGTGCTCTCGCCAGTGACCAGTGAGCAGTCAAGATCCGACGCTCCATGAACGATCGTGCTGTCGACGGGGATTCTCTCGCCGGCTGCAATGAGCAGTTGCATCCCTGGTTCGATTTCGCCAACCGGCAAATAGTCCCGTGCGCCATCGCCGCGCAGCACCATGGCGCCACGCGCAGCCAACTGTGACAGGTTCTTTACCGCGGTCCGCGCGCGTTCGCGCATCACGTGATCGAGCGTGCGGCCGATCAACAGGAAGAACAGCAGCGATACCGACGCGTCGAAATAGGCGTGGTCGCCATGGGTGATCGTCTCATAGAGGCTCATGGCGTAGGCCAGCGACACGCCGACGGCGATCGGCACGTCCATGTTCATGCGGCCGTGGCGCAGCGCAGTCCACGCCGATTTGAAGAAGATCCCGCCGGCAAAGGCGAGGGCGGGAATGGCGATGAGCGCCGAGACCCAGTGGAACAAATCGCGCGTGGCGCCTTCGGCGCCGGACCAGACCGATACCGAGAGCAGCATGATGTTGCCCGCCGCAAAGCCGGCAACGGCGACGGCGCGGATGAGCTCCGATAACGTCCTGTCCTTCGCATCGGTGTCGGCTTCGAACAGATGTGCCTGGTAGCCCAGGCGCCCGAGCACTGCGACCAATGGTGGAACCTCATCGCCGCGCCACTGGACCGAGACCCGCTTCGTTGAAAGGTTGACGCGGGCGGCCTGGACGTGATTGAGCTTTCCCAACGCGGTCTCGATCATCTGGATGCAGGCGCCGCAGTGAACCGTCGGTACCGACAGGTCGGTCTGATGAAGGTCATCGCCCAGCGACCGGCTCGCCAGCCTGACCTCCTGGCTTGACGGCAGGACCGAAGCGGGGCTGACCAGATCCAGCGCCATTTCAGCGCCCGGCGCGCAGCAGCTCATTTCAGCACCCCTTGGGAAATCATGACCCTGCGCACGTCGCGATAAGGTTTTGCCAGGCCGGCATCGGCGTCTATTTCGATGATCCAGACACCATCCCTTGGCACGTGTTGTGCTGCAAACTCCTGGCCAGAGACCAGGGCGAGCGTGACGGACTCATCCTCTTTCTCGTAAGCCGGATGGCGAAACAGCACCTTCACGCCATGCAGGGAAACCGGTTTGCCCGCGGCGTCGATGATGCGATAGCGGACTTCGCCCCATGCGATGGTCAACTGGCCGGTCCAGCCAAGCGCTGCCTGCGCACGGCCTTCCTCGGCCTTCTTGTTGAATTGCTGGCTCGCCACATAGGTATTTTCGACGACAAGGCCGGTCCAGCTTGTGTTGGCAAGCGTCGCCATCGTCAGATTGACCGCGATGACCACGCCGAAAAAGGCAAGGACGGTGGCCAACATGTGCCTGCCGGTGAACTCGCGGGGTTTTCGCGTGGTGGCGTTCATCTGGCGATCTCCGGCGCGTTGAAAGTGGCGGTGTATTCATTGGACTCGAAGCTGACCTTGTCTTCGACCCGGAATGTGAAGGTCTGCGCCTGGCCATGAATCTGGTCGGCGGGCAGGCGCACGAAAACCTTCAACATCTTCAGCCGGTCGGGTTCGACCTGTACTGCAAAGGAGCGATCGGCGGGGAGATCGACGCCAACGATGCTCATCTCCGCGCCTGGCAAACCCCCGAGGGTGACGATAATCGTTCTCGGTTCGGGGATCATGTTCAAGAGCTTGACGGTATAGCCATTGCGGATCGAGCCGTCCGAGAGCGTCACGAATTGCGGGTTGCGGTCGTGCAGGACATTGATTTCGAGCCGGTCGCGCGTCAGCAGCGAAAAGAGCAGGCCCAGCCCGATCAGCGACCACATGGCCATGTAGACATAGGTTCGTGGCCGAAAGATCTTGTGGATATGGAAATGCGCCACCCTGTCCGAAAACACGCCGTCATCCGTCCTGACCAGTGATGGATCGACCGAGCTGGCGCCGCCTGCGGTAGCCAGCATCATGTTGGCGTTGTAGTCGGAGAGCGTCGCGTAGGAGATCAGTCCTCGCGCTTTGCCGAGCTTGTCCATGACGCCGTCACAGGCATCGATGCAGAGCGCGCAGGTGATGCATTCGAGTTGCTGACCGTCGCGTATGTCGATCCCCATCGGACAGACGGCGACACAGGCATTGCAGTCGACGCAATCGCCGACGGGATGCCCTGCGGCAAGAACCTTCTTGGCGTGACGCGTGCGCGGTTCGCCGCGCCAGTCATTGTAGGTGACGGTGAGCGAGCTCTCGTCGAGCATGGCTGCCTGGATGCGCGGCCATGGGCACATATAGGTGCAGACCTGTTCGCGCATCAGCCCGCCAAACGTGTAGGTCGTCGCCGTCAGGACCGCGACGGTGATGTAGGCGACAGGCGCTGCCGTGCCGGTGGAGAGTTCGCCGAGCAGCGTCGGCGCATCGGCGAAATAGAAGATCCATGCGCCACCAGTCGCTGCGGCTATGACCAGCCAGATGACGTGTTTCGATGCCCGCAGCACAAGCTTACGAGTGGTCCAGGGACCGGCATCGAGCTTGATGCGTGCGTTGCGGTCGCCCTCGATCGCGCGCTCGACGACCAGGAACAGATCGACCCATACGGTCTGTGGGCATGTGTAGCCACACCAGGCACGGCCAACAGTCGACGTGATCAGGAAAAGACCGACGCCGGCCATGACCAGAAGGCCGGCGACATAGTAGAATTCCTGGGGCCATATCTCGATGAAGAAGAAATAGAAGCGCCGGTTGGCGACATCAAGCAGCACCGCCTGGTCGGGGGCAAACGGACCCCGATCCCAGCGCAGCCATGGCGTCAGATAGTAGATGCCCAGCGTGATCGCCATCACGATCCATTTAAATCGGCGAAAGCTGCCCGAGGCCCGCTTCGGGAAGATCTTCCTGCGCGCGGCATACATTGGCTGACGCACCTTGGCGGAGTTGACCGGCGTGGGTTCGATCCTTTCTATTTGCGTGTTATCGAGCACGAGAAGCTCCAGTCACCAGCGACGATTTCGCCGGAAGCCGACTCATCGGTTCTGGATGATGCCGAGGCCCGGCTTGCGCCGGGCCTCGTCGCTTGGCGGGAGGGGGAGGACGAGAATAGGCTGCTTTGCTATTCTCCGCCGCCAAGCGAATGGATGTAGACCGCCAGTTCCTTGACCTTGGTCTCGCCGAGGCGCGCGCCCCAGGCCGGCATCACGCCCTGTTTCGGCGCGGTGACCTGGGCGGCGATGGCCGCTTCGCCTGACCCGTAGAGCCAGATGGCGTCGGTCAGATCTGGAGCGCCGAGTTCCTTGTTGCCTTTTGCATTGTCGCCGTGACAGGCCACGCAGTTTTCGGCAAAGACCTTTGCGCCCGGCGCGACCAATGCTTGATTGACGACGGCCCCCGACAGACTGGCGACGTAGGCGCTGACCTGTTTGATCTGGTCGGCGGTGATGATGTCGGCAAAGGCGGGCATTTCCGACAGGCGCGTATCCGGATCGGAGGCGAAGCGAATGCCATGGGTGATCGTCTGCTGAATCTGGTCCGCCTTGCCGCCCCACAGCCAGTCGTCGTCGTTAAGGTTGGGGAAGCCCTTGGAGCCCTGGGCGCCGGAACCATGGCACTGCACGCAATTGAGCTTGAACGCGGCACCGCCGGCGGCGACGGCGAATTCGCGCAGCGTGTCGTCCGCCGCGATCTCCGAAACACTTTTCGCTTCTATCGCGGCGACATATTTGCCCTTGGCCGCTTCAGCCGCGGACAACTCGTTCCCGACATCGTTGCGGCTGGAGTAGCCGAGCACCCCCTTGGTTGCCGTGTGCAGCAGAGGCCATGCCGGATAGGCGATCGTGTACCCGATCGCCCAGACTATGGTGATGTAGAACGTCCAGACCCACCAGCGCGGAAGCGGGTTGTTGAGCTCCCGAATGCCGTCCCACTCATGACCGGTGGTTGAGATGCCGGAAACCTCGTCGATGTGATCGCTGCTCATGATCAGTCCTCCTTCAGAGGAATTTGAGCTGCTTCGCCGGCTTGCCTGCGGCTTCCGGGACGAACTGCAAAGGCAACAGATCCGATGAAGAAAAGAGCCATGGCAAGTAGGCCCCAGCTGTCGGCAAACTCCCGCATGAAATTGTACGTCATGGCCATTGTCCTCAGCGGTAGCCGGCGGTCTCACCGTAGTTCTTGAAATCGACCAGCGTGCCCAGCATCTGGAGATAAGAAACCAGCGCGTCCATTTCGGTGACTTGCTGCGGGTTGCCGTCGAAGTCGCCGATCTTGGCCTTGGGGTAGCGGGCCTCGAGGCCGGATGTGTCGGCGTTGGGATCAGCCTGCGCCATCAAATCGGCATTGGCGTTGGCGATCATGTCGTCGGAGTAAGGGACGCCGACGCGCCTGTTGGCGACCAGATGCGTCGAGAAGTCCTTCACCGCGATCGGCTTGTCCTTAAGGAAGGCATAGCTCGGCATGATCGATTCCGGTACCACGGACCGTGGATCTGTCAGGTGATCCACGTGCCACAGGTTGGAATACCGGTCGCCAACGCGGGCGAGATCCGGTCCGGTGCGCTTCGATCCCCACTGGAAGGGGTGGTCGTATATCGACTCGGCCGCCAGGCTGTAGTGGCCGTAGCGCTCGACCTCGTCGCGGAACGGGCGGATCATCTGGCTGTGGCAGAGGTAGCAGCCCTCGCGGACATAGATGTTTCGACCAGCAAGTTCGAGCGGCGAGTAAGGCCGCATGCCCTCCACCTTCTCGATCGTGTTGTCGAGATAGAAGAGCGGCGCGATCTCGACGATGCCGCCGATTGTCACGACCAGCAGCGACCCGAGGAGGAGAAGTGTAGCGTTCTTCTCGATGACCGCGTGTCTGTTCATCAACCTCATTTTCTGTCTCATCATCGCGCAAGCTGGAGGGCGGGGGTGGAGCGCGGCATCGGATCCTGCTCGCGCCGGTAGCCGAGGATGGTCATGGCGATGTTCCAGGCCATGATCAGGGTGCCGGAGAGGTACATGGCCCCACCGATGGCGCGCATGATGTAATAAGGGTGCATAGCGGCCACGGTTTCGGCGAAGGAGTAGACCAGGAAGCCCTGCTCGTCGTATTCGCGCCACATCAGGCCCTGCATGATGCCGGACACCCACATGACAGCGGCGTAGACAACGATGCCAAGCGTCGCCAGCCAGAAGTGCCAGGTAACGAGCCTGAGCGAATAGAGCCGTTCACGGTTCCAGAGTCTCGGCACCATGAAGTAGATTGCGCCAAACGAGATCATGCCGACCCAGCCGAGCGCGCCGGAGTGAACGTGGCCAATGGTCCAGTCGGTATAATGCGACAGAGAATTGACCGTCTTGATCGACATCATCGGGCCTTCGAAGGTCGACATGCCGTAGAAGGCGATGGCCATCACCATCATGCGGATGATGGGATCGGTGCGCAGCTTGTCCCAGGCGCCCGACAGCGTCATCAGGCCGTTGATCATGCCGCCCCATGACGGCATCCACAGCATGATCGAGAACACCATGCCGAGCGTCTGCGCCCAATCGGGCAAAGCGGTGTAGTGCAGGTGATGCGGCCCGGCCCAGATGTAGAGGAAGATGATTGCCCAGAAATGGACGATCGACAGGCGGTAGGAATAGACCGGCCGGTTGGCCTGCTTGGGCACGAAATAGTACATCATGCCGAGGAAGCCGGCGGTGAGGAAGAACCCGACGGCATTGTGGCCGTACCACCACTGCGTCAGGGCGTCCTGGACTCCGGAAAATGCGGAATAGCTCTTGGAGCCGAGAAAGGAGGCCGGCATCGACAGGTTGTTGATCACATGCAGCATCGCGATGGTCACGATGAAGGAAAGATAGAACCAGTTGGCGACGTAGATGTGCGGTTCCTTGCGCTTCAGGATGGTGCCCAGAAACAGGATCAGGTAGCCGACCCAGACGATGGTCAGCCAGATGTCGACATACCATTCGGGTTCCGCATATTCGCGGCTCTCGGTGATGCCGAGCAGATAACCTGTCGCGGCCATGACGATGAAGAGCTGGTAGCCCCAGAACACGAACCAGGCGAGATCGCCACCGAACAGCCGAGCGCGGCATGTGCGTTGGACGACATAGAGAGACGTGCAAAGCAACGCATTGCCGCCGAAGGCGAAGACGACGCCCGAGGTGTGCAGAGGCCGCAAGCGGCCGAAGTTGAACCAGGGCTGGATGTTGAGATCGGGATAGGCAAGCTGCAGCGCGATGACCACCCCGACCACCATGCCAACCACACCCCAGAACATGGTGGCGATGGCGCCGTAGCGGATTGGCCCGTCCATGTAAGCGGACGGGTCGATCGGAGCGGCAGGCTTGAACTCAGTGTTACGCAGTAGGATCGCAGTGAAGCCAGCCAAGGCGAAGAACAAGACCCACATATGCTGGCGAAAGGGTTCATCCACCCCAGCGCCAGCCGCCACCAAAGCCGCGAATGCGAACAGGCTTAGAAGCACGATTTCTTTGCCGAATTTCATCGCAAGCCCCGATTTCCAATTCCGGCGGATGCCAAACCGCGGTGCCTTATTGCGCAGCCGTCGCCTGCTCGCCCTGATCCATGTCAGAGCCGCACCATTTTGCTCGAGCAGCATCGAGTTCGGTGCGATCAGACTGCGACGATCGAATGTGGAAGCGCACCAACGGCCGCCCGTTTATGGATGGGGCCTGGCGTCCCCGGTCGGGCCCCGGGTGCGGAGGCGACCGCGGGCGTGTGGGGGAGCGCACCTTCTGCGACGCTGGAAAGCAGGTCGACGCCTTACCGAACCCCGCGTTCAATGCCTTGGAACAGCGAGCGCCAGCGTTACGCTGCCGTCGTGACATTCATGGCTTGGGGAGACGGCGATTTTCCCCTGCGGATGAGGCGTATTGACTTCGGCCAAGTGTGGATGCTTCGCCGACGAGCCGAAAGGCAACTGGCGCATACGATCGGATGGAGAACGGGCTGTCGCTACGCGACTTCTTCTGAGCCCAACGCGAGCATGCCCTGCCCCGAATGAAGTAAGTGACGGGGGCCATGCAGCTCTGCGTCATTCAAACGGCTGTAGCGCCTCGGCCGCCGCAGCGCCGTTCCAGCCGGCTCATGCTGTCCACGGTGACGCGGCGGTTGTTCTCGATCCGAATCACGCCGTCCATTCTCAGGCTGGTCAGCTGACGGCTCACGGTCTCGTTTGTGATTCCAAGGAAATCAGAAATGTCGGCACGCGTCATCGGCAGCTCGAAGCACGTCGAGCTAGCCGTCGGGTCAACATTGGAGTCGATGTTCCGGGCAATCATGAGGAGAAAGCTCGCCACCTTCTCTGGTGCGGTCTTGCGCCCCAGAGTCACCATCCATTCGCGTGCCTCGTCAAGTTCGTTCAGCGCCTGCTTGAGCAGGCGATGCACAAATTCGGGTGACTGCTTCATCATCCGTTCGATGGCCGCTCTGGGAAACGAGCATAGCGAGACAGCTGTTGCCGCTTCCGCATTAATCGCACTTTTCATCTTGAAGGGCCGACCCAGAAAATCCGGGGCGAACTGCAGGCCGACAATCTGTTGGCGTCCATCTGACAGGCTCTTCGTGAGCTTCACCACGCCTGAAAGCACGTTCGAATAACAGTCGACCGCCTCGGCGTCGCCGATCAGTTCGACCCCCGGCTCGATTTTGTGCCGCGACGACGTCTTGGCGAGCTGAGCCAAATGGTCTGGCTCTAGCGCGCCACAGACACCGCGGCGCCGTGCCTCGCAAGACAGGCAAAGAACGGGGATGCCGGAACTGTGAATATCCTGCCGTAATGTCATTCGATCGCTCTACCGCTCCGTGCGCGCAGGATAGCATCCACGGTAGAAAAATCCTTGCGGCAGTTTGTCCGTGCTGAAGGTTGATCGAAATCAGGGCTTAGGCTCATCCAAGCATCCACAGTTCGGGCGAGGCAAACACGGTGGACCACGACATGCGACAAAAGCTAGTTGCCAGATTTGGCGAGAACGTCCCGCGCTACACGAGCTACCCGACCGCGCCGCATTTCAATGCAAGCGTTGACGCTACCGTTTGTCGTGGCTGGCTACAGCGGCTCGATGAGGGCGACGAAATCTCGCTCTATCTGCACATCCCATACTGCGACAAGCTTTGCTGGTTTTGTGCCTGCCATACCAAGCAGACACGCCATTACGAACCGGTGACGATCTATCTCCGCTCACTGCATGCCGAGATCGCTACCGTCGCCGGTCTTGTTGGAGGCAAAGGTCGTGTGCGTGCCGTCCATTTCGGCGGTGGTTCGCCGACCATGCTCAAGCCCGAAGATATGGTGGCGCTGGGAACCGCCCTGCGCAACAGCTTCGGCTTTCTTCCCGGCGCCACGATCAGCGTTGAAATCGAACCCAACGATATGGACGATGCCCGCCTCGATGCGCTTGCCGAAATCGGCATGACCCGTGCGAGCCTCGGCGTTCAGGATTTCGATCCGAAGGTGCAAAAGGCGATCGACCGCGAGCAGAGCTTCCTGCAGACCAAGACGGTCGTCGACGGCGTTCGTTCGCGCGGCGTCGAATCCGTCAATCTGGACCTGCTCTATGGTCTGCCGCACCAGACCAGGGAAAGCGTCGCTTCTACGGTCACGCAGGCACTGACCCTGGAACCGGATCGGATCGCACTGTTTGGCTACGCGCATGTACCGTGGTTCAAGAAACATCAGACGATGATCGACGAGGCCTGGTTGCCGGGTCCCGCGGAGCGCTTTGCCCAGTCGCAACTGGCTGCACAGGCGATTGTAGACAATGGATACGAGGCAATCGGGCTCGACCATTTCGCCAAACCAGGCGATGCGCTGGCGATTGCGGCACACACCGGGACTTTGCACCGGAACTTTCAGGGCTACACGGACGATTGCTGCGAAATCTTGATCGGGCTCGGCCCGTCATCCATTAGCCAGTTTCGGCAAGGCTATGCGCAGAACATGCCTTCAACTAGCGAATATAGACGCATGGTTGATGACGGCGGGCTGGCCGCTGTTCGGGGTATCGCACTTTCCAACGACGACCGCGTTCGCGGCTGGATCATCGAACGTTTGATGTGCGACTTCGCCTTCTCGGCCATCGATCTGGTGGAACGCTTCGGCGAGGCCGGCCAGAGGCTCCTCCTTCAGTCAAGTTCCATGGCCCTCCACGATCCGGTTCGATTGCTTGAACTTGATGGCGACAGATTCGTTGTGCCGGCTGAAAGTCGCCCTTTCGTCCGAAGCATCGCGGCCAGGTTCGACAAATATTTCGAAGCTGGAACGGCCAGGCACTCGGCGGCAGTCTGAGCACTCAGAGGAACGGTCATGCCTCTCAGTCGATCATGGACCGCGGTACGTTTGTTCATCGGCGACCGTCTATCGAGACAAGATTCTGAGCGGACCAGACGCGTCTTGGCGCAGCGACGATATCGTCCGCTCGAGCCCTGCCTGTCGGATCATGGTTGTCGGCGACAGCTCCCTTCGACCTGAACCACCCGTTCACCCGAATTCTGCCGGCGCAGTTCCAGTGGAAAGGGCCTGGGCTAGACGGCTCTCTTGTTACCCCAGAGCACAACGTGCAGCTGCGGCAGCACGCGGGCCTCGAACCATCTGTCGCGGGTCACGCTGTCAACCAGCCACTCCATGCGCTTCAATATTCCGTCAAGGTCGACAGGCGCGTCATCATTTGTGGGGTGTGGCGGCGTGTGATTGCCGGGCTGCAGATAGATCGGAAGTTGCGGAAATTGCGCAGCGGCGTCTTTCGCGTAGGTGTAGTCCCTTTCGTCGAAAACAATGAGCTTGAGCACGACTTGGGGCTTGCCTTGTGCCGCCTGGAGGCACGCCTCGACAGCGGCCCAATCTGTCGTCATTCGGCTTGACGGCGGCTTTGGGCTGAGGATCAGCACGTCAAGCTGCGCAAACCAGTCCCTGGCAAGCGACCCTTGGGTTTCCAGCGCAAAACGGTAACCGTCACCATGGCCCCGGTCGATGAGCGCGCCGAGCGGCTGGATGGCCGGATTGCCGCCTGATAGCGACACCATCACCGGGCGGCCACCGGAAAGGGCAAGCACATTTTTCCACACCGCCCCAACGGACATCATCTCCCATTCATGCCGGAATTGATTGTCCACAGCATGGAGGCTGTCGCACCAGGAACAGCGATAGTCACACCCGCCGGTTCTGACGAAGATCGTCGGCAAACCTATGAGCACGCCCTCGCCCTGGATCGTCGGCCCGAAAATCTCGCTAACGCGGATTGCGGGATGAGTATTCGTCATGGCCGGTATTCCGCCCAGGTTTTCGGCGTTTCGCTCACCCGCACGGCCGCGGTTTCGCTCAGGCGTGCCTTGCACCAGTCGTAGAAATGTCTGGCCAGATATTCCGCCGTGACTTGCTCGTGTCCCAGCACGTCGTTGAGATGCCGGTGGTCGAAGCTCTCGTCGATGTAGCGTTTGAATGGCGCCAAGTCGTGGTAGTCGCGCACGAAGCCGTGATCGTCCAGTCCATCCGCTGAAAGCTCCACTTCGACGATGTAGTTATGTCCGTGCAGGCGCGCGCATTGGTGATCGGGTGGCAATGAGGTGAGCTGATGCGAGGCTGAGAAGTGGAATTCCTTGGTGATGCGGAACATTACGCGGTGGTCCTTCGCAGCGCTCCGAGCCAGAAGTCGGAGTCCTCATACTCGGTTGGGTCCGGGTGCCCAGCGATGTGAAACGCCTCACGCCGCTCGACGCAGGTCCCGCACCTCCCGCAATGACGCTCGGCGCCCTTGTAACAGGACCAGGTCTGCGCAAACGGCGTGCCGTATGTGGCTCCATCCATAACAATGTCCGCCTTCGTCAGGTTCACATAGGGTGCATAAAGGCGAATCTGCGCGTAGCCGTCGAGCGCGTGGTCCTGCATCATCTGGAAAGCGTCGATGAAGGCCGGACGGCAATCGGGATAGACAACGTGATCCCCACCATGCACGGCCGTCGCCACTGCGTCAGCGTCTTGCGCTGCGGCGAGGCCGAAGGCAATGGCCAACATGATGGCGTTCCGGTTGGGCACCACCGTTATCTTCATCGTGTCTTCGGCATAGTGCCCGTCGGGCACGTCCACATTGTCGGTCAGCGCGGAGCCGGAAAGGTCGCCGCCGATCTCGTGGATATCGATGATTCGCTGCGGGACACTCAGGCGCTCCGCGCAAAGGGTGGCGAAGCCCAATTCCTTCCTATGCCGTTGGCCGTAATCGAACGATAGCAGGCCGGTCAGCTGGTGCTCCGCTGCCACCTTGTGGGCAAGAGTAACGGAATCCAATCCGCCGGAGCAGACGACGAGAGTCTTCATCGTTGGGTCCTTGTTTTAACCGGGTAGGCTGCGACCGGAGATTTCTCTGCGCTCCATTACTTCAGGAAAACCATTTTGTGAAGTGAACGGAGACCAATTCGTGCGCTTGCGTGCGATGCGCAAAAAGCCATCGCGGTGAGCTGCAAGGACACTGACTGGCGAGACGTCACCCTTCAGCGGAATGCTCAAAGTCGAACGCTTCTCGGGGACAAAGTTCTCGACGAGCAGAGCCTGTCGGTCCCGAGCGCCGAGCGACGCCATTGCAACGGTTTCGGAGTACAAAGCTGAGATGGGCTTGCCGCAAACAGCTCACTTACCAGGGATGTTCAGCGATGCCGAAATCCAGATATCGGGGTGGATTATGAGATCAATTGTCGCGACAGCTTTGGCTGGCCTGCTCCTCGCGCTTCGTAGATGCAGCGCATTCCACGTCAGGATCATTTTGATGAGCACGCCCTCAATGGATAACCGGCGAACCCTGAATAACCGGTCGTGAGCCGACATCTGTGAACAAGCGGTGTGGTCGATTGCAATCACCCATGTCTTGCGCACAGGTACCTTATGGCAGTGGATGAACTGAACTTGATGGTTTTACAGATGGCAGTCGAAAGCGTCCGCTCGCTCTCGTTGAGCTTCGCTGAAAAAGCCGCCGAGATAGCCACCAGGAGCCGCGGCAGCCTGCTTTTCAACGTGCGGATCGACGGTGACGCGCAGGTCCAGAGGGTCGCAGCCATCCGATATCACGGCGGCCAATTCGGCGTGCTGGCGTTAGACGGACACGGCCTAGTTACCCACTATTGCATCGTTAACGGTATGTTCTCACATTACATTGCGGCCTTGGAGAGCTGGCACAGGATGCCCCTGTCGATGCAGGCCAAGATGGATGCCAACGGCAATGCCCGTCTCTTCGTAGCGGCGTTGCGGGATGCCGGACATATGCTGGGCACCTAGCATTTGGCCAGAGTGCATCTCTGAATTTGCAAGTGCATCACTGCGATGGCGCCGGCATGATCGTCATGCTCGAAAAGGGCTGCGGCGGCCGCGGCATAGGGGTCGCCGCGATGATGGTGTCAACGGCGTTGCATCGATGCGAGCGTTTAGAACAGAGGTCTCCTCCTGGCATCGAGCGTATGCAAGGAGCTACGCAAGCGCAAATGTATCAAGTATTTTGAAGGGACGACCCCTCATGCATACTTAGCTGCGATGCTCGGGCGGCATAAGCCTCGTTGCCATCTAGCCGCCTTGATGCACGGCGATAAGCTTTTGACGGCCTGAAGCGACGCTGTGGTCGCCGTTGCGGTGCTTTTCCACGCGCCTCGTCAGGCGCCGGGATTGCTCCGGCGTGATGGCAGGCGGGGGACGAAGCGGATATCGCCACCGTGGGCGCCGACCTCGACCCGCGCGATGATGCGCTCGACGCGGCTCCAACTAGCGGCGCCGTCAACGAACTTCTTGAACCTGCGGACCTTGCCTGTCTTGGCCGACGCTTCGAAGCGCGCGGTCGTGCTGGCCTCCAGATCCGCGACATGCTTGCGCAGGGTCGGGGTGGGCGCGAGGCCAAAGATGAAGTCGACGTCGTTGGCGCGGCACCAGTCGATGACCTGCGGGTTGCAATAAGGGCTATCGCCGCGGAGCAGGATTCGAATGTTCGGCCAGTTGATCTGGATCGCCCGCACCAGACGGCGCAGGTGGGGGCGGATCTCAGCCCCACTCGGCCGCTTGGCCGGTCGCAGGATCGCGCTGACGAACCGTCCCGCACCATCGAACACGACGATCGGCTGGAAGCCGTACTCGTCATGGTGGGCATTGAACAGGCGAAGCTGTTGGCCTCCGTGCACAGCGTCGAAGGTGTCGTCAATGTCGAGTACGATCCGCTTCGGCACTTGCCGGAACGAGGCGCAATAGAGATCGACCATCGCCCGCCCCATCGCGACCAGCTCCCGCACCCCGGGTAGGTTCTCCAGCCGGCACAGCGTCGATTGCGACGCCAGATCCCGACCCGACGGCAGCGCATCCTGGGCCATCTTGAAGACCGGATCGCGGCGCAGCCGGTTGGCGTCGTTGCCGTCCTCGTAGCGGCGCCGATCATCTTCATGCGAAAGTCGATCATGTCCGCCAGGCTGTGGACGACCTGGTCCGGGCAGCGCGGATCGTCGATGCAACGCGCCAGACGCTCGGCCACCCGCAACCGCTTTTCCACCTCGGCCTAGGCCAGAACGCCGCTGTGGACGACAGCATGCCGCCGTCGAAACGGGCGACGACGGACTTGCCGCCGACTAAAACCGCTCAGCGGCAGCGCAAGATCGTTCATGGTAGGTGTGGTCTCCGGGAAATTTCGGATCGGCTTAAGCAACCAAATCCTACGTCATTTCAACGGGCTTGCGCCACATCCACCAACCTCCATGAATTTGGTTAGGTTGATGCTGCGTGCCGCCGCCGTGAGGCCGCGCTCGCTAAGCAGCGCGTCGAGAACGACGAGAAGATTCAGATCGAGCCCTTTGAAAACGCATGTCTTAGCTATCCATAGCGTGGATGAATTTGATTGAAACAAACGATTTTACCAATTTTCCGGAATGTCGCATGGACCTGGCAGGACCTCACGTGCGCCGATCACTGCCTCTATCGCGTGGCGAGTCCCTTGAGAAGAGCCCGAAAGAGGAAATCTGTCGCGTGCGGTGGAGATTGTACTGGGAATGAGAGGCAGCGCTCCAAATCATGTCGAACTCTCCGACGAATGGCGACCGGTACATAGTTGATCGCAACTGGTCCGGAGCTATGAAACATCTCGATTACATATGAGTTGCCGAGTGAATACGCTGACAGCACCCACCGTCGCAGCGTTTAGCTGACGTTTGACGACGGTTCCTATCCATTTACACGCAGATTCTTGATGTGCTGGCGCAAAAGCGGGAGGCCGGCGACTTTTCTTCGTCATCGGGCTGACGCCGCAGAAGCCGGAACTCGTCCGGTTCCTATGGGCATTGGGCTTGGTCGGCGCACAGGCTCTAT
The DNA here is from genome assembly GCF_040321305.1 of Mesorhizobium sp. M0478. NCBI lineage: Bacteria > Pseudomonadati > Pseudomonadota > Alphaproteobacteria > Hyphomicrobiales > Phyllobacteriaceae > Mesorhizobium > Mesorhizobium sp. M0478. The sequence goes on from NZ_JAMYRH010000017.1 coordinate 61,991, forward strand.
GAGGGGCAATTTTGGCAACGCGACGCGACTCGGGTTTTGAACGACGCCGAAAACGCAAGCTGGAAAGGAACAAGATGGCAGATCAACTCGCCAACGAAATAATCGCAATGATCAAGAAGCGCGCCGCGTCGGAGGGCGGCATAGCGCCTGCCACGGGCGGCGAAATAACGGCTGCCACGGGACTGACTTCGCTCGGTATCGATTCACTGGGATTGGCGGACGTTCTCTGGGACCTGGAGCAGGCCTACGGCATCGAGATCGAGATGAATACGGCCGAGGCATGGTCGGATCTCCAGAATGTTGGGGGCATGGTGGAAGCCGTGCGCAGCTTGCTCCCTACGGGGGTGTGAATGGACAGGCGCGTCGTGATTACTGGGATTGGCGGGATTTGCGGGCTTGGAACCAACGCCGCCGCCATTTGGACAGAGATGCGAGAAGGCCGCTCCGCCATCGGCCCAATCGTCAACTCCGAGTTCCATGAATTGAGGGTCAGGATCGGTGCCGAGATCAAGGCCCTGCCGGAGCATGACATCGACAGCAAGCAACTCATCTCCATGGACCGCTTCAGCCTGCTCGCTGTGCTTGCGGCGCGCGAAGCCATGCGTCAGGCCGGACTTTCCTCCAAAGAGGGAAATAGCTATCGCTTCGGTGCGACGGTGGGCGTTGGCGGCTGCGGGTGGGATGCGATCGAGCAAACCTACCGCGCCATCCTTCTGGGCGGTAAGCGTGCCGCTCTCTTGACTGTACCCAAGGCAATGCCGGGTGCCGCTGCCGGCCAGGTCAGCATGAGTCTCGGCCTGCGCGGGCCGGTCTTCGGCGTCACGTCCGCCTGTTCCTCGGCAAACCATGCGATTGCCTGCGCGGTGGACCAGATCAGGCTCGGCCGGGCCGACGTGATGCTTGCCGGCGGCAGCGAAGCGCCGCTCATATGGGGTGTGCTGAAGGCATGGGAAGCGATCCGCGTGCTTTCGCCCGATACTTGCCGGCCATTCTCGGCCGATCGCCAGGGCCTGTCGCTTGGTGAAGGCGCCGGCATGGCGGTGCTGGAAAGCTACGAGCATGCCTTGGCTCGGGGCGCCACCATCCTTGCCGAAATTGCCGGTGTCGGCCTTTCCGCCGATGCGTCCGGCATCGTCGCGCCGACTGTCGAGGGGCCGGAGGCAGCAATGCGGGCCTGCCTTGCCGATGCCAGGCTGGACGCCGAGGATGTCGACTATCTCAACGCGCACGGCACCGGCACCAAGGCCAACGACCAGATCGAGACGGCGGCGATCAAGCGCGTCTTCGGTCAGCACGCCTTCTCAATGTCCATTTCTTCTACCAAGTCCATGCACGCGCATTGCCTCGGCGCGTCCGGCGCGCTCGAGTTGATCGCCTGCGTGATGGCTATCCGCGAGAGCGTCGTCCCGCCGACTGCCAATTATCGTGAGCTGGACCCCGATTGCAATCTCGACGTCACGCCCAATGTGGCACGCGAGCGCAAGGTGCGCGTGGCACTGAGCAACTCCTTCGCCTTTGGCGGCACGAACGCGGTTCTGGCGTTCAGGCAGGTGTAGAAGCCATGAAAGATGCTTCCGGCAACATTATCTCTCGCATCCAGATGCTTGCCGGATAACCTTGTGAAGGGCGGGTCATTGACCGCCTCGGCGAATGCGGGAAGTGGCAGCGGAAGATCGAGGATCCGGGGGTATCGTCTTTGCGAAATTCTTAACTGTTGAACCGGCTTGGACGTACCGCCGCCCCGTAAAAGGTAAGCGAGGCCATGCGGGCTCGGCTTGAGGGTCTGAAGCTGTACACGACAATGTCTGGAAGCCGCAGGGTCGGCTCTGCGCCCGTTATAGTCGCCTGAGTGCTGCCGGCCCGGCCGCGCCGCGGGCGCCGTCAATGAGCTCCTTGAAAATGCGGACCTTGCCTCTCTTGGCCGACGCTTCCAGGCGTGCTGTCGTGCTGGCCTCCAGATCCGCCACATGCTTGCGCAGGGTCGTGGTGGGCGCGAGGCCAAAGATGAAGTCGACGCGCAGCACCAGTCGATGACCTGGGTTGCAATAATGGCTATCCCCGCGGAGCAGGATTCGAATGTTGGGCCAGTTGATCCGGATCGCCCGCACCAGACGGCGCAGGTGGGGGCGGATCTCAGCCCCACTCGGCCGCTTGGCCGGTCGCAGGATCGCGCTGACGAACCGTCCCGCACCATCGAACACGACGATCGGCTGGAAGCCGTACTCGTATGGTGGGCATTGAACAGGCGAAGCTGTTGGCCTCCGTGCACAGCGTCGAAGGTGTCGTCAATGTCGAGTACGATCCGCTTCGGCACTTGCCGGAACGAGGCGCAATAGAGATCGACCATCGCCCGTCCCATCGCGACCAGCTCCCGCACCCCGGGTAGGTTCTCCAGCCGGCACAGCGTCGATTGCGACGCCAGATCCCGACCCGACGGCAGCGCATCCTGGGCCATCTTGAAGACCGGATCGCGGCGCAGCCGGTTGGCGTCGTTGCCGTCCTCGTAGCCGGCGCCGATCATCTTCATGCGAAAGTCGATAATGTCCGCCAGGCTGTGGACGACCTGGTCCGGGCAGCGCGGATCGTCGATGCAACGCGCCAGACGCTCGGCCACCCGCAACCGCTTTTCCACCTCGGCCAAGGCCAGAACGCCGCTGTTGGACGACAGCATGCCGCCGTCGAAACGGGCGACGACGGACTAGCCGCCGACTGATGACAAACCGCTCAGCGGCAGCGCAAGATCGTTCATGGTGGGTGTGGTCTCCGGGAAATTTCGGATCGGCTTAAGCAACCAAATCCTACGTCATTTCAACGGGCTTGCGCCACATCCACCAACCCCCATGAATTTTTCAGGCTGGCAGAGAGGGTGCTTGCGGTGCACTCACTGACACGAGATCGCAAATGGAGGCGCGTGACCACCAGAACTGGCGACACCCAAGGTGGTCCGCTGGACCCGCAGGAGGAACCACAAGGTGTCAGCGGGCAGAGCGCAAGCGAGTCCCTACTTCGATCTTTCTAGAAGCGCGCCGGCAGCCTGGGCGGGGGGCTTGGGGGTCAGACTGCCGGCGCACGCCACTCACGAAGAGCGGCCCCTTTTCCTGGTTCGAACGCCCATAGTCAACCCGGAAACGTCAGGATGCCCGCCATGTTACTTTCAGAGCGGCGCGACTTCGCCATGGTGGACGATTCAGCCTAGGAGTAGCCACTCTCGTAGGCCGAGTTGATGCTCAAGCCAGCATCGCCTTGCCGAACTAGGAAGAGTTCGCCGTTAGTCCTTCGTCGCGAGCCGATGCCGTCGTGCACGTTTCGTAGCACTCCGGGCGGCTATATCGCTTTGTTGTTCGGTGAGCTGCGCCAGAAGGCATCGCATCAATCGAATCAAGCGTCGACATCAGCCGCAAGCTTCACATCACAACAGCTAGTCCACCCATTGCAGATCATCCGATCTGTTCAGGCGGCGTCCGAAATGTCCAACTCCGACTCAAGAATTCCCACAGGTATGGAAAGCGATTTCGCTATCCGATCCCGATAGCCCTTGCTGTACCTCAGACCTCGCTCGATGTTTTGGATTTCCTCAGCGGCCAGCCCGCACGCGACCGCCAGGTCGTCGATCGAATATCCAAGGTGCTCGCGATAAGCGCGGACGATGTGGGTTCCCTGGGACATAGCCGTCAAGACTGGTTCGGGAATGCGCGAATCCTTCATAAACATCTCCAAGAACTGGGAGCTCCCTCGGAGATTCCTCCCCGAGGCGCACACTTAGCAAATAAAAAAAATGGTCGTCCATTCGGCCGAACCGGCCTCATGCATGGGATGGGCCGCTGAATTGGCCGGGCCGGAATATGGCGGCTCACCTGCTTCTGATCAAGTATCAAGACTGCCCGTGCTGAGAGCCTGGTCGGCGTAGCGCATGCGACCTGCGATCCTTCGTGGACCATTCTCGCCGATGGCTTTCTTGAACAGCAACTCGAACTTTCGGCACGGACACTGCTTCCTTCGGCAATCTCCACCGGCGAGGCAGCGAAAGACCCGCTCGTAACCGCTACCGAGTTTCGCAATTGCAGCAAACAATGGTCATCTGGTTTCATCCGGGCTTCGGATCCAGACAAGGGGTACCGCTTTCCTGGAGGCGCATCGCCACCTGTACAGGTTCACAATCATTCGACCGTGACCGATTTTGCGAGATTGCGCGGCTGGTCTACATCCGTCCCCATGAAGAGCGCCGTGTGGTAGGCTAGAAGCTGTATCGGGAGCGAGAAGATCATTGGCGCGATAATCTCGTCGACAACCGGCAGCACGAGCGTGTGCATGGTTTCGAGTTTCGATACGGCTGCCCCTTTTTCATCGGTGATGAGGATAATCCGCCCTCCACGGGCAGCCACTTCCTGCATGTTGGAAACGGTCTTGTCGAAAAGACGGTCATGGGGCGCGATGACGATCACCGGCATGTTCTCGTCTATCAAGGCGATCGGCCCGTGCTTCAATTCACCCGCTGCATAGCCCTCGGCATGGATGTAGGAAATCTCCTTGAGCTTCAGCGCACCTTCCATCGCTAGCGGGAAACTGGTGCCACGGCCGAGATACAGGACGTCACGACACTTTGACAGTTCGCGCGACAAGAACTCGATTTCCGGCTGGATGCTCTCGAGTACGTGGCCCATCACGCGCGGCAATTCGGCGAGGCTCCTGACGAGCTCCTGCAGCTCGTCTTCGGGGACCGTCCCGCGGGCTCTGGCGGCGCCAATGGCGAGTGCTGCTAGAACGGCAAGCTGGCAGGTAAAAGCCTTGGTAGAGGCGACGCCGATCTCCGGTCCGGCAAGGATCGGGAAAACCGTATCGGCCTCCCGAGCGATGGTCGATTCGCAGGCATTGACGATAGCGCCAATTTTCAGCCCACGCTCCTTGCAGTACCTCAATGACGCAAGCGTATCGGCGGTTTCGCCGGACTGCGAGATGAAAAGAGCCGCCGACTGCGGCGGCAACGGGATCTCGCGGTAACGGAATTCGGACGCAACGTCGATTTCAACCGTCAGGCGCGCATAGCGCTCGAACCAGTATTTTCCGATCAGTCCGGCGAAATAGGCGGTCCCGCAGGCAGAGATCGCCAAGCTCGGGACCTTGGCGAAATCAATGCCAGGAACCATGTCGCGACTGTCTATGATGTTAATGTAATGACGGAGAGCATGGGCGATGACCTCGGGCTGCTCGTAAATCTCCTTCTCCATGAAGTGGCGATGGTTGCCCTTGTTGGCGAGATCGGCCGCGGCCGTGGAGATATGGCGCGGACGCTCGACGGGACGGCCGTCGACATCGAAGATATGGGCGCCCGAATTGCCGACAACGGCCCAGTCGCCGTCGATGAGATAGGTAATTTCATTGGTGAAGGGAGCAAGGGCGATCGCGTCGGAGCCCAGGAACATCTCGCCGTCGCCGTGACCGATCGCGAGCGGTGGTCCGTTGCGCGCCGCCGTGATGGTCGACGGTTCATCTTCGAAGAGGATGGCAAGCGCATAAGCGCCCTTGACGCGTTTCAGCATGGCACGCGTGGCCTCTTGCGGCCTCATGCCCTCTCGGCGGTATCTGGCCAAGAGATGCCCAACGACCTCGGTGTCGGTGTCGGTCTGGAACTCGGCGCCATCCGCCGCCAATTCGTCCTTCAGCTCGGTGAAATTCTCGATGATGCCGTTATGGACTACGGCGACACCGTCGCTAAAGTGCGGGTGCGCATTGCGTTCGGTCGAGGCCCCGTGGGTTGCCCAACGCGTGTGGCCGATGCCGACGTTGCCGCTCAGCGGCTCTTCCTTCAGTCGCGTCTGGAGATTGACGAGCTTGCCCTCGGCGCGCCGGCGGTGCAAGGCACCCTCGATGATCGTCGCAACGCCGGCGGAATCATAGCCGCGATATTCCAAACCCTTCAACGCGCCGATCAACCGATCCGACGCCGGCTGTTGCCCAACGATGCCAACAATCCCGCACATGTTCGTCTCCGCATCTTTGCGGGCAGCACCAGCCCACGCGAGACGGATACCCGTCCGGCCGCTTTAAGTGGCGGCCTTGTAGTAGAATTCCATAATATTGGTAAAATTGATTGTTGTGATAACTACCATCCACCCGATGGATAGGTCGGCCGCTGTGGAGCCACGACCCAAACTTCTATTCGCGCCTGACGCTCTTATGAGGATCGCAGACTCACACCCGCGGCAGGATCACGGCCTCGGAAAGGCCAGGAGGCCTTGGACAGTGGACGGACGACGGGCCTGCGGCCCCTTGTCAGGCAGTCGGCATCTAGGAGCATGGTGCCGCCGACTTGGGCATCGGCGATGGTCTGTCTTGGCGACAGCCTGAGTTCGCTTCAGGACCGTCGTCGTCTCGCGCGGCTGCCGGTGTCAGTTGACGATAACAAATGTCCGCCGGGGGCGAGCGCCTCGCGCACGGCACGTGCCAGCCGCGGTCGGTCCGGGACGCCGTCGAAGGCGTTGGCCGTGAAGACTCACGGGGCGTGACACCAGAGTAGCGAGTTCGTAGCGCGTAGCCGGCGACGAATTCGCAATTGGTCGCGCCGGCGCCGGTCAGCCGGCGCTGCGCGGCCTCCAGCTGGTCGGCGTAGTGCGACGACATGGCGGGTGATCGTGGCGATCGGCACAGCCGCCCCGCAACAGAGGTCGACCACCTCCATGCCCGGCTTCAGCCCGGTTGTCGCAAGCGCCATCTTCGCTGCGGTCGCGCTTGTCATGCTGCTCTTTCCTGGCCTTTGCAAGAACACGAACCTCGGCTTCGGTTGGAATGGCAATGTGGCGAAGGGCGACCCGATCTGCGTCAAGCTCATCGCCAGGGAAGAGGCGAATGATGAGCAGCCCCACTATCGCCTGATCACCACCGGCGGCCGCCGATGTTCCCAGCATTCGCGTTCCAAGGTCGGCATGTCGTGCTCCTCGCTGGCATAGCCAAGGCAGAAATAGCCGATCAGCGTCCATTCGGGCGGCGTGTCGAGAATTTCGGCCATCTCGGTCGCATCGAGGATCGACACCCAGCCCATGCCGATGCCCTCCGCCCGCGCCGCCACCCACAGTGTGTGCACTGCCATGACGGCCGAATAGTCGATGGTCGCCGCCATGGTCATGCGACCGAGCCCATGGCCTTGTCGGGTCGTGCGGTCGGCGAAGACCGCGAATTGACAGGGCGCCTCGTCGAGCCCGGCAAGCTTCAGCCGGGCATAGAGTGCGGCGCGCTCTCCCGAAAAGCGCGTGAGCGCCTCAGCATTGCAGCGCTCGAAGCAGTCTCTCACGGCAGTGCGCCGCTTGAGGCTCTCGACGACTACGAAGCGCCAGGGCTGGCTGAGGCCAACGGAGGGCGCAATGCTGGCGAGCTCGAGCAGGCGTTCCAGCGTACCCTCTGGCAGAGCCGTCGGCTCGAAGCGCCGCACATCCCTGCGCCAGCGCAGCAGCGTGATCAGCTCGGCGCGAAAATCGTCGGTGAAATCTGGAGGTGACGGCATGGCGGTCTCGTTAGGTATGGATTGGCATTAGGGAGTACAGTGTGGACAGCCTCTGCCTATTGCCAAGCTGGCTTGTTGCGTCCGACAATCGCGTCATGCGACCCCGACCGCAAACGATAGAAAAATCTTTCCTCGTGGGCGGCGCTATTACGATGCAATCGACCAAGCCAGTTTCGATCAGCTCGCACCGCGGTGAATCGTGTACCAGGCCGTTGCTAAATGCGCCATTGACACTCAGGCGCACCCGTATCGCTCACCAGGCCTCCGAATGCAGAGAACGTCGGCCTGGAACGCGGAGACAGCGACAGGCATCTCAGCTTGCATATACTCGTTCCTGCCGCATCGCCCGCAACTCAGTTTGCTTCCGACCACGTCGGCCTCGACGTCCCCGAAGATTCCCCAGGTCATTCGGCAGATACCATCGTCTGACGTCATAGCGCCGCAGCGGACAGCACCAGCTGCCCAGTTCCATTTGGTGCATCGCTGAGCTTCCAGTCGCCACCGCAATTTCGTCTTCCACCAGCGTCAGGCATGACCCAAATTGGAGCTCATCCCTCTCACAGTCGATTCGCGCTTGAACTATATGTTCTACTTTCGTTCACTGTTCGGACGGCACATTAGAAAGAGCTGGAATGGAATCTATCATCAGCCCTCGACAGCCGCCAAAGGTGGCCGCTGTTCAAGCCCGCCGAAAAGTTTGGATGCCGTTCACAAGGGGAGAGCATTGGTGGGACCATGCCGGCACCATCTACCTCTTTGTTCTTCTCGGGGAACATCGCCCGGGCCAGTGGTCTCAATCGTGACCGGAGAGTAAAAATAACTGACGCGCATCAGGGCTCGCGCATGTGGAACGAGATGAGCATCCCAGTTACTGGCACATTCTACAATCAGCTACCAATTGACAAAACGTAAGGCAGGAGACGGTTGAGACGTGGAAGGTGTTCGACCGTCGTACCGCAGAGTCGCCATAAGTCGCAGCTGATATTTGATGCAAATGGCTGGGAACGTTGCTCACCCTCAACTCGGAGGTGACCGTTACCATCAACAGCGGATGGGCTGGTGCCGTCATGAAGTTGGAGGGCGACTTTCCTCCTCTAGCCGTTTTCGCAACCTATTCCGTCGCCGTCTCGGTCAAGATCATAGATATCGGTGCCTACGACGGAGACCGGCCCGTGTACGTATGCGGGACCATTGCCCTTTCCGGAGGAACAGTCGACATCGCTGGCGATTGGAACACAGGCGCCTGTGTAGTTAGGGTCGCAGGATTCTTGGCCATGAGCGCTGCTGATGAAGGACGCCAGACCCAGAGCGACCGCGCCTAGACGATGAAACCGCATCAAACACCCGCCAGCCAACACCCAAGAAATCTTAGCGGGCATTTTAGCTCCATGCAATATTAGCGCTGGCTTGGGCGCCTATATATCACCACCAAGCTCCAAAGAGATAAGTTATTGCCCCACTGCAATGATCAAGATCGCGTTGAGGGTCGCGCGATGGCGGGCTACTTGATTTCGGTTTGGCAGATGCGCGGCCAAAGACCGACGCGTGCTGCCAGGCATATGCATCTGCGGCGGGGTTTGACTTTTGATATTGCGAGGCAGGAAGGTCGCTTGCTGTACAGAGGAGCTTATTGCCGAGGTCGAGAATCTTAGTGCCGATCGATGGTAGTGCATCCACATCAGTCTGATTTTCGACAGCCGTCGTCGAGCCGGAGTGCGCATCTCCCTCTGCGGTGAGGCCTCCGTAAGCGTCTGCGACGACCGACAGAGTCGACAACCACGCGCTTCGTTCAGCCCCCGAGGTGATCATGGCTGAAAGCGGTCCTACAAGGGCGGGCGATGTTAGCCGTCAAGGCCGACAAAAGGCAAACGCTGTGGGATCGTGTGCAGGGCGAGGTCGGCGTCCCGGTCCCGAATGAGCATAAGAAGGACAAGGCGGAATGGCTGAAGCCGGGACTGGTCGGCCGGGTCAGGAGGTCGAAGAGCGAAGAGAAGCTGCGCCACGCAAGGCTACCGGATTTCTGGGAGGATAACCAAAGAGCGCGGTCAGTCTTGGGTATATTGTACGATTGTTACCCAAGCGGCGGCCGGCATGGAACTCTCATCCTCGTGGAGCTAGGGTTGTGCTATGGCACAGCCCTTTCAATCCGCCCCAATGAGCGCTTCATTTCAGATGATCGTGGACCACTATGAGACAGCGGTTTCACTCCAGGAGCGCATTGTAACTCGCGCTCGACAAGTCGGCTTGGCGACCAAAAGCGATGACGAATTTCTGGAGCATCTGAATGCCGCGTTAGAGCGGGTGCGCCAAAGCTTGGCTCGGGCCGATTAACGTAATTGATTAAAAAATGGGACATCCGCGGTCGGCAGGCATACAGTGTGCCATCGACGGCAACTCTAAGGGCGTCCGTCGGCTGTGAGCGATCAACATGCTTCCGCCCCAATAGGGAGAGGGAGCTATGACAGACTCCAGTTCACAAACTCACACTGCCGCGCAACGCGACACCGGCCAAAATTCGATCTATCGCAATTCGCTGCTGCTACGAATGTGCTCGGCAGATTTGGCATTGCTGCAACCTCATTTCGAAAGCGTCTCCCTTGGGCTGAAGACGCATCTCGAAGTGGCGGGGTCACCAATCAGCACCGTGTACTTCTTCGAGAGCGGTCTCGGGTCAGTGGTGGGCGAGCTGCGGCCTGGTATCGAAGCTGAGATCGGAATCATTGGTTGTGAGGGCATGACCGGCTCAGCGCTTATCATGGGCGATGACCGGTCAACGCACGATTGTTACGTCCAATTAGAAGCCCGAGCCTTTGTTATCGACGCGGGCCTCTTCACCAAGGCGCTTCTGACAAGCCCAACCTTGCGAACCTTTCTGCTCCGCTACGTTCACTACTTTCACCTCCAGGCAAGCTTCACCGCGCTCAGCAATGCCCGGATGAACATAGTCGACAGGCTCTCAAGATGGCTGGTGATGTGTGATGATCGCGTCGACGGGAACAGCTTTGCGATTACGCACGAGTTCTTATCAGTTATGCTCGGTGTCAGGCGGCCCGGCGTCACCATAGCGCTGCAAACCTTGGAGGGCCAAGGTCTGATACGCTCAATGCGAGGAGAGGTAGTCATTCTTGATCGCGCGCGTCTAATTGCGCTGGCAGATGGGTCATATGGCAGGGCTGAAGCCGAATACGCTCGGCTAGTCGGCAAACTGCATTGATCGCAGGCGCCGCGGCGTCCGTAGCGCCGCGACGGTGATCGCCAACGAATGTGCTCGACAGGAGATGGTCGATCTCCTGCATTGGAGTCACGTAAGCCGCCTAGACAGAGCCTTCACCGCCGACGTTGCCGAGCATCGGGATCCAAGACGAAGCTGTCATGCCGGCACCGCTGCATGCGCCCCGCGAGGAACAAACCGCCCCTCGCCTTCGTTCAGGATTCCGAAGCACGATACGGCTGTGCACCACCTTCCGGCCACTCAAAGGAGACCCGAGACGACTTGGTCCGTAAAGGAGGTTTTCGAAGAGCATCTGAGGCTTCGCGCGGCAGGCGATATCGAGGAGGATCTCTTGGGCGCACTGCCATCTAACCTCGATTAAACAGGCACTGATGCGCTGGCTGGAGCAATGGCGAGACTCATTGCACCAGCCAAGTTCAGGGCATGTGCAGACAACCGCTTTTGGCCCGGAACAGATCGATTGGCGGCATAGCCTTATCTTTCCCTCACAACGGGAAGGCTGTTTCGGGACTTTTCGAAATCAGCGGATCACAGGCTCGCCATGGAAGCGGCGGCGCGATGGAGGAGAAACGCCGAAGCCAACTTCCATCATCAGCCGTGGCCTGTGCGACGGCACGGTGCCCATATGGAACCCGAACGGATCCTCGACGAAACCGAAACCGGCCATGCCGGTCAGCGTGACCGGACTCTGCTTGCCGTAGACGTCCAGAATCTCTTGCGCTGGATGGCCGACGACAAGCGTAAATTGGTGCTTGAGGGCACGGCGATCATGGCTGCCGCGAACATAGATATGCGGGCCGGTCCCCTCGTCGACGGGCACCAGATAGAAAAAGAACTTCAGCATCCGCCAGTCGTCCAGGTCGAAGTGGTATTTGCCGAGCGAAGCCAGGTTCTTGTCCGCGTCAGACGCCTGGCCGGTCGGGAAGCTCCACCAGACGCGCGTCGTGATCAGCGTCGCCTGGCCGCCGAGATAGTGCGCCGCGATATCCATGAGCAGCGGATCGTTTTGGATGGCAACGGCCGACTTACAGCCCAGAATGCGCTCGAAATAATGGCCGCTGAGCAACGGACGGCCAAATCGCGCCTCAGCCTCCGCATGCTCCGCCGGCATGAACTCGAGTCGGCGATCGAAATTGCCGAAACAAGGTGTGCACCTGGCGAATGCGGCTACATCTTCAGCCACCATTGCAGGCAGGACAAGGCCGGGAAAAAGCCCATCCATCCGCAGCGCGTCGACAACGTCGTGGCAATTGACACCGGCAAACATCGTGTCCTGGGCTCTTTGCGGCCTTCGGACCGGCTTTGCACCACGCCAGTGCATTCTCCGTGCCGGCATGGTGCGCGCTAACATGAACATGGGCAGCCACGCCGGGTTCTCGCGAATATCCGACAGGTAGGTCGGAATGCGTACGGCTATGCGACGCAGCATGCTGCCGTTTCGCGCGATTGTCTCAAGGCTTGCAGCGCCGGCTTTGTCGGAGTTCATAACGGTCATCGGGGTCCTCAGGTCATGAATGCACTTATCGACGAAGTTGGGTCCCGGTGTTTCGCCGAAACCCGATTCGCCGCGGAAGAACTAGGCGCTTGCCACGTTTTGTGCAACGCACCATTGCAGTGAGAAAATGGAGGTTGCGCGTTCGTATAAGACAATCGCAACCACTCCAATTACCTCAGGAACTGTCTGTAGCCGCCGCCCATCAGGTAGCGGCCGCGTTGGATGGCGCGACGTACCTGATCGCGAAGATGGCCGCCTGGATGACGCCAATCTTCTTCGACACGGCGTCTCCCGAACAAGGCAATGGCGACCTCCTGATGAGATGCTCCCGCCAGCGAGCCATCCAAAGCCTGCAGTACAATACGCAGACGCGCTCCGCGGTGTTCCGGCGGAAAGCAAGCAGCTGACACGCGGCGGCAATCATTGATGTCGTTCAGGAACTGAAGGGCAGCGACATGGAACTTGAGGTGCTGCGGCTGAAGGATTGCGTCGACATATAGCCGCAACGGGCGGAGGACGGACGCACCGGAAACGGCGATCTGCAGACTCCGGCAGTTCTCCCTCAGCAGCACGTGCTGCATGCCCGCAGCTGTCAGCAGGATGTCCTTGCAGCATGAGAGCGAAGAAAGGTGAAGCGGTTCAAAATCGTGGTCGAGCCCCAGCGGCTCCGCGGCCGCTCGTAGAATACAGGCGCAATCGCGCGGATCCCAAAAGACCCTCGCCGATGTAGCGTCCGACTGTGGCGCGTCCGCGAAAAAGGAGGCTCCATTGTCTTAGGAAAGCTGATTCTGTCGTCAACTCGATTATCTTCATGTCGGCCTGGGTTCCGACGAAGCAGGCGGACGGTGCCATTTTGGCGTGGTCGCGCTGGAATTGTGGATTGCGCCGAAGAAACTCCCAGGCCCAGCCAGTGCGTGGCAATCGTCTGGCGTAGTGGTAAGCGTCCTGGCGACGCCAGTCCGGCCAGCATACAAGGCCGACCGTCGCTTCCTTGGGCAAACCAGCATCCTTCATGGCACAGGTGTCCACAATGGCGCTATGCTGACGGGCCTAGAACCGGTTGCCACAGTACCGGTCCGCTCAGACGTCCCCTGCTGCGGATGCGCAAAAGGCTCGCGTGGGAAATCTCGAGAAACCCAGCCACCGCCTCCGTTTTGCCGACGCACTTGGGTTCTCCGATGCGCGACAATGGCCACGTAGCAAGGCGGAGGATCCGCTCCATGCGCGTGTCCGTCACCGTTACGATCCGGGTCAGATCCTTGGCCAAGCCGAACTCGATCATGCCCGCGAAGAGCTCGTAGGTCGCCTGAGCCAGCCCGCCCGCTGCCTTGGGCGCCGACGGAGGAAGATCGAGCGCGAAACGACTGCTCTCCCATATGTCGGTGGTCGAGGGCACGACGTCAGCACCCAGCAGCACCGGGAAGGTGTCGCGCAACATTGTGGGTCCGGTGCTGGGCAAAAGACGCACGCAACCGCGAATTCGCCAGTCGGATCCTTTGAGGAGCAGATAGACAGGCTTGAGAGCATCAAACGGATCGGATTCCATCTGGTCTTCGGTATCAACTTCCCAATCGAGCCTTTCCTTGAACACCCGAAACCTGAGCCCGTGCATCTCTTTGAGCTCGCCTGCAAAATCACTGTAAAAGTCTGGTGCTATCAGTTGCATCATGGTCGCCTCCATGTGGGATGTGTTCCCGCCATCGAAGGGCAAAGCTGACAGCGATGCAGCCTGTAGAGGTTTACAGGTATCCTGGCTGAGAATCAGGATCTCGTCAGGCCGGAGGCAGCCATTCGTGCAACGGCTTGGTTGATCGTTCGAACGCCAAACTTTGCCTTGGCGTTTTCCAGATGAAAGGTCACGGTGCGCTTTGAGACGCCGAGAAGCTGGCTAGTATCCCAAGCCGACTTGCCGCGCGCCGCCCATTTCAGACACTCGAACTCCCGCGGGGTGAGCGTTACACCATCCACCACGCGATGATCGGCGAGCCTTCGCCGGACATGGATATGAAAGTTGATGGCCACCAGCTGCAATGCTTTTTCGTAACGTGCCAGTGACCGCAACAGAGGCGGACGGGACTCGTCGGAAGCAAAGGTCAGGGCAGCAAACCGGCCGAGATGATCATGCATGGACATCGTCAGGCCGCCGCAGATGCCAAACTCAGCCGCACTCTCTAGAATTTGTTGCTGCGAATTCGGCAGACCGTGCCGAGCGCGATCCACACCCCAATCGAATGTATCCCAGCCTTGCAGCCCGCGCAGGATGACCGGATCGAGACTGTGGTACCGCTGTTGCAGATAACGTGACGTCCAGGATGAAGGATAGTTTGAAATCAATTGGGGGGCGTCGCCGGAGGCTGACGGGTAGGTGAAATAGGCGAATAGCGGGAAGTCGAAGCCGGCTGCAGCGGAGGCCATTGCCTCACAGAGATCGGCAGCATCAACACTTGCAGACAGTTGCTCGACGAAGTTCTCAAACACGCGATGCATGTGTCCTGTGCGTAACCTCCGTAACGCTCAATGCTAGGCAGAGACCTTGTTTTAGATGATCCCGGACGAATACGGCGCGTGCCGAGAACGTGGCTAATCTGTTGAACCAATCCGAAATAGTCTGACGTTGTCTATGAGCCGTGTGCCGCCGAGCCAGGCGGCGGCAAGCAACCGTGCCGGTCGATCGAGGCTTGTTATCGGGTGCAGATCTGCCTCATCGCGAAGTTCCAGGTATTCGACCTCGCGATAGCCTGCAGCCAGAATTGCTGCGCGAGATTCTGCAAGCGTTGGCAGGATGGGTGAGCCGCGCTGAAGCCGCTCAGCCGTCTTGAGCAGGACCGATGATAGCTTGGGAGCAACAGCGCGTTCCGCTGGCGAGAGCCGCACATTGCGCGATGATAACGCAAGACCGTCGGCTTCGCGGACTGTCGGACAGGCAACAATGGTGATTGGAATATCCAGATCCCGGGCCATGCGCCTGACCAGGTGAATTTGCTGAAAGTCCTTTTCGCCAAAGAAGCCGAAGTCAGCGCTGGTCTGCAGGAAGAGCTTGGCGACGACGGTCGCCACGCCGTCGAAATGCCCCGGCCGGAATGTACCGCACAGGCCTTCGCTGACACCGCAAACCGAAACGGTGGTGGCGAAGCCCGCCGGATACATCTCCTCTGCATCTGGCGCATAAAGCAGGTGCGCGCCAACCGGTGCCAGTTTGGCGGCATCCTCGTCCTCGGTGCGGGGATACGCGGCAAGATCGGCCTGGCTGTTGAATTGCTTCGGGTTGACGAAGAGCGTCACTATCACACGGTCTGCCTTCTCGAGTGCAGCGCGCACCAGGCTGAGATGGCCCTCATGCAGGACGCCCATCGTTGGCACCAGGGCTATCCTCACACCTTCGCAGCGCCATGCGGCGACGCTTTCGCGAAGCTGGTCAACGCTCCTGACGATCGGCACGCTCACGCTGCTTCTCCGCTCTTGGTGGCGTCCGTGTCGGCGGGCTTGGGCGCATCGGCAAACACGTGCTCTGCGGCGGGAAACTGGCGCTCCTTCACCTCGCGCGCATAGGAAGCGATCGCAGCCGCAGCCGCCTCCCGGAGTTCAGCATAGCGCTTGACGAACTTGGGCCGGAAGTCGCCGAAGAGGCCCAGCATGTCGTCGACGACGAGAATCTGGCCGTCACAGGCTGCCGAGGCACCGATGCCAATGGTCGGGGTCGCCACCTCCTTGGTGATCCGGCGGGCGAGCGCCTCAGGAACCTTCTCCAGGACGACCGCAAAGGCGCCCGCTTCGCCCACCGCAATTGCGTCGCGCCTGATGCGCTCGGCATCCCCGCCCCTGCCCTGTACGCGGTAGCCACCGATGGTGTTGATGGCCTGCGGCGTCAATCCGACATGGGCCATGACGGGCACGCCGCGTGCGGCGAGGAAGCCGATCGTCTCTGCCATCGCTTCGCCGCCTTCGAGCTTGACGGCCGTGCAGCCGGTCTCGGCCATGACGCGCGCGGCATTGCGGAAAGCCTGCTCTGGGCTTTCCTCGTAGGAACCGAACGGCAGGTCGACCACCATCAGCGCCTGCTTGATGCCACGGCGCACCGCCTGGCCGTGCGTGATCATCATCTCCAGCGTGACACCGAGCGTCGAGGGCAGGCCGTGGAGAACCATGCCGACGCTGTCGCCGACGAGCACCACATCACAATGGGGATCGACAAGCCGGGCGACTGGGGTGGTGTAGGCGGTAAGGCAGACGAGCGGCGTCCCACCTTTGCGCGAACGAATATCCGGCGGTGTGATCGCCCTGGTGTCACCATAAGCGCTCATGGGACCCTCCTTCCCCTACGTTACCAGCTGCGGCTGTCGCCTTTGGCACATTTTTGTGCAGGTGCGAAGAGCAAAAAAATGGCCATGCAGCTGCGGGGTGTTGACGTGCCAATTGGCACGCTTACACTAAATCGATTAAGGTGCCCCCGAGTTGGCCAAATAATGGACGATCAGGCAATAGGACTCAGGAAAGACAGAGCCGCCGGCAAGGCCGACAACGTCAAAGTGGACTTGATCGCCTTTGTGGTCGCCGTAAACGGCAGTCAACCCTGTGTCCTCACCATCGGCCAGGCGGACACCTTGCCCTCCGGTCCCTTTGCGCTTGAGCACCGATCGCTGCAATCCGGCTTGAGGGGGTGGGTCGAGCAGCAAACCGGCCATCGGCTGGGGTACATTGAGCAACTCTACACGTTCGCGGATCGGGATCGCATCGGCGCCGAGCGCCAGCAGCGCGTCATCTCCATCAGCTATCTCGCATTGACGCGCAAGGAACAGGCAGCGGGCTCGCCCAAGTGCGGATGGCAGAGTTGGTATGAATATTTTCCATGGGAGGACCACCGCTCCGGCACGCCTGCGGTCGTGCTGGACGTTCTGCGGCCGCGCCTGATCGAATGGGCAAACGGGGTTGGCGATTCGGCCACGCGACGTGAACGCTGGCAGCGGGCGACGATAGCCTTTGGCTTCGACGACCGCCTTTGGAACGAGGAACTCACGCTTCAACGCTATGAGTTAGTCTACGAAGCAGGCCTGGTCCAAGAGGCCGTAAGAGGGCGGGACGCAGGACCCCCGCCGCTGGTGCCCAGCAAGTCCATGGTCGCCGATCATCGCCGCATCGTGGCGACCGGCATTGCGCGGCTGCGCTCCAAGATCAAATACCGCCCAGTCGTCTTTGAGCTGATGCCGCCGGTCTTCACGCTTTTGCAGCTGCAGCGAACCGTGGAGGCGCTCGCCGGCAGGCTCATCCACAAGCCGAACTTTCGCCGACTGATCGAACAGCAGGAGCTGGTCGAGGAGACCGGAGAGGCCACCACTGAGACCGGCGGCCGGCCAGCGAAGCTTTTCCGTTTCCGCCACGCCGTTCTCGACGATAGGCTCATCGCCGGGACAAAATTGCCGCTGGCGCGGGGTTGACATCCCTTATACTCACAGCAAGTATATGCTGGTTATTTTCAGTTAGAGTATAAGCGGGAGGGGGTCGATGGGCGCCATGCTGCCTACGGCCGCGTTGCTCTACGAGCGCGTCCGACGAGTGATCCCGCCGATTGAATGGCCGGCTTTCGCCGAGGATATCGAGGCGATCCTTGCGCTGAAGCGCGAGCGCAACGCGATCATCCTGGCGCACAATTATCAGACGCCCGAGATCTTCCACTGCGTGGCCGACATCGTCGGCGACAGCTTGGCACTAGCCCGCACGGCTGCGACGGTCGAGGCGCAAGTCATCGTGCTGGCCGGCGTCCATTTCATGGCCGAAACGGCCAAGCTCCTCAATCCGGGCAAGACCGTGCTCATTCCGGATCTCAGCGCCGGTTGCTCGTTGGCGGACTCAATCACGGCAGAAGACGTGCGCTTGATGCGCCAGCGTTATCCCGGCGTTCCGATCATCACTTATGTAAATACGTCCGCCGAAGTGAAGGCCGAGTCGGATATCTGCTGTACATCCGGCAACGCCAAGGCGGTCGTCGAATCCCTTGGGGTTCTCCGGGTGATCATGTTGCCGGACGAATATCTGGCCCAGAATATCGCCGCTCAGACAGATGTGCAGATCATCGCCTGGAAAGGGCGTTGCGAGGTGCATGAGCGCTTTACACCGGCCGACATCCGCGAGTTGCGCGAAAGCCATCCCGGCGTGGTCGTGC
This sequence comes from Mesorhizobium sp. M0478, assembly GCF_040321305.1. Lineage (NCBI taxonomy): Bacteria > Pseudomonadati > Pseudomonadota > Alphaproteobacteria > Hyphomicrobiales > Phyllobacteriaceae > Mesorhizobium > Mesorhizobium sp. M0478. The sequence goes on from NZ_JAMYRH010000017.1 coordinate 80,370, forward strand.
TCGCCCATCCCGAATGCCCGCCCGACGTCGTGGCTGAAGCAGATTTTTCCGGCTCGACGGCTGCCATGTCCGACTATGTCGAAAGGCAAAGGCCGCCACGTGTCGTGCTGATGACGGAATGCTCAATGAGCGACAACGTCGCGTTAGCGCACCCAGAGGTCGAGTTCATCCGGCCCTGCAATTTGTGCCCGCATATGAAGCGGATCACGCTTGCCAACATCCGCACGGCGCTCGAGCAGAACCACCATGTCGTAACCGTCGAACCCGGGATCGCCGGGCGCGCGCGGCTAGCGGTCGAACGGATGCTGGCAGTTTGAGCGCCGACCTCCGCAGCTTCTTCGGGCGGCCCATCATCATCGGCGGCGGCATCGCCGGACTGATGACCGCGCTTCAACTGTCGCCGGAGCCGGTGCTTCTTCTGTCAAGGTCGCTGCTGGGAGCTGACAACTCGAGCACCTGGGCCCAGGGGGGCCTGGCTGCAAGTTTCGGCGAAGACGACGATCCGGCAATGCACCTGGCCGATACGATTGCCGCCGGGGATGGTCTCTGCGACAGAGACGTGGCGAGCCGCATACTCCAAGCCGCGCCCAAGGCCATAGAGGGGCTTGCGGGCTTTGGGGTTCGCTTTGACCGCAGGCCGGAAGGATCACTGTGCCTCGGATTGGAGGCCGCACACAGCCGACGTCGCATCGTTCATGCGCATGGGGACGGCACCGGGCGTGAGATCATGCGTGCGCTGATCGCGGCTGTGCGTTCCACTCCGTCGATAGTTGTCGTGGAGGGCGTGGAAGCGCGCCGGCTCGCAGTGCGAGAGAATGCGATCCGAGGCGTCTGGGCGAGCTGTTCGATCGCACCTTTCTTCTTCGGCTCACGGCGGGTGGTTCTCGCCACCGGTGGCATCGGGGGACTGTTTCTCGACACCACGAACCCTTGGGGCAGTTGCGGACAAGGCCTTGCGCTTGCGGCCCGCGCTGGAGCTGTCCTAGCCGACCTCGAATTCATTCAGTTCCACCCGACCGCGCTTGACGGCCCAGAACGCCCTATGGCGCTGGTCAGCGAGGCTGTGCGAGGCGAAGGTGCTGCCCTGATCGATGAAACCGGCCAGGCTTTTCTCCAGAGCGTGCCCGGGGCGGAACTTGCGCCTCGCGATGTCTTGGCCCGCGCCGTGTGGAACCATCTTGCGGACGGCCACCATGTTTTTCTCGATGCCCGACAACGGCCAGGCCCGGCATTCGCTCGACATTTCCCGACAATCGCATCAGCCTGCCTTGGAGCGGGCATCAATCCCGCGCGCGATCTCATCCCCATTCGTCCGGCCCAACACTACCACATGGGTGGCGTTGCCGTGGACAGCTCGGGCAGGACCTCCGTCAAGGGGCTGTGGGCCTGCGGCGAAGTCGCTTCGACAGGACTGCATGGCGCCAACAGGCTCGCCAGCAATTCCTTGACGGAGGCAATCGTGTGCGCCCGCTGGGTCGCTGAAAGCGTCGCCGGAACGCCTGCGCGCAGAACAAGGCCTGCGTTTGCGAACGTTTACCCACCGCCCGCTCCGATAGCCGTGCGCGTTTTTCTGTCGCGCGCACTCGGCATCGTCCGGGATGGTCAAGCGTTGAAAGCAGCCGCGCGTGCCTTATTGCCGCTCGCCGAAAGCAAGGATGCGGTCTCGGATCCGGCGGCTGTCGGGCTAATGATTGCTGTTGCCGCCTTGTTGCGCGAAGAAAGCCGCGGCGCTCATTACCGGACAGATTTTCCTCATCATGCGACTGCCGCCCGACGGTCCGAAATCACGCTCGAAGCCGCCTTGGCGGCTGCGCGGGAACTCGGACACTCGCCAAGCTCCGAAGGTGCAAAGGGATGATGCTCTCACCGCTCCCCACGGTCCTGCTTGAGCCGCTTGTACGGGCATCTCTTCTTGAAGACCTTGGCAGAGCCGGCGACTTGACCACGGACGCCATCGTCCCGAAGGAATGCCAAGCGGGAACCGTGTTGGTGGCGCGACAGTCCGGAGTTGTCGCCGGCATCGATCTGGCGATGCTCGCTTTCGGCTTGATTGATCCTGGTGTCGAAATCTCCGTGGAGCGGGCAGACGGCTGCAATGTCGTGGATGGAGAGGTCATTGCATCAGTGGTTGGCCCGGCCCGGGCCATTCTCACAGCCGAAAGGACGGCACTCAATTTTTTGTGCCATCTGAGCGGCATCGCCACAGCAACGGCATCGATGGTCGCTGCGGTTCGTGGATATGGCGCGAAGATCGTCTGCACCCGCAAGACGACGCCCGGATTGCGGGCAGTCGAAAAGTATGCCGTGCGCGCAGGTGGCGGGTCCAATCACCGCTTCGGCCTGGACGATGCAATTTTGATCAAGGACAACCACATCGCCATCGCAGGCGGCGTCCGGCCAGCGCTCGAGCGAGCACGAAGAGCGGCCGGTCATCTCGTCAAGATCGAAGTCGAGGTCGATACTCTGGCCCAGTTGGAGGAGGTACTTGGCTTCGCTCCCGATGCGGTTCTGCTCGACAACATGTCCCTCCCCGATCTTCGCCGCGCCGTCGCAATGGTCGGTGGCCGCGCTATCACCGAGGCTTCTGGCGGGATCACGTCGCATACAGCGCGAGCGGTTGCCGCGACCGGCGTTGATCTGATTTCGGTCGGCCGACTCATCCACAGCGCGCCGATCCTGGATATCGGCCTCGACCATCGGGGCTCATGATTGTCTGAGTAACGAACAGGATTGGGTCAACTGTCCTTTCCGATCATCATAGTCAGATAGCAAAGACCCGCAAGACAGACCGGAGGAACAGCATGGAGATGCAAACGGCAAGTTCAACGCAGACACCGCCACAGGCCAAATCTCTTGACCCCCCTGACCCTGGAGCGTGGACCTTGGAGAAGGCTCAGGCACTTTACCATGCCCCCTTCAACAATCTCCTCTTCCTGGCGCAAACGGTGCACCGCCAGAATTTCGATCCAAACAAGGTCCAGCTCAGCCGGCTGCTCAGCATCAAGACCGGAGGATGCCCGGAGGATTGTGGCTATTGCAGCCAGTCGGCGCGTCACGAAACCGGGTTGGAGGCGTCCAAGCTGATGGATGTCAGGCGCGTCATCGCCGAAGCGACCAAGGCGCGTGATGCCGGCGCCACCCGTTATTGCATGGGCGCGGCCTGGCGAAACCCCAAGGCGCGCGACATGGATGCGGTGGTGGCGATGGTCGAAGGCGTCAAGGCGCTGGGCCTGGAGACCTGCATGACACTCGGCATGCTCGATCTTGAGCAAGCCGCTCGACTGAAGCAGGCGGGCCTCGACTACTACAACCACAACATCGATACGTCAGAACGCTACTATAGCGAGATCATCGGTACGCGGAGCTTTGCCGAGCGGCTCGAGACGCTTGACCACGTTCGCAAATCCGGCATCAAGGTCTGCTGTGGAGGCATTGTCGGCATGGGCGAGGAGCCGGTGGACCGGATCGACATGCTGGTGACGCTGGCCAATCTGCCGGAACATCCGCAAAGCGTTCCGATCAACATGCTGATCCCGATCGCCGGTACGCCGCTTGCAGACGCCAAGCCCATTGAGCCGATCGAATTCGTGCGCGTGATCGCGCTGGCGCGCATCATGATGCCGAAATCGCATGTCCGTCTGTCCGCCGGCCGCACCGCGATGACTGACGAGATGCAGGCGCTGTGCTTTTTTGCCGGCGCCAACTCGATCTTCTTCGGCGACACGCTGCTGACGGCGGACAATCCCGGTGAGGACAAGGATACCCTGCTGTTCCGGCGCCTTGGCATCGATCCGATGGAACTCGAGGCGCAATGAACGGGGCGCCGCTTGCCCGTTATGATGCGACCTTGCAGGGGCTAGCGCGCAAGGACCGGCTGCGGACGCTTTCGCCCCGCGCCGGGCTGGACTTCTCGTCGAACGACTATCTCGGGCTGGCCGCGTCCAGAAGACTTGGCGATGCGGTTGTGGCGGCGATTGCGCGGGGCACGCCGGTTGGCGCCACCGGGTCGCGGCTGTTGCGCGGCAATGCACCGGAACACGAGCAGCTCGAGGCAGACGCGGCGGCATTCTTTGGAGCCGACCGCGCGCTGTTCTTCGGCAGCGGCTACATCGCCAACTTCGCTCTGCTGAGCGCCCTGCCGCAGAAGGGCGATCTTTTGGTTGTCGATGAGCTCGCCCATGCCAGCATGCATGAGGGTGCGCAGGCCGGGCGCGCACAGTTCGTGCTGGCCGCGCACAACGACGCCACCGCTGTCGAGGATGCGATTACACGTTGGCGCGTCGCAGGCGGCATGGGATGCGTCTGGATCGCGGTGGAAAGCCTTTACAGCATGGATGGCGACTGCGCGCCTTTGGAGAGCCTGGTCGCACTTGCCGATCGGCACGGCGCATTCATCGTCATTGATGAGGCGCATGCCACCGGCGTCTGGGGACCGGATGGCCGGGGGCTTGCCGCCGCTTTCGAGGGCCGCGACAACATCATAGCGCTCCACACCTGCGGCAAGGCGCTCGGCGCATCTGGTGGGCTCGTCACCGGGCCGAGGGCACTGTGCGAATATCTGATCAACCGTTGCCGGCCATTCATCTACGCAACCGCGCCATCGCCACTGATGGCGGTCGTGGCGCGCGAGGCACTCGCAATGCTCGCCGACGAGCCTATGCGGCGTGTTCAGCTGCATGAACGCGTCGCCAGCGCCGGCCGGTTGGTCAATCGCTGGGGTGTGACACCAAGTGGCTCTCAGATCCAGCCCTTAGTAATCGGCGATGTCAGGCGCACCATGGCAGTGGCGGCGCGCCTGCAGGCCCGCGGCTTCGACATACGCGGCGTTCGTCCTCCGACCGTGCCCGAGGGCACGTCGCGGCTGCGCATCTCACTGACGCTCAATATTGGCGAAGCCGACATTTCCGCCATGGTCGAGGCGCTGGTCGAGGTGTTGGCCGAAACATCACCGGAGGCGATATGACCCAACGCATCGTCATCACCGGAACGGATACCGGAGTTGGCAAGACCGTGTTTGCGGCTGGGCTCGCCGGTTTGCTGGACGGCTTTTACTGGAAACCGGTGCAATCGGGCCTCGACGGCGAGACCGACAGCGAGGTTGTCGCGCGGCTTGCCGGCTTGCCCTCAGAGCGCGTGCTGCCGGAAGCCTACCGCTTGCGGAGCCCGCTGTCGCCGCATCGTTCGGCCGAGATCGACGGCGTGGCGATCAAGGCTGCCGATCTTGCTTTTCCCGTCCTACCGACGCCGCTCGTCATCGAAGGCTCCGGCGGCCTAATGGTGCCGCTCAACCGGCGCACAAGGTTAATCGACATCTTCGCTGAATGGCGGCTGCCCGTTATTCTGTGCGCCCGCACCACACTCGGCACCATCAACCACACCTTGCTATCGGTCGAGGCGCTCCGCGCCCGCTCCATCCCGTTGGCGGGCATCGCTTTCATCGGCGATGAGATGGCCGATACGCAACGGACCATCGTGGAATTCAGCGGTGCCCCGCAGCTCGGCAGGCTGCCGCACCTCGATGTGCTGACGGGGAAAACACTGAGGGACGCAATGGTTGCCGGCTTCGCCTTCGCCTCGATTACTGGAGGTGACTGATGTCGCAGTCTCATGTGTGGCATCCCTTCACCCAGCACGCACTCGAGCCTGCGATCCCAGAAATCGTCCTGACTGAGGGCGCCTATCTCCACAGGGCCGACGGCGCCCGCATCCTGGACGCCATCTCCTCCTGGTGGGTCGTCACACATGGCCACCGCCATCCCCGCATCATGAAGGCAATCGAGACAACCGCGTCGAGCCTCGACCAGATTATCTTTGCGGGCTTCACGCACGAGCCGGCAGAGCGCTTGGCCAAGGCGCTTGTCGGCCTCGCTCCCGCTGGACTCGACTGGGTGTTCTATTCCGACAGTGGCTCGACCTCAGTCGAAGTCGCGCTGAAGATGGCGCTCGGTTATTTCCGCAACATCGGCGCGCCGCGCTCGCGCATCGTCGTCATGGAGCACAGCTATCATGGTGACACGATTGGAACGATGAGCGTCGGTGCGCGTGGCGTGTTCAACGCCGCCTATGAACCCTTGCTGTTCGAGGTCGACATCATCCCCTTTCCGGCCGCGGGGCACGAGCAGGAGACGCTGGATCGTTTCGAGGCTGTGACCCGCGATCGACGAGCCGCAGCCTTGATCGTCGAGCCGCTGGTGCTGGGCGCCGGCGGCATGCTGATGTATCCAGCATCGGTTCTGGCCGAATTGAAGAAGATCACTGAGGCCTCCGGCTCGCTGCTGATCGCCGACGAGGTGATGACCGGCTGGGGACGCACCGGAACCATGTTCGCCTGCGAGCAGGCATCGATTTCTCCAGATATCCTGTGCACCTCCAAAGGCTTGACCGGCGGCACCATCCCGCTGGCCGTAACGCTTGTCACCGATGCCATCTTCCGGGCGCACTATTCCGAGGACCGGAAGAAGACGTTTTTCCATTCGAGCTCCTACACCGCCAATCCGATTGCCTGTGCGGCAGCACTCGCCAATGTCGAGATCTGGCGCGACGAGCCAGTGGCCGGGCGGATCACGGCCTTGAGCGTGATGCAGGCCGTCGGGCTGCAACGCTTTCGGGACAATCCATATTTTGCCGACTGTCGAGCCACGGGAACGATCGCGGCGCTCGACCTGCGAACCGGTTCAGCAGGTTATCTCGCCGAGATTGGTCCGAAGCTGCGCGCTTTCTTCCTCGAGCGCGGCCTACTTGTGCGCCCGCTCGGCAATGTCCTCTACCTTCTGCCACCCTATTGCATCGCAGGCGACGAGCTCGAACGACTATATGACGCCATCGAGGAGGCCGGGGAACGCTTCGGGTCAAGGCCATGAGCAAGTCGTCGCGCATTCTCGGACTTGGCCATCGCGTGCCTGGGCGCAAGGTGGCTAATGGCGAGATCGAGAGCAATCTCGGCCTCGAGCCGGGCTGGATCGAAAGGCGTACCGGAATCCGTTCGCGCTTCTGGGCAACGGACGAAGACACGCTGTCGGGTCTTGCCACCCGGGCTGGCGACATGGCGCTGGTGAACGCCGGTATTGCGCGCCACGACATCGGTCTGCTGTTGCTTGCCACCTCGACGCCCGACCATCTTCTGCCGCCAAGCGCGCCGCTGGTCGCACACAAGCTTGGCCTTGGCCGCGCCGGCGCCGTCGATCTCACCGGCGCCGGCGCCGGCTTCATCTATGCGCTCATGTTTGCGGACGGGTTCACCCGCCTGCATGGCAAACCAGCGCTGGTCATCGCCGCCAACATCCTCAGCCGCCGCATCAATCCAGCCGAGCGCGCGAGCTCAGTCTTGTTCGCCGATGCCGCCGGCGCCCTGGTGATCGGTCAGTGCGATGATGCTGATCGGGGCATTCTCGGTGCCTCGGTGGCTTCGGACGGCTCGCGCTACGGGCTGATCCAGATTCCCGCAGGAGGAAGCAACACGCCGTTCCATGGCGACCTCGACCTCGGGCAGACCCGGATGACGATGACCGACGGGCCCGAAGTGTTCGCAAAGGCCGTCGAGATGATGACCGATTGCTCGACAGCCGCGCTAGCCACTGCGGGAGTGCGGCCACACAATGTCGGCCGGTTTGTGCCGCATCAGGCCAATACTCGGATTTTCGGCGCGGTCGGAAGAAACCTCGGCATTGCGGACCAAGCAATTGTCAAGACGATTGCCGAATACGGCAACTCTTCGGCCGCGACGGTCCCGCTGTCGCTCTCGCTCGCCAACCAGATGAAGCCATTCCAGCCAGGAGAGAAAATCCTTCTGGCGGCGGCGGGTGCGGGTCTCAGCGGCGGCGCTCTCGTGGTTGGAATCTAGCCGGCCGGCTCACGCGCGCAGGATTGGTCATGAATGGCAATAGGAGCAACAGAACCAATGCCAAAAAATGGCCTTCTGAAGCTCGACATGACCAAGCTGACGCAGCACGACCCGTGCGAGCCTCTGGATGAGTTCAAATGCAACACCCGTTGCACCAATCGTACCATCTGAATAAAGCTCAATTACAAAGGGTGAGCCGCCCCATATATGTCGGATACCCGACATTGTTCACATAAAAGGCTCGATGCTTACACGCTCTTTGCTGGCTGCTCTTTGCTGTCTTCTCTTTTCTCTTTGCTCTTTGCTCTTCGGTCTTGACTAGCAGGAGCCTGCGGCTTATCTCATTGCCGCGTTAGCACTCGCTTCGGCTGAGTGCTAGGCATGCTCCGGCAACGGAGCACCGTTCAACATCCGCACCAAGGAAATCCAAAAATGGCAAAGTCGAATTTCCGGCCGCTGCATGACCGCGTGGTCGTACGCCGGGTCGAATCCGAATCCAAGACCGCCGGCGGGATCATCATCCCGGATACGGCGAAGGAAAAGCCGCAGGAAGGCGAGATCATCGCCGTCGGCTCCGGCGCTCGCGACGAAGCCGGCAAGCTGGTCCCGCTGGACGTCAAGGCCGGCGACCGCATCCTGTTCGGCAAGTGGTCGGGCACCGAAGTCAAGCTCAATGGCGAAGACCTTCTGATCATGAAGGAATCCGACATTATGGGCATCATCGGCTGATCATCGGCCTCACCGTCAACTGAATTTCGGGCTTGATCGCAAGCCCCTGCCAGGAGCTAAAAAATGGCTGCCAAAGACGTAAAATTCTCCCGCGACGCCCGCGAGCGCATGCTTCACGGCATCAACATCCTCGCCGACGCGGTGAAGGTGACCCTCGGTCCCAAGGGCCGCAATGTCGTCATCGACAAGTCGTTCGGCGCACCGCGCATCACCAAGGACGGCGTCACCGTCGCCAAGGAAATCGAACTTTCCGACAAGTTCGAAAACATGGGCGCGCAGATGATCCGCGAAGTTGCTTCGAAGACCAACGACATCGCCGGTGATGGCACCACGACCGCGACCGTCCTGGCGCAGTCGATCGTCCAGGAAGGTAACAAGGCCGTTGCCGCCGGCATGAACCCGATGGACCTGAAGCGCGGCATCGACCTGGCCGTGACCGAAGTGGTCGCGGCTCTCGGCAACGCTGCCAAGAAGATCAAGACCTCCGAGGAAGTTGCCCAGGTCGGCACGATCGCCGGCAATGGCGACGAGTCGGTCGGCAAGATGATCGCCGAAGCGATGCAGAAGGTCGGCAATGAAGGCGTCATCACGGTTGAAGAAGCCAAGACCGCCGAGACCGAGCTGGAAGTCGTCGAAGGCATGCAGTTCGACCGCGGCTATCTCTCGCCCTACTTCGTCACCAACGCCGACAAGATGGTTGCCGAGCTCGAGGACGTCTACATCCTCCTGCACGAGAAGAAGCTGTCCAACCTCCAGGCCATGCTGCCGGTTCTCGAAGCCGTCGTGCAGACCTCCAAGCCGCTGCTCATCATCTCGGAAGACGTCGAAGGCGAGGCTCTGGCCACGCTGGTCGTCAACAAGCTGCGCGGTGGCCTGAAGATCGCCGCCGTCAAGGCGCCGGGCTTCGGTGATCGCCGCAAGGCCATGCTGGAAGACATCGCCATCCTCACCGGTGGCCAGGTCATTTCGGAAGACCTCGGCATCAAGCTCGAGAATGTCGGCCTCAACATGCTCGGCCGCGCCAAGAAGGTGTCGATCTCCAAGGAGAACACCACCATTGTCGACGGCGCCGGCAAGAAGGACGAGATCCAGGGCCGCGTTGCCCAGATCAAGCAGCAGATCGAAGAGACCACGTCGGACTACGACAAGGAGAAGCTGCAGGAACGTCTGGCGAAGCTCGCGGGCGGCGTCGCGGTGATCCGTGTCGGCGGCGCGACGGAAGTCGAAGTCAAGGAAAAGAAGGACCGCGTCGACGACGCCCTCAACGCGACCCGCGCGGCCGTGGAAGAAGGCATCGTTGCAGGCGGCGGCGTCGCTCTCCTGCGCGCTTCGGCCAACATCAAGGTCACCGGCGTCAATGCCGACCAGGCTGCCGGAATCAACATCGTTCGCCGTGCACTGCAGGCTCCGGCCCGTCAGATCGCTTCGAACGCAGGTGCTGAAGCTTCGATCGTTGCCGGCAAGATCCTCGACAACAAGGGCGCGACCTACGGCTACAACGCCCAGACCGGCGAGTATGGCGACATGATCGCCATGGGCATCGTCGACCCGGTCAAGGTCGTTCGCACCGCTCTCCAGGACGCGGCCTCGGTCGCCGGCCTGCTCGTCACCACCGAAGCCATGATCGCGGAGGCTCCCAAGAAGGAGTCGGCCGGCGGCGGCATGCCTGGCGGCATGGGCGGCGGCGGCATGGGCGGCATGGGCGGTATGGATTTTTAATCCAGCCCCTATCAACTTACAGCGGACAGGGCGGCAGCAATGCCGCCCTTTCCTTGTGTGCCGAACATGATCGAAACCTTGGAGTGCGTCCCGAGGATCTCGTTCGAGCCTCACCGCATGGTCGAGAATTAGGATCTTGTCTGATCGAGCAATTCGCGGGCTCAACCTGGTCAAACCGGCGCCCCCTACGAACTGCCCGATCCTTGAGGATTCCGCTGCGCGACAATCACGATGATTCATTCAGTTGGTAGCTATAGGCGGTGAATCATGAGGGGCATTGAGGAGCGTGGCAAGGCGCCCATCTCGGCATTTAACTCCATCGAGCGTGATATCAGGGACAATTCTCTCATCGGAACCGGCGGCTGGCGTTGAAGGACCCGGTGAATCATCCTGATCTATACTGGAGCAGACGCGCTCTGAGCCTCAAGAGCGTTTCCTCCTCTGAGTATCCTTGATCTGCCGCTGGACATTCTCGTTGATATTGCTGAGCGGCTCAGCCCGATGGATCTGCTGAGGATTTCGCACACAAATCAAGAGCTGCGGTGTCGCCGCGATGATAGTCGCAACGCCTCAAGAAAGGCGGATTCAGGTTCAGGCCATCTGTGGCAGCCCTTGCACCGGGCTCCAGCAACGTCTCGTCGTCGTGGCCGAGGGGCCTCGTGACCCCGACGACTGCGCTTCGGCCTTGTGGGGCCTCGGAGCGGGCGTGGCAGCGCTTGCACCCGAGCTCCAGCGGCGTCTCATCCTCCTCGCCGAAGACCATTGCCCTGGAGGGCCTCGGAGCAGGCGTGGGTGGCGGACATAGCAGCCTGTCCCATACCTATAAATACGTTTGGCTGAAGCAGACCGATGGCTGCGCGTCGAAGCCGAAGCCGTCGAGTTCGCGGACAAACGGGAACTGCGCGATCTTGCTCGACATGAGCGTGTCGAGCTGGTCGCGGATCGCCGTCAACTTCAGCCGATCCAGGATTGCGATCAGCAGGTCATGATCTAGGGTCGTCATCACCAGCTCCCTCCGGCCACCGCTCCGTACTCGGCGAGTGGCCGCAGCAAGGTGGCCGGGGGTGATCTTGATCCGCTCGGCGCGCACCGGCCCTTCGAAGCCGGCAACGCCGACAAAAGGCTCTGTCGCAAACCTGGAAATGGGGTTGTGAACGGCCATTTCGGCCTGTCCGTCAGGCAGCGAGGAGATCGAAACAGCGATCGACAGACTTGTAGGCATACCTCGCCTGTCGCTTGCCCATCATGTGGATCATCTCGATGCCGGAGAGGATAACCACGTCGTTCGCATGCGACTTGAAGCCGAGCATGGATCGAATGCGGCTTGATACGCCGGTGATCCTGTTCGATCCGATTGTTGAGATGCCGGCTATTGCGGAGCGGATCGGCTTCAGCGGTCGCCGCGATCGCTGCCGCAGCCGGCTTTCAGCGTCGCAGGAAAGGATTGCTTCGTAATTGGTCTGGCTGCCGTCGATGACGATGCGCTCCGGCCGGCCATGGCGCGTCAGCGCCTTGCGGAGGAAGCGTTGGGCCGCCACCTGGTTACGGTTTTCGCTAAAGAAGAACTCGACCGTATCGCGGAGGATGTCGATAGCGCGGTAGAGATACCGCCGCGGACCTTGATGTACGTCACGTTTGCTGCCGACCACACGCTTGCGCCGGTTGAAGCGCTCCAGCAGCTGCGGCGAGAAGTGGGCGACCCAGCGATGCACAGTGGAGTGGTCGACCTCCAACGCGTTCGGCCATCATCTCTTCCAGATCGCGCAGGCTCAGAGTGTAGGCCAGGTACCAGCGCACGCACAGCAGGATCACCGACTGGTCGAAATGGCGGCCCTTGAACATCACGTGCTCCTCCACAGCTGAGGCGTTTTTCTTGCCATGCTCGCTTACAAAAAGGTTTGCGACAGAGCCGTTCGAACCGCATGCCGACACCATCGTCAAGGGCGGCCGCGGTGTCCATTATGGCCACAAGCTCAACCTGACGACGGCAGGCAGTCTGTTCTTTCAATTTAGACCAACTATGCGGATGCCGCCTCAGTCAATTCAAGAATGTAACCAATGCCGCGCATGGTCGTGATACGTGGCGTTGCACCTGACCTACTCAGGTGTCCACGTAAGCGATAGATTCCGACTTCAAGCGCGTTGGCAGATACCTCGTCGTTGAACGAATAGAGGTGATCTTCCAACTGCGCACGAGGCACGATGCGGCCTGCACGGATAAGCAGATGCTCTAAAATACATAGTTCGCGGCGTGCGATCTTCAGAGGATGACCCGAGACGGAAACCTGTCGGCCGATCGGATCGAAATTGAGATTGCCAAATACAACGATGGGGTCGGTCACCTGTGTCGACCGGCGCAGAATGGCTCTCATTCTGGCGATGAGCTCATCGAAAGAGACGGGCTTGAGCAGAAAGTCGTCCGCGCCACCGTTGAAAATTGCAATCCGCTTCTCGAGATCGTTGATGCTACTCATAATGAGGGTTGGAACTGAATGCCCGTTGCTCCTTAGCTGTCTCAGCCAGCCCAAGCCATCGCCATCTGGCAGAGCCAACTCCAGCAGGAGAATTTCATAGGTTGCGCAACAAAATGCCCTCGACGCCTGTTCCAGGTTGCCAACTACATCAACGGCAAAACCGCTATCCCCGAGCGCAACTCGCACAGCGCGCGTAAGATCCACATGATGATCAATGAGCAGCGTTCGCATTTCACGTCCTATCAAGGTCGGACAGGTCACCGTCCGCTGTAAGACCGGGGCGACAGCGGAAGTCGCGCAACTCTTCGTAGTGTTCGTAACGCTCTTTCCGATGGGTGATCGCGGGAGCATGCAAGCCGCACGCCTGCAATAGTCGGGGATGGAACACGTGAAGACCTGTTGACGGGCTGAAACCGTCGGTCGGCGGGCCCACAATGCCACCGACTCTGCCTGCGATTTCTCTGCGCATCGATCCTCCTATGGGTTGCGTCGCAACATCCAGCTGAGGTCGCAAGGGCAGGTTGCGGCTTTGTTCATTGAGAGGACCCCCTGGAGGCAATACCAGGAGGATTCCCTATATGGCACTTCCCGATTTACCACCGGTCATTCCGAACCACGTTCGGCGGCTTTGAAGACACTCATTGAGCGCGGCTAGGTAAATCAAGGGTACGACTGCCGGGTGTCGATGCCGCTTTTGAAGCAGGCATCGGCACCAGCTCGGTGAGCGTCGCCCGCGCAATTCAGCGGACGCGCTCGATACACCCAGTCGAATCGTGCCGCAACTTGCCGCGCCGACAGGGCGCCCGAAGACTTCAGACTTGTGACCGAAGGTCTACGCCCAGTCCTCCTCCCATTATCCACCTCCCTCAAATCAAAGTGGACGTTCAATCTGAACAAATTACGCCATCGTATCACAAACGACTTACCGATCCCCGACGTGCTCTAGCCTTAGTGCTTGTTAAGAAGGTCGGCTACTGTCTCTCCGCGTCGCCGGGCATCGGCGGCGAGCCACACCTCCCCCACCTCATACACGTCGCCGTGGGTACTGAACGGCACAATGACGTCAATGGCAGCCGACAGCAGGTCAAGAAGCGTGTGGTCTTCCACAGCAGCTCCTTGCGGGCTGCTCTTGACGAGTGAAAAGAGCTTTTTAAAGCCTTGGACCGGATCCGCCCCATGAATCGTTGATATTGATCCCGCATGGCCGGAGACGACTTCGCTAAGGTAGGCCCAAGCAGCATCATCGCGCATCTCGCCAAGCAATATTCGATCAGGGCGCATGCGCAAGCTGGCTTGCAACAGTTGCTCGGCTGTCACCGCACCTACGCTTGCTCGGTCCTTCGGATAAAGTAACCGGACATGGTTCTCGTGCGGGATTGCAAGTTCGAGCGTGTCCTCGATACTTATCAGCCTCTCTTGCGGGGGTATAGCGTTGATCAAAGTCTTGCTCATTGTCGTTTTGCCGCTTCCAGTAGGTCCGCAAAGCAGCATCGTGAGCCGCCCGCAAACGCATGCTCGCAAAAATTGCTCCAAGTCACCATGGTCGTAGTGCCGAAGAATCGTTTCGTCCTGCCGCTCTTGGCGCTCCTTTCGTGACCGCCATTGATTCCAACGCGAGTATTCGTAGCGAGAAGAAACTTCCTTGAGTTCGGTCACACGACTTGAGGGACGCCGTATCGTCAGGCTTATTGTTCCTGAGGGAACAGCGGGCGGCAAACAGATCTGCAGCCGCTCTCCGTTCGGCAGCTCAGTCGCACAGAGGGGGCTTTGCGGTCCGACATCTTGCTTGCGCAGCGCTCCAGCGAGGATCGCGATGTCCTCCAGATCGTCATAAGATAGCGGCAGCGGATGTTTCGTGAAAACGCCGGCCTGTCGGACAAAGGCTTCCCCAGGCCGGTTGATAGCGACCTCTTCGGTCCTTGGCTCCTCAAGCCATTTCAAAACAGGGTTGAGAAGCAAACGCAATTGAGGGTCAGCCTCCGGTCGCATTGTTGTCTCTCCGGCGTTGGCGATGTTGGGGGGCTGGCGCCACGGCGATCGGTCTAAGATCGTATACATCTGAGAAATCGAGGTCCCGAGCCACAAAGATCGATACAGCATCTCCCTGGTTTTTCTTCAGAGTTGGCGGAACGTTGATCGTTGCTCTAAGGGTCGTGTCAACGGCTTGTCCGGCGTTGCTCTGGAAGCTGTTGATGCCGCTTCCTCCACCTGAGCTGCCAGCGTATTGACCGGCGGCCTGAAACGCGCCTTGAATGACGCTCATGAGCATTGCTCCGCCAAAGCGCTGCCAGAAGTGATTATCCACCGTGCCAGGCATTCCGGAGCGGCCGAGCTCGTCAGCGCCCGGCGACGCTAGCGAAACGAGGGCATGGTCAGGCGTTTCGATGCGCGTCCACAGCACGAAGACACGCGCATCCCCCTGTTGGAGACCACGCTGGATCTCGCCAATCACGGTCGTCCCGCGATCCAAAAGCACCACGTTGTTGGTGGCGCCGCGGACGTCTTTAGGTAAGACGCACTTCACATAACCCGGTAAATTTGTGTCGACTGCCGTTTGCAAAATGCAGGGTATTATCGTTCCTTGGGTAATCACGAGATCAGGGTGCGGCAAAAGTGTGGCCCGGCTTGGCTCCTGTATTTCTGGCTTCAATCGCCTCGTCAGATCGCCAGCCTCTGAAATCTCATGCGAGGTCGCGGGAGCATCCCTATGGTTGTCTTCGCTCCGCTGACCGTCGTTGGGCATTTGACCGCTGCCACTGTAGGCGAAAATTGGTGTTTCCTCCGGCGGCGGATCAGCTGGCGCCGGAGGCGACATGGATGGCGCAGGATCTCCTGTCTGCGCCGCCTGTACGGGTGCTGGAGCTTCGGGAGCAATCTCAATCGGCACGGGGCGGAATGGCTCGGCGTCGGCGACAATTGCAGGTTTTGGCTGAGTTGGCTCGTCTTGTGTGCTGGGACGACCGCCGAGCCAGATGAGCGATAGAGATGAGATGAGAACAAGTGCAGCGATGGCCAACTTCTGCAATCCCGAAACATGCCGGCGGGCCGGCTCCGAGACCATCGATCCTGAGGCATGGACATCATGTCCCGACTGTGGGCCGGTTTCATTCATCGGCCGGGCCTTTCAAAACGCGCCACACGTCGGGTGTCACTGTACCGGTCCCTGGCGCTCGTCCCACAGGGTCATAAGCCCTGTTGAAAATGGACAAGACCGTATTGCCATCTCTCAGACGCCATTCCCGGGCGACTGCGGATACTTCAACATAGTCTCCTTTGACCGTGTAATTGGCAGCGGCTTCCTTGCCGTCGGGATTGATAATGTAGAGGGAGGGTATGCGGGAATTGCTTGCGAAGCCAAATACGGTGGTAAAGCCATTATCGAAAACTTCCAGCGGCGCCAGCGATCGATCGCCCTTTGCGACGTAGTGAAAATTGCTTTCGTCCGGACTGGTAGTTGCGGCGGGCCGATTCAACAAATCCTGAACTCTCTCGTCGCGCAGCACTTTCGCCCGGGCCTGACCAAGAATCGAGCGCCTTTCTGCGTCCTTTCTCTGAGCAGCAGCGTCATCAGCAGGATAGGTGAACTGCACACTGTAGTATAGGTCAGGTTGCTTCTCATCGAGTTTTGGCATCGCTCTCGTTGAAATACTGAAGACGTATCTCCGTGTACCGGACTCACTCTCGGCCAGCACAATGACGGGCTGCGGCGGGAGCATCCGGCTAGCCTTAAAAAAGAGATAGTTGGCGCGCGGGAGCGCAGCCAGGTCTTTGCTATTGGAAACGGCCACGGCTGCGACTGTCTCGTTGGCCGCGAATGTGACAACCAGCGTTGCCCCCACTGCGGTAGACAGGCGCACCACTTCGTCAGGACGGTAAGCCAGGTAGCGCATGCGCGCATCATGCTTGCCGGCAAGTGGTGTGTCTTCCGCGGACGCTTCCATCGTTAAGAAGAGTGAACAGACCAGCGCGAGAAACGCTCTTTTTGTCATGGCTGCACATAGCCCAGGTTCGATACGCTATCTTCCGAGCTTTGATAGGAAGCGACGAGTAGACCTCCCGGATTGGTGAGCCTCGATTGCCCAGGCAGACCCGTCAAGCGCTCGTAGCGGATGGTAGCTGTCCAGGTGGTCACTATCGGCATCTGCCCATCGACAACAAGCGTACGTTTGTAACGGATCTGTTGAACGTCCGGACTGATGTCGTTTGAAGAAATATGCCCGACCTCGAGCTTGCCGCGTTTGCCGACCGTGACTTGCGGCGAGGTGGGATTCGGATAGTTGAAGAAATCTTGATATTGCTGTCGCACAGCCGGCGCGCTGAAACTGGATACGAGGTCATAGGCGTATTGGGCTGTATCTGCTGTGTACCCCTCGCGCAGGCGAACATATTCCCACAGCGAAGCATTTATGACGGCTCGGTCTTGGGTTGCCGGCAGTCGAGAGACTGACACTTCGCTGTCGACGGTCCCATCCGGCCGGACCCAGAGGAACACAGGTACGAGCTTGGCCAACGGGACCATGGCAGCAATGGTAAATGCCTGTGCAACATTTCCTAGGACCGCCGCTGCGGCAAAGGCTATCAGGGCCTTTGACAGGCGCCGCGCAGACTTCGCTCGTGAAGTTTGAAACGCTTCCACCTTCTTATAGTGGGCGGCTAGCGTTTCTCTCTCCACCAGAAGGGCATGTTCAGGAACTTTCACTTTGGCTCTTCCGCGCATTCGACCCGAAGATCCTCAGGGGTGGTTTCCCATTGTCCCACGTTCAGTTGGAATGGGGCACCCGCGCATGTCGCAAGCCCATGGCTCGTCTTGCAGGCGGCCAAAGCGAGGATTGACAGAAGTAGGCAATATTTCATGTTTTTGGCACCGAGCTTGTCGATTGATTAAGCACCCGCCGTTTTGGCAAAGTGGCGATTGAGGCTGTTAAGAGGTCGGTTCGCACCTCCCCAAGAGCCGCCGGCGATGCTGCTGGCGATCGTCGGAAGCGCGACGATCAGAGCGTCACCAGCTAGGAAAAGCATGTCGAGCTCGTAAAGCCCGATGATCTTGGCTGCTGTCGTGCCCGAGAATTTGATCATCAAAAGCATGGCTGCCAGCGAGACTGCTTCGGCAGCGATTACTATCGTTGCAACGATGTTGAGGAGGAGAAGCAGCAGCCCGTACGAGAGCAGTTGGCCGATCCATCTGGTGGCTATGTCTCGAGTGTGATCAAAAAGGTAGCCTACAAGGACCAGGGGGCCGATCGTCAAGAGCACCTTCGTCAGAATTCCAACGGCATCGTAGATCTCGAACGCTGTCCACAGCGCGCCGTAGAAAATCCATTGCGCTCCCTCGAAAGCAAGTATGTCCTGGCCGTTCATAGGCCCAATTTCGGAAGCAATCAGCTGAAAGACATACTGGCTTGAAGCAAACATGAGATCGAGCTTCTGGGGGATTCCGATGAAGGGCAAGTCGCTGCCACTGATGTCGTGAGCCAACCTCGGAATCGTGTCGTCGAAGAGCGCTTCAATGTACTGCTGATAGTTGGCCTGCCCTAAGATAAGGGCGACGACAATCGACACCATGATTACGCGCGAGATACCCCCGCGCGCATCGACTTGACCACGCATGACCAGACAGCCTTGGATTATTATCCAGAGCGTGACACACGCAACCAGAGGCGCACTGACCGCCGCTTGGACGTTTTCAAGCACTTTGTGCAGCCCGGACGTGAAGGCCCCATGAAAGATCGTGTGTATAGTCGTGAATGGCGCGGGAATTTTGAAATTCATGGCGTGAGCCTGATGTGTCCCTGATCAGCGCAGCTGAGCCTGATGAACTCTGTGTGGTTTACGGGAGGATGCTAAACATATTAGCGGTGTCCTGATGTTCGCGACGCTGCGTGGCGGCCTCCTCCACGGCGTGAAGGCTCCCTTGTGCAGTGGCCATTGTCAGCAGACTTGTGGCCTGGACATTTTGGATCATCGCATCGTGAATCTGCTTGAGGACCAGACCGTTGGTCACGGTGGCCTGCATAATATTTCCCGAGCGGGAAAGCTGACCAAGCGTGCCGGCGTTATCCTTAAGGCGCTTGTCCATCATGCCCAAAGTGTCGGCTGCAATAGCTGCGGCATTGGCGGCCCCGGCGATTTGTCCCTGTAACAGTTTCGCTTCTGAATCGGTGCCGTTGACTATCCGATTTGGGTCCTTCGCAATGTTACGGGCCATAATCGAAGCTGGCGCCCGAGCATCAAACATCTGCTCCTCCAGCTTATTGCTCGACGGGTAGTGATTTCCTTGGTTAAGTGAGCTTAGCAGTCCCGTGACAGCGAATGACGACGTTAGAATTGTCACCATTTCAATCGTGGTAGCGAGCGTCTCGATTGACCTCTCAAGGATCGCCGCATTGGAAAGCGCTGTTAAGGTCGCTTGTGTTTCTGTTACAGGGTCGCTGACGATAAATTGCGAACGGGCCTGTCCGTGAAGCAGAAGGGAAGCAGCAAGGGTCGTTACTGCAAGTTTGGCAAATTTCATAAATATTCCTCCGTCAGTCTTGAACTTCGTGGTACCGGGCCATGAACTTGTCGAGCCACCCACTTGGGGCGTCTCCGTGCTGGTTACGAAGCTGGTCGGCAAAGCGCACTGTGTTGGCCCGCCCCGAGAGTACGGCTACGTACTCGCGCATCTGCCCAAGATCGAATTCGCAAACAATACTCCCGCTATCGCGCTTGAGCAAAAACTTGCGGCTGCCGATTGCCATTCCCTGGCGGATTGCCTCGAACTCCTGCGCAGTGCACTTCAAGCCATCGACATACGCAGAGCGGTCCGCCGTCGGTGATGGGTAGAAAATTTTCGTCATACATTGCGCAACGAGACTAGCTCCGAGAGGCGATTCCAGAACGTGTTCAGGCTGCTGCGTTGCGAGTATCAACATGCCGTTGTTTTTGCGGACCGTGAGCAAGAACTTGTCGATAACGGCCGAGAATTGGGGGTTGAGTAGATAGAATCGAAATTCGTCGCAGCTCATGACGAACCGACGACCATCGACGATAGCGCCCACTCGATGCAGAAGGTATGCGGCGGCCGGTGCACAGACCTCCTCATATTCCAGGAGCTGCGTCATGTCGAAGCCCGTAATGGAGGCATCCAGCCTTACTTCGTCCACGTCGCCGTCAAAGGCCCATCCAAGCGCCCCCCCTCTACACCACCGCTGCAGCCGTGCTCCTGCGCCCTCGGAGGGGCTGTGCAATAGGAACTCGCGCAGGCCCGCAAGTGAGCGCATAGGGGGTTCGAACGAAAGCTGACGAACAATGCCGCGTTCCAGCCGACGGCTTTCCTCCGGCGAGATCGGACCACGGCCGTCACTCTCGATCAGGGCCATCAACCACTCGCGCAGAAAGTCCCGGGAGGCGGAGGTGTTGTCCAGTCCACGCAGAGGGGCCAAGCCGCTCGGAGCGCCTCTGCGCAACGCAAGATATGTCCCTCCCGTGGCTCGCACCAGCAGTTCACCACCCCGATCCTTGTCGAAGAAGACGATCGCACCATTGCGATCGACCAAGCTTTGCTCAAGCATCGCGAGGACAAAGGTCATCAGCGTCGTCTTGCCTTTGCCAACGGGCCCGAATATTGCCGTCATGCCGACGTCATTCTCATGGGGGATGTAGTCGAAAGAAGTTCCACCGTTTGTGCGAAAGCGCGCAACAGCATTGCCCCAGTGGCCGGAACTGGAACCGCTTGGGAAGTTCTCAAATGAGACGAGCCCGGCAAAATTGTGTGAGGTGATCGCCCCCGGGCGCGTGCGCCACCTGTTGTTCCCCGGAAGTTGGGACCAATATGCGGCCTCCATGCCGATGCCCTCTTGGACGATAACGGCGCCCGCGTCGGCCAGCCGTGCGCGGGCACTTGCTGCGCGATCTGCAAGGCTATTGAGGCTGTCGGCATAGACGCACAGGCTCAGATGATGCGAACCCATCACGAATTCGTTGCTTGCCAGTGCGTCCTCTGCCTCGGCAAGTTCATTGATCTGGGTGAGAGCCTTGTCGCCGGCACTCGTCATCTGGCTGGACTTAAGGCTTAGTTTGGCATGAGCTTGTGGGCGAGTGAGGAAGGAAAAGCTCTGGCTCAGGACAAGCGGGAAGTTGGCGGACAGCAAGGAATTTAGCATGCCCGGCCGCGTCGTCGCCGGATATTCACGGAACGAAAACAATGATCCGACGGAGCTATCCCCGGGCCTTCGAATCTCAAGCGCCCGCTTCCCGCAGATGACCTGGTCAGTGTAGATCGAGGCGCCAAGTGAGCCGGTAACCATCGGAACCGGAAGAAACCGGCAAGTCATCATGAGCCGAAGCGCCTCGCCGATTTCCGTGAAGAGCACGTTGCCTTTCTCACGAATGCCCAACCGGCGCAGACCGTAACCGCCGAGTGCGCCAGCAGTGATGTGCCAGAGGTCTTCCAGGCTCCGCATTTGGGTGGCTAGATCGTGCTCATTCCGTCTGCGGGACTTGGCAATCCGCAAGCCGATCTTGCCGATTGCGGTGCGGGGGGACACGATCAAAGTGAGGAAGTGATCGTTGCGAAAGAGCTTTCCCGACAGCACACGACGCTCGTAGGCCTCGCTCAGACTGCCAGCGAATGCACTTTGAAACTGGCGCGGCGCCGGCGCCGGCACATCGTTGTGTCTCACAAGATGAGCGTATATCGAGACATTGTCATCGGCGATGTTGCGCAAGAGAGTGTTGAACGCGCGGCAGCGCGAGTTGCGCATCTCAGCGTCTTCCAAATCAAAGGGCACACCGTTCACATGTGCCATGGCCATGATCGATCCGTCTTCCAGAAGGACAACCTGATCGCTTACGTGACCAACATACGGAAGGTAGATCTCGCCAGACCTCTCGGTCCGGCCGCTGGCGCCGAACATTACACCATTCCTCTTCCGCGTTTCGGCACTCTGATCGGATTGGCGCTGACGCTTGCGCCTCCCCAGACCGGCCCGTCCACGCTTCTGCCGGCCGTCTGCAAATAGAGCAGCACGACGCTTGCCGCGTTATAGTCACGCTCAACAACCAGCCGTGCTCCGAACCAGAGTGGCACGAGAACGATTTCGTAGAGCGGGTTCTGAAGGATAATGATAACAAGCCCAGCCAACATCATGAGCAATCCGGCCAGCGTCAGCGGCACCCCCAGAAACAGTGCGGGGCGCGTCGCCGCCACATAGAGGGTGCTCACTTCCAACCGGTCGCTCATCAGCCGCCGCCTATGAGCGCCTTGCCCAGGAAGCTGGCCCCGAACATGATGACGATCCCTCCAACGACACCCGCAACCAGGCCAAGTGAAGCACGACCGAACATCCAAGAGATACCGATGGCTACGAGCCCGAGCACGGCCAGTGATTGTCCAAAGGGGCCAAGTATGAACGTGCAGATATTCTGGACCATCTTGGCAGGATCCGTCCCTCCGGTCACCTGAGCCGCGGCTGGCCCGCTGTAGAAGACCGTCCACGCCGCGCCTGCAGCAGCGGCCGGTACATATTCAGCCGCCATGCGCAGCATGGAAAAAGGCGAAGGAACACGCGTTTTAAGCGCACGAAGTATCTTGAGTGGCGTCATCATTGCATCTCCATGTTTCAATCGAATACGAGTTTGTTCGGGTTCGAGGGTTCCCGTGCTTTCGCAGCCTGGCTGCCTGTCGGATCGGAGGGATCGGCCCCGGAGCGGTCTGGCTGATACGAGCCCCAGATGTCCCAAGAATCTTGGTTGGGCTGCTTCTTTCTATTGGCCTGTTGGCTCTGCTGGAGCAGAGGCGGCACGGCTTTCCGACCGGGTGCCTCAAGGTGCGGCACATCTCGAGCAGTCGGCTCCAGCGTTCTCTCAAGGAGACTTGAGATGTCCTTTGCGGCCGACTCGACCTTGCGTACATAACCGTTGGCGAAGCCATGCGTGACGTCGCCCGTGTTATAGGCCGAGATGGCACGGCGAAGCGCCAGTTGCTGTGCCACAGCAGTGGTGCCGCCGGCATACCGGCTTTCAAGCAGGTGGGCGGCAGCCGAAAGCGAGGCGCAGGGCTCGAAAGCCCTTTCCGGCGTGAGATTGAGCATGGCAAAGTTCTTGCTGTTTATCTGCATCAATCCAACATCGACAGAATGTTGTGCTTCGAGGCGTTCCTTGATGCCCCGCGTGGCTTCCAGGTGGTCTATCCAGCGAAGCTGCTCACCTGTGGTGTTGTCATGAGCCACCAGCGTTTCAAAGCCACTTTCAATCTTGGCAATCGCGGCCAGGGTGGACGGCGCAACCCAGGGGGCGCATTTGCGCGACAGGCTGCGGAACTCACGCGGAGAAAGTGGCGCGGGCTCGGCTGGGAGTGACATGGATGTCATCAGGACGATGGCCAGCGGCCAAGCTGCAATAAACATTCCCTATCACCTACCTTTCCAAGCCGCCGGACGGGTTCTGGCCCTGTCCGGCACGCGCTTATCGGGGAGGTTTGTTACTGTGTGATGTTCAAGTTCAGCTTTTCGGTTTCAATTGAAGCAAAGACCGTGTTCGTATCAGCGTGGGTGAGCATCTTGCGCATGCGTGGGTGGCGCGGGCCCGATCAGCCAGCGACATCCGGAGCATCTTGGTACAATGACTCCTTTACAGGATTGCTCGTCCCGGCCGTCCGTTGCTCCTGGAGTGTGGGCCGCGACTTTGGCGTCATGGACGGTACTTCTGTCAGCGCCAAGCCAAGGACAAAATGGGGAGCTTGGCGGGCTTGTTCAGGCTCGGGATCACCGTGGGGAATCGACTAAGGCGATAAAGCGGCCCAACTTTGCCGGTATGCTGCCGGTCCTTAAAGAGCAGCCATGCGCGGCCCTGCATACTCAGATCATTGCTTGAGACGCGAGCTCGTCCGCGAAGCTGGCTCGAAGGCGCAAATCCGCGGCGGCGAGGGTCAACTGGGAAGACGTGGCGGCGCAGCCCATCCTGGTGCGAGCCTCGTTCAGCTGTTCGGCCGCCGCCGCCAAAGGGTGGATCATGCACAGTCCCATCGGCAGATAACCGCACGTCATTGACGCAGTCCGACGGCGCAATGGACAAGCATAGTGACACGCTCAAGATGGAGGAGTTGCAGTAACTGAGAAATGTTAGCCCGGACGTTCACCGCAACCGGCGACCTGCCGGTCGCCGAACAGCATTTGAGGCCGCCGGCCACCTTGGACGAAGCCGGCTTGGCAGGAGACACACTATTTTGCACAAGGCCGCTGCAGCGAATCACGGTCTTCTTCCGCCGACCGCCTCTCCGATCAAGCCAAACGCCGCGCTGCTCAACCATGTCCGAGCTGGATCCACGAGCCGGATGATATCGAGATGATCCAGGTCCGCAAACTGCAGGATGACCAGGATGCAAGGGCATAGCAGGAAACTTGGCATCCATGAGGTCGAACTTGAGTGATATTGGCAGGCCTGCACCAACGGGGGAGCTCGAAGCGAAAAAGCGAAGGACCACACGGCAGGGTCATGTCGGCGCTGGGATCTGTCTGGTGGCCACGGGCTGCCTTGGTGCGGTCAATTCGGTGGGGATGAAAAGAACAGGACGAGCACGGCCTCACATTGGCCGCACGCAACGGCGAGTGGTATCAAGGAGCAGCTGTTCTGGGTCGGTGCCCCAGGGTTGCTCGGCAACAGGTTTAGACAAGGGGATTCAAGATTGAAGGTGTGCCGTTGAAACATGTTCTTGTCATTGACGATGATGCCGCAATGCGGCGCCTCATCGCCGAGTATCTCACGATGCATGCCCTGAAGGTAACCGCAGTCCACGATAGCAAGCAGTTTGACTATGTTCTTTCACGTGAGCCAGTCGATCTCGTGGTTGTTGACCTTAACCTAGGCCGGGAGGATGGACTTGCGATCGTCCGCAATCTGGCGACAAAATCGGATGTTCCTATCATAGTGATCAGCGGCGACCGGCTTGATGAGGCGGAAAAAGTGGTTGCACTGGAGCTCGGCGCAACCGATTTCATTCCCAAGCCTTTCGGGATGCGCGAATTCCTGGCCCGCATTCGAGTAGCGCTACGCCAGCGCATTTCTAGTCCGCGAACCAGAGAGCAGCGCTCATTTCGCTTTGGGGCCTGGAAGCTCAGCGTGAAGCAGCGGCGACTGATCTGTGCGGAGCGTGGCGAGGTCAAGCTTACCGCATGTGAGTTCAATCTCTTGATCGCATTTCTGGAGAACCCCCGCAACGTGCTATCCAGAGAACGGCTTTTGCTCGCGAGCCGTGTGCGTGGAGAAGAGGTGTACGATCGAAGTATCGATGTCCTAATCATGCGCTTGCGCCGAAAGCTGGAGGCTGATGCGGCCAACCCTCGCCTGGTCAAAACATCCCGTGGCGCAGGGTACTTCTTCAACGCTGACGTGGATGTTAGCTACGGAGGCACGTTGGCCGCGTGACAGTGAGCTATGCTGGAGATTGGGGTGACGAGGCTGATCAAGCCCCTCTCTGCATATGCACGCGGCCGCCTGAATTGCCGATTTCGCTCAGCTGCTGCTGAATGGCGACGGCTTGCGGCGCATTCAGGGCCCTCTGCGTCTGCGCTGACCACAACAGCGCTGGTGAATGTTCATTGTTGGGACGACTCACTCGGGTGGCAGGTGGTTGCATGGTCAAGCTCATCCGGCGAAGGGCGGATCTGCTGTTGGCTGGCAGCCAAGACTGGGGGCGGCGGCCCGAACTCCGGCGTCCCAGAGCTTGCGAAAGCCTCCGACACGCTTCTGTTGAGGTCATCCCGTCCATCGGGCATCCCTGGGTTGCTGAAAAAAGACGAGGCGGCTTGATGATCCTGCCCTCGCTGAAGCACCTCGCGAAACCCCCTGTTCCAGTCGCAGAAGCTCCTCTGGATTGGTTGGCGGCTCGTCAGCTCGACCATCGAACAGCGGCCGGAGCGCCTCGGACACGTGCTGCTCAAGTTGCCGGGCTTGGCCCGCTTGCCCCTCTTCCAAGCCGGCGTCCTGCACCTGCCACAAAGCTGCTACACGGGATGGATTTTCTCGCGGGGTCCACACAGCCTCACATCAAACTGTATCGTCAAAGTCCTGCGCCAATTCACACAGCGGGTCATCGAGTTGAGATTCGGCGGAGAGCGCCTCCTCTGCTCCCGTCAAGGGCGCCGGCTCCGGGAGGGCGCCTGTCTGGCGTTCAAAGATGCGTTTCAGAATGCGATCCGAGAAATAACGCACCTTCCTCAATTTTAATGGTGGCAGACCTTTGATGAGAACAATCTCGTAGTCGTCATCGAGCAGCCGAACCTGTTCGGGACGCAATAGCGGTGCACCTTGATGTGAATTCTGAATGGTCCAGTCGAACGTTCGCGCCTGGCTGTGGGAAATCGATTTGGCTTCAAACGTGTATTCACCGATGGCCTTGGAAATGTAGTTCGGAGTCTCGTCATCAGCCGTGGCCATGAACACTTGCAGTCCGGTATTGCTGAGAAAATTCTGCTTGCCAGCCTCTCCATAAGCCCCCGTCAGTGCCGAAAGGCTTTGGATGATGAGCATGAAACGCCCCTTGTAGCCCGCGATAGTCGTGATTGCGGTCTCGATCGCCTCCAGCTTACCCAGGTGCTTGAACTCATCGAGCAGGAAGAGAACCTCGTGCTTTTCATCCCGGCCGGCCAGCGACCGCTGCAGAATTGAAACGATTTGCTGAAAAAACAAGCGTATCAAAGGCGCGATCACCTCAAGGTCGTTCGGACCAACGCAAAGATAGATGCACGTTCTGCGACGGCGAAGATCATAGACCGAAAAGTCCGAGCGACTTGTGGCCGCCTTTACAGCGGGATCCGCCCACAGGTTGAGCCCGCCATCGCCGAGCACGGAAGTGTAGGAGGTTAGGATTTTCGTATCGTTCCCCGCCATGTCGTCGAAGATGCGTTGTGCCTCTTTGTTCTGAGTCTCCATGGCGAGTCGCGCGAAGAGCTTAAACTTCTCCCCCGGCTGGGCGAAGAGGTCATAGACGGCGCCGATTGTTGGCGTGCCCCGCTCGATGCAGGCAAGGATTCCCGCGACAAAGATATCTCGCGCGCCGCTGACGAAACCTTCCGCGCCCTCCCCCTTGGCCGTAATCAGGTTTGCGGCCAAGCGGCGGGCTTCGGTGAATTGCTGCTGTGGAGGCAGCGCTATAAGATCCAACAGCGGATTGTAGCAGTTTGTGCGCCGCTCCGAATCCAGCGGCGCGAATTTAAACACGTCGTCACCTGCGGCTTTGCGCGCCCTCGAGGTGAGCTCAAAGAGCTCCCCCTTGACGTCCAGAGCTATCACCGAGCCTTTGAATGTAAGTAGCGTTGGAATGACTATGCCGACGCCCTTGCCAGCGCGGGTCGGTGCAACGATGAGGCTGTGAGGCTGCTCGCCATTGGTCAGGTAGTAGCCAGGCCAGAAAGGGCCACTTGTCTTCCCAAACACCGGCCCTGTCACGCCACGGTATCGTCGCAGATATCCCGTGCGTCGCATTTCATCCACTCGAGCCCAACGAGCCGTCCCGTGGTGTTCGAGCTTGCGGCGCAATACGATCTGCTGAATCAGCAAGACGACCGCGGACGTCGAGAGCACGATAGCCGCGCCCCGATAGAAAACGGGGGTTGCGAAACCCAAATAGAAGGGCGTCTCAAACCAAAAGGCACGGACATCAAACGCCATCAGAGCCTCGCCGCTGCCGCCGTGACGGAAGGTTGCGTAAAGACTTGCCGCACAGAAGCCCACGGCGAGTGAGCACGCGATGCTAATGGCTATGTTGGGGGGCGTCGTTTTTGTTGAAAGCATTGTTCCATTGCCGGATTAGCCGTAGCTAATGCTGCGCGTGCTTCAGAGACCGAACCGGCGTCGCGCGATGTCGCCGCTCGACAGATCGATGCCGCAGTGGGTGGTGCGATGCTTGCAGCGCATCACCCGGCAGACGTGGTTTTTGTACGTCAACGGCCAGCGAATTGGAAACGGCAAGGCCGTAGACGGAATTCGGGAGAGAAAGCGTCACTGTACCATGGCCGAGACCTCAACGGCCGGAGCGATCTCTGCTTCGGGTGGCCTCCATTAGGTCCTCTCGGGCGTGATTGTAGGCTTGGCTTATGGACCGCCCGACTTGAGCACCCCGCTGCAGCTGTTCATAGGAGGTTTGCGGGCCTACTGTATCACGGACTGCAGCCTCAATACCTGCTATGTGGCCGTCCAGATTCGCACTCCGTTCCTCTGCTGCATGCTGCGGCGGCGGCATGTGCGGCAAGATGTGTTGCATGCCGGGAAAAACTGAGTGAGCTTGGGCCTGTTGATTTGCGTCTAACTGTTGATACATGTTGAGAATAGCATTGGATGCCATCATCCTGACATTGCCATCCGGATCAGAAGAAGCCAATCCAATGGCTTGATCAAGAATGCGAGATTTGTTTTCGTCAGTAAACTTACTGAAGTGTGGCGCAACGTAATAACCTCCGAGAGCTTGCGACGGCGGATCCATGTTGCCAATGCGATTAACAATAGCATCTTGCAGCCCTGGCGTTAGGTAATCGCCTAGATTACTGGCCGCTCCGACTTTCTGCAATGCTATGTCATCCGTGCTGTACCCCAATTCGGCTGTTAATGTCGCGGCCAGATTGATGGCTGATCGTCCAAGCCGATTGGTCCGCCTCTCAAATCTCGCGAGGTCAGTTTCTGGCCCGGGTTGAGTGCCCCGAACGGCTGTTCGCTCGTGCGTCCCGAGGCCTTTGAAGCCCCCGAGATTTCGCGCTGTATCGCGCGGGTTAGCGGTTACCAGCCGTTCTGCAACATCGCTCAATGGCCCCTCTGGAACGTCACGGAGGCTACTGCTCCCCACGCCTTGAGATGATCTTGCAGCTGCACGTGCCCGTTTGTTATCGCGATCCATTGCTAGCCTCCAAAGTAGTTATTCTACCCAATGAGGTTACCACCGAAGCTTGACCTGCTAAACCGATATGATGTTACAGTTGTAGTATGGCAAAGGGTTCCCAGCTCTGTGGGTCTGCCAAGTGCCCGTCCAAGCCGAAGAAAATACGATGAAGCTGGCATCAAATGCGATGTGAACTGCCCCGGGCATTCCGGTGGCCGTTTCGTTTGAGTCACGCGGCTATGGCTGGTTCATCCAACATGGCGTAGTAGCGTTCCTCGGCTTCGGCCGGCGGGATGTTGCCGATGGGCTCCAGCAGCCAGCGATTGTTGAAGCAGTCGACCCATTCGAGCGTGGCGAACTCGACGGCCTCGAATGAGCGCCAGGGTCCGCGTCGATGGATCACCTCGGCCTTGCAAAGACCGTTGATCGTTTCGGCGAGAGCATTATCGAAAGAGTCGCCGACACTGCCCACCGCGGGTTCGACGCCGGCCTCCGCCAAGCGCTCGGTGTATTGAATGCTGACGTGTTGGGCGGATTCAACCGGTCGTCGCAACACCAAGGGATTGGAGGTTGCAATGACGGTTCACCAACGCGCTTAGATCGGTGCACTCGAAAGAAGCTAGATTCGCCCGGGCGTCCGCCTGCCTGGCAGCGTGAGAATCGCTTCCGGTTCTGGCAAGCTATTGCCTTGGGACGTTCGAGCGAGGAGGCCGCACTGGATGCCAGTATATCAACGCCTCTTGGTCCGCGCTGGTTCGGAGTGCAGGAGGGATGCCGCCAACGCATTTAGCGCCGTGGGCGAAGCCGCCTTCGGGGCGATATCTTTCTTTCGGTAGCGCGAGGATATTGCGCTTGAGCTTGCCAAGGGAATCGGCATCCGGGCCATTGCTCGTAAGCTAGGTCGGCCGCCGAGCACAATCTCGCGGGAGGTCAGGCGCAATGCCGCGACGCGCAGCGGCAATCTGGATTACCGGCCAGTGCCGCCCAATGGCACGCCGATCGTGAGTCCCGGCGGCCTCCTGGCAAGCTGGCGGTCAATCCGGCTCTGCGTGAATGTTGAGGAGCGCTTGGCCGGCAAAGTCACCAATCCCAATGGCGCCTCATTCGAGGGCCCCAAGGTGGGTATGGAAAAAACGACAGAGCCGGAGGTGGTCGGCAGCCTGGAGCCCCGAGCAGATCGCTAAATCGGCTTCAGATCGATTACCCAGAGGATCAAACCATGCGGATCAGCCACGAGACGATCTATCAGTCCTTGTACATTCAAGGACGCGGAGCATTGCGCCGAGGACTGACCGCATGTCTGCGTTCAGGCCGAGCGTTGCGCGTACCGCGCGAACGGGCCCGAGTTCGCAGCAAGTCCTTCATTGGAGACGCCCTTATAATAAGCGACCGTCCGGCCGAAATTGCCGATCGGGCTGTCCCCGGACATTGGGAAGGCGACCTCGTCCTTGGCCTCGGAAGCTAGGCGATCGGTACGCTCGTGGAACGAAGTTCACGCTTCACAATGCGTGCTTCACCTGCCGCGCATGCATGGCTATCAGCAGAGCCTGCGCATCAAGAACGGTCCACCACTTGCCGGCCACGGCGCTGAAGCAGTCCGCAGAGCCATAGCCCGATCCATGGGCAAATTTCCCGAGCAGCTGCGTCAGTCGCTGACTTGGGACCATGCAGCGGAAATGGCGCAGCAGCCGACCTGCGCATCGACACCGGGCTCGAGATTTACTTCTGCGATCCCCAAGCCCGTGGCAGCGAGACTCCAACGAAAACACCAATGGCTTGCTGAGACAGTACTTTCCAAAGGGCACGGATCTCAGTCGGCACACAGCCCGGGAACTGGACGCAGTTGCCCATGCTATCAACACAAGACCGCGCAAAACGCTCGGCTGGAAAACACCTGCCGAACTCCTCGACCAGCTCCTTGGGGGACAGTATGATGCCGGTGTTGCGACGATCCGGTTGAATCCGCCTTGGCTGCCTCTATCGCTGTGATGGATGAGCCCGCCTCCCCGCGCGGGCCGCCGATCATGGAGAGCCTGTTCCAGGGCATCGAGAACGAAGGCTGCATGCGCCGTCCGGCTCACCCGCCAGCCGACGATCCGACGGGCATAGGTGTCGATGACAAAGGCGACATAGACGAAGCCCGTCCAGGTCGCGACGCAGGTGAAGTCGGAGACCCGCAGCATGTTCGGCGCCGGAGCATGGAACTGGCGGTTGACGTGGTCGAGAGGGCAAGGTGCGGCCTTGTCGCTCACCGTAGTGCGGATCGGCTTGCCGCGGACGATGCCTTCGAGGCCCATGGCCTTCATCAAGCGGGCAACCGTGCAGCGGGCGACCTCGAAGCCCTCGCGACGCAACCGCCGCCAGACCTTGCGAATGCCGCAGACGCGGAAGTTCGCCTCAAACCCGTCGGACCTCATCCTTCGAGGCTGTATCCCATCTTGCCCGAGCCGACAGCCGGCAGGGGTCGACGCGCTTGACGACATGGTCGTGGTAGGTCGACGGGGCGATCGGCAGCACCTTGCAGATCGGCTCAACCCCATGCGCCTTGCGGTGATCGTCGATGAACGCGATCGTGGCCTGAACCGGCGGTCGAGCTTCGCCTGGGCAAAATACGCGGAAGCCTTGCTCTCGTTGGCCTGCGAAGCTCGCGGCTCTCGCGTTCCAGAGCCTTCAGTTTCGTCGCAGCATCCGTGGGAACTCCGGCGCGCACGCCGCCGTCACGCTCGGCTTTCTTGCAGCCGAGCTTGGCGGCGATCGATGAAACCGCCGCCCACCGCGACGTATGCTCGCGTTCGTGATCCAGAACCAGCCGCACCGCGGGGGGTCCGGACCTCGGGAGAGAACTTGTTGGTCGCCTTGCTTGTCATGGTTCCACCTTCTCAGGAGTTGGAGCCTCCGATCAACCCGGGGCGGCACACAACAAGGGTCACGGATCAATCTGGGCGGGAACCCTAGAGAATCACCTCAGAGCCTTTGGTAATAGACCGACCCCTCGCACCTGTTTGGGCTGGGTGTACAAGTCAGGTTTTCATCAGGTTGGACGAGTATGTCTGGCAGCCAGAGCGCGACCACTTCCGTGCCCGCCCGCTCGTCTGGCAGACACACAAAGGAGAAAGATATGCCGTCAGCTACAAGCAGCGCCATCGTTTCCTGCCGCAGATCATCGCCCATCCGGTCTGGCCCTGCTTCAGGTCCCCTTGAGCCTGTGTCTCGTCGAGGAAATGGCCCGGGAGCGGGATCGTGGTTTCGTATGAGACAATCCGCCGGTGCGGCAACAAATGCGGTCCGCATACGGAGCCATTACGTCGCGGCACTTGATATTGCAGTGCAGCAAAGGTAGAGGGCGGCCCCTTATCGGAGTGTCGTCCATGGCCCTTACCAATGCTGGTAGCGAGGCAGAACCCGTCGAACAATCGAGCCATCCCGAAATCGAACAGGACAGCACCAAGGTGCTGATGCTAGGCGCGCTCGGCGTTGTCTATGGCGATATTGGCACCAGCCCGATCTACGCGTTCCGTGAGGCGCTGGTGGCGTCGTCGGGCGGCAATGTCGCCGAGCGCGGCGATATCCTCGGCGTGCTGTCGCTGATCATCTGGTCGCTGACTATCATCGTCACCATCAAGTACATCATGTTCGTGCTGCGCGCCGATAACGGCGGCGAGGGCGGCGTGCTGTCGCTGATGGCGCTAGCGCGCGGCAGTTTCCCCAAGCGGTCGGCGGTGATCCTGGGCATCGGCATCGTCGGCGCCTCGCTGTTTTTCGGCGACGCGGTCATCACGCCCGCGATTTCGGTGCTGTCGGCGGTCGAGGGTATGAACGTCGTCACGCCGACCTTCCAGCCCTATGTGGTGCCGCTGACACTGGTCATCCTGGCCATGGTGTTCGCGGTGCAGCGCTTTGGCACCGGCGGGGTGGGATTGGTGTTCGGCCCGGTGACCGCCGTATGGTTCCTGGCAATTGGCCTTTCCGGTCTCAACCACATCATCGCCGATCCAGAAATCCTGTGGGCGGTGAGCCCGCACTACATCGTCGCCTTCCTGATCAATTCGCCCGACGTCGCTTTCGTGACCATCGGCGCCATCTTCCTCGCCGTCACCGGCGCCGAAGCACTCTATGCCGATCTCGGCCATTTCGGCTGCAAGCCGATCGTGCTGGCCTGGCTGGCGATCGTGTTTCCTTGCCTGCTGCTCAATTATGCCGGGCAAGGCGCCTTCGTGCTGGCCAAGAACGGCGTCGTCGGCCATCCATTCTTCGAGATGAACGAAGGCTGGACGCTAATCCCGATGGTGGTATTGGCAACCGCGGCGACGGTTATCGCCAGCCAGGCGGTCATCTCCGGCGCCTTCTCGCTGACCCGGCAGGCGGTGCAGCTCAATATGC